>CAWAVJ010000023.1:0-48553 GCA_963785355.1 uncultured Alphaproteobacteria bacterium
GCCTTTTCGATTGAGCTTGAGCCTCCGGCCCGGTCACTCCGCTCTTGGCGCTCAGACCATTCGTTATCGCGGCCAGATTGACAGAATTGTCTTCTCCTTCAGGCGGCGCGGCCACGGCATTAAACTGTTGAAGAATGAGTGAGGCCGTAGAATTCACGCCGGAAATTGACGTCATTATATATCCCTAAGGCGCTTTACTGCCCCATCATGAGCAGGCGGCGCAGCTATTTCGCTGAGGCATAATGCGTCGGCTTGCGGCTGGCTTTTAGAACGAGCCGTTATCATACAACTGCTAAGGCTTCGAGAGAATTCAGCTGTGCCGCTCCCTTTTTGCGTATCTGAGGTTGCATTTTCGCAATGGAGAAAGCCGCGAGCGAAACCGCAGATGTTCGCTTAGCTGACTTGGAGGATGCCCGGCAGCGTCTTCAATGCCGAAAGCTGGCGCGCGGAGACCGAGAAGTTGCTTCCGAGGCTGAACTCGATGGCCTTGGCCTGTTCGCGCAATTCGACAACGAGCTTGATCTCAAGGCTGCCTTCGCGGCTTAGGTGCTTCATCAGGTCCGCGATCTGAAGCTTCTCCGTCGCGGTGATCGCGATGTGCTTGGCGCCATTGCCGAGCACCTCGTCCAAGGACTGCACGGCCTGCACGCGCACTTTCACCGTCTCGCCTTCGGCCTCGCCCTCGACACTAATAAGCACGTTCTTGCCCGGCTCAAGCTTGTCGCCGGCGCTTGCGAGCGTGTCGGCGAAGATCACGGCCTCGAATTGGCCGGTGGGGTCGGAAAAGCCGGCAAAGGCGAAGCGGTTGCCGGACTTGGCCTTGCGGTCCTGGCGGTAGGTGACGGTAGCGGCAAGGCGCGCCTCGGCGCGGCCATGGGCTTGCGCGCGCGCGCTGAACGCGCTCCAGCGCATCACGTTGAGGCGCGCGAGCTGCTCCGCGAAATCGTCGAGCGGATGCCCGGAGAGATAAAAGCCCGCCGCCGCAAGCTCGGCGTCCAGTGTTTCGAGCAAGCCCCAGGCCGGGGCATCGGCCAGCACGAGCTGAGCCGAACTGCCGCCGGAAGCGGCGCCGAACATATCGGCCTGCCCCGCTTGCCGGTCTTGAGCGATGCGCCCGGCAAATTCGATAAGCCGCTCGGCATTCTTGGCGATCTTGGCCCGGTTCTTTTCCAAATCGTCGAACGCGCCGGCCGCATTGAGCGCCTCGATAGCGCGCTTATTCACGGTCTTCGGGTTGATGCGCGACATGAAATCGGCAAGTTCCCGGAACGGCTTGCTGCCGCGCTCCGAAACGATGTGCTCCGCCGCCGACTGGCCCATGTTCTTGAGCGCGGCCAGAGCGTAGCGGATGCCGCCGCCTTCCGGTGTGAACTCGGCCGCGGATTTATTCACCGATGGCGGCAGGATCGGCATTCCGAGCCGCTTGGCTTCGCGCGTGAAGCTATAGAGCTTATCCGTGTTGCCCATGTCGAGCGTCATGGAGGCGGCAAGGAACTCCTGTGCGTGGTTCGCCTTGAGATACGCGGTTTGATAGGCAATGAGCGCGTAGGCCGCGGCGTGGGATTTGTTGAAGCCGTAGCCCGCGAACTTCGCGACCAGCTCGAAGATATAGCGCGCGCGGGCCTCGTCGATCCCCTTCTCCAGCGCGCCCTTGACGAAGCGCGCTCCTTGCGCATCCATCTCGGCCTTAATCTTCTTGCCCATGGCGCGGCGCAGGAGGTCGGCTTCGCCAAGGCTATAGCCCGACAGCACTTGCGCAATCTGCATCACCTGTTCCTGGTAGATGATGACGCCGTAGGTCTCCTCCAGGATAGGTTTGGCGAGAGGGTGCAGGTAATCCGGCACCTCGAAGCCGTGCTTGCGGTTGACAAAGGTCTCGATGTTGTCCATCGGGCCGGGCCGGTAGAGCGCATTAAGAGCGATGATGTCGCCGAAGCGGTCCGGTTTGAGCTTGCGCAGCGCCTCGCGCATGCCCGTGCTTTCAAACTGGAACACGCCCCCCGTGTCGCCTTTTGCGAATAGCTCCCAAGTCGCGGGGTCATCCAAAGGGAGCACACCGAGATCGAGCGGCTTGCCCGCCTTTTCGAGCAGCTTGCACGCCTTCTGCAGAACCGTGAGCGTCTTCAGCCCGAGAAAGTCGAACTTCACGAGGCCCGCCTGCTCGACCCATTTCATATTGAACTGGGTCACGAGCATGTCCGAACGCGGATCGCGATAGAGCGGCACCAGCTCGACGAGCGGCCGGTCGCCGATCACCACGCCCGCCGCGTGGGTGGAGGCATGGCGGTAAAGGCCTTCGAGCTTCTGGGCGGTGCTCAAAAGCTGCGCCACGATGGGTTCGCGGTCGCGCGCCTCTTGCAACTTAGGCTCGCCCTCTATGGCCTCGGCGAGCGTCACCGGATTGGCCGGGTTGTTCGGCACCATCTTGCACAACCGGTCGACCTGGCCGTAAGGCATTTGCAATACGCGGCCCACGTCGCGCAGGACCGCGCGCGCTTGCAGCTTACCGAAGGTGATGATCTGCGCCACCCGGTCCGCGCCGTATTTATCGCGGACATAGGAAATGACCTCGTCGCGCCGGTCCTGGCAGAAGTCGATATCGAAGTCCGGCATCGACACGCGCTCTGGGTTCAAAAAGCGCTCGAACAGGAGCCCAAACCGGATCGGATCGAGGTCGGTGATCGTAAGCGACCAGGCTACCACCGAGCCGGCACCCGAGCCGCGGCCCGGCCCCACGGGAATCCCTTGCGCCTTCGTCCATTTGATGAAGTCGGACACGATCAGGAAGTAGCCCGGGAACTTCATGCGCGTGATGATGCCGAGCTCGTAATCGAGGCGCTTTTGGTAATCCTCTTCGCTCGCCGCGCGCAGGTGCGGCGGGATGGCGGCCAGACGGCGTGCGAGCCCGGCCTCGGCTTGAACGCGAAGCTCGGCAGCTTCGGCCTCGCCTGCGTCCTTCGCATCGGGCACGAACTGCGGAAGGATGGGCTTGCGCGGCCTCGGCCTGAACGAACAGCGCTTGGCAATTTCGACGGTGTTCGCCACCGCCTCGGGCAAATCCGCGAACAGCGCCATCATTTCGGCCTGCGGTTTCAGCCAATGGTCGGGCGAAAGCCGCCGTCTGCCGTCTTCCGCGACGTAACGGCCTTCGGCGATGCAGAGCAGCGCATCGTGCGCCTCGAACGCGTCCCGCTTCGGAAAGTACGCCTCGTTTGTGGCCACCAGCGGCACGCGCCGCTTGTAAGCCCAGCGCAGAAGTTGCGGCTCAACCAAGCGCTCGCGCTGGAGGCCGTGCCGCTAAATCTCGACATAAAAGCGGCCGCCGAACAGACCGGCCAGCGTCTCAAGCCTTGCTTCGGCCACGCCTGCATTGCCCGCGGCGTATGCCCGGCCGGCGGGGCCATCGGGGCCGCCGGAAAGCGCGATCAGGCCGCCCGCGTTTTGCTCCAGCTCCGCTAGTGTCACGTGGGGCGCGCCATTATCGCCATGATCCAGGAAGGCCTGGCTCGAAAGCCGCATGAGATTGCCGTCGCCGGCGGCGTCCTTGGCGAGCAAGACGAGCGGGCCATGATGCGGGCTTGCGCTCGCGCCGGGCCGGGAGGTTTCTTCCGCAGGGGCCGGAAACGCCACGTTCAACGCGCAGCCGGCGATCGGCTGAATGCCCTCCGCCGCCAGGTATTCTGAGAATTCGAGCGCGCCGAAAAGATTGTTGCGGTCGGTGATCGCCAGCGCCGGCTGGGCGTCCGCGGCCGCCAGCTTGGCAAGCGCCTTCACCGGTAGCGCTCCCTCCAGCAGCGAATAGGCGGAATGCACATGCAGGTGAATGAACGCCGGCGTGGCCATAAGTCCCCCTTACGCAAATCGCTAATGCGCAGCCCAACATAGCGCTAGTGCCGCAATTCGCCAGGAGGCGCACGGGGTTATCCAGGAAAGTTTGGCGGGCCGGTCCGGCGCCCGGCGCACTGCGGGGACAAACGAATTACACGAAATCCGGTTGATTGCTTCCCAAAGTCCCCCCTCATCCTGTCCTTCTCCGCGCAAGCACGCCTTGGCGGGCTTGCATCTTTTGCTGCCGCATCCGCTTGCGGATGCGGACGGGGAGAAGGGACGCCAGAATTATCGCCGAGGGCAGTTCGAGGGTCCTCTCTCCCATCCGCATCCGCTTGCGGATGCGGATACTCGAGCGGCAAGCTCGCCAAGGCGAGCTTGCTGGGAGAGAGACAGAGTGAGGGGGCCTTTCGCCTCCGGATGCGTAGCGCCATGCCATAGCCAAGGGCATCCCCGGCATGCAAGCCGATGGGGCCGGATCCCAAGAAAAGTACCCCCCTGCGGCATTGTGGCTGCGCGTCCTTTCATCGCTCCCTCCTGTCATGATCGTGATTGTTTCCGATATTATGCACGCTGCGAGAGTGACCGCCGGCAAGCGTGCAATCGAATCGAGACGCTCGCTGGGGTCAACTTGCCGCACGTTTTGCGGGTACGTTGACACCGGCCTTTATCTGGACCATGGTTTTTGAAGGGAAGAAACGTTTGCGCGAATGCGGCGAGCTCATAAGATTACTTAAGTATTCGCTCAGCCGCATCCAGGGTGACAGCGATGGCTGAGCGGTCCTTTAAAAGGGAAGTCAATTCGCTGCGCTCCGGCGCGGGCCAGGAATTCAACGGCGAGGCGGTTCTCGCAGCCGGGAAAGCGCTGCTACAGTCCGGCGTAAGCTACATCGGCGCTTATCAGGGCGCGCCAGTCTCCCGTCTTATCGATGTGCTCGACGCTGCTAACGGAGTTCTTGAGGAACTCGGCGTCAATTTCGTCACGAGCGCCAACGAGGCCGCTGCGGTAGCCACGCTCGCCGCATCCGTGAACTATCCTTTGCGCGGCGCCGCGATCTTCAACGACGGCCGGCGCGAGCGCTGCTGCCGATGCCATCGCGCATCTGGCTTCCAGCGGCGTCACCGGCGGTGCGCTGATCGTTGTGGGAGAGTGCTACGGCGAAGGCTCCTTCGGCGTGCAAGAGCGGACCCATGCGCTGGCGATGAAGTCGCAGGTCTGGCTGCTCGATCCAAGGCCAAATCTGCCCTCCATCGTCTCCGCCGTAGAGAAAGCCTTCGAGCTTTCCGAAGCCTCGGGCACGCCGGTCATGCTCGAACTTAGAGGCCGGGCTTGCCACCTCCACGGGACTTTTGAAACCAAGGATAATGTGCGGGCCGCACCCGGCCTCGCCGGCGCTTTCAACGTCCCGCGGCGCAATGCCGGCCCCGTCGTCTTTCCGCCTGCGAACTGCTCCCAAGAAAAGGAGAAAATCGAAAAGCGCATGCCCGCGGCGGTGCAGTTCGTCGAAAAGCACAAGCTGAACGAGGTCTTCGAGGGCGAAGCGGGCGATATCGGTTTCATCGTTCAAGGCGGATTGTACAACGCGGCTATGCAGGCGCTGCAGGGGCTCGGGCTCGCCGATGCGTTCGGCGAAAGCAAAATCCCGCTCTACGTTCTAAACGTTGCCTATCCGCTGATCGAAAACGAAGTTCTCCGCTTTTGCGAAGGCAAACGCGCCGTGCTCATGGTCGAAGAGGGCCAGCCCGAATTCATCGAGCAGGGCCTGCACACGATCCTGGCCCGAAACGGGGCGGCGGTTCGCCTGGAGGGCAAGGGCATGCTGCCGCAGGCCGGCGAATATACCGGCAGCGTTATCAAGGCGGGGGCGGTGCGCTTTCTTAAGACCTATCGGCCGGACTTGCTCCCGCAGCAGCTGGAACGTCCCGCAGAGACAGCCGCGCGGCGTGCGGCGCAGGCGATTGCACCGCATGTGCGCCCGCGTGTGCCATCGTTTTGCATCGGCTGCCCGGAGCGGCCAATCTTTTCGGCGATCAAACTGACTGCACGCGAACTCGGCGATTTTCACGTCAGCTGCGACATCGGCTGTCACCTGTTCGGGGCTTTGCCGCCGCTAAATCTCGGCAGCACCACCATGGGCTATGGCCTCGGCGGTGCCAGCGCCTCGGCGTTCCCGGCCAGCGGCGCGAAGCGGGCCATTTCAATCCTGGGCGACGGCGGTTTTTGGCACAACGGCCTCCTCTCCTCGATCGGCACCGCCGTCTTCAACAAGAGCGGCAACGTGCACATTATTGTGGACAACAGCTATTCTGCTGCCAGCGGCGGCCAGCAAACGCTCTCGTCCCCCGCGGACAATCCGAAGCGTTCCACGTGGAAATCGATTGAGGAAGCGTTGAGGGCAGTTGGCGTGCGCTGGCTTCGGACCGTGCCGGACACCCGCGATGTCAGGCGGATGCGAGAGGTGCTGAAGGAAGCCCTTGCAACGCCGGAGGCCGGCCCCAAAGTTATCGTCGCCCGCTCCGAGTGCGCGCTCCCGCAGCGGCGCCGCGAAGTCCCGCTCGCCGCCGCGCGGCTTAAGGAGGGCAAACGCGTTGTCCGCCACAAGTTCGGCACCGATCCCGACATTTGCACAGGCGATCACACTTGCATCCGGCTTTCGGGCTGCCCTTCGCAGACAATTGCGCCCAATCCCGATCCGCTCAATCTCGAACCTATAACGAAAGTGAGCCCCTCCTGCACCGGTTGCGGCCTGTGCGGCGAGATCGCCCATGCGATGGTGCTTTGCCCATCCTATTTCCGCGCGTCGATCGTTCATAATCCGTCCATCTGGGACCGGCTGCTCGCTCGGCTCCGCTCTCTAGTCATTTCTTACATGCAGCGCCGCCTCGAAGGGCCGGCCGCCTCTCCAGCAGGAGCGCGCGGATGAGCGGGCCGAATCCGGTCAAGATTGCGATTCTGACCCTGGGCAGCGAACGCGGAGGCGTCCTTACTGCGTGGCTCGCTGACGCTGCCGGACGGTGCGGCTACCTCGTGCAGACCACGCCGGAACCCGGCCCGGCAGAGCGCACCGGCGCTACAGTCTACTACATGGAGCTTTTCCCAAGGGATCGGGCGGCCGAGCGCGGGAAGGCGCCTGTGCTGGGCCTTAGTCCCTTGCCGGGAGACGTCGATATCGTGATCGCCTCCGAGCTGATGGAAGCCGGGCGCGCAATCGAGCGCGGCCTGGTGACGCCAGACCGGACCACGCTCATCGCCTCCACGCACCGGGTCTACTCGACAGCGGAGAAAATGGCCCAAAGCGACAGCCGCGCCGATCCGTATGCGCTGCTTTCGGTTTGCCGGAGCACCGCGGCGAAGTTCGTGGGCTTCGACATGGAGGAGGCCGCGGGAAAGTCGGAATGCCCTATCGGCGCGGTGCTGCTTGGCGCTGCCGCCGGTTCTGGCGCGCTTCCCATTCAGCCCGCGTTTCTTGAAGAGGCGATCCGCGAGGGCGCCGGCAGCGGCGGCTCCGCGCTGGCAGGTTTTGCCGCGGGTCTTGCCGCAGCACAAGGGAATGCGCCGGCCGCACCGCAAACCGCTGCGCCGCCCGCACGGCGGCTGCCGCCGGCACTCATCGAGGAGGTGGCGCGTCACGCTTGCGGCGACGCGCAACCGCTTATCCTGGCCGGGCTCGAGCGGACCGCCGATTATCAAGACCTCGATTATGCCGCCCTCTATTTGCAGCGGCTGCTTCCCTTCGTCACCCTGGCGAGCGCCGGCGGCTGCCACGAATGCGAGTTGCTCACCGTGGCTGCCCGCCAACTCGCCTTGGCAATGACCTATGCGGATTCGATCCGCGTGGCCGAGCTCAAGCTGAGGCGCGCGCGCTTCGCCCGGATTCGCGCTGAGATGGGGGTTTCCGATCGCGAAATTCTTGAACTCGCGGAATTCTTGTATCCGCGCGTCGAAGAGGTCGTGGACACGATGCCGATGGGCTTCGGGCGCCGGCTGTTCGGAAGCGCCATCGGGAATGCCTTGATCCGGAAGCTGACCGCGGACGGACGCCTCGTTCGCACCACATCGCTCAGAGGCTTTTTGCTGCTCTACTTCGTGGCCACTCTCAAACCTTGGCGGCGCAGGTCGCTCCGCTTTGCGCGGGAGACGGAGCGGCTTGAGGAGTGGCTCGATATCGTCTGGGCCGCAGCCAAGCGCGATATGCGGCTCGCGGTAAGCCTTGCGCGCGCACGCGGTCTCCTCAGAGGCTACGGCGAAACCTATGAGCGCGGCTTCAAGAAATTCGAAACGATCTGCGAATTCGTCCGGAATAAGCGGTTTTCCGTTCCCGCGAGCAGCGTCGACGCGCTCATCGCCGCCGCGCAATCGGAAGAGGGAACGGCCGCTCTCGAAGCCGCGCTCGCCAAAATCAAAAGCGAGCCGCAGGCAAAGGTTGGGCACTTTTCATCCGCCCAGGCAAAATAGTCAGGCATTCCGCGCCCGGTTTCGCTCCTGCCGGCAAGCCCGGCATGCCGTTTGCGCAAGGAAGCATACTTCTTTTTCTTGGCGGCGCCCGCGAATTATGCCAAACAAAATCGGGTGCCTGTGAGAGGTCAGTGGAATCGAATTCAATATAGTTCTTAGGAACGAGGAAACGGCAACCTAATGATCTCAAATGGACGCTTAAGATGGAAGCTTGCGATCGGGCTTCTCGCAGCGGTGACGTTCGACACGCTCCTTCAACTCACTTGGAAGACGGCCGTCCTGGAAACGCCGGCGGATGTATCGCCATTGGCCACTTTGGGCTCGGTTTTCGCAAATCCCCTTTTTATCGGCGTAATCACTCTTATGACGCTGCAATTCTTCAACTGGCTCGCCGTGCTGAGCCAAGCCGATTTGAGCTACGCGAAGCCGATTGCCGCGCTTAGCTACGCGTCGGTACCTATTTTTTCCGTCCTTATGTTGAACGAGACGGTTGATGGGGTTCAGATTGCGGGTCTGGCATTCGTCATTGCCGGTGTGTGGTTCATCAGCCAAACCAAACCGCTGACGCCGGAAACGTCTAAGCTCTCATGACTGGAGCGGTTCCCGGCATTTTGCTCGTCGTCTTCTGCGCCATCCTCGAAGGGCTGGGGCAGGTCTTCTTGAAAAAATCCGTGCTGACAAGAGTGCGCTGGTTTTTGTGGATCTCAGTGGGCGTCGTCTTCCTTGCGCTTGAAGCGCTTATCTACACTGAGGCGCTGAAACTCCTCAACGTCAGCGTGGCCTTTACGATCCTCAGTCTGAATCTGATCGCCATTACGCTGCTTTCGCAATGGATTTTGCGCGAGCACGTGACAAGAACGCGGTGGATTGGCGTGGCTCTCATCTTTATCGGCGCGGCCTTGGTGATGTCTCGCGCGGCTTAAGCCCTCCGGTGCGCCGCGTCAGATCAAAGCGATTTCAAACAGCAAATAGGGATGGTCCACGTACCAGGCCGGCTCGCAGCGGCGCAACAGAACGCCGCCATTGGCCTCGATGACCCGGCGCGAGCCGATGTTATCCTCGGCACAACTGATGCGCACGATGCCCATTCCCATGCCCCGGCAGACCTGGAGGGCTAGCGCAAGCAGGCGCGTCCCGTAACCTTTGCGGCGCATCGGCGGGCGGATGCCATATCCGATATGCCCGCCATAATGGGCCAAGGCGGGTACATCGATGCGGGCGCGGATACTGGCGCTGCCGATAAACGCCGCACCGTCCATGAGCCAAAAAGTATTCGACGGCACGCTTGGCCCCGTGCGCCCCTTGTTCGTGAAGAGCGCCTGCCCGTCGAAATCGAGGCTGGCGAGGTGGCCCGCGAAATCGGCTGCGATGGCGGCAATCTGCGCTTCCTCCAAAGGCGGATGCATGCCGCCGCGGAAACCTTCGCGCAGCGCCTCAAGATAACTCTCACGGAACACCGGCGTTGGCCGGACGAGATAGCTTGTAGCGCTCATAGCGGTTCCTCCTCCTAGGCTTTGCCCGGAAATAAGTGCGTCATATGGCGCCGGAATTTTGTTCGCCCGCAAGGCACGGAAAGGGGCGCATACCCGAGGTATGTAACCCTTTCCGGAACGCGGAGGGCGGACAAAAGGACAAGCCAGATGGCGCAGTTATTTTTGGGCATAGCCTAAGGCCCACGTAGGGCGCCGTTTGCTTGACACGCGTTAACAAACCGTTGGTTTTGCGTAAGGCGCTACTATGGTAAATGCGAGAATGGTAAATGGCAGCCCGGCATATTTTCCGCCGCCGTCTTTCTGCGAATCTTTTCCCGCTTTTGGTCGATTTCTGCGACTCCAAAATACTATAAAATATGTTTGCAGATTTAATGTTTACCATAAAACGGCGCGTCCGTTCGCGGCAGGCGGCATGCTGCCGCAGCAAATTTCGCTTTGCAATCAGTGTCTTCTGTTTACCGTCTGCTGAGCTTAAGGCTTCTCTAAGGAGTCTCCACTATAATTGCGCCTTAAAGGAAAGCGCAGCCAACCGAACATCCTAAGCGGTTTTTGTGCGAAAACGCGGTTAAGGCCCGCTGAATCCGGGGACGCTTTATGTCAGTCGAGTATAGACCGTGAGCGCGAATCCGGTCCTGATCGAAGTAACGCGCGGCCCGGCGGCCGAAAGCTGGCATCGCGGCACCTTCGCCGTGGTGGATGCCTCCGGCAAGACCGTCTGGGCCGTGGGCGATACGCAAATGCCGGTTTTTCCGCGCTCGGCGGCCAAACCCCTGCAAGCGCTGCCTCTGGTCGAGACCGGCGCGGCGGACCGCTTCAATCTCACGGACACGGAGCTAGCGCTTGCCTGCGCGTCGCATAAGGGCGAGCCCTTGCATGTGGAGGCGGTCGAGGCTTGGCTCGCCCGTATCGGCCTCGACGCCTCCTGCCTCGAATGCGGCGTTCAGCGGCCGCGCACAGCCGAAGCTGCGGAGAAGTTCATCCGCGACGGCATCCCTCTTACCGCCGCCTATCACAATTGCTCGGGCAAGCACACCGGCTTTCTCACTACCTGTGTGGCCTGCGGCGACCCCGTCCGGGGCTATATCGAGCCCGGACATCCCGCGCAAAAACGTGTGACACAGGCGCTCAGCGAGATGACAGGCTGCGATCTTTCGCGCGCTCCCTTGGGCCGCGACGGCTGCGGCATCCCGGTTTATTGCCTGCCGCTTCAGAGCCTTGCGCTCGGCATGGCGCGGCTTGCCGATCCGTCCCAACTAGGCGAAGGCCGGGCCGGGGCCGCGCGCCGGCTTTTGGACGCGATGGCGGCGCAGCCCTTCTACGTGAACGGCACCGGCGGATTTACAACCGAAGCCATGCTCGCCGCGCCGGAGACAGTGCGCGTCAAAGGCGGCGCCGAAGGCGTCTACGCCGCAACCCTGCCAGCGTCAGGCCTTGGCGTGGCACTCAAGATCGGCGACGGCGCGATGCGCGCCGCCGAATGCGCCATGGCGCACATTCTCCGCGAGCTTGGATGCTTCACCCCCGGCCAGGAGGCCAGGCTCGACCCGTTTCTCAATGCCCAGATTATGACAGACGCCGGCCGCAAGGCGGGCACAATCAGGCCAACGTCTGCGATGAGAAAAGTGCTAAGTTAACGCCAGAGTGTAGTTTTTTGGAGGAATCATGTCCTTATCCGATTTGAGACACCAGCCTTCGTTGCCACTGGGTTCGCGCGTCATCTGGGTATTGATCGCCTTGGCAGTGATCCTTACCATCTATTGCGGCTTCGACAGCTACTTCATCGTGCAGCCTACCGAGATGGCGGGCGTGCGGCGGCTTGGTACGGTGGTTTCGAAAGAGCCGGTGCCGCCGGGGTTCCATCTCAAACTGCCGTTCGTAGACCAGGTGGACAAGCTCCAGGTTTCCATCGATACGCTGCGCGTCGACAATCTGCACGTCTATACCGTCGACAATCAGTCCGTGACCATCAGCGTCGGCGTCATCACGCGCATTCCCCGAGACGCGGTTCTGAAGCTTCTTTATGAGGTCGGAAGGTCCGGCAATGTCGACATTCGCGGCAACATAGAGCCACTCATCGCCGACCGCGCCCAGCGGATGTTCGCTAAGCGCAATACGGTCAGGATTTCTGAAGAGCGCGAGCAAATAGCGGCCGATGTGCGCGTTGCGGTGGCGCAGTCCGTCCGCGAGTTTTTCGGGATGGAAATTCTCGACCTTCAGATCCCCACTATTAAATACTCGGATACCTTTGTCGCATCCGTTGAAGCAGCGGTGAAGGCGAAGAACGACGCCATCGCCGCCGAAAACACCGTCAACCGCATCCGCTACGAGGGCGAGCAGAAGGTCGTGACGGCGAAAGCGGAAGCCTCGGCCCAGATAGCGCGCGCCGAGGCGCAGAAGCAGTCCCGCATCTTGGAGGCCGAAGGCGAGGCACGCGGCATCGAGCTTAGGGCAGCGGCCGAAGCCCAAAGCATCCGGATCCGCGGCGAAGCCTTGAAGGATAATGCCCGCGTAATCGAGCTGACGCTCGCGCAGCGCTGGACCGGGCAGCCGCCGCAGACGATCCTCGGCGAGCACGGCGCGGTGCCATTCTTCAACCTGAGCCAGGGCGCCGCCGAAGCCCCCAGACCGGAAGCGCCCGCGCGTTAGGGTCCTAACTTAACCCCAAGGGCCGCGTGTCCAGCCGCTGCGGTCCTCGTCTTGGGCCGGAGCGGCGCTCCGGCCCGGCCTGATGCCATCGTAGCGGTCTTGCTCTTCGTCATGCGTGCGGTCGGGGCCCAAGCGCCAAAGAGGGATTAGAGCGAGGCCGGCCGCGAAGCCGCCGATATGCGCCCACCAGGCGATACCGCTGCCCGTCGCGGGCGAGGCCATGTTCATGAAGCCCTCGAGAAACTGAAACCCGAACCAAACTAACGCGTAGACAAGTGCTGGAATTTTGAAGAAGAGCGGTATGATGACGATCAGAATTAAGATGGTGATTTTGGCTTTTGGGAAGGTGGTTGCGTAGGCGCCAAGCACTCCTGCAATCGCGCCGGAAGCTCCAAGTGCCGGTGCGGCGGAGTCCATGTTGAAATAAGCATGCGCAAAGCTCGCGACGAGTCCGCAGGCAAGGTAGAAGCTCAAGAAACCGAGGCGGCCGATGCGGCCTTCGAGCGACGCGCCGAAGATGAACAGCGTCCACATATTGAGGATAATGTGCCACCAGCCGCCATGCATGAATGTACCCGCAATAAATGGCAAGTAGTCGTGCGGGTTAAGGCCATTTATGTGCGCCCAGGCCGGATCGAAATAACGCCGGGGAACCAGGGCATAGCGAAGCGAGAACTCATAGGCCGCCTCGGGCGTAAGCGACTCTTGATATAGAAAAACGATCGCGTTTACGAGAATAATAAAGTACGTCGTGAGTGGAGCGAACGGTATTTTGATCGAGTCTTTAAGGGGAAACATGATCTTCGACTGGAATTGCGCTACCCAGGTGCTCGCTCATCTTCTGCACAATCGCCTTCAATATTTCCTCTATATGCTCGAAGAACCAGTAATGGCCAGCACCTTCAACGGGACGAAGCTCGCAGCCGGGGATGATGCTCGCCAAATGCAGCGACGCGGGTATCGGCACATTGGTGTCATGTGTACCCTGCCATAGCAGAACCGGCGCCTTTATCGCTTCGAACGGCAAATTCCATGGCTTGCAGAAAATCCGCATCTCCTGAACGACGCCACGGATGCCCGGCCGCAAGCCTTCCGACACGCCGTCGAGCATGTTTCTGCGAATTTCCGGGCGGTGCAGAATGCGCCGGTCCGGGTCGCAGGCCCGCTTCTTGATAATGTTGTACATGGAATCCGGCGCATTCAGGAACAACAGCCGCCCGACCGAGAAGACGCCCTTCATTGCGATGTTCACGCGCGGCAGAAGCCGGAAAGTTACATACCGCGTCGTGCCTATCGTAGCGGGGCCTTCCGGCGGGCATAGCGGCCCCACCGGGCTTACCAGCGCGGCGGCAGTAACGCGCGACGGAAGCAGCGCTGCGCAAGCTGCGGCATACGGTCCACCCCCCGATATGCCGGCCACGCCAAAATGGTTGAGCCCAAGGTGATTGGCGAGTTCCGCCATGTCGCTCGCCCAATCGGCCAGCGTGCGATTGTGCTGAAAGGTGGATAGCCCGAAGCCCGGACGCTCTGGCGCGATGATGCGCATGCCCAAACGCCGCGCCGGCTCATGCACAAGACGGAACATAAAGCGGGATCCGGGCGTTCCATGGAACCCGAGAACCGGAAGTCCGCGCGGCGCTCCGTATTCGGAGTAGCTCAGTTTCCGGCCATCGGACAGGACGATGTGACGATCTTCGCCGGCTGAGGTTTTGCCTGTCGGACGGAACCGGTGGATCGTCGAGATCATGCGAATTACTTTCTAACGAGCGTTGAAAAAGCAGGCTACAAGACTAGGTATATGCTTGCCACCTCCCCAACCCGGGGAGCTCAGATTTCAATGCTAGCACATCAAAGGAGAAACCGATGGCTGACGATGTAACTGGCAAAGGTCAAGGCGGACGCCTCCCATCCCGCTACATGGATCCATTTCAGGCATTCCGGGGCGAGATGGATCGCCTGTTCGACGATTTTCTCGGCGGACTGCCCACGCTTTCCAATCTGCGCCAAACTTTTCCCGCAGCCCAAGTTCTTACACCGGCATTGGACGTGAAGGAAACCGAAAAGGAACTGGTCGTAAAGGCCGACCTGCCCGGCATCGATGAGAAAGACGTTTATCTGACGATCCAGGACGGCATTCTTACCATGCGGGGCGAGAAAAAAGGCGAACGAAAGGACGAGCGCGAGAATTACTATTTGGTTGAGCGCAGCTACGGCTCGTTCGAGCGCTCGATCCGCCTGCCCGAAACCATCGATGAGGATAAGGTCGAGGCACATTTCGACAAGGGCGTGCTGACCGTCACGCTGCCGAAACGCCCGGAGATGGTGAAGGCGCAAAAGAAGATCGAGATCAAAAGCAGCTGACATCGGCAAGCCGCGGCGCCCTTTAGCCCTTGCCGCCACTGCTCTTGATGAATTCTTCGACCTTGGCTGCGGTGGCAGGACTATCCCAATCCGCGGGACCGGTCAGGCGCGCAATCTCGCGCCCCTGGCCATCCAGTATCAGCGATAGCGGCAGCCCGGAGGCGCGCAACGCAACGGTTGCCGCGGATTCGCTATCGTTATAGACGGCGAGATGCACGATGCCATTTCCGGCGAAGAAGGCGGCGGGCTTTTCGATGCCGGTGCGGTCGACGCTCAGTGCAAGCACCGCAAATGCGTCGCTGCCCAGCTTGGCCTGAAGCCTGTCTAGCGAAGGCATTTCGACCTTGCAGGGCGCGCACCAGGTTGCCCACAAATTGAGAAGCAGCACCTTGCCGCGCCATTCCGAAAGGCGATGCGGTGTGCCATCGGCGCCTGCAAAGGAAAGATTCGGCACGGCCTGCGGCTCCGCCGGCTTGACGAACGTGCCAAGCGCTGGCGCCACCGTGGCGGCCTCGCGCTCAGCGGCCACGGGGTCGAAGCTGTGCACCCTGGGGCCGTGTCCCGGGATAAGAAGCGCGGCAAGAAAGCCGGCGCCCGCCGCAACCATACCAAGCCCGGCGTAAAACACCAGGCCCGCCACTGTTAGGCCGCTTCCTGCAACCGTCTTCTTGCGCTTACCCGTCTGGTTCATGGCGGGGAGGCTGCCATCGCGGCCCGCGCACGTCAAACGAATATTGTGCCGGAACATCGAGGGCCGGGGATCAATCTCCGCGCAGGTCCGCGTAGTTCGAGAACTTTCTGAGCATCTCGTCGCGCCGCGTCGGCTCGAGATATAAGAGCGCTCGCTTCATAATGAAATTGATAACAGGTGAGACATGCCGCACGTAAAGGTCGAGCGGATCGAGCTGATGCCTGAAGTGATATTTAGGCTCGTAGTTGAGGCTTGTGGAGCAATACCACTGATAGCCGTTGGCGATCGCCCATTCCATAATGCTCTTTGTCATAACGTTATATAGGTGGAGATCGAACGCGAGCGCATAGTCGAATCCAACGTACTCAGAGCACAGTTCCTTGCCATTTTGCAGGCACATGTTGAACGAGACAACCTTCTCGTCTTTCATCATCAAAAAGAACAGCGCCCTTTCTGGCATTATCTGCCCAATATTACAAAGATATTCCCGCGTAAGCTTCTCAAATTTCAAGTCTGAGCGTTCGTACACCGCGAGGTAAAGCGGATAAATCTCGTCGACATAGGGCGTTATATCGGTGACAACGCGCATTTCAAGCTGGGCGCGCTCGGCGGAACGCCGGCAATTCCGGCGCAATTGCGCGCGAAATTTCTGGCTAAGCGCCAAGCGCATGTACTCTTCGAAGTTCGTGAAATTGAGCCTGCGCCGGGTCATCGGCATGCTCGGTATCCGCGTAAAACCGTGCTCCTTCAGGCACGCCAGCGCGGCCCTTTCCGCAGCCGTAAATTCCTTGAACACGATCAACGCAGCCTTCAGCCGGCGTGCTCGTTCGAGAATAGCTGGGCCCAAGCCACGCGCTATGGCAAAACGCGTTCCTTCGTCCTGCGCGTCGAGATGACCCTCGCCAGCACTACAACCCACCATCATGGTCCGCATCCGGAGAAAGCGCGGCCAGACGCGCCGGATCGCCTCCGCCAGCTTTGCAATCTGCGGACCGGCGCCGGCGAGAAGGTCTTGATCCAATAGGAAGAACGGCTGGATGGCGCGGACCTCGCCGCCTTCGCCAGTCAGCACGAAATAGCGGTAGTCGAAGCCTTCCTGAAGGGTGTCTTCTACCAGCTCGTAATAGCGGCGGTCCTTTCGCTGGCCAGCGAAAGCGCGGGTCCACGCCGCGCTGCCCCGGACCTCTGCGCCCGGCTTGACGGCCACCTTCAGTTGAGGCTGAGCCCGTACTTTGGCGTCGGAGGGCTCCCATTCAACGGATAGCACTCCCCCGCTTGCCTCTGTTCCGGCACACGGTTCCATCGAGAACCCCCGTTCTCCAAGTTATGTTTGTCCAGCGGCGCGCCTAAAGCGCAACGCTGAGGTCAGCTTTTCCGTCCGGCTGGACCGCCTGTCCCGCCGAAGAGCCAGTCGTTCCGCCCAAGCAGCCTCGAACCCGAGGAGAGCCGGATGACAAGGTCGCGGACCATGTCGAAAGGCTGAGGACAATTGTATATCCGTCCGATCTGAGCGGAAGCTTCCGCGACCCGCCACACGCGCCGCCCGCGGCTTTTCCGGAAAAGCTTAAACCCTTCAACGATATCGCCCCGCAATTCTGTCAAGGATGCGGCAAGGGCTGCGCCATCCTCAACGGCCATCACGCCGCCGGAGGCGAGATAAGGGCGCATCGCGTGCCAAGCATCGCCGATAAGCTGGACGCGGCCTTCGCCGCCCGTCCATTTTTCGACGCCCGACAATCTCCATTTAAGCCATTCCGGTGCCGAAACGATTGCCTGGAGTGGCGTTTCCGCCCAGCCGCTCAGCCGGCGCTGCAGGTACGCCGTCACATCGCTCTGATCCTCGCGGTCCATTTGAAAGACGTCATCGATTATGAGCACCGCGTTGATGCGCGCGCCGCCGGAAACGGGGTAGTGCACGAGATGTGCCCCCGGTGCCATCCACAGCACGATTGCGTTTCTCATCGGGGCTGGTATTGCGCTCAGGGGCAGCAGCCCGCGCCAGGCCACGGCTTGCACGGAAAACAGGCGCGGATGAAATCCCGCGAGGCCCCGCACGGCCGATTTGATACCGTCGGCGCCAATCAGTGCGGCAGCGGCCAGGGAGGCGCCCCCCGCTTCGATGGCGACCCCGCTACCTTCGTTATGGGCGCGGGAAATCGCCGCGCCGTACCGGATCGGAATATCGAGCTCATTCGCCCGCGCGAGCAGCGCCTTTTGCAGATCGGTGCGCATCAGCGTGAGGTAAGGCGAGCCGTAGCGCACCCGGGCCCCGGCCTTGAGCGGAATCGTATTGAGAAGGGCGCCGGTATGGGCATTCCTGAGTTCGAGGGTTTCGGGCTCAACAGCGCTTCCCAAAAGGTCGAGATGCCAGCCCTCCATGACGCGGGTTGCGTGGGGACCCATCTGGATGCCCGCGCCAACCTCGCGAAGCTCCTGCTCCCGCTCGAAAATCGCAACCGAGTAGCCCGCGAGCTTCAACGCGATTGCCGCGCTCAGTCCGGCTACCCCGGCACCAGCTATCGCGATCTTCCCGTTGGAATGCGCCAATTTCATTGCGTGCCGGGCAGCCTGTGCTTCGTAGAGGCAGTAGGGCGGATCGCTTTGATCGCTGCGAAGATTGCTGTCGTGTATGTACAGCGTCGAGCAATAGGGGCAGACGATCTGATCGTCGGCGCCCATGTCCAGATAGACGTGCGGGTGATCCATCGGAGGCCGCGCCCCCATACATTGAAACTCCCGTACGCCGATGTGGATCTTCTCGACCCCGATGTCGTTGTGAAAATGCGGCACGCCGATTTTTGCCATGTGAACTCGCCTCGTTTGCTGGCAAACGTACTCTATTGAGCGGGCGGTGCAAGCCCTGACTTAGCCTTGAAGAGGAGCGGGCCGCCTCCAATTGGAGCTACCCAACCGGCCCCAACGCCGCCCGGTTCACCTGCTCTTAACCCATCCCGGCCTGTTTTTGCCCGCGGCCACGCCGCTTTTCAACATAGAACCAATCTAGCAGAAACGTCTCAAGGAATCATTAAGCCATGTACTGCGTATTAAGTCGTTGGTACACATGAATAAAATATCCAGCATGCTGCGGCTTTGCCCTTCTCGTCCGGGGTGGACGATTGGTTAAACCGCGAATAGCGAATATATTTAATAGCACTAGCGTCCGGCTAACTATCGAACAGATTCAATTGGTTGGCGGGGCAGTGGGTTGAGGAATCGTAGTCAGCCTTCTGAAGGGATTGAATAAGCTCGACTTTTTCGAAAGGCCGGACGGACAGAATCTGTAGGAAGGTGTAGAGCGAGACATCGAGCTTAAGCTCTTTCTTGATGATCGCCGCCAGTACGTAGACGCACACCGCGATCCAGATTTGGGTTTTCACCGCGTTCTCGGACGTGCCGGAGAAATGCTTGATGCGCAGGTTCTGCTTGATCCACTGAAGGCTTGTCCTCGCGCAGGCGGGGAACAGCTCCACCTGCCAGCGCTTCTTATAAAGGGCCGCGATGGTGGTGGCGGGCAACGCAAAGCTGTTCGTCAGGAACACAAGCTTCTTGCCGGTTTCCGGATCGGAAAAACGCACGCGCCGCAGGTGCAAAGGGTAATCTTTGCGCGCGTAAAACCCGTTGGGCGCGACGGTTTGATCGGCGATAATACCTGCCGGTTTATCGGCGGTATGAGAGTAAGCCCGATGAAAATTCATGTTGCGCTTGGCCCGCGTGACAAAGAACGCTCCAGCCTGCGTGAACACATACAGCCTTGCGAAATCGAGATAGGCGCGGTCCATGACGTAAACGGCCCCGCCTCGGGCGCGATTAAATCCAGCGCCAGCGCATCGCCCATCCCCGCCTTCGCGCATGCGCCTGCGGGGGACGACGGCATACAGCTTGGCTTAACGCGGTGAACTACTTACCTGCCCGGACTTTTACCCCTATTACCGTAAGCCACGCTAGCACTTTGACTCTGCTAGTGTCTCTTATGTCTCCGGGGCGCTCAAGTAGCGCGAAGCGTGGTAGCGCAGCTAAAGCTACCGTGCGAGCCCCAGGCCAAATGTAGCGGTAATCCGGAGACGGGACACTAGTGCAGCCGGCCGGAAGTTCGCACACCATTTGCCGCACGCGCCGCCACGCGAACTTCCGGCCGGTAAGCTGCACTAGATTCAATAAGTTGCTAGTACGCCCCGCGGGAAATCCTGGAAGCGCCAGCCGCATATGGGGCAGGGCTTCCCGCGGGGCGTACTAGCGCACGCCGCTCAACTGAGGTTGCGCAATTTCTGGCGAACAAATAAATTCTAATCCCTATCGCGCGGCGAATCCACGGGCTGGAGCCGGATCGGCTTGGCGCCGCCTTCTGCTACCTGCGACGCCGTCACGCTATCGCCCGCTTTGACGATCAAATCGCGCACCGCCGCGACGCTTTCGGCGACCTGCGCCCAGCCCTCGAGCTCGTTCATAAACACGTCGGAGCCGCCGTGAGCGCCCTTGCGAACGCGCTGGATGTCCTCGACGCAAATTAGCGTGATGTTTCCGGCGGTGTCGTGCAGCTCTATAAACATATCGATCCTCCAGCGGGGGCGGGGGGCTCCCGTTCGTTCAAGGATTAGTATCGCAGTAACGCCGATGAGAAAAGCGTGCCAATGCCACTAGTACGCCCCGCGGGAAATCCTGCCCCGTTTGCGGCTGGCTCAGAGAGGATTTCCCGCGGATAAGGCGTACTAGCAACTCTTTGATTCTAGTACAGCTTATCGGAGGCAAGTTCGCCTGAGAGCGTGCGGCAGATGGGGTGCGAACTTGCCTCCGGCTGTACTAGGCGAATCCAGTGGCGTCCCGTCTCCCAATTGCCCACACCCTTTGTAGCAGGGCTTGCATGGCCACGCGAGTATGGCTGCCTGCATATGGACAAGGATGTTTCCCGCCGGTAGGCTGCGGCACCTTGAACGCTCAGGGGCGGCGCTGCAAGCGCCCCGCCTAAAGCATGCTCTGCCTGATTCGCGGGAAACTTAAGGATGCCAACGGTGAACCGCTCCATCTATTTCATTGCCGCGGGCCTGCTCTCGCTGCCCTTTCTTTTGGCACAAGCGCAGGCCGCGGGCCGGGACAAGCAGCAATGCGCGCCCTTCAATTTCGAGGGGCATAGCTATACGCTCTGCGAGGCTCCCCTAAACCGGTTCGATATCAGGCTTTTCTGGCGGCAGCCGGATGGGGCGCCCTATACCTATTTGAGCGCCCTGCCCAGAACCGGCAAAAATGGCGGCCGGCTCGCTTTCGCTCTCAACGGCGGGATGTTTCACCCAGATTACCGCCCCGTTGGCCTCTATATCGAGGAGGGCCGCGAGCTGGTCCGTGCTAACAGAGCTTCCGGTCCGGGGAATTTCCATTTGAAGCCCAACGGGATTTTCTATGCCGGAGAAGGAGAGGCCGGCGTTCTTGAAACGGGCGCGTTTCTTAAGCAGAAGCCAAATGCGAAGTTCGCCACCCAATCCGGGCCGATGCTGGTGATCGACGGCAAATTGCATCCCCGGATCGCGCGGGCCAGCGCGTCGGCGAAAGTGCGCGACGGCGTGTGCGTGCGCGATAGCGTCGCGTATTTTGCAATCTCGGAGGAGGGGGTTGCTTTCGATACCTTCGAGCGGCTCTTTCGCGACGGCTTGCGGTGCCGGAACGCGCTGTTTCTCGATGGCGGCACTGCGCCAGCGCTCTTTGTGCCATCGGCATCGCGCCCCGGAAACAGCTTTATCGGCTTGGGCCCGATGATAGCCGTCTACGAAAAGCAGCGCCCCTAGAGCCTATCCGCTTTTGATGGAATCAAAAGCCGGGCTCTAGGTCTTTGTTTAAAGTCCCCGATAGGGGATCAATAAACCCAAGCCTTTAGGCGGCAGGATGCGTCGCACCACGGGTTGTTAACCGAAATTGGGTTCGTTTGGCAGAAATGCCGGTTTACATAAGTAAGTAATATCACCGGCCTCATGGCCGGCCAATCCGGCTTTCAGCCGTAACCGGAAGCCACCGGCTTTAGCCGGTGGAGGATTCACCCGTGCATCTTATCGGAAAAAAACCGCTCACACTTTTTCCGGACGCACTTTAAAGCGCGGGGACTGAAATGAACGCTGCGGTCATCGCGAGGCGGCTAAGCCGCCCGGCGATGGCAGTGCGCGAAATCCGCGCACTGCTATTCATTCAGGAAATGCTTGAGGTTTTCGATGCGCACCATCGCGGTCTGCGAGGCGCCCGCATCCATTGCCCGCTTGTACCAGTCTAAAGCCTTCGCCGCGTCAGGGTCGGCGTTCTTCTTTTCGATCCGGGCGAAGTAGATCGGATCGAAAGACCGGCCCATCGCCAGCGCGGCCTCCGCGTCTCCAAATGCAACGGCCCTTTGGTAGAACTGCCGGGCTTCTACGATGTCCCCCTCGCGCATGTGCTTATTACCCTCGCGAATGAGATCCTCCACCTCAGGCCGCGGTGTTGCGCGCCGGGGTCCAGCCGTTCCGGCAAAGGGTGCAGACGGTGGCGCGATCACGGTTTGGGGTGCCAAGGCGGCCTGTCTTTGCGGTGGCGGAGGCACCGCCTGGGTTCGGAAACTCACATCCGGCGCCGCCGGTTGGAGACTCGCCGCGGCAACGGGCGCGCCTGGCTGGCTAAGGATTTGGGTGGTAAAAGGATAGCTTGCCGAGGACGATTGCGGCGGCTTGGCGGCAAACGCCGGGGCGGCGGGGCTTGCATTCTGGGCAAAGGCTGCCGAAGGTACGCTGCCGTCTGACTGGACAACACGGACGGCGAATGTTCCCTTCGCGGAAAGCGGCGTACGTGCGTTGCTGTCAAGAAGCTGTGCTTCCAGGGAAATGACGTCGGGCACGCCTGCCGGCAGATTTACGGTCAGCCCGTTGAGCCACTTCGGCGCGACGAGCCAGTTGCCGCCGCCTATGTTGATACCGGCGTTCAGCCGGCCGCCCTCGGGAATGCCTGCTATGCTGATCAGCATCTTTTCGGAGGGCTGCGGCGACCGGATGCTGATCGCCAGGGGAGCTGGCTGCCCTGGTACGGCAACGGCGTCCGCCGCCAGGATTTCGCCCGATAGCTCAACGGAAGCGCGTGCACGGCTCCTCGCAGGGTCCCTTGCGGCATCGTCTTGAATTGCGCGGCCGTATCCCTGCTCGTCGTGGTCTAGGCGGAGGTTGCCAATGCCAGGGATATCGACCGCCGCGGGGTGTGGCCCGTAGATGAGGAACGCAGCGAGACTCGCCGCAATCGCGATACCGCCCATGAGACCGATCGCCGCAGCCCCAAGCAAGCGGCTGCTCTCCTGGGCGGCCGTTTGCGTGGGCCTTTGAGCCCCGAGCGCGGGCCCTGGGACGGGGAAGGATGGAGGCCCGCTATATTGCTGGGGCTGAGGCGGCTGTGCAGCCCATTCCTGCCTGAAAACGGGGCGTTCCTCAGGCGGCGGCGGCGCCCTCCTGAGCGGAATGATCGGCTCGGGCCCTGGCCGTAAACTTTCGGGCCCTTGCCGTAAAGTTATGGGCTCTTCGCTGTCTCTCGACGGCGCCATACCGGCGCGGGGATAGCCGTTGCCGTTCTGACTGCCCGGGTAATCGAAATAATTGAGAATCACCTCCTGAGGCGTCCGGCTATCGTTCACCGGCTCCGCGTGCGCGCTGGGCTGGCCTTCTTGATCCTCGGGAACGTAATCGAAGTAGTTGAAGATTACCTCTTGCGGCGTCAGATTGTCGCTCGCCGGGTTTGCTCCCCGGTTCCAGACCAAGCTGGGGGACTCCTTTTCTTCGGGGATCGCCGTCTTTTGAAAGACCTTTGCGGCCGGCTTCGCAGGCTGATTTCCATAAACGCTGCGGAGCGCGGACTCCACGGCATCTGCGAGTTCGTCGTGCTTATTTGCACCCGCGCTTGGGCTAGCCGCGTAATCGGGGGCGAACACAGTTTCTGAAGTCAAGCCCAGCCCAGCCAGCGTTTGCGTTCCGCTGATTTCTGGTTCCAGCTCAGGTTCGGCGAGGCTTTCCTCGTCGGCTACGCCTTCGGACGCGCCCCAAGACGCCAGGCCCATCTCGGAAACCGAGCTAATGCTTCGCGCTTCCGTGCGCCCATGATTGCCGCTGGGCTCCTCCACGCCCTCGGAAGCACTCCAGGAAACCATGCCCATTTGAGACATTTCGTTCGGGCCCGAGGGCTCGTGCCCAAGCGGCCCGGAACGTGGGGCGCGGTCCCGTTTTCCGGATGCCAGGGAGGTCAAGCTCACCTCGGAAAGCGTTCGCACGTTTGCCGGTTGCGCTGCAGCGTGCAGATCGCTTTCGCCGGTTTCTTCATCCGGGCTGCCCCAGCCCGCGAAGAAAGCCTCGGACATATGCTCCAGATCCGAGTCATGAAGGCCAGGGCCCCGTGTCTCTCCGGCGTCAAAGCTTGCTTGCTCAAGGCCCGACACGACGCTGTCCGCGAAGTCGCCGATACTCTGTCCGCCGGTGACGTCCTCCGCGGCAGGCGGCTCTTCCATGCCCGCGGCTATGCCACCAGCAGGCCCTGGCTTCGGCCCGGCGCCGGGCGCTGGGCTATCGTGCGCAGCCGCCTGCGCTTCCTCCTCGCCCGGACCGGATGCAGGCGCGCCGGAAGACCCTTTGGGCAGCCCTTTGCCTTCGTCGCGGTTGTCTGTCTCTGGCATATATTCTCCTTCCGGCACGGTGCTAGGCCGCGTGTCCTATGTGACGGCCTTACCGCTGCTGCGGCGCTTGCACGCCGTACTCCCGATACCACAGAACGAATTGATTGAAGAGCTCCTCTTGATCGCTGGAAGCGCCCTTCTGGCTTTCAACGAACTTCTGCAACTTCGTTTTCATCCGTGCTGCCAGCCGCTGCGGTTCAGCTTCGGCGGCAGGCTGCGTATTGACTGCGAGCCATCGCTCAGCAGGTTCGAACCTTTGCCAGCCTTTCACCGGCGCACGCAAATTCACTTCGCCCCATTTTGGGCTGAAGCCCGGCGCGTTCAACTTGCCGAAGCCAGACAAAAATTTCTCCACAAACCGCGACATGACCCTAAAGCGCTCCGACTGCGGCGGCCGATCGTGAATGGCCATAACATATGAGACGCCAATCGTTGCCACACTCTCGTTTGGCGCCACCAGATTCGGATAGTCATCCGGCGTTATAATGGCAGGGAGATAATTTGCCTGCAGCGGCGGCAAATATTCCACGTCAAGAAAATGTACCTTATCTTTATGACTAATGCTATCGAAGGCGTGAGACGGTTTTCCGCCAACGTAAACGAGCGCATCGAGTTCGCCCCTTTCAAGCGCTCAACCGCTTCCCCGGCCTCAAGATAGACGGGATCGGCGGAGATGTTATTCGCCTCGAACACAGCTTGCGCGGTAATCGCCGAACCGCTGCCCTTCGGGCCGAAATTCACGCGCCGCGTATTGAGGTCCGCCAGGCACAAAAACTGCATCCGCGACAGGACGTGAAATTCTTCGGAATAGAGCTTCGCTACATATTTCACGCGCGGCTGTATGCCCGGCGTGCCGCCCGCCGCCAGAGCGTGCGCCAGGACATCGGATTGCACGATTGCGATGTCGGCGCTTTTGAGAGTTAGAAGGTCGCCGATATCTTGAACCGACCCCTTGCCCACAATCGAAATCAAGCGCAGATCGTTTCCATCAATGAGCCGGGAAAGATCGCTCGCGATCCGGAGGCCCGTGCTGTCGACGCCGCCCGCTACGATGCCCACAGTGCTGGGGCCCGCGGATTTCGCCGTTTGAACGGGGCCTGCGGGCGCGGCTGGGGCTTGTGCCATTGCGCCTCCCGATCCGGCAAGTAAGATAAAAAGGCTTGCGGCGAGAAGCCTTAAAGTCATAACGAAGCCTCTCAAATCGAAGAAGCGAGCCCCCTGGGCCTTGCTGAATTGGGATTTGTAGTTAGCATTGAAGTAAAACAACTCTGGCTAAGAGGCAATATCCCGCTATTTCGTACCTCTTTCAGTGGGCGAAAAAAGCGGCGAAACTGTGCCACGATCCAAGTTCCGGTTGCGCCCGGAGCGAAGACACCCTTTAAGCGAGGCCATTTTGGAAATCGAAGTCAGCACGCGCTCGAACGCCAATGTTCCTGACGGCATGCGGATTTATGCCGTGGGCGATATTCATCGCCGGCTTGACCTTTTGGACCGGATTCTGGATCTCATCGGGAGCGACAGCGAAGGCCGGGACAAGGCTGAAACGGTGCTTGTTTTCCTGGGCGATTATGTTGATCGCGGCCCCAATTCGAGGGGCGTGGTGGCGCGCCTCATAAGCGGGATGCCGCCAGATGTCACGCCGGTCTTTCTAAAGGGAAACCACGAGAACCTGCTTCTGACGTTCCTGGATAAGCCCGGGGCCGGACTGAGCTGGCTTCATAACGGGGGCGATGCGGCGCTCGTCTCTTACGGCGTCGAGCCGGACATCGTTGAAGACGCATTATTCCCGGGCCGGGCGGGGCTGATTGAGGCCAGTGCCGCCTTCCGGGCCCTGCTGCCGGAGGACCACTTGCAATTCTTCCGGAGCCTGAAGCCCTGCTATCGCGCTGGCGGCTACCTTTTCGCCCATGCCGGCGTGCGGCCCGGCGTGGCGCTTGACGCCCAAGCCGAGGCGGACCTGATTTGGATACGCGACGAGTTCCTGAATTATCCTGGCGGCTTTGGAGCGGTTGTCGTCCATGGCCACAGTCCAGTGTGGGCTCCCGAAAACCTTCACAACAGGATCGGCATCGACACACTTGCCTTTCGAACGGGCACGCTCACGGCGGTGGCTCTGGAAGGTCCACGCCGTTGGTTCTTGTCGACTTGAGCGTTTCGTGCGTTTGCTAAACCGCGTCTCCCCCGGCTTCGCGAAGTTTATCGAGAAGCGTGGGTGCCTTCCGGCCGGTTTGCTCATTCTGGGATGACGTGTCATCCGGCCCAGTACCCGAGCCGTTGACGGAGGCCGCCGCGGCGGGCTTCTCCGCACCCGGCGCTGCGGGAGTATCCGGAGAACCAGCGGCCTGCTTCGCAGATGCGCGGCCATCTTGCTGCACGGCCTTTTCAGGGACCGCTTCAAGCAAAAGCCTTGAGCGCGCAACGTGCGGGCCGGCGCCCGGCTCGGCACCGGGCTCCGGTTTTGCGGTCCCGTCCGGAGGCGCCCCAAAAGCCGTGGCAAAGGCGGGATCCGGCGCTGCCTTAGGCATCCCGGCAAGTTTTTGAGCGGTTTGAGAAGCGCCATCCAAAGGCTCCGGAGCGGCCGCTGCCTGCGCGCCGGGTTTGGGGGCGCTTCCGGGCCAGGGGACGGGGCGATCGCGGCGTATTTCTGAACTTTTGGAGCGCTTGATCACCGGCAGCGGCTCCGTGTTTGAGCCGCCCTTAGGCTGGGCCGACGCCAGGATTAGCTCCGTGAGCTTTTGAAGCTGCCCTCTGATGACGCCGGACTGCTCTGCGTCGCGGTCGTGAAGCTGGGCAAGCTGCTGCCGAAGCTTCGAAAGCTCAAGGTTCAAGCGATCGTATTCAGCCCGGTAATCTTCCAGGTTCCATTTAGAGGCACCCCGGAGCCGCCTGCCGCCGCGATCCGCGCTATTCTTCTCTAACGCTTGCCGCAGGCGCGTAAGCTCCGCTTCATAAGAAGCGGCAGTCCGCTGGGCTTCTTCCAGCTCCTCATTACGCCGGCTAAGCTTGTTCGAAAGGTCCTGTATGGCGTAGGAGCGCTCCTGAAGCTGCGTCTTGACCTCTGTAATCTCGCGATCGAGCTCAGGAAAGCGCATCGTAATGGTCTGCTCCAGCACGGTGGCCGCATTCCGCCGTTCCGCCAATTTGAGATCGAGATCGGCTATCTGGTCCTTGAGCGCGGCGATCTGCATTTGCAGCCGGCTATTGTCGACGATCTGGCTTGCGGTTTTTTGCTTGGCGCTGGCCAATGCGGTTTCAAGCCGGCGCATGCGCACGGCGTAGGACGCCTTTAGCTGATCTTGCGCCGCTTCGATCTCGGAAAGCGTAATCGGAAGCGTCTGCTCAAGCCGCTTGCGGGAAAGCCGGGAGGCGCGGTGCCAGAGGGCCGGCGCAACCAGCACGCCAATCAGGCTCGCGGTTAGAAAGCCCAGCGCGATCAGCAAAACTGCTTGGATCATTGATCTGGGCTCTCCTGCATTTGCCAAACATCCGGGTACAACGGCACATAGGAAAAAACGGTTGCCGCCTGGAGCACTATCTCAGTAGCCGCACGTCCCGTTTCCGCCAGCGCGCCCGGCGGCACCGCCCGGCCCTGCCGCCTCCTAGAACGGGTTCCACGTTGCCGAAGGTGTATACTTCAGATAACCGACATTGGCTCCCAAGCGCAACCCCAACCCTGCGCGAATTGGCGCCAAGATGATATCGTCGCGTTGCAGAAAGGTTATTCCAACGCCTCCGACAAGATAGGCGGACCCATCGATGCCACCAAAACGCTCGAAAAGCTGCGGTGTATACTGAAGGTTATAGACGAGCGTCATGACCTTGTCGCCATCGCCGCCGAAATCGTAGCCCAGCGAAGGCCCCTGCCAATAGATCTTCAGCGGCGGATAGTTCTTGGTGTAAAGCGTCCCCTCGCCATATCTCAAGCCGGCGACGATAGCGCCTCCGGCCTCCTCGCCGAGAATGTAGCCGTTGGGATAACCGTTGCGGGCGAACGCGTGCTGGACAACTTTGGCGAGCCCTTCGGAAACGCCGCCGAAAAAGTGATGGCCGGCGTCGAGATCGTTGGAAGAGTATGCGCCCGCAGGTGGGGGGGCGCCGTAGGGCACCGTTGCCGCCGGGCCTGGCGGCGGCGGAGGAGGCGGTGCATAGGGCTCGCCATACCCGGGTCCGCTGTACGGTCCCGATGCCGGGGGAGGCGTTATCTGCCTCGGCGCTTCGTAGGGCCCCGGCGTCCCCGGCGGGGGCGGATAATTTTGGGCGCGAGTCGAGTGAACGCGGAGGCACAGCGCTATGGCGGCAACCAGCAAGAGTGCCAAGCGAAGATGTATGTTGCAGTGGCGGATCATCGTAAGCTCCGGTCTCAGGCCCGTGTTGGGCCCTTCATAATGTAGGAAGCCGGTATTACGCAGGACCGCCATCACTGTCCGGGCAATGAGGGCCAAATTTTGTCTGGCGCGGCGTAGGCCCGGTAGCTCATTGGCGAACAAAAGCGCGCGTTGCTGTCTGGCCTAATGCGCGGGACCCTGGAAAGCCGTTCACGCCAGCGCACTCGGCGGTGCATAAGTGGTACACCGCCCGCCGGTTGCGACTCACCTGCAAAAAACGGTCGGGGTGCGGCTGACCTACAGCTCCGAAGCAATTCTCCGGAATGTCTTGGACATCAAACTCGTGGCTCTCTTCACTGCATTTCTTATGTCCGCCGCTGGTGAGGATGCCTGGCGCTTAACCCCCTCCGTGGGCGAATAGCCCGGCGCTTCTTGAAAATCGCGTATGGCCTTGATATCTGCCGAGCCGGCATCTGGAATTTCGGTATCTACGGGGCTCACGGGAACGGCAGCCACTCGCGCCATGCTTGTCTTGTTGACCACGCTAACCTTGGGCGGATTGCCCGCCGGATAGGGGCTGAGCGCAGCAAGCAGCAGAAGAGAGCACGCGCCCGCGAGCACAAAGGCAAATACCGTGCTCTTGCCGATCCCGGCTTTCCGGATCGAAGGAAGCCGGTATCTCACCTTTGGCCCGCAGGAAGAGCGCCATCTCCGGTTGGCGAGAAAATCGCGGGCCGCAATCAGGCGCCTTAGCCGCTGAATGCCGGACGCGTCGCCATTGTTGAGGTCGGGATGGAACTTTTTTGCCGCTCTCCGGAAGGCTGCGTTGATTGTCGCCTCGTCCGCGTTTGCAGCTACTCCCAAAACTTCATGGGGCTGGGCCATGCTTTCTCTCCGCACAAGGTCACAAGGTCAGCCGCGCCTCGACGGCGCGAAACACACGCATAACTAGCATAAATGCTCAGTTGCAACTGTGGCCGGATTTTGGCTAAGCCTGAGTTCCGATCCCTTCATTCACAGGATGGAAACAGGATTGGAAGCGATCGCCCGGCGAGCGTGCGCCAACGCGCTCGAGGGTGGCGTGGCCGCGGCCTCGAAAGGCCGCGTTCCGGCACAGCGGTGCCTCCGCACCGGGCTTCACCCGCGCGGGGTGAGAGTAATGACCTCATTGCTAGGAGAACTGCCGCCGCCGTAATAACTCGACGAGAGCTGGCATGATTTCTGACCAAGCCCAACAGCGCAGCGCTACGAAAGACCGGATTTTTAAGACGGCATGAGACCGGCTGATACCGACGGCCATAAGTCTTGACCGCTCGCCGTCATTGCGAACGAAGCGAAGCAATCCAGGGCAAAGTCTCCTTGGCCCTTCTGGATCGCCACGGCGGCAAGGGCCGCCTCGCGATGACGGGAGTGTTCCAAAGCGGTCAGGACTTTTGACCGTTGGTATGAGATGGGATGGGGCTGGCGGAGAGGGAGGGATTTAATTTTGTACGGTACGGTGTCGATATCCCATGCACATTTTTGAAACCGGCGGCAAGAATACCGTCAAAACTGCTGCCGGAATTCTGAAAAGGCACGATATCCACAGCGATGTTCTGAGAGCGGCGCGGCGAAATGCTGAGCACAGGTGTCCAGCCCGCAAGGCGGGGCTGTTTGCATTTAGAACGTAAGCTGCACAAGTAGCACTTATCGCCGTATCAAAGCCAGCAGTTCATCCTCGCTCAGCCGGGCACTGACCTCGCCTCCGTCGAGCAGGTCCGTGGCGAGGTCGCGCTTGTGCTTATGCAGCTCAAGAATACGCTCCTCGATGCTGTCCTCCACCACCAGACGATAGACCGTCACCGGCCGGTTCTGGCCGATACGATGCGCACGGCCGGATGCCTGGTCCTCCACCGCCGGGTTCCACCACGGATCGAGATGGATCACATAATCGGCCGCCGTCAGATTGAGGCCGGTGCCGCCCGCCTTGAGGCTGATAAGGAACAGATCGCCCTCGCCCGCCTGGAACGCGGCCACGCGTTCCGCCCGCGCCTGCGCCGCCACGCTACCGTCGATGTACTGATAGCGCACGCCGCGTGCATCGAGCGCTTCGCGCACCTTTTCGAGATGGCCGAGGAACTGGCTGAACACCAGCGCCTTGTGGCGGTTACGCAGCAACTCGTCCGTCAGCTCCAGGAACGCCGCCAGCTTGGCGCTTTCCAGCGGCGTCTTAGGGTCGATCAGCGCCGGATGGCAGCACAGGCGGCGCAGCTTGCCGATTTCCGCCAGGATGTGGATCTTGCGCTGGCCGGGCGGGCCGTCGAGCGCGGCGATGTTCTCCATGGCCCGGCGCCGCACCGCCTCGTAGAAGGCGCGTTCGTCCTCCGGCAGTTGCACCGTGACCGTCAGCTCCGTGCATGGCGGCAGCTCGCTCAGCACGGCGCTCTTGGTCCGGCGCAGGATGAACGGCCGGATCAGCGCGCGAAGCGCGTCGCGGGCGGCGGGTTTGCGGTCGCGCTCGATGGGACCGGCGAAACGGCGCTGGAAGCTCTCGCGCGAACCCAGGAGGCCGGGATTGATGGTGTTGAACAGGCTCCACAGCTCGTCGAGATAGTTCTCGATGGGCGTGCCGCTCAGGGCGACGCGGAATTTCGCGTCGAGCTTCTGGCTGGCCTTGGCCCGCTTGGTATCGGCGTTCTTGAGGTTCTGCGCTTCATCCAGGACGAGCATATTCCAGGCCCGCTTGGTGAGCGCTTCGTCCTCCTGATGCAGAAGGCCGTAACTGGCGATGAGCACGTCGCCCGGTCCCATGGCTTCGATCTGGCTGGCGCGGTCTTGGGCAGCGGCGAGACGGTACACGTTCAACGTGGGAGCAAAGCGCGCCAGCTCGTTTTCCCAATTGTGGCAGACGGAGGTTGGCGCCACCACAAGGCAGGCGCCCCGCGCCTGCTGCTCCAGCATCACCGCTATGGTCTGCACGGTCTTGCCGAGGCCCATGTCGTCGGCGAGGCACGCTCCCATCTGCAGATTGGCAAGCCGCGACAGCCAGGTGAAGCCGTCGAGCTGGTAGTCGCGCAGCTCGGCCTGCAGCGTGGCGGGCACCTTCGGCGTGTGCGAACCCGCCGCACGGATGCGCGCCGACAGCTCGCGCCAATGTTTGTCGGCCTGTACTTTGCCGGCGCTCTCCACGAGATCGTCCACGGCCATGGAGGCCAGGCCATGCAGGCGGCGGCCTCCGGCAGCCTCCTCGGAAACGCCCTCCAGGCGGCGAAGCTGGCGCTGCAAATCCTCGGTCAGCGCGATGAACCGGCCGCCATCCAGCGGTACGAAGCGGCCGCGGGCCTGGTCCAGCCGCGCCAGCACCTCCTGCATATCGACGATAACGCCCTCATCGATCTCGATCTTGCCCGATACTTCGAACCAGTCGCGCTTTTGAGTGAGCTTGATGGAGAGCTTCTGCGCGCTGACGGTTTGGCTTACCTTGAGCGCCTCACCTTCCGGCCATTCGAAGGTCACGGGGCCGGTGTAAGCCTGCACCTGTTCGAGCAATTCGAGCACGTCTTCGAGTGCTTCGATTTCGCATTCGCCATCGCTTATCCCCCAGGCCAGCATGGCCGGACAGGCTCGCATCAGCGCCTTCACGGCATTTTTCTCGGCGTCGAGATCGCGATTGACGCGCTGGCGCTGGCCATTGACGGAAACCAGCACCGAAGCGCCGCCCTGCCCCGCGAGGTAGAACGGCCCGCCCGCGCCGAACGGGCGCACGCCCAGCCGGATTTTCAGCCCGTCGCCACGCCGCTGCAACTGTATCGCCGGGGTGGCGTCGCCGGGCGTGGCGGGAACGTCGATGTCTGCCAGCTCGGAGCGGATGGGCACTGTGGGATTGGCTTCGCCGAGCAGTGCGGCGACACGGTCGCGCATGTCGCGCGGCACGGTGAGTCCGTGTTCGCCCAGCGTTGCCTGCAATTCGAGGAGCTTCTTCGACAGTTCGACGACCCGCCAGCGCGCGGGCGTTTCCATTTCCAGGAAAACCTTCGGCTCGCTGGCACGGTGGGACAGATTGAAATTGTAGCCGCCAGCCGTCTCTTTCACCACCAGTTCGGCCGGATAGGCGATCAGTTCGATGGGCTCGCCGCGGCTGACGGCATTGTAGATGTTGGGATGTCCGGCAAGTGCTGGCAGCGTCGCGTATAGCCGTCGAAATAGTAGTGGTCGTCGTTATACCATCCCTGTTCCTTGCGCACGCAGCGGCACATGCGCTGGTCGTGTTCCGTGAAATAGTCGAGCCGCGCATCGCGCTGGTGCAACCGCTTCAGCGCGACGGGCCGGCCTCCGGTCCAGCCGTTCCCCTTCATCGATTGCTCGACAACGGAGACCTCGCTGGAAGAAAGATCGACCAGCCAGGCAAGGCGCTGGGTCTTTGCCGGGGTCTTGTCCGCGGCGCGCTTCGGCTCGCCGGGCCGGAGAAATTCCGACAGCGTATCGAAGGCGCGTTCCCAGGGCTGCTTGAAGGCGACGATCTCCGTGAACGCGATGAGGTCCTTGCCCCCAACTTTCGCGGCACGTTCGCGCCAGGATGCGCCATTGCGGGAGGTCCTGCTCAAAATCTCCGCGTAAATGCGTGCGAGAACCGGCATGGTCTGAGCAAGACGGTTGTATTCAGCCTCGTTATCCACGACCCGTTCGCGCATAAGGCCGGCGTCGATAAACAGCACAGCCAGGGCAACGATTGCGCCGGCTGTCTGGCAGCGGGCCGGCTGCTCCAGCAATTGCGCGGCCATCTGCTTGGCCTTGTCATACCGTCCTTGCGTGAGTTCGAGCAGCGCTTCCACACTGCGATGCGCCGCAATAATATGGCGTCACCTCCATCGTCGCCGCGTCGATGAGGCCGCGCAGCTCCGGATGCAGAGCCGGATCGTTGGCGCGCAGCAGCGCAAGCATATGGAAGAGCCCCGCCTCCGCCTCAAACGCCACCTTGCGCTTGCCGAGCGATTTCCGGAGCAGCTTCAGAGCGTCGCGAAAGCCTGTGAGGGCCGCCGCATTGTCTCCGGTCAGAAACGCGATTGACGCTTCGTATGCGGCGGCGAGATGCGCCTCGCTTTCCGGCAGCGCCGCGATCCGTTGCCGGGCCTGGTCGAAGTTCGCGGACAGGATATCGAAGCGCAGCAGCAGCTTGCCGATACCCGCTCCAGCCTCGCCCGGCGCCGCGTTCGCATAATGCTGAATAACCGCGCCAGTCTCGTCCGTCTGCTGACCCTGTTCGATGAACATACGGACGGCATGCTCCGCGAATATTTCGCGAATAGCGGGCCGTAACTGCTTCAGCCATGTCAGACTGACCGGAAATCCGGACACAAAGCGCGCGAACTCCGCGGAGTCTTCAAGTTTCGCCGCTTCCGCCCCGGCAAGACGGCGAAGCCGGCCGAATTCGGCTTCGTCATTGGCATACACCGAAAGCCTTAAATGGCGGAACAGGTCGATGTCCTGACTGAGGGGCGGGAGTAGCGCCAGTAGTATGGGCGCTCCCCGTCTTCGCGTTCACTCTTCGGGATTGCGGCCTTGACCGCGCTTATCAAATCCGTCCCGCCCTCGCTTTGGCCCGCGTCAGCCGCTACGGCGTGTATGATCTCCGGTATGCAATCGAGCGTGCCGTCGAGGAGCCCTTTGCGTTGAAGGGCTTGCAGTTGCTCATTGAGCAAAGCCGAAGTGTACGCCTTGCCGTCCGGTGACCGCAAGCCGGCTTGGCGCACGGCGTGGAAAAACATCGTCTTGTTGACCGCGTGGCCAAGCAGCGCCTTGACCTGCATGAGCATTTTTTGCCGCATGCGGCAATGCCAGATAGAGCTGCCAGAAATACTCCGCCGGGGGACGCGCCGGTTTCCCATCGCGCTTGTTTCCAGATGGCAAACCTGGTCCAGCCTCTACCAGCAGAGGCAATGCCCTTTGTGCGAAGCCGTGCATCGTCCGTTTTCCCGAATCGCTCTTGAGCAGCCAGATAGTGTCGTTGCGGTACGGCGGCGAAACAAGGGCGGCGGGCGATCTTATCCACGGCGGAACCGCCGCAGGCAGCTTGGCAGGGCGCTCGAGTCTTCAGCCTACAAAGAAACCCTCCGCACCTTTAGGCGCTTTGCTAAATCGGGTTGCATTTAGAGTCCCCGATAGGGGATCGGTAAACCCCACGCCTTTAGGTGGCAGGATGCGTAGCACCACGGGTTGTTAGAGCCTATTCGCTTTTGATGGAATCAAAAGCGGGGCTCTAAGTCTTTGTTTAATCGTGCGTCTTATCGGAAAAACCGCTCACACCTCCGGGTCAAGCCCGAAGGCATGCTTTTTCCGGACGCACTCTAGCCGAAATTGGGTTCGTTTGGCAGAAATGCCGGTTTACATAAGTAAGTAATATAGCGGCCTCATGGCCGGCCAATCCGGCTTTCAGCCGTAACCTGATCTGGCGCAACCGGCAACCGATGCGGTTGCCAGGAGGATTGCAAAAAAGCTCAGAACCAGCCTGCGCATTCTGTACATGTATTGCTTCCTTTCCACGAATAGTTTCCGATTGGCCGCATCTCTTGCCGCCTACACCGTTTCAGCTTCCTCCTCCGGCCTTTCGGCCTCCGCATCGCCGCCGCGGCCGAGGAACAGCGTTTGCAGCGCGGGCACGACGACCAGGAGCATGATCGGCCCAATAAGCATTCCTCCCACCACGACGATGGCGAGCGGGCGCTGCACCTGGCTGCCGATCCCTGTCGACAGCGCGGCAGGGAAAAGCCCGATGCAGGCCGAAAGGGCCGTCATCAGCATCGGCCGCATTCTCTGCGTTGCCGCATGGAACATCGCGTCGCGCGTCGTGTCGCCCGAGTGCTTCAGCTCGTTGAAGTAGGTCATGACCAATATCCCGTTCATGACCGAGACGCCGAAAAGAGAGACGAAACCGATCGCCGCCGAGATACCGAAGGCTTCGCCGGAAATGGCAAGCGCGATGATGCCTCCAGCGACCGCGAAGGGGATGCCCGTCAAGACAAGCAGGCTGTCGCGGAACGAATTGAACAGCGCGTAGAGTAGCCCGAGAATAAGCAGAAGGCTTAACGGCACCACGATCTCCAGGCGCTTTTGGGCCTGCTCCAGTTCCTCGAATTCCCCTGCCCACTCCATGCTATAACCGTTCGGTAGGCTAATCGCCCTGGCGATCTTGTCCTTCGCCTCCGCGACGGCGCCGCCTAGATCGCGATCGCGCACGCTGAATTTGATCGGGATGAAGCGGCGGTTCTTTTCATGGAAAATATAGGAGGCGCCCGTGTCGAGCGTAACGCTGGCAACCTCGGTCAAGGGCACATAGGCGTTCCCTCCCGGCGTTGTGACGTTGATTTTCGAATTCTTTACCGCGTCGATGGAATCCCTGAATTTGGGCGCCGCCCGAACGTTTACCCCGAATTGCCGGTCTGCTTCGTAGACTGTGGTCGCGATATTGCCGCCAAAGGCTGTCTGTACGAAGGTATTGACGTCGCCAGAATTCAGGCCGTAGCGGGCGGCCTTCTCGCGATCCGCTTTTACATTGAGGTTCGGCTGGCCTAAAACCCGGAAGATGCCAAGATCGGTCACGCCTTTAACACCGCTCATGATGCGCTGCACTTGGGTTGCCAGGTCTTCTAGCTTGAACAGGTCCGGGCCAATGATCTTGACGGAGTTCGCACCCTTCACTCCCGAAAGTCCCTCCTCGATATTGTCCTGAATATACTGCGAGAAGTTCATGTCGATGCCAGTGAACTCCTTCGCGAACTCGTTCTGGAGATCTTTGACCAAGTCCTCTTTTACGCGCCCCGGCGCCCACTCCTCGAAAGGCTTCAAGGGTACGAAGAATTCCGCGTTGAAAAATCCGGTCGCATCGCTGCCGTTGTCGGGGCGGCCGTGCTGCGAGACGACCGTTATGACTTCCGGATGAGATTTTAGGATTTCGCGCATTCGATTGACGATGGGGACGCCGGCTTCAAGCGAGATGGTCGGCGGCATCGAGGCGCGGATCCAAAGGTTCCCCTCTTCGAGCGCTGGCAAAAACTCGGTGCCAAGTTGAGAGGCTAGAAGCCCGCTAAGAACCAAAAAGGCAACGCCCAGCGCGACTGTCAGGCGGCGGGCTCGCAGCGCCACAGTTAGGACAGGGGTGTAAACCGCGCGAATGGCGCGGACCACAAGCGTTTCCGTCTCCTCGACATGCTCGGGCAGAAGGAAGGAGGCAAGCACCGGTGTGATCGTGAAGGTGGCCAGCAGCGCTCCAGCAAGCGCATAAGCATAGGTCCTCGCCATTGGGCTGAAAATCTGGCCCTCCACACCCTGCATCGTGAACAAGGGTACGAAGGCGGCAAGCGTGATGGCGGTTGAGAACAACACCGCCGTGTCCACCTGGGCAGCGCTAATATAGATCAAGCGGATGCGGTTCATGAGGCTTTCGTTGCCCTGCCTCTGGCCGTTTTCTCCGATTGGCGTCGGCCGTCTTAGGAGCTCCTCCCGCTCCCTGGCTTGGAAAACGCGGAAGATGTTTTCGACCACGATCACGGCCGAGTCGACGATGATGCCGAAGTCGACCGCGCCCAGCGACAGGAGATTGGCGTCCTCGCCGCGAAGAACCAGGATGATGATGCTGAAGAACAGGGCGAAGGGGATGTTGATTCCGACAATAATGGCGCTTCGCAGATCGCCCAGGAAAATCCACTGAATTAAGAAAACCAGCAGACAGCCGAAAACGAGATTGTGCAGAACCGTGGCCGTCGTGACATTGACAAGGCCCGTGCGGTCGTAAAAGGGAATGAGTTTCACCCCAGGCGGAAGCGTCCCATCGCTGTTTATTTTTTCCACTTCCGCCTTGATGCGCGGAATGACATCGTTGGTGTGCAGCGTGCGGTTCATTACGAGGATCGCGGCGACGACATCGTCGTCGCCGTCGCGCCCGGCTTTGCCGAGTCTTGGTACGTAGCCCACATAAACGCGCGCGACGTCCTTGATCTGCACCGGCACGCCGTTGAATTGGCCAAGCGTGATATTCTCGATATCCTCGACCCTACGGCCTTGCGTCAGATCCGTGTTGCCGCCGGTGTCGATGAGGCCCACGCCGCGGATGTTCACGGATTGCTTGCCGATATTGATGGTGCGGGCGCCGATATTGATGTTGGCGTTGCTCACCGCATTGACGAGCTGGGGAAGGGTGACGTTATAAGCTTCGAGCTTGTCGAGATCCGCTTCGACCTCGTACTCCTTTGTGGTGCCGCCCCAGGTGTTCACTTGCACCACGCCGGGCACGGTCAGCAAGCGCCGCTGCAAAATCCAATCCTGGACCGTACGCAGGTTGGTAATGCCGATATGTTTTGGACCCGTGACTTGATAGCGGTAGATTTCGCCGACAAGGCTCGATGCCTGGATCTGCGGCTGAACGTTGTTGGGCAAAGTCACGTTCTGCAAAAGGCTGATCTGTGCCTGCTGCAGGGCGAAGTAATAATCCACCCCATATTCGAAGGTGACGCGCACAAAGGATAGGCCGTAAAACGAGGTCGAGCGGATGTTGCTGACGCCGGGTGTCGGCGCCAGGCCAACCTCCATCGGAATAGTATAAAGCCGTTCCATCTCCTCGGCGGAAAGCCCGGCCGATTGCGCGGTGATTTCGAGGATCACAGGCGCGGGGTTAGGATAGGCCTCGATATTGAGCTTCGTGAAGGCAACCGCGCCAGCCACAATGAAGGCCGCGAGCAGTAGTAAAACAATCGGCCGGCGCGTAAGTCCGAATGTGACGAGAGCCTTAAGCACGGATTATCTCTCTTAGCTTTCCCGCCACGGTTGGCGGCGGCCTTCAGTGGCCTGCATTGGTGAATCGGTTGGCAATGAACAACGGCCCATCCGTTGCGACGAACTCGCCCGGCTTCAGCCCCTCGACGATTTCCGCAAACCCGTCGCGAATGAGCCGGACATCGGCGAGCATCCACATCGTAGACGTATCTGCACTTTTTGAACGCAGCCTTAGGAAAAACGGCTGCGAAGGGTTTTTTGGTACTCAGTCCCCATGCCCGCGGAGGGATCGCCATCCCTTAGATCAGTCCCAGACCTTACAAGAGCCTTACATGGCGAACGAGTTAAAGCCAAATATTGACTCCATATGACTCAGGTTGCGGCCCGTGTCACTTTTGCGACAGTTTGGGTTACTCCGCCCATTTCCGGTGCGCTAAGTTCAAAGGATCGACATCGGGCGGAAATAACTAACGAGAGTAGCCTCGCGGCGAAGCTATTGGTTATCCAAGGTCGTTCGTGCCCAAGAAGTGTTCGTTTCAGACCTATTTCAGCGAAGTTTATCCGCTACCAGTTCTAACCTCCGGCTAGCCTAATTCTTTCGAAGTAGCTATACGGCGTTCCATCCGGTGAGCGGCGCAGCCTTAGCCTTAAATGGCCGCTCCGTTCGTAATCTCGATGAGTTTTGGGCGGAGCGGTTGCCGCGCAGCCGCAAGGGCACAGGCTGGACAGGTGAGGGGGCTTTTTCTGCCGCTTGCGCAGGCGTGAGCCTTGCGGCATTGTGCGGAAATTGGACAGTCCGGTTTGTTGGGGCGCGGCATGCTGCGGACGGTTATCCAGGTTTTTATATGCTTTTGGCTGCTTGGCAGCGCTTTGGCCGCGCATGCCGATACGCGGCTGGCGCTGCTCATCGGCAATCAGAACTACAGCGCCACGGTCGGCCCGCTCAGAAACCCTCACCAGGACGTGGCGCTGATCGAGGCGTCGCTTAAAAAGCTGGGCTTCACGGTCACGGTCTTGCGCGACGCCGATTACCGCGCCATGGACATCGCCTTGAAGCGCTATGTCCGCGAACTGCGGGGCGCGGGACCGGGCGCTCTCGGCTTTTTCTACTATTCCGGCCACGGTGCGGCCAATGCCGAGACGCAGATCAACTATCTCATTCCAACCGACGTGGCGAGCGCCGAAGACAACAGCATCTGGGATCAATCTTTCCAGCAGCACCAGATCATCGGCATGCTGAGCAGCCAAGCCAAAGAGGCCACGCAATTCGTGGTGTTCGACGCCTGCCGCAACGAGCTGCATTTATCGAGCCCCGCGGCGAAAGCGATTGGGGCCGAAAAAGGCTTTGTGCCGGTTGCGAGCACGCCCGGCTTGCTGATCGCCTACGCGACGGCGCCAAACCAGACCGCGTCCGACGCTGGAGACGGCGGCGGGCCCTACGCCAAGGTACTGGCCGAGGAACTTCTGAAGCCCGGTGTCGAGGCCGTCGAAATGTTCCGCCATGTGCAGATCCGGGTGAAGCAAACGATTGGGCAGGACCCGTGGCTGTCGTTTCCATCGCTGGCGCCGGTCTACCTCGCCGGCCGCGAGCAGGCGGCGCCCGCAGGGCCGCTGCCCGCCGACGCGCAGGCGTGGAGCCTGGTGCAGAATTCCGGCAGCGAGGCCGTGCTTGAGGAGTACATCCGCCGCTTCCCCGATAGCGTCTATGCGGGGTTTGCAAAGGCGCGGTTGGAGGAGCTGAAGGCCAATAAGCCTGCGTCCTGGTGGCCGTGGTCTTCGGGCAAGCCGGCGTGCGACGGCCTGCTCGTATCCGTGGCTGCGGGAAAGAAGCCGTGCATCAAGCCAGGCTCGGGCGAGAGTTTCAAGGATTGCCCGGATTGCCCCGAGATGGTGATTGCGCCGGCGGGCAGCTTCACGATGGGCTCGCCGGAGGGCGAGCCGGAGCGCCAGAAGAATGAGGGTCCGGAGCACAAGGTGACGTTCGCCAAGCCCTTCGCGGTTGGGCGGTTCGCCGTGACGTTCGCGGAATGGGACGCCTGCGCGGACGATGGCGGCTGCGGCGGCTATAAGCCAAGCGATCAAGGCTGGGGCCGTGGAGACCGGCCGGCGATCAATGTGAATTGGGACGATGCGCAATCCTATGTGAAATGGTTATCGGAGAAGACGGGCAGGCATTACCGGCTTCTCTCGGAGGCCGAGCGCGAATATGCCGCACGGGCTGGCAAGAAATCGCCGTTCTGGTGGGGGGCGTCCAATAGCCCTGACCAGGCCAATTACAACGGCGATTATACTTATAATGGCGGCGCAAAAGGCATCAACCGGGGCAAGACCATGCCCGTAAAATCCTTCGAGCCGAACCCCTGGGGACTGTATCAGGTGCACGGCAACGTCTACGATTGGGTGGAGGATTGCTACCACAATAATTACAACGGTGCGCCTAGCGATGGCTCGGCATGGACAACCGGAGAGTGTACATCTCGTGTCCGTCGCGGCGGCTCTGGGGGCGATCCGCAGCTTCTCCGCGCGGCTTACCGCGACTACGGCAACCCAGTCATCCGGGACGACATTATCGGGTTTCGCGTGGCGTCGGGTTGGCAGGACTTAAATCATTAATCTTTAAAACCTCACCACCTATACAATGCGGGTAGCCGCGCGCCGCGAGCGAAACCAATCTCGCCGAAGGCGAGTTGTTCCTCAAAGGGCGCGGACTTCGATGCCGGAGTGTTCCTTCGCCGCTTTCGCAAACCGCCGGTCGAAGCTCGCGAACCCATCGCACCCTTGCGCGGCTGCCAAATGCAGCGCATCGGCGAAATCCATCCCCTTGAGCGTCCAGCCGAGCGCCTTGGCGGCCAGCGCCGCGTTTTCCAAAGTCACGCGGGGCAGCCCGGCAAATGCGGCCAGCGATGTGACGATCCGGGCCGGGGCAAAGCCGTAAACGCTGCGCAGTACCCATTCCGTTTCAAGCAGAACGGTCGTGGGGACGAAGACATCTTCGTTATCGACCAACGCCTTGGCTTTGGGCGACTGCTCGGGGTGATCGGCCGTGAGATAGCGAACCACGATGTTGGTATCAATCGCGAGCATGACGCCGCTTTGCCTCGGCGAGGACCCCTGCGTCCATTTCTTCGAGCGTCTTGGGCGGGCCAGAAACCTTGAGCGAGCCGAAGACTTCCTCCGGACTTGCGGATTCGAAGACCGGTGCGGGCTTCAGCAGAATGCCTTCGGCGGTTTCTTCCACGATAAGGCGTGTGCCCGCCTCCCAGCGCCGCCGCTGCCGGATGGCTTCGGGCAGGATCAATTGCCCCTTGGGGGAAAGCGTTACGGTCAGTTCCATGGCGTGCGCTCGCGGAAAGTAATCTAGAAGCAAGATAAGCGTCCAGCGTGCCGCAAGCAAGGCGGACGCAACGGCCGGAGGATAACGTCCGCCGCTTCCGCAACCGGCTGCATGCCGGCCCGGTGGCGTTCTATTTCGCAGGCTCAGCTTACAAGGCCGAAGACCACGGCCAGCGACCGGTTGAGCCGCACAAGGGTTTCTGGATCGAGAACGCCGATGTGCGAACCGATTTTCTCCCGCCGTACCGGCGCCGCTTTGTCCACCATGATTTGCGAGGGGGTACGCAACCCATTCTCCTGCGAAGGAACAACGGGAATCCGGATCAGCGGCGCATCCACAAGCTCGCTGGTGAACGGGCACAGCAAGATCGTTGCATGCGTATCGTTGAGGTAATCGGACTGCACGATCACCGCCGGGCGCGGCTTGCCGAAATCGCCGGCGAAGGCGACGGTGACAATGTCGCCCCGCTTCATGGCTTGGGCAGATCGAGATTTTCGGCAAGCAGCCCTTCGATAAAGGCGATGTCCCGCTCTTCGCCGGGAGAGCGCGAGACAAGAAGCGACTGCTGTCTCAAGGCTTCTGCAAAGCCTGGAGCCCTGGTATCCGGCACCCATAGCTGCACCGGCCGCAAGCCCTGGCGGCGCAGCTTGGCGCGGTAGACGCGCATCTTGTCCGCTGCAAGGCGGAGATTCGGCGATGGGCGTGTATGGATCTTGGTCATAGGTAACATGTTACCGGATGGCACCGGGTTGTCAACGGTTGCAGCGGCGCCTCTGTCAACGGCACCGATAGCCGCCAACCGTCACGTGCCGTAGACTGTCCGGGCGCGGACGGAGGTTGCGTCATGCAGAAGGATTTCACATTCAGCGTGCACGAGGCGCTGGTCGAGAAGGCACGCGCCGGCAACAGGGAGCTGGAGGACTTGTTCCGCGGCTGGCTTGAGGACTACACGCGCGATGGCGCCATGAGGGCGGAAGAAGGCGAACGCCGTGCAGCGGCCTACCGCGAGGTCATGGAGAAGCTTAGTCATATCAGCACGGGGGGCCGGAAATTCACCAGCCAAGAGATGAATGAACGTTAAGTATTTTCTCGATACCAATGCTATTTATTACAGTTTTCGATCCCACGGCGCCGCTGAATTGGAAGCTCGCGGCTGCCTGAATTGCGGAGCCTCACTCGCGGCGGCTGGTCCGCCGGAGCTGGCTTCATCGCCTCAGGCGGCATTCGCCAGTTGTTGGTTGAGACATTCAAGAGGAGAATGCCACGAGCACCTTGGCCGAAAGCATCCGCCGGGGGCTTGACAATCGCAGGTCATAAACACATAATTTACGTGTTTTATGGAATCCGCGGAGGCGTCTCATGCAGCGGTTCACTTCCCTCGATCTCCAGCGCAATACCGCCCGTGTTCAGGAAGCCGCCATGCGCGAAGCAGTAACGGTCAGCTATCACGGGCGCGACCGGCTGGTGATCCTATCTATCGATGAATTCGAGCGCCTGAAGCGGCGCGACAAAGCGGTCATCGCCATGGAGGAGATGCCCGAAGAGTTCATCCGCGCCTTGGCTGAGCCGTATTTCGACGCCGGACAGGCAGCCCTCGATCACCTGATGGACGAGTAATTCTTTGGCTACGCTATCGCGCTCCGCGCTACTTGAGCGCAATTTATGACTCTGCCGGAGGCGCGCCCGGGATTGGTATTCCGTTACGAATACATCTGGAAACGCCAGGAACTGGCGGGCCAGACCACCGGGGAAAAGGAGCGGCCGGCTTGTGTGGTGCTGACGGTCAGCGGCGGCGCCGGCGATCAGCGCGTGCTGATCGTCCCTATCACCACTCAGCAGCCAGGACGCGATATTCCTGCGATGGAAATTCCTCAAGCTGTGAAGCGCCATCTCGGGCTCGACGCCGGCTGCCGATCCTGGATCATCCTCGACGAAGCTAACCTGGATAGCTGGCCGTCGCCGGATATGCGGCCCATTCCCGGCCAGCCAGGCCGGTTCGAATACGGCTTGCTGCCGCTACGCATGGTCAACGCCATCCGCGAAGCGATCCGGGCAGCTTTAAACGAAAGGCGGCTTGCTTGCGTTAACCGCGACAGTGAATAAAGCCCGCGCGTTGCTGGTTGAGACATTCAAAAGTAGAAAGCCATGAGCACCGTTGCCGAAAGCGTCTGCCGGGGGCTTGAGCAGGCGGCCGGGGCAAGTGGTTTGCGCCCGTCGCCGCCACGGCGCCTGTGTTGAGTCTGAGGCGGCTGACAGGGTCACGGCGCCGGGTGCGGCGGGATGATGAAAATGTCGAACGCCACCTCGGGCGATTGGCGCTTCGCGATTTTGGGGCTGAGCCGGATCGAAGTCTGTTTCGAGCCATCCGCGAGGAATTTCGCTGCTTTCGCGTGGCAATCCGCATCGGCTTGAACGCATGCGATCAGCAGGCCGTATCGCCGCAACTTTGCCGGCGTGACCCACTGCGCCTTCGTGTAGCTGAGATCGATGAAGCTCGAAGGACGATCGCTGCTGTAGAAGCTGATGCCGTTTGCATAGCGGACTTCGGCACCGGCAAAGCGGAGCGGCGTATTCGTCTCCGCGTGCCATAGCGCGGTAACATACTCAGCCAGCTCCTTGCGGGGCTCGGTGAAGGCCAGGTCGCGGCTGGTTTGGGCCAGGATCGCCGGACACGAACGGGGCCGCGGCCAGCGCTCCAACCGTTACCGCGATTGCGAACCGCAGGCTGAACCGGAAGCAGCGCACCCCATCGAAGGGAGCGGCCAGTTGCATCAGAAAAAGCGGCAGGAGCGGAAAGGCGCCAACCGTCATATTCGTCGAAATTTTCAATTGGAAAGCCAAACCGAAGACGGGGGTCAGGAGGGCAGGCGTAATCGCGAGCGCGGCCAAAAATCTCCGGCGCGAGGGCGGTACGGGACCGGAGGGCTCGCCCGCCGTTTCTGCTTTGGGCGCGTACTTGCTCAAAAGGACGATTATCAGAACGATACAATAGTAAAGGGCCAAAAAGGCGAGATAGGTGGCGCTGTTTCCGATTGAAAAGAGCCACCCGCGTCCGGTCAAGCTCTCGGCATAAGCCACCGGAGGGGCGCCGGAAGCGATCAACCAAATAAAATGCGGGAGCACGATCAGAGAGAAAACGCCGGCTGCGATGTATGGTAGCGGTGAACGGATATATTTCCGGCCGTTTTCATGGAAGGCGAGAGAAACCGCGCAGGTCAGCAGCAGAACGATCGCAAAGTATTTAGAGAGAATGGACGCCGCCGCTAATACCCCAAAGAGAACTGCATCTTGCGTTCTCATCTTGTCCAAGGATTTAACGAAATAGAACAGCGTCCAAGGCCACAACGAAAGAAAGATGGTATTCGCATTATATTTAAAGGATAGAAACGTATAGAATGGAGTGGCAAGCAGAAGCAGGGTAGCTGCGTCGCGGTCCCGGCCTTGCGCGAACAATCCGGCAAGACGCCAGGCGCCGAGCAGGCCGAGGGTTGCGTTCAGCACGGCTAGCACAATGAAAGACGTGTTGGCGGTTGGAAACAGCAGAAACCAGAAGCCGGCGATCCAGGCCCAAAACGGGCCGTGCTGGTTGTAGCCAGGCTGGAATTCCTTGCCCCAAGCGTAGGCTTCGAGCACGTCGTGATGGAGCGATCTGCCCGTTTCGGTAATCGATCCGTATAAAATCCAGGCGGCGAAAAACGACGCGAAGCAGGCGCTAACCGACCATTTTTCCGGCCAGGTTCGAGCCAGCCCGGCGCCGGCATCGAAAGCCGCGGCCTTGATTGCAGCCAGTTTGCTTAGCGCAACGTCTCTCATATCCGCCCCCCAACCGGGACGAGCGTTAGCATCGATTTTTCGAGCTCCCAAGGGATTTTAGCCAGCCGTCATCGCGAGGCGGCAAAGCCGCCGTGGCGATCCATATTCAGTGCGCGGTTCGATCCTGGATTGCTTCGCTTCGCTCGCAATGACGCCGGGAAGCGACGCTGCGGGCCGCTCACCTTTGAGCGAACCGGAATGCGGATGGGAACGAAGGTTCCGTCCAAGCGTTCATTCTGGCCACAGGCTCTGGCCGGGTGCGGGCGGAACGCCCGTTCGCGGGCGCCGGCTGGCCTCCGGCGAACGCTACGGGAGGTAGCCGCGCTAGAGCCTATCCGCTTTTGATGGAATCAAAAGCGGGGCTCTAAGTCTTTGTTTTGCCGTGCGTCTTATCGGAAAAACCGCTCACACTTTTTCCGGACGCACTCTAGATCGCAATCTCACACGCATGGCTCACCGCCGCCCCTGGAACGCGCGCGACACACGGAGGCACTATCATGAAGGACGATGGCCGCAAACCAACAACAACCGATGCTGGGATTCCAGTACCCAGCGATGAGTTCTCGCTCACCGTCGGGCCCGACGGACCCGTATTGCTGCAGGATCACTATCTCATCGAGCAGATGGCGAACTTCAACCGGGAGCGGATTTCCGAACGCCAGCCGCATGCCAAGGGAAGCGGCGCTTTCGGGCGTTTCGAGGTGACCAAGGACGTCAGCAAATATACCAAGGCCGCGGTGTTCCAGCCCCGCGCCAAGACGGACATGCTGGCTCGTTTTTCAACCGTCGCCGGCGAGCGCGGCAGCCCCGACACGTGGCGCGACCCGCGGGGTTTTGCGTTGAAGTTTTACACCAGCCAGGGCAACTACGACATGGTTGGGAACAACACGCCGGTGTTTTTCGTGCGCGACCCGATGAAATTCCAGCACTTCATCCGCTCCCAGAAGCGCCGGGCGGACAACAATCTGCGCGACCATGACATGCAGTGGGACTTCTGGACGCTGTCCCCGGAGTCGGCTCACCAGGTAACCATACTGATGGGGGACCGGGGCATTCCCAAGTCTTGGCGGCACATGAACGGCTATTCCAGCCACACCTACATGTGGGCCAACGCCAAGGGTCAGAAGTTTTGGGTGAAGTACCATTTCAAGACCGATCAGGGGATCGATTTCCTGACCCAGGCGGAGGCAGACCGGCTGGCTGGCGCCGATGGCGACTACCACACTCGCGACCTTTACGAAGCGATCAAGCGCGGAGACCACCCGAGCTGGACCCTGTATGTCCAGATCATGCCGTTCGACGAGGCCAAGACCTATCGCTTCAACCCGTTCGACCTGACCAAGGTTTGGCCGCACGGAGACTATCCGCCGATCGAAGTAGGCCGGATGACGCTGGACCGCAATCCCACCGACAACCACACCGAGATCGAGCAGGCGGCCTTCGAGCCGAATAACCTTGTGCCGGGCATCGGTCCCAGCCCGGATAAGATGCTGCTGGCCCGGCTTTTTGCCTATGCCGACGCGCACCGCGCCCGCATGGGGGTAAACTATAAGCAGATCCCGGTAAACCGGCCCAAGGTCCCGGTGCATGCCTACAGCAAGGACGGATCGATGCGAGTCCAGACTGTCTCCGATCCCGTGTACGCACCGAACTCCAAAGGCGGCCGAAGGCCGATCCCGCACGATATCCTCAGGCCGAGGTGTGGGAGGCGAGTGGAGAGTTCGTCCATGCCGCTTACACCAAGCGAAAGGACGACGACGACTTCGGTCAGGCCGGCACCCTGGTGCGCAAGGTCATGGACAACGCCCAACGCGACCGGCTGGTCTCGAACGCCGTGGGCCACCTCAAGGACGGAGTGACCGGGCCCGTACTGGCGCGCGCTTTCGAGTATTGGCGGAACATCGATCGGGCAGTGGGCGACCGCATTGCCCAAGCGTTCAAAGGAGAACGGATCGCCGCGGAATAGCCGGTCTGTCACCCGTCCCGGCCGGCGGATGGAACGGCCCGCCGGCCGGCACCTGTTTGCAAAGACGCCTTCGAAGCTAAGCAGAGTTTCTTGGCTTCGCCAACGTATGGCCTTTCCAGGCGTTGGTGGCATCGTGACGGTAACGGCCAGTGGGTTGAATTTTGACGCGCCGTTTCGCAGGTGGGAATGCGCATCAAATCTGGGCCGCAGCGTCGTCCCCGCGCAGGCGGGGACCCATCTACGATCTTGTTCCAACGTTAGAAATGGATTCCCGCCTTCGCGGGAAGACGCTGCGGAGTCTCGCCGTCATTGCGACGGCGAGCGTAGCGCGGCCGGAAGCAACCCAGATGCAAGCCACTGATGTTGCTTCTGGACGCCCTCGGCCGCCAAGGCGGCCTCGCGATGACGGGGAGTGTTCCAGAGCGATCAGGACTTTTGACGGTTGGTATTACTCCACGGACTCGTTTCAACTCACGACGGGCAATAGCTTGACCGAGCCCTCCATCTGAAAAGTCCCGGTCAAACAGGTTCAGCAATTCCCGCCTTACCTAACGCAAATCCAGGTCCCATTGGGCCCCGGAACGGCTGTGTGGCCCGTGCGTCGCAGGCACCACGCTTGATTTTGACCGCCCCAGATGCACCGGCCGGTCACCGAGCTACGATGGCGGTTCGGACCGCAGCCGCCTAACGCGAACGCCGGCGTAATCGTCGATGATGCCGTGGTGGCAAGGATCGCAAGTCCGAGCATTACAATTTGAAGTTTTTTCATAGGATTCTCCTGTTGATGAGAGATCGCTGAGCGCATACCTAGCGAGATATGCTAAAGTTAGTGTGCCCGAACGTGGTGTAGGTTCAAACGCGATTCGCCTGTCGATTTTCGGTTGGTTGCGGGTGTGCGGTTGAGGTAGTCACCGCGATGGCGGCTAGGGTGAGTTTCCCGGCCTCATACTAACGGCGAGAGACAAGATGCCCGATGGCAGAATGCCACTGGCAGAGCTGTTTTTGATTTCGAGCAACATGACTTCTTCGGCATCGAAGGCGGGATAGTTTCGGCCTTTTCGGAGAAGACCGCATTTGGATCCATTAGCTGCCTTGGCGTGCATTGGATCGCGGGAAACCCCGCACAGCCGGTTCCGGCCCAACTACGACTTAAGGCACAGGGCATCGAGCGTCAGATTTCGATCGCTGGTGCGGTTTCCAGGATCGTGCGTTCGTAAGAGCGCTTATCGCCCGCCTTGCCGAC
>CAWAVJ010000024.1:0-44724 GCA_963785355.1 uncultured Alphaproteobacteria bacterium
CCATGGTGCTGCGCGATTACGGCAAGCCGGGCGGGATCCCAACGCTCGTCGATGCGCCTGATGCCTGCCACACCGCCATGATCGCGGACTATCGAAAGGGACAAAGCCTCGTTGAGACGCTGCCAATGGCGTTGGCCATGTCGCCCTGACCGATTGGAAATCGGCGACCGAAGACATGAAGGATTTCGAGATCGACAATTATCTCGCCGAGATGGTTGTCGCCATCGACGATGGCGGCCGCGTCAATCTCGTTGGGCTGTGCCAGGGCGGCTGGGTTTCTGGCGATGGTGGCGGCGCGGTTCCCGGACAAAGTGAATGCACTCGTGCTTGCGGGCGCACCCATCGACACCGATGCCTGTGAGGGGCCCATCAAGCGCATGGTTCTCATGAATTCCCGCAATCTCTTTCTATGAGGAGCTGGTGGGCTTGGGCGGCGGGCTGATGCGGTAGTAAATTCATGCTGCAAGGCTGGAAGAACATGCACCCGGAGCAGCATTATATTCAGGATTACATCGATCTTTACGAGCATATCGGCGATCCGGCCTACCTCGCCAAGGAGGAGGCCTTCAACAGCTGGTACGAGAACCCGATTGACCTTCCGGGGCGGTGGTATCTTCAGGTCATCACCCAGCTTTTCAAGGAGAACCGGCTCGCCAAGGGCACATTCGTAGGCCTCGGGCGCAGGCTCGACTTCAATAGCATCAACGTTCCTTCTATCTCCTTGCCGGCGCGGCTGACGACATCACGGCGCCCGAGCAGGTCTTCGTGCCAAAAACTATGTTGGTACGCCTACGGCGCGCATTGTCGAAAAAACCGTGCCCGGCGGCCATATCGGCCTTTTCATGGAGCGCGCACCTTGAAGGAGGACTGGCCGGAAATCGCCGGATGGATCGCGGCTCAGAGTGCGTAATACTTCATCATTCTGCCGCACATTATAAGGAGTGAGCGATGTTCAAACTTATCGAGGATCTGCCGCCGGATGTGATGGGCATTGAGGCTACTGGCAAGGTGACCCATGAGGATTATCAGAATCTCCCTTATCCCCAAGGCCGAAGCGATGATGGCCAAAGGCCCGGTCAAGCTGCTGTATGTTGCTGGCGAAGGCTTCGTGGGCTACGAGCTCAGGCGCTCTGGGACGATAGCGCCTTCGGCGTGAAGCATTGGAACGACTGAACCCGTGTCGCGGTGGTTGCGGATCAGACTTGGCTGCGAGCGGCCGTCACGATGTTCAAGCCCTTCTTCCCATGCGAGGTCCGGCTCTTCAAACTCGCCGGCCTGGCCGCGGCAAAGGCTTGGATTACGTCAACCGTAAAGACGAACGCGTGATCGCGCGCTTGAAGCCCAGCTGAAGCGATAATTTAGCGTTAGGCCCTAACCCATTGTTACGACGCTTGAGCCTGCGGTTCCTGGAGCGACCGCAGGAACGAGATCACATCTTCCCGGCTTGACATGCCGATCACATGGCGATCCCGGATGACGGGCAGCTGGTTCACTCCATCGCGGTCCAGTTTCTCGAAGAACGGTCCACAGCGACGGCATCACGGCGCCCGAGCAGGTTCTGGCGCCAAAAACTACGTTGGTACGCCCAAGGACCGCATTGTCGAGAAAACGGTGCCCGGTGGCCATATTGGGCTTTTCATGGGCGCACGCACGTTGAAGGAAGACTGGCCGGAAATCGCCCGCTGGATCGCCGTTCAGAAGGTGTGATGTCAACCGCGGGGCGCGGGAGCGGAACAGACGGCATCCGCCACGCGTTGGCTCGGCACGAGCCGTCAGCGGGTCCGCCACGCCCAAAGGGTGACCAGCGCTCCCACGATTGCGACGAGATAGTCCGCGACCGGCACAGGAGTGAGGCCCGCCACAACGCCAACATGAAAGCCGAGAAAGGCCCCGGCGATGCCAACCAGGGACGCCGTGAGGTCGCTGGCGCGCGTCCCGAAACCAGCCGCGCCCATAGCGAGTGACAGCCAACCCGGCCAAAATGCCGATGAGTGTCACAATAATGAGGATTTGCAAGGCAGTGGTCATTTTGGGCTCTCCGTTGCGATAAGATTGGCGTCTCGATCCAGTGCCTCCTGAAGATGACGAGGATCGATGCTCACCATCCCGGTCGCAGCATTATAAGTTTTCACAGGCACAAAAATCATAGTAGAGGTGCGGCGAGTGGCAACGGCAATTCTTGTATGAGTTCTTCGTCAGTCACGACTTGATAGTTTCCAGGCGGCAACGCCCGGCCGCGCCTTTCAGCTCGAAGGGGTGGCTGAAGACAACAGTTTTGCTGTGCGAACGCGTCATCATTGGAGATTTGCCGCTCGCGTCCGGTCAGCGCCCGGAGCAGGCGCGGCGAGTGCCGGTATTGCCAGCCATACTTTCATTCGCAAGCCGGCCCGGCGCGCATCCAAGACAGCTGTCGCGATGACTTCGTCGTGATCGATGGCCTCCTGGATGATCTGAGTATCCTCAGCGTCGAGCCTGCCAGCGGCAAAATCGCTGATAAGCTCCGTCGTGATATTTGAATTTGAATATGGGACATGATTGAACTCCAAGAAACATTCCTCTTCTGAAAGGACACGCCCGGCGTGAGCGTTGCAGTTGCATCTGTGTTGTTCTGCGACGTAAAGGTGGGGACCCTATTCCTGTGCCGATAGGATCGGAAAATACTCATTGGCAAATATGCGTGCGCAAATGTCCGTGTTTGCTTGGATGCCAGCCCCACCGTGAGCAGTGCCGGACTGCAACGGCGAGGAAGCCCAAATCTCCATCGTCGAAGCCGTCGCCTAATGCCTCCACTTGCTACCTCCAAAAGGAGTTTCCATGACCGCTAATCACATTGCCCGCATGACCGCTAAACGTTTGATGCCAAAGTTTGGGGATGCCCTGCCGCTCACTGTCGAGCAAGTCATCCAGAGCGCGCCAGCGCAACCCGGTGAATTTATCGATTTTGGTACGCTGGTGGCGGCCATTGCCGCGCTCATTGTACAATGCGCGCAATTGGCGTTCGATTTGAAAAGAAGCAAAGGCGGCTGGGCAAGAAGTTGCGCCTCAGTAGCCCGGAGGGCGATAGCGCCAACAACTTCCTGACTCAAGTAGCCCGGAGGGCGATAGCGCCAACAACTTGCGCTCAAGTAGCCCGGAGGGCGATAGCGCCAACAACTTGCGCTCAAGTAGCCCAGAGGGCGATAGCGCCAACAAGTTGCGCTCAAGTAGCCCGGAGGGCGATAGCGCCGAAAGTTGGCGCTCGAAGTAGCCCAGAGGGCGATAGCGCCAACAAGTTGGACAAAGAGGCGCTGAAGCGCGAGCTGGCGCCTGGAGCTGGGGCTGCCGGAAAGGCGTCAGCGAAAAGACGCGGGACGAAGTTATCGATGCCGTTGCCGAGGAAACGGAAGCCAGGGAATAAGGCGCGGCGTACTTGCTTATTCGGCTTGCGTCCGATGTGTCTTGCTGGTTCTTGGCCGCCAGTTCGCCATGCTCCTATCCCTGGATCCCGCAAGTCAATGCTTAGGCTCGACGGCCGGCAGGATAGCCATCCGGTAGAAGCGTACCATGCTTAATTTTGGTTTGGTAAACGGGCATGCGTCTTATTTTCCGCCGCCGTCTTTCTGCGAATTTTTTGCCACTTTAGGTCGAATTCTATGTATTTCGAAAATACCCGTTAATATTAGATCGTTGGCTCTTCGCGTTTTTTGGTGGAAGTAGAAGGGGAGTAATCAGAGTTCCGGCAGGCCGAGGGTGCGGATTTTGAGGGCGAGGTACTCCTCGTCGCGGAGGCCGAAGGCGCGGCGCTGGATGACGCGGATTTTGTTGTTGAAGCCCTTGACGAAGCCGAGGGCGATTTTGTTCTCAGGCTTGCAATAGGAGGCGATGCCATCCCAGTGCTTGCCGATCATGCGGGCGAACTTTTCGTAAGGGGCGAGGTCCTGCCCCTGCAATTGCTGCCGCCAGTTGTCGAAGAACGAGCGGGCATCCGCGGGATCGGTATAGCTCCAGAGCTGCTCGAACTGTTCGCGCAGCAGGTAAGCGACGTTCAGGCGTGCGTTGGCCTGCAACAAGCGTTCGAGGTTCTGGCGTCCGCCGTCGCTGAGGTTCTCACGGCGGGAGAGCAAAACATAGCGCTGTCCCTTGATGAAAGTGCGTTCATCGCCCGTGACACGCTTGTATTCCGCCCGGCGCACGCTATCGAGCGCATCCGATAGATGGCGCAGGATATGGAACTTATCGAAGACAATGGCCGCTTGCGCGCGTCCTGCCCGGATCGGCCACAGCAGAGATAGCCCTTATCAAGCGCCCGGCCGCCAAAGCAAAGCGCCTGCCTTATTATCAGTTGCAAAACCTCGCAGCCGAGGCGTGTGACCTGGTTTTCCTCCCGCTTGATGATTTGAAACTACGCTCGCGCGCGAGCCTGCCGGTTGCATCCCATCTCAGAGCCGCCCCTTCGGGAAACGAGCCCGGCTAAGTTCGCGCACAACGCGCCAGACAGCCCGTCGTTCCGGGTAAAGTATTAAGAGTTTTCTACATATCTTAGATAAATTCTACAGATTTAGGAAAATTCTTGCGTCAGAAATCTTTTCATTACTGACTTTCTATTCATCCTGGAAAAACGACAGGTGAAGTTGATTGAGGCTCGAATGGCTGGAGGGGTATTTAACATAATGCTGATTTCGCAATGATGTTAAGTATTGGAAATAGTTGCGTTATTTAGCGTAAGATACCTTGTGCAACTTTTTATATCATGTCGCGATGCCTCAATAGAATCTAAGTGACTTGTCTTTATGGGGTAATTCGCAGTATAGTGATACGCATGGAAACTGTACAAACGCTCGAAGTTACAGCAGGGGAAGTGGCCGATAGATTAAAACGTCTCGGCATTGGCTCTGATGAGATTATAAGAATTACGGCTCATCGCGGAAAAAGGTGGAAGTAGAAGCAGCGGGGATGCCTGGTAACATATTGTGCAGAGATGATTTTTTGTATTTTGGGCGATCCGGAAACGTGACACGTTTTCCGGCATGAGCAAACAAGCGGACGAAGTAAAAAGCTGGCGGTTGAGCGACGCCTATGCAGTGCCGGGCTTCCGGGTGCTCCAGCGGGTGGATAGCCACGAGTTCCGGCGGCGTATTTTCGTGCTGACGCTCGCCCAGCGTCCAAAAAAACGGCGCGGTACGGCGGCTGCGGAAAACGGACGGACCGCATTTACGATAAGCGCTGGCGGCGGGTGCGCGATCTTGGCTGCGGAGACCGGGAAGTCTACCTTGACTTCGAGATGCGGCGCGTGAGGTGCAAGACCTGCGGCGTGAAGAACGAACGGCTGGCCTTTTTATCGGACAACACGAAGTACACCCTGCGGTTCGCCATGCAGATCGGCGGCCTGTGCCGGGCGATGACGGTCAAGGACGTGTCCCGGCACATGCGCCTGGACTGGCACACGGTCAAGGATCTTGAAAAAATCTACATGCGCGAACAATTGCGTCTCGCCGGCACCGCCGCAGCCGGAGATCATCGGCGTGGACGAGATATCCATCCGCAAGGGACACACCTACCGGATCGTTGTCAGCGACCTGGAGAAAAGGCGGGCCATCTGGTTCGGCGGCGAAGGCCGCACGCAAGCGGACATGGACCTCTTCTATGCGCAATTAGGCGAGGAAGCCGCGAAGAAAATACGCCTTGCCGTCATGGATATGTGGAAGCCGTTCCGGCAGTCCGCGCAGCAACACGCGCCGCAAGCGGCCATTGTCTTCGATAAGTTCCATATCCTGCGCCATCTATCGGATGCGCTCGATAGCGTGCGCCGGGCGGAATACAAGCGTGTCACGGGCGATGAACGCACTTTCATCAAGGGACAGCGCTATGTTTTGCTCTCCCGCCGTGAGAACCTCAGCGACGGCGGACGCCAGAACCTCGAACGCTTGTTGCAGGCCAACGCACGCCTGAACGTCGCTTACCTGCTGCGCGAACAGTTCGAGCAGCTCTGGAGCTATACCGATCCCGCGGATGCCCGCTCGTTCTTCGACAACTGGCAGCAGCAATTGCAGGGGCAGGACCTCGCCCCTTACGAAAAGTTCGCCCGCATGATCGGCAAGCACTGGGATGGCATCGCCTCCTATTGCAAGCCTGAGAACAAAATCGCCCTCGGCTTCGTCGAGGGCTTCAACAACAAAATCCGCGTCATCCAGCGCCGCGCCTTCGGCCTCCGCGACGAGGAGTACCTCGCCCTCAAAATCCGCACCCTCGGCCTGCCGGAACTCTGATTACTCCCCTTCTACTTCCACCAAAAAACGCGAAGAGCCAGAATTACAATAGACCCGGAGCGGGAATTAATACCAGGACGCAGGGAAGCCCGGTCGCGCGTCGTAGCGGCGGCGCTCACCGATGACGACATTGACCGGCTTATCAAGCGGGCTCAACAGGAAGCAGAGCCGAAGCTGGCTCAATGAGAATCGTTGTCGATACTAACATCCTCGTCAGCGCGGCGCTAAAAGACAAATCTCTTCCTTGTATAGCCTTGCGGCACGCGGCGCAGCACGGCGTACTGCTCAAATCGGTTGCGACCGAGCGGCAGGCGCTTGAAGTCCTGGCGCGGCCATACCTTGCGCCTCTTATACCTTCCATCACAGCCGATTGGATCGCCGCTTTGCTCGCGGAGGCAGAGCTTGTCGATATTGCCGAAACGATCACGGCTTGCCGCGATCCCACGGACGATAAATTTCTCGAACTTGCCATCAACGGGCATGCTGATTTCATCATATCCGGGGACGCCGATCTTCTGGTGTTGAACCCGTTTCGCTCCATTCCAATCCTGTCTCCCGCGATTTTTGTACAAGGTGCCGCACGTTGAAGACGTTAGATTTTTCGGCCGTTGCCAAGCATGCGTGGCGCTGCGGAGGTTCTTGCGTGGAAATGGTTTGGAGTGAACTGCGGGAGGCTATTTAACATAATGCAGATTTCGTGATGATGTTAAGTATCTGAAATAGTTACGTTATTTAACGTAAGATATCTTATGCGACTTTATATTATAAAGAAGAATTAGAAACTTCCTATCGGTTCGATTTATACTCTATATATACCATACTTCTGCTATAATGGGTATATGGAAAACAGCGATCCAATTCTCAATCGTGTTCGAAATGCTTTGGAAGAAGCCTATGGCGAACGGCTAGCCCGTGTCGTGCTGTTTGGTTCGCGCGCCCGCAGCGAGGCCCGCCCGGACTCCGATTACGATGTCGCCGTGTTTCTAAAATCGATGTCCGACCGCTGGCAGGAATGCGACCGACTCGCGAGCATCAGCCTCGATATTGTCGATAGCACCGGCGCGGTTGTAAATGCCTTGCCATACCTGAATGCTTCTTATCAGGATCGAAGCCCGCTCATGGGAGCAATCAGGCAGGAAGGCGTGGATGTATGACGCCGGAATCCGCGCAGTTCCTTGACAAGGCCCGGCGGCTCTTGACTGGCGCGGCAGCGATGCTCAACGCTGGCTTTATCGAAGCTGCGGGGCGTGACGCCTACCTCACTGCGTACCATGCGGCACAGGCGTTCATCATGACTACGAACGGCAAGCCCGCTAAAACGCATGATGGCGTCAAATCCGAATTCTCGCGCCTGACGAAAGACGATCCGCGCGTGACCCACGAACTGCGGGCGTTCTTATTCAACGCCGCGCGTCTCAAGGAAATTGCCGATTATGAATTGGGACCAATAGAGTTACCGAAGGAACGGGTGGCGGAGGCTATCGCAACGGCCGGGCGCTTTGTGGATTGCGTGACGGGTTTACTATAGGGAGCGTAAGCACCTCCCCATCCCCCTGCCCCTCCTTCCCGCCACCTCGATAAGCCCGGAGTTCGAGGACGCAATCGGCGCCGATCTTGAATTGCTGGGCTAAGCCCAGTTTTGATCATGGCGCATCATTCCACTGCGCCGTTTTATTTTCGATAGCGAGTGAAAATAAATTGAGTAAACGAGAAATTATCCGATATTACAGCATGTTACGGGAGCCCCTTTTATCGGCATGCGAGCCCGGCGAGGGCGATGAGACATAAGGAACATATGGCGACGATTCCGCTGTCGCCCATTTTCCTGATGCGCTTGCACATCCCGAAGCGCTTTTACACTGCGCATACACTATGCGCGCGGTGCTCCAAGCAAGCGCCGCCAACTAAACAGGCCGTCGTCCCTGCCGCGCTTCACTTCGCCGCGGAAGCTGGCAACCGCGCCTTCAACAATCTCCCGTGCTTCATCGCGCGTCTTGCCGAACGCAGCATCCACCATCGCCTTGATCTTTGCCTGCGACAGGCGGCCGGACTGTTCGAGCTGGCGCATATATTCCGCGCGCATCGAGGCCATAATCACCCGCGCCCGCCCTTCCTGCCCTTTACGCTTCGTCAGCCGTTGCGCGCTATGCCGCATCCGGCGGCGGGTGCGGGCCGCTTGTAACGCTTCGCGATGAACGCCCGGCCGCGAATTCAGGTAATTGCCGACGAACCACTGCCCAGCCCCGGTGATCGTCGCGCTCAGCACAAACACCATAGCCATCGCCACGTGGTGCGAGGGATCGGCTTTCTTCGCCGCCTCGCTGCGTTGCTCCGCCGACAATGCGGTATCGCGCGCCGCATCCCGCTGCGTTTCTGCTGCCGTCGCCGCCTGCCCGCTTTCAGCCATCACCGCCGGCCGGTTCTTTTTCGCGCCGAGGTAGGCCGCCTTGTCCTGCGCGGCGGCGGCGTATTTGTCCGCAAGCTTCCTCTCCAGATCCTTAAACAGCGCCTGCTTGCGCGCGGCCTCGTCGCGCACGTCGGCGGTTTCCTGCAGAAAGACCCCGAGCCGGTCCTGTAGCGGCCCGACCAGCGATTTGTTCGTGACCGACAGGCCCGCCACCGTCAAAGCCCAGGCGAGTCCGACGCGGCCCCAGAACTGCCGCTGCTTCTCAGTCGGAGCCAGCGCGATAAGGCCGCCACCGAACAGAAACGAGCTGGTGAACGCCAGCGGCCAGTTCACGGCATCGGCCCGGATCATGTCACCGAAGGCGAAGCCGCTTACCATCACCTCGCCGCCATAGGCGACCGCAAGCGCGCCGATCAGCGCGAGACCCCTGCCCTTGGCCATCAACTCGGTCAGCGTGCTTCGCCCTTTAAGGTGCGCGTCCTGAAAGGCGTAGAGATCGTGCATGCCATCGGCGACAAACGCCTCGACATCGTCGCGCGTCAGGCCCGCCGCCGCCCTGATGCGCCGCGAGATAGGCACGGAACTGCTTTAAGGCCTCCTGCAACAAATCATCGGGCAGCGCCTCGATAGTAGCGCCAATCTGCGCATCAGCTCTTTCCGCAGGTTCCACAGCGGCGAATTCCGCGTCCATGACCGCAGGCGCGGGCCTCGCCATTGGCCTTGTGGACGCCACGGGCGAGCGCGAAGGCTCCGCCGCCACCACAGCGCGCGACGGAATTTTTCCCGGTGACAGATCGACACCCAAATTCATAAGCAACGCGCGGACGTTCCTGTTTTGCACATCGCCCAATTCCCGAAAATTGGCCGCCGCGTTCAGCCCGCCCGAAAGCCCTTCATAAAGCGCCACGCGCGCCTCGTCGTTATCCGTCCCGTCCCAGCCCAGCGTCAGCAGCGGCAGAATATCCCCGCCCGCTTCGACCCGGAGCCGAAGCCACTCACGCAAATCCGCGCGCGGCGGAGCGCCTTCGCTGAACTCCACGACAACGCGCGCGCCTTCGCCCGCATCCGGCAGTTCGACAGACAGCCGCTCGCGGCCGTCGATTACATCGCCGCCAAGCGAGCGCAATTGTTCCGCTATGTCGCCCCGGAAAGCTGCCTTTGCAGCCGTAAGCCGCGCCTTTGATGAAGAGCCATTCGAAACAGCCATGAGTTGAAATGCCGTACCTAAGTAAAGGGCCGCATTTCATAGCAAGAATATTTATGAAGGCAAATCCAGTGCCTCAGCTTTTCCGGCGCACGCCCCTGCATTTATCCGAAATTTACTGGTGTCATGGTGTTTCCCCCGTATTTTCCGTTTATAGGCGGCGATAAAGCGCATTTGGACGCTCAGCGTGACGCAGAGCACGAGGTTACGCTCAAGCCCATTTTTCCCTCAAGACGGGTTACTATCTAGGAATCGCCCCCTCCGGGGCGAAATTCATCAAGCTACGTGATATTGAGACGGGCGCTCACGATGACGCGGCATTAGGTGACATCCCTGAACGACGAGAATGTCATTTTGAAGCGCTTCGTCTCAAGGTGCGCCTTGATTGTGTCCGCCTGCTCGACGGTCATGAGACCGGCGCGGATGGCGAGGACAATAATACCGGGCGTCGTCAAGATGCAGCCTGCTCCCAGCCGCTTTCTTGCCTCCCGCAGAAAAACTTTCTTCTCATCGCAGGCGATAAACAATCCCGAGTGAACGGCCATAGCCAGCGAGGCCGCCTCTCCTTTCCCCATGGATTGCCGGAGTTCCGCATAAAGCGCAAGCGCCGGAATGCCGGACAGGATGTCACGCTTCAGCTGCTGACGCTCAAAAGCTTCCTCAAGCGCTGTCTTCTGCTCAGGGATGCTGATTTCCTCAACAACTTCTTCAAGAACAACAAACTCGTATCCCGGGAGCTTCCCCAGAGGCGCTGTCCAGCTTGTGCGTAGGTTTTCGCCGCAATTGGGGGGCATCCTGGGCGTTCCGGTTCGGCAGGAGGGTACCCAATGGAACATCGCAAATTTCAACAGCGGCTGGATGAATTGCTAGCGGAAGTGACGCACGCGCAAGCCCAGAAGGCGATCGCGGCATTGCGGGAGCGCGGCGACGGTGACGAGGTGCAGCGTCTTCTGAATGAGCGCTTGGAGGCCGATCCCAGATGCCCGCATTGCGGCTCGGGGCGCACCGAAGGCTGGGGCCGCGAGAGGAACGGGCTGAAGCGCTGCCGCTGCCTTGACTGCAAGCGGACGTTCAATCCGCTAACCGGCACGCCGCTGGCGCGGCTGCGTAAGAAGGAGTGCTGGCTGAAATATGCCGGGGCGCTCAATGACTCGCTCCCGGTGCGCAAGGCCGGCAAGGTGTGCAAAGTCAGCAAGAACACGGCCTTCAAATGGCGCCACCGTTTCTTGGAGGCCCTAAATCACTCGAAGGATCAATCGCTTGCCGGTATCGCCGAGGTTGATGAAATCTTCCTGCTGGAGAGCTTCAAAGGCCAGCGCAAGCTGCCGCGCAAGGCGCGCAAACGCGGCGGCGTTGCTGAAAAGCCAGGGTTATCGGCTGAACAGATCCCAATCCTGATCGCCCGCGACCGCACTGGCGCTCATATCGACGGCGTATTGCCGGACCGCTCCGAAGCGGCCGTGCGGCCAGTTCTTGAGGGCAAGCTATCGAAAGACGATACGCTGCTGTGCATGGACGGCGACAAGGCGCTGATCGCCTTCGCCGAGGCGGAAGGAATCGAATACGAACTAATCGTCGCCAGCAAAGGCGAGCATGTGCACGAGAAGGTACTGCACATCCAGAACGTCAATGCTTATGGCGGCAGGTTTAAGCAATGGCTCCGCCGCTTCAACGGCGTCGCCACCAAATATCTGCAAAGCTATCTTGGCTGGCGGCGCTGGCTTGAAAGCGACGAGGACCTTATAACCCCAAAAAATGCTTTCCTAGCAGCGCTTTGCTGAAACCTACGCACAAGTTGGACTGCGCCTCCCCAGAACATCGAGACGGTTCGCGTGAATGATATTGATGAGGACATTGCTGTCCGTCACCACGATGCGACGTACAGACACTCACCACCCCATTTTCATTCCGGAATCTCCACCCCGGTAGGCTCGTTGCTTCCCAGCCGTTCCAACATTTCAAACGGAATACCGGGTTTCGTATAGCTCAACAGACCGAAGACTTCTTCAAGCTTCGCTCGAGAGATTTCTTCCCGGCGGAAAGCCTCCAGCGCCAAGCTTAAGAACCTTTGCTTGAACCGGTTTCGCTCCTTTTCATGATCCGGCTCTGGAAGCTCCATCAAGAGCGCCAACTCGCGTCCGCGCCCTCCCTTCTCTTCATCAAGGAGCCGTTTGAGCTGCCGTTCGGAAATCAGGCGTAGATTGCGCACCCTGTAAAGAGCAACCGTGCGGCTGACCCCAAAATGGTGCGCTAGCAAAGCGATTTCGTGAAGCTGAATGTCGAGAACTGACAACTCCCCTCGCGCTTCCATGGCGATGACCTCGTCATGCGAGCCAGGCGCCTCCACAAATAGCCTGCTTTCGCCAACCTTACCCAGAGTGGCGAGGAATTGACGCACACCAGCTTCCGGCATCAAGAAGTTCGCAGCGAAGGCATTGGCGCGCACCTCGATAAGTTCCGTACGATCGCGACCGCGGCTAATGATGCCCTTGGAATTGCAGTCAAGCAGGACATGGGCATATTCATGCGCGAAGGAGAAAGTCCGGCGGGTCAAATGTTCGCCTTGGCTTACAGCAACGAACGGCCCCACTTCCCGGTCCACCAGGGTCAACCCTGACACATCCTCAGGCAAATCAATCAGCGCGGTCCTAACCCCCTGCTGCTCAAGAACATCCTGCATGCTTCCGACAGGAGCATCGGCAAGCCTCAGCCGCCGCCGCTCTTGTTCCGCGACTGCTTCTCCCTGCATAATCGCGTCATAGCGAGAGCGCGGGGCGGAAAGGCTATAACGAACCAAGGCCCTAAGGTCGCGGTCAAGTCCAACAAGCCGCTCCAAATTGCTCAGTTCGCGCCCCACTTCCACACTCCGGCGAAGCGCGTCCGCCGCTTTTGGATTGTGCGCAATATCCTGATTGGCCCGAAACAGCGCGACCAAAGCAGTCTCGATCACGAATTCCGGTTTCAGAAAATTGCCCATCTCCTGCCCGTAAAGCCGGGACAGCCGATCCAACTCCAAGCTGCTGACCGTCCGATTCCCCAATTCGATCTGAGCAACGGCCGAACGCGAAAGAGCCAGATGCTCTCCAACCTGATCCTGAGTTAGATCGACCGCCTCTCGCGCTACTCGCAATCGTTGGCCAAGTTCCTGTTGCGTAATCGTCATGTTTGTTCTCCGCTGCCCACCCACTCAGCCGGAAGCCTCTCGAAGGCACACTGAGAGCCTTTGGGCATCCTACAGCATAGAACGCAACAAATCAATATTTTGTAAATAGGCGTTCGAAATTCGAACTTTTCTCTTGCGAATAGCGGCTACCAGAGTCAGGATAGCCATCATTTCGGCCGCGGACTGAAGATAAAAAAAGCCGCAAGGCTTCCCCTGCGGCTTTAATGATTCGACGGGGCCTCGATTAAGAGGGGCCCCACCTGGTCAGTGGAATTTCCAGGCTAGCCCCTCTTTCCTGTCATGTCCAGTCATCCGGGCTGGCGATTAACGTCGCCAGGGCCCCCTCGGATGTCGCCTTCCTTAAGAAAGGAAAACACCATGACACCCGCAGAAATTGGAAACCTGGGTGAGCGCTACGCAACAAAATGGTTGGAATCAAATGGTTACAGTTGCTATCGAAATACGCAACAACCTGGTTCTACCGATATCGAAGCGCGCGGTTCTTCAAAAAATATACTGGTGAGCCACTTGCAAAATAGCAGCGGCGAGCGGGATTTTTCGTCCTGATGGGGGATGAAGCGAGGCGTCCGCGCCCCGAGTCAGGCATGGTGCTTTTGCTACAAACCACCTGCCGAATCAGGACACGGACATGCCTCTGCGCGGAATGCTAACCAGCACCTGGGATCACATTCAAGGTTTTCTTTTCCCGATGCTGCGGGAAGAGGTAGGTCCGCTGACCGCGCAGCACGAGCGGCTCGTGGTGGTGCTCGATATGGCTCGCATCGAGGCCTTCGTGCGGATGTGGCCGGGCCTGCCGGGGCGCCCGCTGGATGACCGGCATGCGTTGGCGCGCGCGTTCGTGGCGAAGGCCGTGCTCAACCTGGCCACGACCTCGGCTTTGATCGAGCGGCTGGCCGTCGATGCCACGCTGCGCCGGCTATGCGGCTGGGAGCTCAGAAGCCAGGTTCCAAGCGAAAGCACCTTCTCGCGCGCCTTCGCCGAGTTTGCGGCGAGCGGCTTGCCGGGCCGCGTGCACGAGGCCCTGATCGTAAGAACCCACAAGGATCGCCTGGTTGGTCACATCTCGCGTGACGCCACCGCCATCGAAGCGCGCGAAAAGCCGGCCGAACCGGCACAGCCAGCTCCCAAGATACCGAAGCGCAAACGCGGGCGGCCGAAAAAGGGCGAGGTGGTCTCGAAGAAGGAGCCGCGGCGGTTGGAGCGCCAAGCTGGCATGACGCTGGCTGAAATGCTGGCCGATCTGCCAACAGCGTGCGCCATCGGCAGGAAATGCAATGCAAAAGGCCATACCACCTGCTGGATTGGCTACAAATTGCACATCGATACCGCCGATGGCGATATCCCGGTCTCCTGCCTGCTGACTTCGGCGTCCGTCCACGACAGCCAGGTGGCGATCCCCTTGGCCACCATCACGGCCGGCCGCGTCACCAACCTCTACGATCTCATGGACAGCGCTTACGACGCGCCGGAAATCTGGGACAAGAGCTGCGCGCTCGGGCATGTGCCGATCATCGATGCCAAGCCGCGCCGGGGCTGCAAGGCCGAGGCTGAGGCGGAGGCGCTGGCCAAGCGATGCGCCGGCCATCAGCCCGCAGAGGATGTCCGCTATCGCGAGCGCAGCTCAGCCGAGCGCGTCAACAGCGCGCTCAAGGACAGCTACGGCGGCCGGTCAGTACGGGTGCGCGGTCATGCCAAGGTGCTCTGCCATCTTATGTTCGGCATACTGACGCTAACCGTTGAGCAGCTGATGCGGCTGGTGAACTGAACCGCACGGCGGCTGCCAAACCCCGGCGAAGTCAAACTACGGGAAAGTTGCGCCAAAAATCGCCGCCGCCCCCCTGGCGGCACACACCTACCGCCAAAAACGCCCGACGCCGAAGGCTAAAGCCGTCGCCAGCCCTTCACATCGTTAGAGTTTTGCAAGTGGCTCTGGTACAAGTAAAAACAGGTGTAGTGCCGTCTGATCCTCCGACCCTGTCAGGAGACGAAAAACGGAATATTTCGTCACGCGCATCCCGGCTTGGTTATGAAGCTTGGGCTGCGCAGGTTCAGATTGACAACAGAGGAAACCTGGCTCGCGATATTGCCTGGTCCAAACTCAACTGAACTTCAAACTGATCGGCAATCCTTCGGTAAAGCCGCCGGTATTAATAAATACCGGCGCGCTCTTTCAACGGACCTTTTTGGTAGACGAAGATGCACACAGGATACTGGATCGATAATAACTTCATTTATGGCCCCAAGGACAACGGGAAGTTCTGGATCGATCAAGGCCATATCTATGGCCCAAGAAATTCTGGCAAGTATTGGATTGATAGCGGGTATATTTTCGGCCCCAACGAGAGCGGAAAATATTGGATCGATGGTGGTCATATATATGGACCCACCAAGACGCTCCCGTTCATGGCAGAATAGATGATAAAGTTAACCAGACTTATAAAATTCCCTGAAGCACCTTATGAGCATTGTCCTATCCGCCCAAAAGCTGTGCATCTGAAAATACATAGGTCTAAGCATGGTCTCGTTTTACCAATGCAAGCCAAGATACATTGCTGTCCGCCTGCAAGAAGCGCCCAACAAGAACAAGTTGTGATTGCGTATTCGATAGTCAACCAATAATCGTTAAGCCAATCGAGGCACAAGATGGTCGAACAACTCACTCTCCTCCGCAACATCGGTCAATTCGACTCAATCAGTCTTGGCGCGAGGTTGCCCTTCGACACACTGACAACCATATATGCCGAAAATGGTCGCGGCAAAACCACACTGTCCGCCGTATTTCGCTCATTGGCGACAGGGGATGCCACCCTGATCCAAGAACGTCACCGCCTCGGAGCAGCACATCCGCCCCACGTCATCATTCGTATGGGCGACGGCAGGAGCTACACATTTCAAAACAACGCTTGGTCTGCTACGCTTCCCACGCTCTCAGTATTCGATGACGCTTTTGTCGCGGAGAACGTCTGCTCCGGTCTCGAAATTGCGGCTGGCCATCGGCAAAACCTGCATGAACTAATCCTTGGTGCGCAGGGTGTAGCCCTCAATGCAGCGTTGCAACGCTATGTCCGTTCCATCGAGGATCATAACCACAATCTAAGAGAAAAAGGCGATGCGATTCCCGCCACAGCTCGTGGCAACCTTACAGTTGATCAATTTTGCGACCTTCCTGACGCTCAAAATCTTGGTGATCGCATTCAAGATGTTGAGCGCCGATTGGCGGCTGCTCAGTCAGCGGCTGCGGTCCAACGCGAAACCGTCTTTACCTCCCTTGATCTGCCGACATTCGATGTTGCAGCCATCCAAGCCTTGCTTGGTCGCAGCGTTGATGATCTTAACGCCACAGCTGCACATCAGGTCCAATCTCACCTCGCGCGTTTGGGCGGCCATGGCGAGCAATGGATTGCAACCGGCGTTACGATGATTCCTGCTGTATCCCAAGATGATGCGAACGAAGTATGCCCATTTTGCCGACAGGCTCTCGCTAGCTCCGACATCATCAATCATTACCGTGCGTATTTTGGGGGAGCATACACTGGCCTGAAGCAAGCAATAACCGAGATGCGTCGGAATGTCAGCGGTGCCCACGGTGCGGAAGTGCTCGCGGCTTTTGAGCGTGCCGTCCGGCTCACTTCTGAACGTCGTCAGTTCTGGTCCCAGTTCGCAGAAGTGCCTGAGGTGGCTATCGATACTGCAGCCCTTGCGCGGGCTTGGCGTGCCGCATGGCAGGCGGTAGATGTTGCCCTAGCAGCCAAACAAACAGCGCCATTGGAAATGAGCGCCTTGGACGCGCCGGCCGTAGCCGCCATAGGAGCCTATCACACGGCCCGTAACACAATTGGTGACCTGTCGGCGGCGCTTCTTGCCGTCAACGGCCAACTGGCCGTTGTTAAAGAACAAGCGCAGGCTGCCGACGTAGCTACCCTACAAGGTGACCTGGCCAAACTGCGCGCTACCCAAGCTCGCTACAGCGATAACATCGTGCCGCTGTGTCAGGCGTACTTGAACGAGAAACAGGCTAAATCGGCAACCGAGCGCCTGCGGAATGACGCCCGCACTGCTCTTGATAGCTACCGGCAAAATATCTTCCCACGTTACCAGAATACCATTAATACGTACCTTCAACGCTTTGGTGCCGGTTTCCGACTTCAGGGCATGACTTCCGTCAACAATCGGGGGGGATCGGCAGTAAATTATGCGGTCCTTATTAATCAGAACGAAGTACCCCTTACCGCGAACGGCGCTCCTTCGTTCCGCTCAGCTTTAAGCTCGGGAGATCGCAACACGCTAGCACTGGCGTTCTTCTTCGCCTCTTTGGACCAAGACCCCGCGCTTGCTGATCGCATTGTTGTCATCGATGACCCTATGACCAGTCTTGATGAGCATCGCTCGCTTGTGACCGTCCAGGAAATCGCCCACCTCACTACACGCGTCAGGCAGGTTGTAGTGCTCTCCCACTTCAAACCTTTTCTTATGAAAGTGAATGAAGATACTCCACGTAACTATGCCCGCGCCACGATGCGAATAACCCGCGTCGGTGCCACCTCATAAATCGTTCCGTGGGATATTACGGCAGACACTATCACTGAACATGACCGCCGCTATGTGCGCGTTCTAACGTATATGGAGGCAGCAGACCCCTCAATTGAGCGCCAAGTTGCCGCAGACTTGCGGCCCATGCTTGAAGCTTTCATGCGTGTTGCCTACCCGCATGCATTTCCTCCAGGGGCGTTGCTTGGGCCCTTTCTCAACCAATGTGAGCAACGCCTCAATACCCCCCAACAGTTGCTCGATCAGGATGACACCCGTGAGCTGCACGCCATCCTTCGGTACGCAAACCTCTTTCATCACGATACCAACCCCACTTGGCAAACCGAAATCATTAGCGATCAACAGCTAGCGGCATTTGCTCGACGGGTTCTGAGCTTCATAAGACGGTAGCTGAGGGTACTTCCGTCCTGACGTTCTGCCCTGAAGCGTTTCAGCTTTTCCGGCGCACGCCGTCATTTGGCAAGAACTCAATACCTGCCTCTTCGAATGCCTGCGTGATGGCCGCGCGCGAAACATTAAGCGGAGTCCGCAGCTCCTTCTCAAAATTATAAATCGTCTTGTGCGCCACACCGACTTTCGCGGCGAGCTTCTCTTGCGTCCAGTTCAGCAAGGCGCGAGCCATGCGGCATTGTGCGGGCGAAATCTCCATGCGGAAAACAGAGACGGCCGATTTGCGCAAAACGCAACCGCAGCGCCACACGGTTGCCATTAACTGGTAACATTACAGGTTAGTCGTAACGCAATCGGCAAGGGCACTCCATTGAACAAAGGCAAGCTCACCACGATCGTTCTCTACCTTCGCAACGCTCTCAGCTACGTCGAAGCCGCGCTTCTCACCGCAAAGCCAACCAGCGACGCCGATACCCAGGCGCGCCTCGCCGATCTTCGCCAGCGCACACAAGCCGAAGTCGCCCACATCGAGGATTTGCGCGGCGCGCTCGACAACACATCCCCATCAAGCTGACGCGCCATCTCCATCCGGCCGGGAATTTCCGCGGGGTTTCCTAGGCCGTTCAGGGCAGCGCGATATTGCCGCGTTGCCCGGCCCTGCGGTCCCATTCCACATCTGGGGCCGCAGGTGTCCACCGATATCCCTTTGGCCAGCTCCGCCATTTCTAAAGTGCTATTTTTCACTGGCACCCCTATGCCAAGCCTTCGGAATCGACTACTCCATCCCTTGTTTTCTATGGTCTAATGGACTATAGTTTGTTGGCGGGGAACAATGAGGGTATTCAAGACGCGATATTTCGCGCGCTTTGCGCGGCAGGAGTCTATCCTTGATGAAACTCTCGCCAGAGCGATCCGCGATGCCGAAAGCGGGCTCATTGCTGCGGAACTCGGCGGAGGGCTTATCAAGCTTCGCGTCGCCCGGCCGGGACGAGGCAAAAGCGGTGGCTATCGCACTCTCATCGCCTATAGCAAAGGCCGGCGCGCCGTGTTTTTGCTGGGCTTTGCCAAGAACGAGCGGGAAAACATCGAGCCCAAGCAGCTCGCCGATCTTAAAGCAGCGGCGACCGACATTTTGAGCCAGGGCGATCACGCGCTCAAAGTACAAATCGAGGAAGGCCGGTTACAGGAGCTAGACTATGACCAAGAGGAAGACGAAGGGTAACCCTCGCGTAGATGAAGCGCTGTTGGAATTGGCGCAGGATTTTCGCGGCACGCTTCTCAGCAACGAAACGGCCGACAAAATCACTATGCGCATCTTGGGTGACAAGGCTCCAGCTAAACCTGCCCCGCTCGACCCGGAGGAAATCCGAGCCATACGCGAGGAAGCCTATATGAGTCAGGCCGTTTTCGCCGCCATACTCAACATCACGACCGGCTATCTTTCCAAGCTTGAGCGCGGCGCAATAAGGCCGACCGGCCCGGCGCTCGCCATGCTAAATGTCATCCGCCGCAAGGGCATCGACGCTGTGCTCTAAAAGCGCGGACGGCTTCATATCATTTTTTCGCAGGTGCAGAAAATCTGTCGGCTGCGACGGGCTAAGCGGCCTAGCCCGTTCGGCGGTCGCCATTGCGGCCCATGACCACAGCAGTCCTCCCCGCCGATTAAGGCGAAACGGCGAGGCCGGACGGAAAGCGGCAGTGGCGGGTTTTTCGCTATCGCGCGCGCGGCAAGGCAGCTTGGGGATCGTAATGCGGTCTTTCGCGAAAAGGCCGAAACAATCCCGCCCTTAATCCTTTGCGGCAGGCTTTCTGAGGTGACGGTAGGGTTCGGCTAGGTTGCGTGAGGCGGCACTGGCGACGCTGCTGCGCTCATTGACGCGCGCTTGCAATGAAACGCTCCCAAGACAGCGGACTCATCCCCAGGAAATTGAGCGTCCGCGCTCTCAACTTTTGCGCGAATCGTGTTGTGGTTGCCTCGCGATGCAATTGGTGGGAGCGAAGCTCCCGGCTATTTCTCATGATTCCTGATTGTGAAATATGGATACGATACTGAAGTATTGGCTGATCCTCTTGCTCGTCGTTGCGGGTGTCTTGTTGGTGCTTGCGTTTTGTTACTTTTACGTGTTCCGGTCATTCGCGCTTTCAAATAGGATGTGGCAGTTCGTTCAAAGTTTAGAGCCATTGCGTAACCATGTAGCTAGTCCGCGTGAAATTGCGACTTCCGACCAACATTTGAAGCATCTTTGGGGGCAGTATTGCGAGACGCTGCATGCCGAGAAACATATCGATGAAAGCGGCCTAGAAACTACACGTAACTATCGGGCGACCCTGCCCGCTTCAGCAATATTTTATAGCGGTTCTGTTATCGACGGGCGTCTTTCGGTTGAATTCTTTAAACATTTGCCAGGACTGTTGACCGGACTTGGAATTATCGGAACTTTTAACGGACTTATTACGGGGCTGCAGCGGGCGAGCGGCGGTGGTGGTCTCGATACCCAAGTTCTGATCACTTCAGTCGGAGAGGCGTTTGTATTCTCGGCGTTTGCTATCGGCTTTGCCATGCTGGTTACATTTATCGAAAAGTGGCGGTACGCGCACCTTCTCCATCTAACGGACGAACTTTGCCGCGCCATCGACCGGCTATATTCCGCTGGCGTCGGTGAGGAATATCTTCGCCGCCTCGTCGCCGCCTCCGAGCAGGCCGTAACCAATTCGCAGCAACTGAAAGATAGCCTCGTCGGCGAGTTGGGGAACATCCTTGAGCGGTTGACGGAAAAGCAGATCAAAGCCGCAGGGCAGCACAGCGCCGAACTTCGTACGAGTTTGCTGCAGCCGAAAGATAGCCTCGTCGGCGAGTTGGGGAACATCCTTGAGCGGCTGGCGGAAAAGCAGATCGAAGCGGCAGGGCGACACAGCGCCGAACTTCGCACGAGTTTGCAGCAGCCAATCGAAGCGGTCGCCCAGGGCTTCAGTGAATTTGGCCGGGCGCAGGGACAAGCTATCGGCGCCGGGCTTCAGGACCAGATGGCCGCCTTCGCAGACAAACTAGAGCAATTGCTTGGTGGACAGGTTGGGCAGGCCAAGGAGCTGCAGGCAGAAACGGTGCGCGCACTGCAAAACGCCGTAGCCACATTCCAAAGCATGGCGCAGAGCGTGAGCGCCGCCGGAGAGACAGCCACCAGCGCCATGTCGGCGCAGTTGCGGCAGATGATCGGCGACATGGCCGCACGTCAAGGGCAGATGAACGACGCTATGCGCGCCTTTGTGGATGAGATACGCGCCAACGCCGAGCGGTCGCAGTCCGGCACGCAGCAGCATCTGACAGCGATGCTGCAAACCCTGAGCGCTGAGATGTCCGGCACCATTCACGGGCTGCGGCAACAGGCCGAGGCATCGGGCGAGGCGACCCGTTCCCACCAGCAACAGATTTCCTAGGGAGCACGGCGCGCCGTTGAAGTCTTGGCGGGCGAGGTGCGCAATCAGACGCAGGCTATCGAACAGGCTACAAGCGCCATGCGCGGCGCGGTTGCCGATCTTGGGGCGTCCACGGCGCGCAATGTTCAGGCGGTTGGCGACAGCGCCGTGAAGATGACCACGGCGGCGGACGAGTTTACGCGCTCCGGGGCGGGACTGTCGGACATGTTCCAAAAGGCCAGCACTGTCACCGGGCAAATGGCGCAAATCGCCGACGTTCTGCGCACGGCATCCACGCATGTTGGCGAAATCGTCGCGGATTACCGCGCGGCACGTGAGGACTTCAAGACCATCGTGGCGACGCTGCGCGATACCATGACAGACGCCCAGCACCACGCCTCTATGACCGGGCCGGCCCTGGAAAAAATCGGACAGGCGGCGGAGAAACTTCGGCATGCGCAGGATGCGGCGGACGCGTATCTGATGAAGCTCAACGAGGTGCTGGAGGCTGCACATCAGCATTTCAGCATGCATATGCTCAATACCGTTGGGGACGCCAACAAGACCTTCCATGAGGAGCTTACGAAGTCAACAAGACTTCTTTCGAGCGTTGCTGGTGAACTCGACGAAGCCATGAGCCAAATTGCGGCAAGGCGCCAGTAATGTTGTTCGCACGCGCCACTGCCCATCGCAACGGCAAGGAGGAAGGCGAGCGCCCTTTCTGGATTTCGTTCGCCGACTTGATGACGGCATTGATGGTGCTGTTCCTGGTGTCCCTGTCAGTCGCGCTTAATGACGCCAACAAGCAGCGCGATGAGGCCGTCAAGGCCCAGGTGGAGCTGAAGAAGGAGCGCGAGGAACTGGCCCGCGCCAAGGCTGAACTCGAAGAGGAAAAGCGCAAGCGCAACGACGCCACCAAACAGCGCGCGACCGACTTGCAAAACTTTCTCAGTATGATCGACAAAGCGGTTGCCCGCCATGAGGGTGTGCGGCTGGATCATGAGCGGCACGTGATTGACTTCGGCAGCCGGGCCCAATTCCGGCTTGGCCGCAACGATCTGACGCCGGATCAAACCAATGCGCTGCGCAAATTCATCCCCGAACTGCTTAATGTTGCCCGCACCGATCTGGGAACACGCTGGTTGAAGCGTGTCGTGGTCGAGGGCTTTACCAGTTCGGACTGGACCTATCTCGATAACCTCAACCTCAGTCTGCAACGCAGCCAGCGCGTCATGTGCGTGCTGCTCGCGAACGACTGGACACAAGCCCGAGGTGCCGTTGACCCTTTGGCGCCGCCACTACCGCCGCCGCCGCCGCTTCAGCCGCTAAGCCGGGACGATCAGTCGCTCATTATGCGGTTGTTTCTGGTGGGCGGCTATTCCTCGAATTCGGCAAAATCGACGCATGAGGCAAGCCGCCGGATAGAACTCCGGATCGAATTTTATCAACTGGAAGATATGGATGCGAACGGTCAGCCGCCGCCACGCCCGCCAGCGGTGGATCTCACCGGCAACTGCGCTTTGAGGTGATAGGATGGACGCCATCAACGCCCTGAGCCGGATGCTTGCCACGGTCAATGGCGAGGCCGCGAACAACTTCGCCGTACCGATTGCCGAGCATGTTAATAAGCTCGGGGAGGTTCAGGAGCGACTGCGCCAGCGCGTGCGCAATATCGGCGATCCCAAATCTCGCGGTGATATTTTCGAGCGCATCAAAGCCGTGGTGCTGGCCTGCCGTTCGGGCGCAACGCTGGACTTTCGGCAATTACGGCTGGCGTGTTGGGGCTGCACGATGGCGTTTCAGCCCGATGGCTATGTGCTGTTGACGGACGGCACCGCGTGGAAGCACTTGGCTCAGCTCGTAGACGCCGAGCGCGCCGAGCCGCGCGTCTTCGCGAAGCTTTATGGCCGCCTGCTGAGAGCCTATTTCGGACATGCGGATGCCTCGAAGAAGGGCGGCACTGACCGCGAACCGCTTCGCGAATTCCTCGCAGCCCGCGCGGACATCGCACGCGATTTGCCGTTTCGCCCGAGTTGGGCGCAGGCGATGGCCGAACATCCGGGGCTGCTGAATAAATACCCTGGACATCAGTTCGCTGACGAGATGCTAGCTGGGGACTGGACCAGCTTCAAGCAGGTCAGCGAGCAGTTGGGGTTGACGGGCGAAACCTGGCTGAGCAGCGCGGTGCTGCGCGAGGCCACTGCGGCGGCGATGGAGTCTGACGACGAGGGCTTCAAGACACATCTGCCGACGCTCTTGCGCACCATCGATGACAAGCGTTTCGCCACCCTGCGCGATGAAATCCTCGCCGGGCTCATTGAGCGCTACCACCGATGCAAAGCCGCAGACGTCCATAAGGAGCTTCGTGATTTTGCGGTGGCGGCATGGAAAAATCCGTGGTTGCCGCTGAACGAGATGGCGTGGGGCCGCGTCTCCGCAGCCGCCCGGCAGATGATCAGCAATTGGCTAAAGCTGGACCTTATCTTCGAATTCTTCAATCTGCTGGCGGAAGACGGGCGCGGAGACCGCAGCCGTTTCGAGTTCTGGCGCCGGTACCTTGAGCAGATCGACGATATGTATTTCGTATTGGGCAGCCGGACGCTCAATTCCAACGACCCCAATATTCGCGCGTTGCGCAAAAAATTGGAGGGACGCCTGACGCACCTCACCGGTACAGAGCCGGCTAATAACGCCTTTATCATGCGCATCGGCAACGCGCTCATTGTGGAATTCAGTCGCAACGGCAATGCGACGTATACTTATACGAGCTATCAACTTACGTTTTTGCTTGAAGGTGTGCAGAGCAACGATATTGACGACCTGAAATCCGACAAAGAAAACCGGCTTCTTCATATCGGCGCTGGGGGGCAAAGTTGGCAGGAGAGATTCGAACAAAAACTTCGCGCCCGGTTCAATATTAATCCAGACAGCAGTGGCCGTAGCGCACCCGCCGCATCTAAACTGGCGTTTACAGGCAGCCGCACGCCACCCGCGCGGCGCGCGAAGGCAGGGTTCGGCGTGATCGAACTGATCGAACTGCGCAATCTGATGGAAAGGGAAAACTTGGAATGGGATGACCGCCGCGCACGGACTGGCAATCTGTGGGTTTTGTCGCATGACGTCCCTCAGCGCGTCGAAACGCGGCTCGTTGAATGGGGTTTCAGGTTAAAGCAGGGTAAGGGATGGTGGCTGTCCGCTACGGAGGATTAGGCACGAACATGAGCGCACTCAGCTACTGGATCAGCTACACAAACGAAGGCGTCGTCATCAGCCGCGACCAGCCGGACGTGCCGGAGCCGTTTCGCGCGGGCCACTTCTCGCCGGAGATGGCGGGCTTCGTCGAGCAGTTGCAAGACGAGGCGTATGCGGCGGATACGCCTGCGGGGGCGGCCATTCCGTGGGAGGCGCTCTACGCGCTCATTGACGACCGGAATTACGCTTCAAGCCTGCATTTGTTGCACCTGCCCCCCGTTAGCGGCATGACGTTGCGTCTGGCGTCGCAAGGGGCGCTCACAGACCGCGATTTCCGCATTACCTTCGCGGCGGTAGACGCGGCCCGGCAGCCGGTGGCGTTGACGGCACTACGCGGTGGCATCGTGCACACCGGCACGGAATTGCGGCTACTTGGGCAACCCGTATGGCGTCTCGCGCGGATGGTTGGCGCCTTCAACCGCCGTACTGACGCCGAGCGCAACGATACCTTTCACCGGCAGCAATGGGGTAAAATTCGTCGCGCAGCCGTTGAGGCAAAAGCCGAACTTGGCGATTTTCTGCACCGGACGGTGGTGCTCACGCCGGAAAAGCTAAAACTTCATCTGCGTAAGGCCGAAGTCGGCGACACGACGGTAACCGAAGTTCAGCCAACATTCGACGGCGCGCCGGAAAGCTGGCTGACGGCTTTCGACAAGGCGGACAACGTCAGGGAGCGCTATGACATCGTGACCCCCGGCGGCATCGTGCAAATCTTAACGACGCCGCAAATCCGCACCGTGCTCGGCGAAATCAAGCGTATGCCAGGGCGGCGCATCGCGGGCGCGCGGGCCGAGGCGTTTCTGCTGAACCCATATTCGGCGCTTGGGCCGGACGCAACGCAGGTGCTCGACGAAGCCCAACTCAGCGAGGCCAAGGCAGCGGCGGGCATAAGCTTTGAGCGGTTCCGCCCGCGTATTGCCACCGATGCGGCGGGGTTTCCGTTCGAGGTCGGCATCGAGATTGATGAAGCCAATGGGATGTGCATCCCGCATGTCTTCCGCGACGACGCCGAGCTGAAGGATTTCGTTGCCGGTCTCGCTCGCCGTCTGGATGGTGGCCGGCCGATCTTCGGATGGCAGGGTTATGAATTCGAGCTGCAAGGCGACGCCCGCGAGCATCTGGCGCAATTGCGTGCGGCGTTGGAAGCACGAGCCAAGCCACCGATCACCATTGAGCGCAACCAGATTTACGACCTGAGCTCAATACAATCCGCGCGTTATTGGCATTGGTCAAGATGAGCCGTTCATTTCCACGTATATCGTCAAGCGCAAAGATGACGACGGCTGGTTCCCCGAGAATCTGATGGTCTTGATGCAGGTGCCGGGACGGAATGAAGTCGTGCCGGTTTCGCCGGACCAGTTCAATGAGTGGGAGAAGGAGCTGCAAGCAGCGGAGAACGCTGGGCAATCCACGGTCAGGCTGCCGAACACGGCCGAGATGATCACAGTTTCTGTGGCCCGTGAACTTGTCAACACTATCAAAGCGCCGTTGAATTCACCCGAGCCGCCATCCCTGTCAGCTGTACCTGAGGCCACAGCAAAAGCCTCGCCAAAGCCGCCGACGCTCAAAATTCGCGGGAATATCGGCGACCTGGAACATCCCGAACCGGTTGAGCTTGACCGCTCTGCGCCCCTGGAAATGGTACGGCCACGGGCATTGAAGCCGCATATCGTCTTGCGCGCACATCAGGTGGAGGGCGTGGCACGCATGCAGCAACTTTTCACCCGCTCTCCCCAGAAATGCCGGGGTGTGCTGATGGCCGACGACATGGGGCTGGGAAAGACCATCCAGCTTCTCACGCTCATCGCCTGGAGTTTTGAGAAGTTCCCCGGCCTGCCGCCGGCGCTCGTCGTGGCACCAGTCTCGCTCCTGGAAAATTGGACCAGCGAGATCGAACGGTTTTTCGCCGCCAACAGCCTTCCGGTTCTCACTGCCTATGGTGACAACTTGTCGGCGCTCCGTGTACCACGCGCAAACATCGACGCGCAGTTGCTGGGCGAAGGCTTGGTGCGCTTTTTGCGGCCTGGCTGGCGCGGAAATGCTCGCATCGTGCTGACCACCTATGAAACCCTCCGCGATTTGGAATTCTCGTTCGCCGTGGAAGATTGGTCGATCATGGTCTGTACGAAGCGCAGCGGATCAAGAACCCCAACGCCATGATCACCCGCGCCGCAAAAAAGCAAAAGGTGCGGTTTCGCATCGCCTGTACCGGCACGCCGGTGGAGAATTCGCTGGCCGATCTCTGGTGCCTCTACGACTTCGTGCAGCCCGGTTTTCTTGGTGCCCTGAATGAATTCGGCCGGGAATACGGCAGACCCATCGAGCTGTGGGAAGAAGGGGGACGGGAAAAGCTCGGCGAGTTGCGCGCGAAAGTCGAACCGCTGCTCATACGCCGCACAAAGAAGGATGTGGCGAAAGATTTGCCGCCCAAGATCGAGGTGTCAGATTGCCGCGTGCTGTTATCAGCCGAACAGCGCGGCTTCTATATTGGCGCGTTTCACCTTGGCGGACAAACGCACAGCGCTGGCCATGAGCCGGGCGGACAAAACCATCTCGGCGTTCTGCAACGCCTACGCCTCATCTGCGCAGATCCGCGTCCCTATGGCATAGAAGCGTTCGTCCCTGAGGACTTGGGCGATTACCGCCGCAAGGCGCCGAAAATGGACTGGCTGCTCGGCCGCCTGGAGGCTATCCGCGACGCTCGGGAGAAGGCGCTCATCTTTGCCGAGCATCGCGATATTCAGCGGCTGCTACAATACTACATCGCCGCGCATTTCGGTTTTCGTCCAGACATTATCAACGGCGACACAGCGGTTTCCGCCAAATCTGAAGCCAGCCGCCAGAAGCGGATAGACGCCTTCCAAGCACGCCCTGGGTTTGGCGCTATAATCCTGTCGCCGTTGGCGGTTGGCTTCGGCGTCAATATTCAGGCGGCCAATCACGTGATCCATTTCCTGCGCCACTGGAATCCGGCCAAGGAAGATCAGGCGACCGATCGTGCCTACCGGATCGGCCAGGAAAAGCCGGTGCATGTCTATTGTCCGCTGACGGTGGCAGACGACTTCAAAACCTTCGACGTTAAGTTGGACGAGCTGCTGCGCCGCAAGCGCGCGCTCGCGACCGATATGCTGATGGGCTGCGGCCAACTCAGCGGCGCGGATTTCGATATTCGCGACCTTGCCCCGCCCGGCGCCCCCGAGATCCGCGATGTGCCGATCAACGCCGAACGGCTCGCCGCCATGGACTGCTATTTCTTCGAGGCCTTTGTCGCAACGCTATGGCGCAAACAGGGGTATGAGTTTGTCGCTGTGACGCCGCAAAGCGGTGACGGAGGTGTCGATGTTATCGCGATCCGCGGCAGCGAGGGCGCGCTGATACAGTGCAAGTCGTCCAGCGTCGAGGGCAGGCAATTGGGTTGGGATGCCATCAAGGAAGTTGTCGGCGGCGCCGCCAAGTACAAGGCCCACTATCCGGGCGTCGGTTTCAAGCGCATCTGCGCCACAAACCAAACGTTCAACCCCAATGCCTGGGAGCAAGCACGCCTGAACTGCGTTGAACTCGTTGAGCGTGAGCCACTTGCAGACTTGCTGAAACTCTACCCTGTCACAGTCCTAGACGTTCACAATTTTCGTGCGCTGTAGACGAGAAATCGGCGGCATTTGCCCTGGCCAGCGCGGGATGCCTAAATGGCCACATCAAATCATGAGAGTCCGCTATAAAAATAGGAACAGTCGTACACACTTGCCGCCAACGGTTCATCCCGGCCCCAACCGCAAGTTCGCAACCATCTCCAGCTTGGCCCGCTGAGGGATCTAACGGGCGTATAGATCTAATAAAATACTTAGCGCCGCTACGCCCGTTTTGGGGCGGTTTGAGAAAAACTAGGCGCCTCTTGAGCAGCGGCCCGGACACCCGGTTGTGGCCCCGACCGCCAGTTTTCGCAGCCGCAAAATTGCTTCGGCTATAAAAGGAAAAGCTCCCGTCGGTTGCCCAACCGTTCCAGCAAAATTAGCCGTTCTCTTTTTCGCCAGAACAGGCCCATTTTGGTGGGACAATTCCGCAAGAAGCCTTGCCATCCTGTGAGAGAAAATTGTCCCACTTCTTCGCTAATCCTCTGAGTTTATTTCGTTATTCGATCCCTGTCGTGTCCACCAAGCCCACCCAATAAGCTATTGTTTCTGCTAGCGTGTTCCTTTGGTGGGACAATCCTGCTTTGGGAGGGACAGCACCGCGATGCAGGGTTATCCTTATGAGAGTCAGTGGCATGCGGTTAGATCTCTACCGCAACCCGGCGGAACCCTTCCCACGAGGTTCTGTTTTCCTGGCCACGATGATCATGGCCGGCCGAACCGATGTTACCGCCATCGGCCGTTATCGCACCCATGACTAGCATGGCGGTTCCGTTGTGGTGCGGTTCGAAGCTCTTCGCACCGGCCCGTGCCGAAGGACCGAAGCTTAATCTTGACGCCTATACGATAATGCGCATATCGACGTACAAAGTTGCGGGCCCCCTCGCACTCGCGGTTCCTCAAGGTGTAGACAGCAATGCGGCCGTTGTTACTGCTCATTTCTATGGCATGCGCGTTGGGAACCGCCGCGAGCGCAAACGATTGCGAGAACGCCATGGATCAAATGACCATGAACGAGTGCGCTGACTTGGCCTTCAAGAAGACCGATTCCGAGCTGAACGCCGTCTATCAGACCATCGAGCGCCGTCTCAAGAGCGGCGCTCAGCCGCAAAAGTTGCTGATTGCCGCGGAGCGGGCGTGGATTGCATTCCGCGATGCGGAGTGCACGTTCACTGCGTCAGCCGTGGCGGGCGGCAGCATGCAGCCGATGATCTATTCGGGCTGCCTCGATCAAATGACGAAGAAGCGGATCGACGATCTCAAAGGCTTTCTGCAATGCGAAGAGGGCGATTTGAGCTGCCCCCTGCCGCCAGCCGGCAAATGAAACGGGCAGCACGGGTGACAAAGCTCAGTAATCAAAATCTGACGCTTGGAACGCGGTACATTAGGTCGCTACAGGTGAAGAGGAGACAGCGAAGGGCAGGTACAGGGAGTGTTTGAAAGCAATCGGCCGGATCTCGTATAGCTTGTCTGCAAAGGCCGGGGAGCATGCATGGCAACGCTGGCCCTTCACACCGGATATCGTCAGCTCGTTTCCGATACCAGCCTGAATTTCCAGCTCAACCGCTGGCTCAGCTACAGCGGCACTCTGCTGCCCGACATGCAAAGTATTGCTCCCAAGCTGACCGGCTACAAAGCGTGGATTGCCGCGTTCCTCGATCTCGCCGGGAAGGCCCTGGCCGAGGGCCCGGCTCGACGCCGCCTATCACACACGGTGCGCCGAGTTCTTCATGCTCCCCGGCGATCCCCGCCGCCCAGGGTGCCGGGAGCACTTCATCGCACTGATCCGCGAAGCTTTCGGCGTTACGGCCGCGCAGACCATCCAGGTTCCCTATTCCGGCGTATCCTTGCCGGGCTACCGCTTCACGCCGCCCGAGCCACGTGACACGATTGTGCTGTGCGGCGGGTTCGACAGCTACATCGAGGAGTTCATTCCGATCCTGCTCGTGCTGCGGGATGCGGGTTTCGATGTGGTGGCTTTCGAAGGGCCTGGACAGGGCGCGGCGATAGAGAACTTTGGCTTACCGATGACACCGGATTGGCATCTGCCTGTAGCTGCGGTGCTCGATCGTCTCGGGTTGAATGGGGTGACACTTATGGGTATCTCGCTTGGCGGATGCCTCGCGATCCGTGCCGCCGCCTACGAGCCGCGCATCGCGCGCGCGGTCGCCTTCGACGTGCTCACCGATCTTGCCGAATGCCAGTTGCGGCAAACATCGCGGCTCCGGCGGCTGCTCCTGCTCGGCCTCCAAGGGATAGGAGCCGGCGCAATCATCGATGCGGCTGTTAGGCGCGAGGCACGCCGGCGTCCCATCGCGGAATGGGGAATGGCCCAGGCGATGCACATTTTCGGCGTCAAAACGCCGCATGCCGCGCTCGCAGCAGCTGCACAATACCGCACCCGCGACATATCGGGGAGAGTCACCCAGGACGTGCTGCTATGCGCGGGCGCAGAGGATCACTATGTGCCGCTGCACCAGCTCTACGATCAAGCGCGCTGGCTGACCGATGCGCGTTCGGTGACCACGCGTGTCTTCACCCGGGCGGAATGTGCGCAGAACCACTGCCAGATCGGCAATCTGCCGCTGGCCATGCATACCGTTGGCGCTTGGATCGAGGCCATCGCGGGGTACCGTCTCAAGGATGAGCCGGAAGTGCGATAACGGGTCGTGGGGTTTGCAAGCCGCCGCCGCAGGCCCCATAACCGGATTGGCCTATGGATGCGGCCAATCCGGGAGGCACGGGGATGGGAAAATGTATAAGCATTGCGGTCTGGATCGGCGTGCTGGCGCTAACAGCATATGCGCCCAATCGTGCCGGAGCGGAGCCTGCCGCCGCCGGAACCGGCTCTTACGAAGCGGCGCAAAAGCTGTTCGATGCCCGCTGCGTCGCATGCCATAGCTGCAATAACGCCCCCTGCCAGTTAAAATTGACCTCTTACGCGGGCCTCCAGCGCGGCGCGAGCAAGATCGAGGCTATCCATCCGGTGCGCCTGCAAAGTATCGCCCCGACGCGGCTGGGCATCGATGCGCGCTCGCCCGCGGAATGGCACAGTAAGGGCTTTTTCCCCGTCGCCGATGAAAAAACCAATCTGCTCCTTTCGATGCTCAATCCGGGTCCGGCCGGTTCGCCCGCCGATACCGTCGACACCTCGCGCAGCTGCCCAGCGAACAGGAGCGAGTTCGAGCGCCTGGCCTCCTCCCATCCGGAAAAGCTGATGCCTTACGGTCTGCCGCCTTTGGCGCCGGCCGAGCGCGAGGTGTTGGCCGGCTGGGTGCGGGGCGGCCAGAACCCCCCGGCGCCGAAGGCTGCCGAAGAGCTTCCTTCTGAGCAGGCTCTGGCAAAAGGCAAATGGGAGGAGTTTCTGAACGGCCAGGACACTGAGCACAGGCTGGTCGCCCGGTATCTATACGAGCACCTGTTCCTGGCGAGCCTGCATTTCAGCGAAGGCTCGACGCGGTATTTCCGGTTGATCCGCAGCCGGACATCGTGCGATCTGCCGCTCGATGAAATTGCGACGCGCCGCCCGTCGGACGATCCCAAGGAAAGGTTCTACTATTGTTTCCAGCCCGCGCAGGAAACCATCGTTGAGAAGACGCTGCTTCCTTACACGCTCGATCAGGCCAAGCTGAACCGGGTTTCCGGCCTGTTTTTCGATCCGGCCCAACCGTGGAAAGCTTCGCATTGGCCGGACTATCAGGCTTCGGACGCGACCAATCCTTTCGTCCTCTATCAGGACATTCCGGTAAAGGCCCGCTATCGCTTCCTATTGGACGATGCCCAATATCATGTAGGCACCTTCATCAAGGGGCCGGTTTGCTACGGCGCCGGAGCCGTAAGCTCTATCGACGAGCACTTCTTCGCTTTCTTCATGAACCCGGACTCGGAGCTTATGGTTGCCGATCCGGCGTTCGCCCAGGCAAGCGAAAATCTCCTGGTTCTTCCTTACATGGTTGGCAGCGACGCGCCCTTCTTCGAAAACCTCTCCTTGGAACAGATCTGGGAGTCCATCAGGACCGGGACGAAGCTTACCGAGAAATACATCGGCGCCCGGAATGCCTATGTGGCGCTGAAAGACAAGCACCGTTCGGCGGCGTTCAAAAACGGCTACCGGATGTCCGATCTCTGGGACGGCGGCGGCTCCAATCCCAATGCGGTTTTGACGATATTCCGGCACTTCGACCATTCTTATGTCTTGAAGGGCTTGCGCGGCGGCGAGGCCAACAGCTATTTCGTTTTGGATTACGGCTTGCTTGAGCGGCTGGTCTACAATTTGGTGGTGGGCTTCGACGTTTTCGGAAATCTGAGCCATCAGCTGCATACGCGGCTCTATATGGAAATGCTGAGAAGGGAGGCGGAAGACAATTTCCTGCTGTTTCTTCCTCCGCAGGAGCGGGGCCGCTTGCGGGCACAATGGTATTCGCAGGAGCTTGCCAAGCTGGGACGGAAGATCTTTCTCGATCCGAACGACAAGCATTTTCCAACGCAGATCGTTTATCTGAACCCGTCTCAGACCGATAAGGAGCTGATAGAGAAGCTCGGGAGCCAATATTTCAGCGCGGCGGTAAGAGGGCCTTACACCGGCGCGCCCCACTCGGAATATCCGCCGCTGGAGGCGATGGCTGAGAAGCCGGCGGCCCAGGCGCCGTTCGTGAAATTGTTCCCCGACACTTCGCTCATCCTGATCGAGGCCGGCGGCCAAGTGAAAAAAGCCGTCACAATCGTCCGCGACCGGGCGCATAGCGACTTGGGCCGGTTCGTTCTGGAGGAGACCGCGCGGGAGCCGGAGCGGGACCGTTTGGCCGTTATCGATGGCCTGGCGACGAGCTATCCCAATCTGTTTTTCGAGGTTGCCGAGGAGCGGCTGCCCGATTTCTTGCGGGACTTGAACGGGGTCGACAACGCGGCTTCTGCCAAAGCCTTCATCGGAAGCTGGGGCATCCTGAAAACAAGCCCAAGGTTCTGGACCGTTTCAGACTTGCTCCACGCCTATCTCCAGCAACTCGATCCGGTCCAATCCGGCGTGCTGGATTACACCCGCTACGGACTCTGGTCCGAAACCGCCGATTGGCATGGGTAATACAAGCGGCCAACGGCCGCCTCGCGATGGCGGCTGAAAAATTGGGTTCGTTTCGCAAAGACTGCCATTTCTATATAAATAACTAGCTTTACGGCTTTTTCGCGGACTTCGAGCGAACCATCAGCTTCGGCGGAGTAGGCTCGGGGCTTCGCGCCTCGCAATGACGCAGACCGGTTAAAACTACTTATTTGTCAGGGCTATGCAGTTGACTCCCACGACCATAAGCTGTCGGTCGCGAGGGAGCGCTTTTCGCGGCCATGCCATCTATAGGCGGTAGGCGCGTGAGCGATCTGCATAGCCCTGTCATTTGTTAGTGGGTAATCAGGCCCTTGGTGACGTCGACCTTGGAATTGCTCATCGTAAAGCTTTGCACAACTTTGTTTTTATCGAAGAAGAAGACGAGGCTCTTCTTGTCGCCTTCCGCGCCGCTTTGGATCAAGTTGGCGTAGGGAACGAAGTTTATGGCCTTCGGTTCCATATGGCTAAACTCGTACGTCCAGGTCTCGTTGCCGCTATCGGTAAATCCAACGGTCATGGGATCGCCGTAGAGCGCACGGACCTGGGCCTGAGATGTCCGGCCCTTGACGATGTCCGTTGATAGCTTTTGCTGCGTGACGTCGGCGATACGGTCGTTGCCAGCGCTTGCGCAGGCCGCAAGTAATGCTGGTACAACCGCAACGGCACAAAAACGGAAAAAAGACATCTTGGCTCCCCCCAGTCAACGGTCGCTAACGCCGGCCGCTCCCCAGCCGGCCGCGAAAGTAGTTGTTACTAGACAAAAAAAGGCCTCCGCGCCACCAACCCAAAAGTGTTAATTAATTAACCTGCACGCGATCATGGAAGGCGGCTCTAGCTGACGTTGAGAATGCAGTGCTGGGCAGACGCCACGCAAGGTTCGCGCTTCGTCATAGGGATATACTTAGCTCGCATTCCGGGGCGGCGCCCCGCCGGACCCGGTCAGCTCAGCGGGCTTGCCGTGGCCGTAGAACTTCTAACTCCGTTGATTTCGCAACAAAGCCGCGGTTTGGAACTTGGCAATTTCCCGCGGAACGGCGAGGTTGTCGAAGCGCGCGTAATCGCGATGCTCGATGGAGGTACGGCACGCTTGGGCGTGCTCGGCCAAACCATCGATGTGAGCACGCCGAACGCTTTCCAGGCTGGAACGAGCATCGCCGTGGCGGTGATCCGGGACGGCGGAAGCCTCAAGTTGATCGTGCGGCAAGATGCGCAGGCGGCCCAGCCGCAAATAGCCGGGGGCAATATGGCGGCGCTCAAAGCGGATGCGGCCGAAATTCTGCCCGCCGCGGCCAAGGCTGCGATTATCGGCGCGCTTCTGGGCAGTATTCCAACCTCGCAAAGCGCTGGCGCGCAGGAGGCCGGATCGCCCGCCCAAGGTCCGCCCGCCGCGCCCGCCGGGCCGGAGGCCGATGCGCAGCTTCAGGCTGGAGTGCAGGCCAAGTACGCGCTTGAGACGGCGCCTCAAAGCCTTGGCACAATGGGGAACCCTCAAGCGGCCCCGGCGTCCGTGTCTTCCAGCGCACATGCGGCGCAGCAGGCAGCGCCCTTGCCAAGCACTGCCGCCACTCAGAATTCCGCTCAAGCGATCCTGGTTCCGTTCCAGCTGCCGCAAATGGCTCAGCCTATTATGCTCAAGATCGAGCAGCAGCAAGAAGACGGCGAGGACGATAGCGGCGAGCCGGCGGCCAAACGCACATGGACGGTCAGCGTCTCGCTCGACGCAGGCGCGCTGGGCCTGGTCCATATCGGCATCGGGCTTCGCGAAGGCGCTGTCAGCGTGAGGCTTTCCGCCGAAAACCCTCAAGGCGCGGCCCATTTGAGCACCTGGCTACCCGAGCTCAAGACGAGCCTCGAACAGGCCGATCTCGTCGCCGGGGAGCTTTCGGCGGTTCTGGCGCGGCCGGCGGGAGCGCCTGACCAGGGCCAGTCTTATACGGTTTGAGCGCGAAACAGCGGGGCCGCGGCCATGACAGATGCAAACAAGGGCGAGGCAGAGCGGAAAGTCGCGGTTGCCCTGCAATACGAGCCTGGGAAAGACCAGGTGCCGAGGCTGACGGCGAAAGGCCATGGCGAGGTGGCCGCGAAAATCGTCGAACTGGCCGAAGCCGCTGGGGTCCACGTCGAGCGCAACGAGCCGCTCGCGAAAGCGCTGTCGCAGCTCGACCTCGACCAGCGGATCCCCAAGGAGCTGTACCGCGCGGTCGCCGAGGTGGTCGGCTTCGTGCTCAAAAAGGCAGGGCAAATCCAAAATGTGCCGCGAGGATAATCGTGTCACCGCCGCGGTTCGATACTAACCGCCATAAGTTTTTAGCGATTTGTTAGCCACGTTCGATGGGGATAACCTGCCAATCCCGCGATTTCCGCGGGCTGAGCGCGCCGCCACGCGTTTACCTTTTCGCGCGAGCGCCGCTCCCCGCAAACGGCGCCAGTCCCGCACCGTCCGGCCGCACCGCCCGCCTCCCGGCAGCCACCCGGCCACGCTCTGGGTCCAGCAAATAACGCCATTCAACGCCTCCCGATCGCACCTGCGCCTTCGCATAGCTCTATTGTGAGCGATAGCTCCTTACCGATGCGCTAACGCCGCGCGGGGCCATCGCTTGCCCAGCCGGATGACGCTTTCCGCCATTCCCGGCCAGCGCCTGGAGGAAGACTCGAAGCACACGAGCCCAAGCAAACCCTCGCAAGAGGCAGCCTTCTATTTGCCGTGCTCTGCTCGCGCTGGCCGTTAAGGCCCTCGGCGCAGGCGTTTCCCTGTAAATAGTCTGCATTAAATACTGTCACGGCTGCATTTTTTAACCGCACACAAACCTATATCTTCTGCCAATACACGCCCGCGGGCTTGACTTTCTTCCTCCTCCAGCGCGCCGCAAAGAAAAAACCGTTCTGGCAACGCATACGCGGAATACGAACGAATAAGTTATTGATATCACACAGATAACCTTGACTTGCTGTTAACTATTTCCGCAACGGCAGGTTTGGATTCGTGGTTAATGCGCGCAACAATCTAATATTAACGGGTGTTTTGGAATCATAGAATTCGACCCAAAGTGGCAAAAGATTCGCAGAAAGACGGCGGCGGAAAAGATCGCGCCCGCCCATTAACCAACTCAAATTTAACTACGATGCGGCTCTACGGAATGGCTATCCTGCCTATCGGTGGCAACGCGCGTCATCGCAAAGCGGCGCCGCCGCCGTGGCGATCCAGGAACTGGTGCCACGTTGCCGCTTCTGGACGTCAAGGGACCTTGCCACCTTATCGCTGGTGGTCAACACTTGACGCTTGGTGACGGGCGTGAGCCCCTCCCCACGCTCCTCTTCAAGGTCAGCCAGAGGAGAAGCATGAGTGAGGAGGGAGCGTGAGCCATCTACTGCTTCAGCGCGCCGGACGCTTTGGCGACGTGCGTCGCGATGGCGTCCATCAGCGGGGGCGAAAGGGCGTCGTAGGGCTCCAGGTGAAGCTCTTTGAGCCTTCCGCGCACCGCTTCCATGTTCTTCGGATCGGCGCCGGCCTCGATGATCGACGACACGAACGCGGCGAACTGCGGCGGCTGCCAGCCGGACTCCTGGAACAGCTCCGGATGGACGAAGTCGAGCCCGTAGAAGGGATGGTTTTTGTTTTCGATGCGCCCGAACATATGCACGCCGCACTCGCGGCAGGCGTGGCGCTGAATGGTTGCGGAGGGATCGACGATATGGAGCTTGTCGCCATTCGCCGTAACGGTGAGATTTTCACGCGGCACAACTGCTACGACCGAGAATAGCGCGCCTTCCGGCTTCCAGCATTTCGTGCAGCCGCAAGCATGGTCGTGAGCAACCTGCCCTTTGATGCTTACCGTGACGGGATTGGTGGCGCACTTGCACTTCAGTATGCCGCCGGCAAAGCTTGGCGATTTAGGTTTCATGCCTTGGTCGATGACCGGATGGATATGTACAGCGTTCATCGTACTCCTCCCACTTTCTTTTTTTTTCCAAAACATCATCCTTCCACCTCAGATGAGCACATACGAGGTTAGGCCGGCCGCAAGCCCAGCGGGCCAGGGCCTGGTTCGCATCGCAATAACCGCCTAGACCGTGCTCCGATATTCAGACGGCCACGCTTGCCAGCCTAGTAATAACATAATTGACCGCGTTTCGGCTACCTGCCATCGGGATTTTTCATCACGTTAAAGTGTAGTGTCTAGAGAACACGTCCCCACGCCGCGTGGCCATAGACCTACGATCCGTCTTGCTCCCATCTGTGCTTTATCCAGGATGCACCATACCAATGGCGCAGTTAATCTCTAATCGTCAGCTCCACATTCTTGGCTGAGGCAAGCGCAGACTTTGCGGAGGCCTCATCTATCCGCGCCGAATTGACGTCCAGACCGCTTACATTGGCGCCATCCATGCGAGCGCCGCGGAAATCGGCCCCAGCGGCATCGGCGTCGCTCAGGTTGGCGCCGGAAAGGTTCGCGTCACGCAATTTCGCGAACTCCAGATTTGCCAGGGAAAGATTGGCATTCGATAGGTTGGCGCCGGTCAGGTTGGCCGACTTGAACACCGCGCCAATCAGGCCCATCGACTGGTTTTTCAGGTCCGCGCTGCAGTTCGCACCGGCAAGGTTGGCGCCCTTCAAACTCGCCCTGCTGAGGTCCGCGGCGATGCGCGCGCCGGCAAGGTCCGCTGCGTCCAAATTTGCCCCTTGCAGCTGGCTCGCGAACAGGCTGGCGCCCTTGAGGCTAGCCCCGCTGAAATTGGCGTCGAGGCCCCAAGCCTGGTCCAGGACCGCGCCATCGAGCTTCGCGCCCTGGAGGTTCGCCTTGTTGAGGCGCGCGTTGCGAAGGCTGGCATGCGACAGGTCGAGGCCGGAAAGATCGAGGCCGTTCAGAGCCTTACCCGAAAGGTCAAGGGGGTGGCCCGTCTGGCTGCTCAAAAGAGCTTCGATTTGCCCGCGGGTCATCTCCGCTTGCGTCATCGCTGGCGACTGCAGGTCGAGATGCTGAAGCATATCCTGCGCCGCCACCGGACAAACGGCGCCGCACAGGATCGCCAAAGCTGCAAGCCCCCAGCACCAGCACTTCATGACATCCTCCCAAAAGGCGGCGAAGCTGCCGCCCCAGCGATCCTTCTTACGCATTCAAGCGCTGGGCATGCCAGCGCAGGTGATCTTCCATGAAGGTCGAGATAAAGTAGTAAGAATGGTCGTAGCCCTCTTGCCGCCTCAGCGTGAGCGGTATCCCGGCTTTGGCGCAGGCGTCTTGCAAGAGCTCCGGCTTGAGCTGCTCCTTCAGGAAGTTATCCGCCGTGCCTTGGTCCACGAGCAGTTCGGGCAGGCGTGCGCCATCCTCGATGAGCGCGCAGGCATCGTAGGCGCGCCAGGCTTTGCGGTCTTCTCCGATGTAGCCGCTCAAAGCCTTCTGGCCCCAAGGGCAGTTCATAGGCGAAGAGATCGGCGCGAACGCGGACACGGATTTGAAGCGGCCTGGATTGCGCAAGGCAATGGTCAGCGCGCCGTGGCCGCCCATCGAGTGGCCGGTGATGGCTTGCCTCTCCATATCGGCAGGGAAATCGAGCGCGATCAGCTCAGGCAGCTCGCGCTCGATATAGGACTTCATGCGGTAATTCTTGGCCCACGGCTGCTTGACCGCGTCCACGTAAAAGCCGGCGCCCAGGCCGAAATCGTAAGCCCCTTGGGGATCGCCGGGAACGCCTTCCCCGCGCGGGCTAGTATCTGGTGCCACCACCATCAGCCCAAGGGCAGAGGCCACGCGCTGCGCACCCGCTTTGACAGTGAAATTCTCTTCCGTGCAGGTCAAACCCGAGAGATACCACAGGATCGGCGAACGGTGTCCCGCGCTCGCGCCTGGAGGCACGAACACGGCAAAGCGCATGTCAGTCCGGGTCTCGGCGGAGCGATGGCGGTACACATATTGCGTTCCCCCGAAGCTCTTGTTTTGCGAAACGATCTGAGGCCTGGTCACGGCACGCTTCCTCTAGTAAATCACGACCGAGCGGATCGATTTGCCTTCGTGCATGAGGTCGAAAGCCTCGTTGATCTTGTCGAGCGGCATGGTGTGCGTGATGAGATCGTCGATGTCGATCTTCTTCTCCATGTACCAATCGACAATCTTGGGCACGTCTGTGCGGCCCCTGGCGCCGCCGAAAGCGGTGCCTTTCCAGACGCGGCCGGTGACAAGCTGGAACGGGCGTGTCGAGATTTCCTGGCCTGAGGCGGCAACACCGATAATGATGCTCTCGCCCCAGCCGCGATGGCAGCATTCGAGCGCCTGGCGCATGGTGTGGACATTGCCGATGGCTTCGAAGGAGAAGTCCGCGCCACCGCCTGTCAGGTCGACAATCGCCTGAACGACCTTATCGCGGCCCACCTCATCGGGATTGATGTAATGCGTCATGCCGAACTTCTCGGCCATGGCCCGCTTCGACGGGTTGAGGTCCACGCCAACGATCTTGTCCGCGCCCACCATCTTGGCGCCCTGGATGACGTTAAGCCCGATGCCGCCAAGGCCGAAGACCACGACATTCGCTCCGGGCCAGACCTTGGCCGTGAAAATGACGGCGCCAATGCCGGTCGTCACGCCGCAGCCGATATAGCAGATCTTGTCGAACGGCGCGTCCTCGCGAACCTTGGCGAGCGCGATTTCCGGCAGCACAGTGTAATTGGAAAAGGTCGAGCAGCCCATGTAGTGGAACAGCGGCTTGCCATCTTGGGAAAAGCGCGAGGTGCCGTCGGGCATCACGCCCTTGCCCTGCGTGGCGCGGATCGCCGTGCACAGGTTGGAGCGGCGCGATAGGCAGGTCTTGCAGTTGCGGCATTCGGGCGTGTAGAGCGGGATCACGTGATCGCCAACTTTAAGCGTGCGCACGTCCGGGCCCACTTCGCGGACAATGCCCGCACCCTCGTGTCCCAGGATCGAGGGGAACAGCCCCTCCGGATCGGCCCCCGACAGCGTATAGGCGTCCGTATGGCAGATGCCCGTCGCCTTTATCTCGATCAGGGCTTCGCCGGTCTTTGGCCCATCGATGTCTACGGTCTCGATGGAAAGAGGTTCACCAGCCTTCCAGGCCACAGCAGCGCGCGTCTTCATGGATCGTTTCCGCCTTCACCCAAACGTTATTATCGACTGCACTGTCAGAACGCCGGCGTAACGTTGTGCCCACTCACGGGCACGCGCCAAAAAGGTTTCTGAGTGCGCGACCTGAAGTCTGCATGGATAGTTCGCATTATGTCAATCCTATAACTCATATAACACAACGAACAGCAGCACCAAATAGCATCGTGAAGATCTCCTAACAGAACGGATCGGACTTTATCCCTTAATCTGGCGTCGCGCTCGCAAAATATCACGCTATATCACATCTAAGTTACAAGATGACCACCGTAATTGACAGGGCATAGCTAGCCTCGCTTGATAGCCTAGCGGTTCTTTTCAAGACGCGCTTCCAGCAGAAACATAGAGACGCACGTAACGCAGGACTGCAAATAAGCATATCGCGAACGCGCACTTGTCGCATGTTATCTATCACTTGACAGTAAGTCGTTCAACGATCAAGCCGCAATCACGTCTGCGTTACGCGCCATTATACATCGTCCGTCCTACCCATAATAGCCCTTGCAGTTTACGGGACGTTTGACTACTCTTTGTCGCAGACATCTTTGCGCTCATTCCCGGAATATAACGAGCAGGAGCTTCAGCAGCTAAGAGTATGCGCAAATGGTAAAGATCTGTTAACGGATGAAAATACGCTCTTTACCTGGAGCTTACCTAGTGTGCGAGAATTATAAAAGCGAGCGTAAGGGATAAAACATCGCCAACCGGCCTGCTGGCGGGCGTATGTTTAAACTCTTAGTATCTAGGGAGGAAAACAGTGCAGAAATTACTTCTCACGGCATCGCTCTGCGCGTTGCTGGCAGGGCTGTCGGCACCTGCCTCGGCAAATGAGGAACTGCTGAAAATGCAGCAGAACCCGAACGATTGGGTCATGCAAACCGGGGACTATTACAATCAGCGGTTCTCCAAGCTGAAGCAGATCACCAATGAGAATGTGAACAAGCTTGAGCCCGTGTGGACGTTCTCGACAGGCGTTCTCCGCGGACACGAGGGCGGCCCTCTGGTGATCGGCGACATCATGTACGTCCACGCCCCATTTCCGAACACGGTTTATGCGCTCGACTTGAACAACGAGGGCAAGATCATTTGGAAATATGAGCCGAAGCAAGATCCGTCCGTGATTCCTGTGATGTGTTGCGACACGGTCAACCGCGGCGTTGCCTATGCTGAAGGCAAGATCTTCCTCCATCAGGCCGATACCACGCTTGTCGCGCTCGACGCCAAGACCGGTAAAGTCATCTGGTCGGTGAAGGAAGGCGATCCCTCTAAGGGCGAAACCGGAACCTCGGCGCCGGTGGTCGTCAAGAACCTAGTGCTGGTTGGCGTATCCGGCGCTGAGTTCGGCGTCCACGGCCGCCTCACCGCCTACGACATCAGCAACGGCAAGCAGGTGTGGCGCGCCTGGTCGACCGGCCCAGATAAGGACCTGCTCGTCGACCCGGAGAAGACGACCGAACTGGGCAAGCCGATCGGCGTGAATTCCAGTCTCCGGACCTGGGAAGGCGACCAATGGAAGATTGGCGGCGGTTCGACTTGGGGCTGGATCTCTTACGATCCCAAGCTGAATCTCATCTACTACGGGACGGCCAACCCATCGACTTGGAACCCGGTGCAGCGGCCTGGCGACAATAAATGGTCGCTGACCATTTTTGCCCGCGATCCCGATAATGGCATGGCCAAGTGGGTCTATCAGATGACGCCGCACGACCAGTGGGACTACGACGGCATTAACGAGATGATCCTGACCGATCAGACCATCGACGGCAAGGAGCGTAAGCTGCTTACCCACTTCGACCGCAACGGCTTCGGCTATACACTCGATCGCGATAACGGTGAGCTGCTGGTGGCCGAGAAGTACGATCCCGCGGTCAATTGGGCGACCAAGATCGACATGGACAGGAGCTCGAAGAACTACGGGCGCCCAGAAGTGGTCGCGGAATACGCGCCGGGCTCCAAGGGCGAGGATGTCAACTACACGAACGTCTGCCCGGCAGCACTTGGCAGCAAGGACGAGCAGCCGGCAAGCTACGATCCGGAGACGAAGCTCTTCTACGTGCCGACGAATCACGTCTGCATGGACTACGAGCCATACCGGGTTGCCTACACCGCCGGACAGCCCTATGTCGGCGCCACGCTGTCGATGTTCCCGGCTCCTGGCGGAACTAATATGGGCAACTTCATCGCCTGGGACGGCACCAAGGGCAAGATCGTTTGGTCCGATCCTGAGCAGTTCTCCGTGTGGTCCGGCGCGCTTACGACGGCTGGCGGCGTCGCCTTCTACGGCACGCTTGAAGGCTATCTGAAGGCGGTCGATGCGAAGACGGGCAAGGAACTCTACAAGTTCAAGACCCCGTCCGGCATCATCGGCAACGTTATGACCTTCGAGCACAAGGGCAAGCAGTTCGTTGCGGTGCTTTCGGGCGTAGGCGGCTGGGCCGGTATCGGTCTCGCGGCTGGCCTCACGAAGCCCCAGGAAGGGCTCGGAGCGGTCGGCGGCTACGCGGCGCTCTCGAACTATACTGCGTTGGGCGGCACGATGACCGTGTTCGCGCTGCCGGGCTCCAGCCAGTAAGCCTAGCACAACCGGAGGCCCGGCGCGCCAAGCGCCGGGCTTCGGCCCCTTCCACCGCCGAGGCAAGATATTGAAACTCCTGGTGTTTTTACTGGGTCTTACCCTATTTTCGTGCACGTTATTCAGGGGAAACGCCTGGGCGGACGGCTCCGGCGATCCGGCTGCGGTCAAGGAAGTCAATGGCGAATGGTACGACAAGGATGGGAATCAACCTTTCACATCGGACCCGATGGCGAGGTGGACTGGTACACATTTTCCGGTTACTTGCGTTATAACTCTATTTGTATTGTTTGTCACGGACCTGATGGTTCTGGATCGAGTTACGCGCCCGATCTAACCAACTCATTGAAGACGATAAGCTATGGTGAATTCTTGGCTATTGTTGCACAAGGCCGGAAGAACGTGTCTGCTTCCACAGATTTTGTCATGCCAGCCTTTGGAAACAACAAAAACGTCGTATGTTATCTTGACAATATCTATGTTTACCTCCGGGCGCGGTCGGCGGCGCCATGGGGCGGGGAAGACCGGAGAAGCATGTGCCAAAGCCTCCTGCCGTGGCTAAGGCTGAAGACCAATGCATGGGACCATAATGATGACGATGAGCAGAAACCAGTTTGCGCCTCTCATCGGCGCTTTGTTGTTCGGGCTTGCAGGGCAAGCGAACGCGGTCCCGCAAGAAGGCCCCGGTGCGGCGGTTGAACTTGTCGATCCGGAGGTCTTCCGCGTCTGCGCCGACCCGAGAAACTTGCCTTTTTCCAACGAAAAGGGCGAGGGCTTCGAGAATAAGCTCGCCGAACTTCTGGCCGCCAAGCTCGGGAAATCCTTGAGCTATACTTGGTATCCAAACTCCATGGGCTTCGTGCGTAACACCTTGGGCTCCTACCGGTGCGATGTCATCATGGGCTTCCCGCAAGGGGACGATATTGCGCAAATCACGAACCCCTACTACGCAACCGCCTATGCGTTGGTCTACAAGCCTGGCGCGGAGCTCGACGGCGTAAGCTCGCTCTCCGATCCGCGCCTCAAGGACAAGCGCATCGGCATCGTGGCCGGCACGCCGCCTTCGAGCCTGATGATCGCCAACGGCCTGATGGCCCGGGCCAAGCCCTATCCGCTGGTCATCGATACCCGCGTGGATTCGTCCGCCCGCGACATGATCGGCGACATCGAGGGCGGGACCGTAGACGCGGGCGTCCTGTGGGGGCCGATGGCGGGCTATTACGCCATGCACTCCAACCCCAAGCTCGCCGTGGCGCCGCTCACCGGCCCGCATATGAGCTTCAGGATCGGCATGGCCGTGCGGCACCAGGATCAGGAGTTCAAGCGGCTGCTGAACCGGCTCATCCAGGAGAACCAGGTGGACATCGACGCGCTGCTCGCAAGCTACGGCGTGCCGCTGCTCGACGCGCAAAACCGCCCGCTCGCCTCCGCCGCACAGAAATCGCCCGCTGCCGCTCCGCCTCACGATTAAACGCTCCTTAACTTCGATTTTTCGCATTTGCCGCCAATTTTGCGCGATTGGGCGGTTCCCTTTAAGGCGCGATTATAGGGGATGCTCCTTTTTGAAGGCTTAAGGGGCGAATTGGCCATTGATAATACAGGGGAATTTCCGCTGGACGCGCGGCATGGCTAGGCCGCAAATGCACCGTATAATGGTTAATTTCAAATCTGC
>CAWAVJ010000025.1:0-72870 GCA_963785355.1 uncultured Alphaproteobacteria bacterium
CCATGTGGCTGTGTTGCCAGCGCCGCGGTGCGCTCTTACCGCACCCTTTCACCCTTCTCTATTTTTGGTCCCCGCGCTTCGCACTGAGACACGAAGCGTGACACCTGGAATAAAGCGGTTTGCTTTCTGTGGCACTTTCCCTGGGGTCGCCCCCGCCGGACGTTATCCGGCGCCGTGTTTCCGTGGAGCCCGGACTTTCCTCCACTTAGGGGTTCGTGCTTTAACCGCGAACGGCCACAGCGCACGCCCCCCAAGCAGCGGCCATCCGGCCAACTGGCAACTTACAATAAGGGCGGAAATCGCGCCTGCGTCAAGCGTGCGGAACCCGAGATTGAAATTCGCCCGGCGTTAACCAAATTGACGCCGTACAGCGGCAGCCTGCCGCACTGGAACGGAACATGAATATTATTCCCATCGGTTTTGGCTTGAACGGCAACGGTTCGCAGCCGGATCGCGGCGCGGTGCGCGAGCGGGAGGCGCTCGACGCCTATTCCAGCATCGTCACTGGCGTCGTCGAAAGCGTCGCCGCGGCGATGGTTGGCATTCAGCGCAAGGCGAAGGCCGGCACGCCCGGCGGCGATCCGCGCATGCATGGCGGCGCGGGCTCAGGATTTGTCATTACTCCCGACGGCTACGTGCTGACCAACAACCACGTCGTTCATGGCGCCGGCGCCGTCGAAGTTCTGCTGGCGGACGGAAGCACCGCGTCCGCTGACGTGGTTGGCGGCGATGCCGGCACCGACATCGCGCTGGTGCGGGTGCATGGCGGGCAGCTCAGCGCGGTTGAGCTGGGCGACTTCGATACTTTGCGCGTGGGCCAACTGGTCGTCGCTATGGGCAATCCGTTTGGCCTGCAGGCGACGGTTACAACCGGCGTGGTGAGCGCGCTGCGGCGGACGTTGCGTGCCACGGACGGCCGGTTGATCGAGGACATCATTCAGACGGACGCCGCGCTGAACCCCGGCAATTCGGGCGGAGCGCTTTTGGATAGCCGGGGGCGCGTTATCGGCGTGAACACCGCCATCGTGGCCGGCGCCAACGCGACCGGCTTCGCGGTGCCCATCGATACCGCCAAGCGCGTCATTCCCGATCTCATGCGCGAAGGGCGCGTGGTGCGCGGCTATCTGGGGCTCGCAGGGCAAACCGTACCTTTCCCGAAGGCAGCGGCGGTGCGATTCGGCATCGCGGTGCCGGCCGGCGTGCAGATCGTACAGACTGTCCCTGGCGGCCCGGCGGATAAAGCAGGCTTGCGGGCGGGCGACGTGATCCTCTCCGCCAGCGGCAAAGATACGCCATCGGCCGATGCCATCCATCGCATCCTCGACCGGAGCTCGATTGGACGCCCGTCCGAACTGCGCGTGCTACGGCGCGGTGAGATCGTCACCGTGCGCGTCACGCCGGAGCGCTTGCCGGACGATCGCCGGCGGTGATACTGGATCCGCTCGATTACTTCACTCCTGGCTGCAGCAAAAAAGGACCCCCTCATACCGGCTGCCATAAGTTTTTTAGCAATTTGTTAGCCATGCCCGATAGGGGGAGCTCCCAAGTCCTGCGATTTCCGGGCGCTGAGCGCAGCGGTACGCGTTTACCTTTTGGCGCGGGCGCCGCTCGCCAGAAGCTACCCGGACCCACGCTGCCCGGCTCCGCCCCTTCCCTCCCGCCAGCCACTCCGGCCCCGCTCTCAACCCTGCAAATAACGCCATTCAGCGCCACCTGACCGCGTCCGCGCCTTCCCAGGGCTCTATGGTGGACCAATGCTCCTTATCGATGTGCTAACGCCACGCAGGGCAATCGCGGCAAACTCAATTGTCATGGCCCGGCTCGACCGGGCCATCCATGGAAAACTCAACGCGCTCAATATATTAGTGGATGGACGGGTCGGGCCTGGCCATGACAGCGGCGGGTGCGCTCTTTTTTTCACACGCTCCTGCTAAGGAATGGCGTTGCGGAAACGCGGCAAGCGCCTGGAGGAAGAAACAAAGCGGCTGTACCAAAGCAAACCCTCGCAAGAGAGCGCCTTCTATTTGCCTTGCCCGGCTCATGCTCGCCTTTGAAGCCCATGGCGCAGGCATTTCCCTGCAACCAGTCTTCCTTGCATACTGTGGCGTCTGCATTTTTTAAATACCGGTAAACCCATATCTTCTGCCAATACACGCCCGCTGGCTCGATTTTCTTACTCCTGCAGGGCGCTGCCAAGAAGAAGCGATTCCGGCAGCATATAAGATTAACACGGACGAATAACTCATTGATATTACACGATTAACTGTTGCTTGCTGTTAACCATTTCTGCAACTGCAGGTTTGGTTTTATGCTTAACACGCGCAACAATCTAATATTAACGGGTATTTTGAAATCGTAGAATTCGACCTAAAGTGGCAAAAGATTCGCAGAAAGACGGCGGCGGAAAAGATCGCGCCTGCCCGTTAACCAAGCGAAAATTAACTATGGTAGGCCCGTAGGGCTGGCTATCCAGCCGGACTACGCCGGTAAGGCGGGCGATAAGCGCTTTCACGAACGCACGATCCCGGAAGCCACACCAGCCATCGAAATCCGACGCTCGATACCCTGTGCGTCATGTCGCTGTGGGTCGGAAGCGGTCCTGGCGGTTTCAACGGCTGGACGCCCAGGCGACAACCGCTTCTGGATCTCAAACCGGAAACTGCACGGCTGGCGGTAGTTGGCGCGGACCTGACCCAGACCAAACTCCAGAACCCGGAACGCGAAAACTGGACCTGCGCACATACGCGATGTCTTCCCGGTCTAATCTTTCGACCACAGCTCAACCTCCCTTGTGGCGAAGTCGATCACCTTAGTAATCCTATCATTTTCGATGCATACCGATACGTCAGTGATATGATGGATCCCGTGCATGTGAAATAGGTTGGCTACTCGCTTTCGTTCGCGTTCGGTGGCGGCTGCTAATTTCTGGAAACTACATTCTACGAATTCAGCCTCAAATGCAAAACTTGGGTGAAATTCGTGTGTTACGTCACTACCTGACGTGTCGACGATCTTTTGATCGGAAACCTTGCCAAAATAGGCAGGGATCAAGTCTTTCAGCTCGCAGACCTTCGAAGCAATTGCATATGCTTCAGTTTCCGCCTCAAAGACTTCGCGCGAGTGAATTCTCATCGGCTCGGCTCCGATACACTTTTCGTATTCGACTCTGATCGCGATCCAGGAAAACGACGCCGTAGGCGCCCTCGGTTAGATAGCTGAAGTTGGTTCCCTCAATTTTCAGGCCACGTTTGGCATTCCGGAATCCCGCCATGACGATTGTGCTCACCTAAGGAAGAACGGCAGTTGCCTGCCTGGGCAGCAAAAGAGAGGCCAGCGGCGATAAAGAGGGCGCTGACCCGCTGCTGGCCAAGTTCAGGGCTCTTTTATCACCGGAGGTGACCGCTCGAAAAAGATTGAAATTTCCGCCTCAATCACTCAGGGGCTTGCTCTATAATGCGGAGCTTTTTAACCTCGCCCTCCATAAACGCATACGAATTCTCGGTTTTGGCGACCTTTTGAGGGTCAAAGCCCGCCATTTCCATCGGCATTTTGAATGCGCCCATCAGGGCCTTCATGTGCCGATCAAGAAATTCCTCCGGATTAGTGAGCCACTCGACTTTGTTATCCTTGATCTCCAAGATCGCCTTCAAACCATACAAGACGGGAAGCACGAACCCGTCGGGGACGCCGAACTCGGACTCTCGCCGAGTGAAGGGTGAATAGACACAGCCCCGCTTGGGTATCCTCACCGCCTTGATCTTCCCGAATTTGCCCCCCGCCTTATTGTATGCGTCGCCCATCTCCACGAAAATCTTGTCGTAGAGCGCCGGCAGGTCCGCGGCCACATCGAAAGCGCTGCCGACGCTTGTATTGTGCATCTCGTATTGCGGGCCGTTCTTTTGTTTCGATACACCTGGATGTTCCATCAATTTGTCGAACAGCATAGAGAGTTCGGCCTTCCTGCTATATATATTTTGGGGCAGCACAGCGAAGTTTAGCGGCGAGCCACTTTCAGTGCGTGTGGGAAGGATGTGGGCCTCGTTCAAGACCGTCAGCGGAATCCACGCCAACGCGATGATGTCGCGAACCTTGATTGGACTGTCATCGCTGGCCCATTCATTGCTCTTCCACTCGACGCGTTCGCCGATCTCCTTAGGCATGCGCTTGCGGATTTCCTCATAGAACCCGCGCTGATTGGCTTTAGCCTCACTGGTGAGCTGTGCGTTATTATTGCGCGCGGCACAAATGTCGATCAGCGCCAAGCGGAACTCGCTCACGACCTCGTCATCATCGGGGTTTGAAGGCAGGAGAAGCTCGACCGGAACCTTGAAGGCAAAGTTGTCGCGGATCGCAAAAACGGCGTCGCGATTTTTGGTCCATGCGTCCTTCATGTCCTCCCAAAGCCTCAGCTTCTTGAGATCCTTGTCGTCCATTACATGACTGAGCAGGAAAGTGCCGAGTGCGAGCATGAAGTGGCCGCCGTCCAGCAAACCCTCATAGCTGGGATCGTTGAACCGCAGTTCGTAACGCTTGCGTTCGAGTTCGGTAAAGTCAGACGTCCCAAGGAGGATGCCCTTGGGTTTGAATTGGAAGATTTTCGGGGACTCGCGAATGCTGTCTATGATGTCGGCAACAACGTTGTTTGCCTTGGCAGAGCGAGGATTGGCGTCGAGCGTGGCGTCGTCGAACAAGCTCAATATGTTCTTAGCCGGAACGAAACCGACAACGCGCTTGATCGGCCCGTCGGCCTGTTCGGCCGCCTGCTCGAATCGAATGATCGTTTTGTAGGAAGAGGGAGTGGTATCTCTATTCATGGTTCTCTTTTTCCTTCGAAAGAGAACCGGTCCTGTCGCGCAGGCGCAGTGGAAAGCTTTAATTGGTACACTTTTGAGGCAACCACGATGCTATCCAGCAACTGACGACCGAAGCCGGTTCGGTCCAACCTTTGCCCTTCCGGGCGCTTAAGACCGCAATCCAGCGGCCATTCCCAAACGGAACAGTAGGTAGGTGGTTGCCGGTCCGCAAAATGTCAAGAACCGGCTGGCGGCGACGGCTTGTCGGCTCCTGGCCAAGCGTGTTAGCCAGCGGCGCTTCGCAAGATCACCCGCTTCAAGATCCTAAAGCAGCTATGCCCGGAGGGGTGGTTTTCGAAGTGCGTCAAGTCCGCACTCGGCCTCTCGCCACCTGATTTAATGCCGGCGAGCTTGCTTGGCGAAGGGCAGAGCCCGCACCCGCGAAGGCGGGCAAAGGGGACATTGCGAAGCAATCGCCCGGACTTGGTATGACAACTCGCCAGGCTGGTAAGTTCCCTTACAATTTTGTTCCGCACGCCGGCTGGTTTGCCGTTGTGGGATTTGCGTCCTCAGGCTAAGCGCCAAGGACGCATTCCCCAATTGGAGATATCCCAGATGAAATTTGCGCTCTACGCACCGCTGGCTGCCACGCTGCTTCTGCTTTCGCCGCAACTTGCGTCCGCGCAGGATGCCAATCCCTGCAAAGCGGACCGGGAGAAATTGTGCCCCGGCCTGCAGTCCGGCGACCCGAAACTCCATGAATGCATGAAGCAGCACGAAGCCGAGCTTTCGCCCGGGTGCAAGGAAATGCACGAAGCCTGGAAGCAAGTGCGGGCAAATTGCAAGGCCGATGAAGAAAAGTTCTGCGCGGAGGCAGGCAAGGATCGCGGCGCCCGGATGAAATGCCTGGAAGGCCACGCGAGCGAACTCGCGCCCGCATGCGCGGATGCACTAAAGTCGAGGCCGGGCGCGAAAAAGTCTTAAGGGCATTGGCCGATGGCTGCGGAGAACCCGCAGCCTTTTTGCGGCTGGAAAAGTGCGAAGCGGTTTTCCGATAGGACGCACGGTTAAACAAGCACTTATACCGGCAGCCATAAGTTTTGACCGCTCTTTCGTCATTGCGAGCGAAGCGAAGCAATCCACGGCAACATCGGTTTGTGCGGTTGCTTCTGGATCGCCACGGCGGCCAAGGCCGCCTCGCGATGACGAAGTGTGGGTGGCGGAACGGTCAGGACTTTTTGCGGCTGGTAGGCTAGGATTCCGCCCCTTCCTTATGGCTTTCCTCTCCCGTTTGGCCGGGCTTGAAGTTCAGCGCGGCCCCGTTCATGCAATAGCGCAGACCCGTGGGCTGCGGGCCGTCCGGGAATAGATGGCCCAGATGCGCCTCGCAGCGCGCGCAACGCACCTCCGTCCGGTGCATCATGAACGACCGGTCCTCATTCTGGGACACAGCCTCGCCTTCGATTGGCCGGTAAAAGCTCGGCCAGCCGCTGCCGGATTCGTATTTCGTATCCGATGAAAACAGCGGTTCGCCACAGCATACGCAGGTGAAAACCCCCTCGCGTTTTTCATGGTTGAGCGGGCTCGCTCCAGCGCGTTCGGTGCCGTGCTCGCGCGTGACCTTGTATTGCTCCGGCGTCAATTGCGCGCGCCATTCGGCATCGCTCTTGTGAATGCGCTCTTTCATGGCGGTTATCCTCTTGGCTTCCATTCCCGTTCATAGTTATTGGGAGCGCTCGCGCGGTTTTTAAGTGGCTGCGTGCCCGCGCCTAGAGCCTATCCGCTTTTGATGGAATCAAAAGCGGGGCTCTAAGTCTTTGTTTAACCGTGCGTCTTATCGGAAAAACCGCTCACACTTTTTCCGGACGCACTCTAACGCTCAATTCGGCGTCATCATGAGATTCAATGGCTTACCTCAAGGCTTTGGCAAGACCGGACGCGCGTTCGCGGCAGCCGGCGCGTTCCTCGCGGCGGTCCTCGCATCCAGCAGCGCCTGCGCCGCTCCGGCTACGGCGGTCGACGGCGCCGGGCTGAGTCTCTTATGGGTGCTGCCTTTCGCGGGGGTCCTGGGCTCGCTGGCACTTTTGCCATCCGCCGCGCCGGAGTTCTGGCATCGCAACTATGGCTTGGTGGCGCTGTTCTGGGGGCTCGCATATCTCGTGCCGTGCGCAGCGGTTTTCGGAGCCGGCGCCGCTTTTCATGAGCTTGTTCAAGTATTTATCCTAGAGTATATCCCCTTCGTTTCGCTTATCGGTGCATTATTCGTCATCGCGGGCGGCATCTATATCGGTGGCGATCTTCCCGCATCGCCCAAACTCAATACCGCGGTCATGCTTGCCGGGATGGTATTGGCGGCGGTTGCCGGGCCACTGGGCGCGGCCATGATCGTGATCCGGCCAATTCTCCGGGCCAATAAAGACCGTCAGTACAAGACCCACATCGTGGTTTTTCTGATTTTCCTCGTATGTAACATCGGGTCTGCGCTGACGCCGCTCGGGAACCCACCGCTATTCTTGGGATATCTTGAAGGCGTGAATTTCTTCTGGCCGCTGCAGTTCCTGTGGCTGCCAACGCTCCTGCTTTCCTGTATAGAGTTGGCAGTGTTCTTCGCTATTGACTCATATTATTTCGAGCACGAGCGTATAGAAAAGAACACAACCGAACGCTCTGAAAAGCTTTTCCTGCGCGGAACCGTGAATATCCAGCTACTCGTGCTTGCGATTGTCGCCGTTGCTATTAGCGGGGCGAACGGGTTTGGCAATGTAACCATATTCGGGACAGCCGTGACTTGGATAAGCCTCTGGCGCGACCTCGTTCTTGTTGGCGTTGCCGCCGCTTCTCTCCTCCTAACGCCCCGCGTTTGCCGGGAGCAAAACGAGTTCAACTGGGAGCCTCTGCTTGAGGTGGCGAAGCTGTTCGCCGCGATCTTCGTCACCATCGTCCCGGCGATTGCGATCCTGAAAGCCGGCCCGCAAGGCGGCTTCGCCCCCCTGTTCGGCCTTCTCGGCGGCCCGGACGCGCCCAATAACGCCGCGTACTTCTGGCTGACCGGCTTCCTGTCGAGCTTTCTCGATAATGCACCCACCTATCTCGTCTTTTTCCACGCTGCGGGCGGCGATCCCGATGCGCTGATGGGACCCAAGGCGCAGACGCTTGCCGCGATCTCGGCGGGAGCGGTGTACATGGGCGCAAACACCTATATCGGCAACGCGCCGAACTTCATAGTCAAAGCCATCGCCGGACATCTCGGCGTGAAAATGCCCGGCTTTTTCGGCTTCATGGCCTGGTCCACCGCTTTTCTGATCCCCGCCTTCGTCCTCTTGACCGTCATCTTTTTCCGCTAGCGCCGGCTTGAACTTTGCATACGACGGTTAAGGCGCATCTCGACGGACTTGCTGGGGTTTTTCAGGCTGAGGCGGCCGGCCTTGAGAGCTGAGAGCACGCCGTCCGGGCGAACCCGAACAGAAAATGGATGAAGCTATCGGGGTGGATCGCCCGGATGTCATAGGGATGAAGCGCGGCGGCTGGAAAATCGGAGAGATTGGCGGTGATGATGATGTTGGCGCTGCCATACATGGCGGCTGCCAAAACGTGGCGGTCGTCGGGGTCGGGGAAAGTGAGTTTCGGAATAAGGTGTTCGAAGCCGGTGACGTTGGCTTCTTCGAAGTGGGCTTTCATCAAGGTTCGCGTCCGCTCCAGTTTGGCGCGGTCAAGGTCGGGCCGGTTGCGGAGCAGGGCGGTGATCCACTCCTCGTGAACCATATCGGACCAGAGGGGCTGATAAAGGTCTTCGAGCGCCAGATAGAGAAGAATGCTGCGTATGGCGGCAGGATAGAGAACGCTCGCATCGAGGAACGCGACGATCGGCTCAGGGGCCGTCATCGCAAACTCAGCTCCTGATCGAGTGCCGAAAGCTCCTCAAGGGCGGCGCGGCGCTTGGCGCGGGTCTTCGGTCTTGTAGGCGAGTACGTCCGTAAGGGGCAGGCGGCGGTGATTGCCGACCATGCGGGCGGGCAGGGTACCGTTATTGATGAGGCCTACAACAAACGGCCGTGAGACGTTCAAAAGCTCGGCGGCCTGCTGGGTGGAGATTTCGGGCTTGACCGGCATGACGCTGACGGCGTTGCCCTCGGCCATTTGCCTGAGGATTTCGATCAAGAGTTCGGCGGCGATGAGGGGCAGTTTGAGCGATGTCTGATCGACTAGGAGACGGAGGGCATGCTCTACTTCGTGGCCCTCAAGCGCGCGCGTGGCCTCGCGCGCAAGCAGCGCGTCCTCCGCCGACGGGATGGTTGGTTCATTTGGCACAGGGGGCATGGCATTATCTCCAAAAACTATATCTTTATATCATATCACAATCAGGAGTTAAGCGAAATACTCGAAATATATGAAGCCTGCGAAACGCTTCGATGTCCGAGTGTTTAGGCAGAATCCAGCAATTCTGATAAATCCATGATACAAAACAACCTGAATATCTCCTTTTGTAAATAATATGAGACAATCAACCATCGCCTTCGTTGGACAGACCGTTCGTCAGGCGCGCCGCTCGGTGCAAGCGGGCATGAGCCGCGTGCGTATTAGCTAATTTGCGGCTGGTGCGTTTTTCTCCCGATGGCGGGGGATGGCGTTTCGCCTGAACTCCACAATTAACTCTCATTCGTGTTCGTTAGCCGCCGGCAACTAACGAGATGCCGCGTTTCCGTTAGTAGCCTCCTTGCAACTCTCATGCGTGAGAGTTAGCCTTGGGCAAATAACGAATCGCGCAATTTTTGTTAGCAAGGGATCGCCAACAAACGGATCGGGGGGTATGTGAAATCATCTGCCGTCGCATGAAGCCCCAAGGATGATACCGTTGACCAAAGGCAAACTGACCACGATCCTGCTTTACCTGCGCAACGGGCTTAACTACGTCGAGGCTGCGCTTAGCACGGCGCGGACGGCCAACGACATCGCCACGCAGACCCGGCTCGACGCGCTGCGCCAGCACACCAATTCCCGAAATCACCCATATCGAGGACTTGCGTGCCGGGCTCGACGGCACGCCTCCCGCGAGCTAGCGCGCTCAAGGCGGCGGCTCGATTGAACGCGGTTGAGGTAGCCGTAAACGTAGATCTTCAACATCGCCGCGGGGTGGTAAGCAGGCCTTCCGGTCCCCTTCGGCTTCACGCCCCCAAAGCCAAGCTTGGCGAGGTCGAGCCGATCGACGAAGAAGTCGATCGCCCCTACCGGGTTGTCCCCGGCTACATAGTCTTCCAGCTGCGCGGGAAACATCGTTCCCTGCATCCGGTCCGCACCAGTCACGAAGCCCGTCATCGAATCTCCCCGCGCGCCTCGCAAGGCGATTCTTAAAGGCAGTCCCTGAAGCCAGACTTTTCACACAGCCTCGGCCGATTGCGGACCATCCTGCCGGCGAGGAGCACGTCTCCAGCTGGAGGTCCTGCTGAAGTGAAAAGTTCTGCTAAATCCGGTATCATGCGCACGGGCTCGCTGGACACTGCGATCCCGGCAGCAGGCCGATTCCGAAAGTCCGGCGGAATACGGTATAGCCAATAGAGGCGATTGTGCACGGTCAGGGACTACAATGATCGAGTTACTAACCCTTCTGGGAGTGGCCGCTACAATTTCATGGGTTCTGTATAAAGGTCATTTGGCCCATGGTCAGCCGATCATGCATGAGGACGGCTATACACGCTCGACGCGAAGCTATGACGCGCGCGGCAACGTCATCGAATGGGCCTGCTTCGGTGCCGATGGTGCGCCGTTCAAGCACCGCCAAGGCTATGCAGGCTGGCGCAACACCTGGGACGATCACGGAAACCTGATCTCGCAAACCTTTTTCGGCGTCGATAACCAGCCTTGCCTCCACGTCAACGGTTACGCAAGCGTGACCGCCAGTTATGACCATTATGGCCGCATGTCCGAGACGGCTTTCCGTGGGATCGATGGCAAGCCTGCCAATCGCAAAGGCGGTTACGCCAGGGCCGTCCGGAGCTACAAACCGGGAGGCGAGCCTCTCTCAACCGTGTATTTCGACGCTACAGGCGGCGATGTTTTCCCAGCGGGCGAAGATCAGTGGGATTTTAAGATGGAAGTGTAAATGGGAGCGGTCAAAATTGCACACACTCGTCCTGTGGGCCTGCAACGTCCGTAGCTGAAGGTTCAGCTGCCGCAGTCTTATCGATGCGGCGAGTCCGCAATCGATCCCAAGAACGCATACCTATTTGCGAAAAGCATGCCGCAACCCCCAGAGTGGCCTGCATGCCGCCGGCGGTAGCCGGATTGCGGCGGAGTAGGCGGCCGTCCGTAGCATGAGAACGTTGTTATTGGACATGCTTGGCGAGGAAACTATTCACGCGGCTCCTTATCTCGTCCAAAGGCGTGAACAGGCTGACATGCCAGCCGCCCTCTATCGCCATCAGCTCAGCCCCGGGAACCTTCCTGGCGACCGCTTCGGCGTAATGGAATGGCACAATCACATCCCCAGTCCCGTGGATAGCCAGCACGGGCGCGGCAATCTGCTCCAAGGGGCAAGCGCCGATTGCGGCCAATTGCGCCACGTCGTTCACTGTGCCCCAAAGCCGCGCGGGCAGGCGGTCGAGCATGCCGGCAAAAAGCGCGGTCACCAGCGGCCCTACCTCGGGGTGCAGGGTCCGGGCGCACAATACGGTGTCCGCCATGGAGCGGCGCGCGGACGGCAGTGGGGAACGCGCGAAGCGCCAGCGCATTAGGGCGGTGAGAAACGGAACGCGGGCGAAGGCTTTGATTGCGCCAAAGCGCTTGGAAATTTCTGGCGGCGCCTCATGATGGCTGCTGATGGCGGAGACCATCACCAGCCCCCAGCAGCGCCGCGGATGGCGCAAGGCGAATTGAAGCGCGCATAAGCCCCCGGCGGATATGGCGATGACGGCAGCTTTTTCGATGCCTAACTTGTCGAGAAGCGCCGCACAAGGCCGGCCTGCATCTCCGGAGTCTTTCCAGAGGCAAGCGGCGTTCCATGATACCCTGGACGCGAGACGGCGATAATCCGGTAATCCGGGGCGGAAACCGCCGCCTTTGCCAGCATCAGGCTTTGATCCAGGCCGCCCATTCCGCCATGCAAGGCGATTACCGCCGGCCCTTGGCCGTAAGATGCGTATTCGACCAGCCCTAGCGCAGTCTGAATGGCGCTGGCTGGCGGGCGAAGGTATGCGCGCGTGCGCTTCACATAGGAAGAGAACATGATGGGTCTCCGAAACTCGCCTTGCAGAAATTGGGTTTGCTGTGGGCGCTGGGCAACGAGCGGTGGACTTCGGCGGCAATCTACATACTTTCGGTTCACTCCGCAGAACTTTTTAAAGTCCCCGATAGGGGATCGGTAAATCCCTCGCCTTTAGGCGACAGGATGCGTAGCATCCGGGGATGGGAGATTATCATTCCGGAAGCGCAGCGTCCCGGTCGCAGGGAGTCTGTTCGGGGTCAAGGGCAGGATTATTATACATTCCCGCGAAGGGGGGAATCTATTTCAGCCGGCAGAACAAGACCTTGGATGGGTCCCCGCCTCCGCGGGGACGGCGCTGCGGCCTCGAATTTCGCCCTTACAACAATTTTTTCACACGCTCGAAGGCGGGAATCCATATTGGGATCGGCAGAACAAGCGGTTAGATGGATACCCGTATGCGCGGGTATGACGGTGGGCCGCTCACGTTCGATTGAAACCACTATAACCGTGGTGAGCGGGGCGCACTCTAAATAGGGCGAGGCAGAGATGGCTTGGTCGGCGCGGCAGTATTTGAAATTCGAGGACGAGCGCACCCGGCCCGCGCGCGATCTGTTGCAGGCGGTTCCCGCGGGCGAGGTTGCGCGCGCCGCCGATCTCGGCTGTGGCCCCGGCAATTCGACGGAGCTTATCGCGCGGCGCTTCCCGGCCGCGTCCATCGTTGGCGTGGACAACGCCCCGGACATGATTAGGGCCGCGAAGGAGCGGCTTCCCGGCGTGCGGTTCGAGCTGTCCGCCATCGAGGAGTGGAGCGAGCCCGGGCCATGGGACCTGATTTTCGCGAATGCCGCGCTGCAATGGGTGGGCGGCCACGAGACGCTGCTGCCGGGGCTGGCCGGGCAGGCTCGCGCCCGGCGGGAGCCTCGCGATCCAAATGCCGGACAACCTGGGAGAGCCCTCGCATGTGGCGATGCGCACGGTGGCGATGGGCGCGCCCTTTGCGGGAAAGCTCGGGGCCGCCGCGGCTGCGCGCACCGCCATCGCCCAGGCGGATTGGTACTACGCGCTCCTGAAGCCGTTCTGCGCCCGCGTGGATATCTGGCGAACCACCTACTTCCACCCCATGGCCGGTGGCCTCGATGCCATCGTGGAATGGCTGAAAGGAACCGGCCTGACGCCTTTCCTCAAACCGCTATCCGGCGAGGAGCAGGCCGCCTTCCTCGCCGCCTGCAAACAGGAGCTGGCAAAGGCCTACACGCCGCTCGCCGATGGCACCGTGATCTTGCCGTTCCCGCGCCTTTTTATCGCCGCCACGCGATAGTGCCGCAGCCGGGCTCAAATGTTAGTCTCGCTGGGCGCCCGCCCGCCGAAGCAGAGGAACTCTTTTACGGCACCGATACCAGCAAGGCGGCTTCCGGATCCGAATGCGGTCTCCTCATAATAAACCCTGCGGCCTGAACTTCACGCGTTCCGGACAATTCGCCGATTTTTTCACACGCTGCTTCGCGGGAATGACGACGGGCAGCTAACATCGAATTGTCCAAATTATCTGTTCTGCCCCAATGCGGTAATCATGGGGGTGGCCGATGCTGTATTTCCGTTTGTTCATAGCGGCGTTCTTGTTGCAGGCAGTTGCGGCTCCGCCCGCCGCCGCGGAGAAGCGCGTGGCACTTGTGATCGGCAATTCCGCCTACATGAATGCGGGAACGCTGTCCAATCCCGTCAACGACGCCAGCGACGCGGCCAAGGTGCTCACCGGGTTCGGCTTCGACGTGATTTTGGGCCTGGACCTCACCCGGCCTGCCTTCGAGGAAAAAGTCCGTGCCTTCTCGCACGCGTTGGAGAGTGCCGATACGGCGATCCTCTATTACGCCGGCGATGGACTGCAGGTTGCGGGGCACAACTATCTCTTGCCGGTGGACGCCAAGCTCGGCAGCGAGCGCGATCTCGATTTCGAGGCCATCTCGCTGGATTTCGTGCTCAGGCAAATGGAGGTGGGCCGCGACGGCAAGATCAACATCGTGTTCTTGGATGCTTGCCGCGACAATCCTTTGAGCCGCAATCTCGCCCGCTCCATGGGAACGCGCTCGGCCAGCATTGGCAAAGGTCTGGCCGAGGTGCAGACCGGCGTTGGAACCTTCATCGCCTATTCGACGCAGCCTGGAAACGTGGCGCTCGACGGCGAGGGCCGGAATTCGCCCTTTACCGAGGCGTTCGCAAAACGCGTGCAGGAGCCGGGCCGCAATCTCACCGCGGTCATGATCGAGGTGCGGAAGGATGTGCTGGCGGCGACAGGCGGGCAGCAGGTGCCTTGGGACCATTCGTCGCTCACGAGCGATTTTTACTTCCAGCCGGGTGCGGCGCGATCTGCCGAAGGGGGTACCGCGCAAGCGGCGGCTGCGCAGCCGAAACAGCCTGGCACAACCATCGAGGATCTCGACGCGCTCGCGGCGGCGCAAGACTGGGCCGAGTTGCACGACCGCTTGACCGGCATCGCCCCGGCGGCGCGCGACGCCCATTGGAACAGCCTGGTTGAGCAGGCAGCGCTTGGCGAGCTTGCCGCGCAAACGCTGCCGGGCGGGTCCGCGGCGGAGCGGTTCGCGGCGCTCGAACGCTACTATCCCAAATTCGCCGCGCTCGGCCGCTCGGACAAATTCCTCTCGCTGCGCGCCAAGGTCGGCCTCGAAGCCTTCGCCCGCTGCTTTGCCGAACGCAACGACGCCGTCAAATGCCGCAACGATCTTGAGCGCTTCGTCCACGCCGGTCCGGTCACCGCCGAGCTTGCCATTGGCGCCGCGCATCTGATCGGCGTGAAATTCAACCGCCAGATTGCGCCGCTGTTCTACGAGCTGGGAGTGGACGCGCCGGGAGGCCAGGCCATCTGCACCGACTCCGATTTGCAATACGATCTGATCCAGGCGCTGGAGCTGCCGCCGGACTATCGCGAGGCGGCGGCCGGGCGCACTGTCGCGGAGAAATGCTGGGATTCGGTAAAGTCCGCCGTCGCGGCAAACCTCGCCAAAACGGCTGGCGATGGCTACTACCTGCACAATGCCTGCCCGGGCCTCATCGAGCACAATAGCCTCAAGGGCTTGCTGGAAAAAAGATGCCAGGCCGCCGTTAGACGGTAAAGGAGAAACCCGTGAAGACACTAAGCTTGATCGGACTGTTGGCAGTGGCCTGCCGCTCTCCTCGCGGGTGCAGCCAAGCAGATTTGCCGAAAATCGAAGCACGCAAGGCGTCCGAATTGGCAAAGCTGGCCCAGGACGTGAAATCCACAAACACGGAGTGTGGCACCTCGATAAAGGTGGCCTTCGAATGGAAAGGCGTTCAGGAGGCGGACTTGTCCAGCTACAGCGCAAGCGGGTGGTGCGAGGCGGCGCTGGACGCCATCCGGCGGGTATGTGCCGATGCCCCCGGCCGGGATGCGGTCAAGGAGAAGATCAAGAGCGTAACTTGCGGTTTCGGACCGGACAGAGCGGTCTCGCTGACGGATGGAACCGTCCACTACAAAATCAGCTTCAAGTCCACGAACGACGCGGATTTCATCTTCGAATCCTTGGAAAACGCGCTTTGATCTGTTCCTTGCCTGCCGCGCTGAGACGAACGCCGCCGTACCGATAAGCTGACAGCCCCTTAAGGTGCAGCGCTGCCAGCCGTGGTGTGCGTGGATATGCTGTTTACGGGGCTTGCTTCGCACTTCCCGCTAAGCAAACTTTCGTTGGCTGGCCCAACGAATGTTTGCTTAGCGTCCCTTGTTTTCGCAGAGTTTTTTGTCCCAAAACCGGTGGCCACTTTTGGGAAACTCTGCTTAGGCGGCGGCGTTAGCCCCGTAAGCTTCCGCGATCATGTAGTTCGAAAGCAGCGTATAGGCTGCCACCCGGGCCGCTGCGGTTTCGGGTGTCCATTTCGGCCCCAGCTCTTGCTCCAGCGCCAGTCAGCGGCCGACGACGATGCTGCCGCTCGACCTCGGGTAACGCACGCCCGCGCGCTGAACTCCCGCAGCCTCATTTCACTCCCGGAAATTCCTTCGTGAGCATGACGTAGATATTGAAGAAGACTTCGCGGGTCGCGCCAGTTTCGTCGGTGACGACGAATTTGTCAAAGGTACCTTCGAGTTGTTGGTTCTGGACCTTGAGGCCCGCCATGGACATGATGAAGTATTCCTCGTGTATCGAGGCAACCTCCCAGGCGGTAGCCGGGGACTTGCCGTCCTTGCCTCTTGTGATGGACTTGAGCAGGCCGAATTCAACGAACTCCTCATGGTCCTCGCACAAAGTATCCCCAAGGACGTGGCACGATTGCCGGCGAAATTTGTGCGCCGCCATGTAAGTATAGTCGATCGACAAAATCTTCTCCGCGGTGTTACGAACCGCTGAAGTGCTGCGATCCTTAGCGGCCTGCATCATGTCGCGGCTCAGCTCGTTGATTGTAGTTCGGTGCGCCCGCAGGCGTGCCGCGCTGTCGAGCCAGGCGAACCGCAGCGCCCGGAAATCGACTGTCCGGTCATCGGCTTCCGCCCGGGCGACAAGCTTGCTGTACAAGTCACCGTCTGCGGGAATGACGATCCCGGCGCGCGGGTCCGCTCGCGTTTCGGGGATGATGCCCGATGCAGAGGCAGCCAGCAAGGCTGCCAGAATGATCCGTATGCGCATTAGTTCCGGCCTCCACTGCCCCTAACCCCAGCTATTTCTAGGAAATAGTTGATATGTGCTTTCTTATCCCTAGGACCTTGCCGCTGGCTCGTATCACTTTCGCGCGGTCACCGAAAGATTGGCGCACTTGAACCATATTGGGCGCGTCCGCACTTGAAGGGTTTGCTGCCTCGAGTTTCTCGAAGGGCGGGTCACGACCAACAACAGGGCTGCAGGGCATTCGTTGAGCAAGCCAGAAATGTTTGCTTAGAATTATCGACGCAACGCACCTGTTCGTGAACGTGGTGCTAAACTGGCCAGTTTTCCAATTTTTGCCACTTTTGCTGACCATAGCGCAGTCTCAGGGGCCTGCGGCATCCTGCCACAGATCGCGGGGGGCAAACGATGGATAGCGCATGAGACTTCTGATCGCCGAGGACAACACCCGTCTTGGCAGCTATATCCGCGCTGCGCTCAATGAACGCGGGTTTACCGCGGATCACGTCGAAACCGCGGGCGATGCAGAAGCGGCCCTTTGCGGTATCGATTACGAGGCTCTTGATCCTCGACCTCGGGCTCCCGGATGCCGATGGCATGTCGCTCCTGAAAAAGATGCGCAACAATCACGACATGAGGCCCGTTCTCATTCTCACAGCGCGTGACAGCACCGAAATGCTCGTCAACGGGCTTAATGGCGGCGCGGACGATTATCTGTGCAAGCCGTTCGAGATGGATGAGCTTGTGGCGCGCATCCGGGCGCTGCTCCGCCGTCCCGGCTCACGAAAAAGCGTCGTCATCTCCGAGGCGAATATGCAGATCGAGACCGCCGAGCGGGAAGTCCGCATCGATGGCAAGATCGTGGAGGTTCCAAGGCGGGAATATTACGCGCTCGAGCTGCTCATGCGGCGCACCGGCAGCGTCGTTTCGAAGAAGTCGATGGAGGACCTGCTTTATTCTTTCGGCGAGGAAATAGCCTCGAACGCTGTCGAGGTCCTTATTCACCGGCTGCGCAAACGGTTGTCGGACCACGGCGCGGAGGCAGCGATCCATACGATTAGGGGCGTTGGATACATGCTTGCAGCCGAGGCTCGAAAGAGCGCATGATAGGAAATGCGGCCGATCGCTTCACGGCCCGCGTCATCGCGTGCGCGGCGGCGCAGGAAGCGGCGCGCTGCAAACGCGGGATCGTTGCGAATGCTGGCGCCCTGTACGATCCCGGATACAGCGCCCCGGATCGTTGTCCGGGGCAAGCAAGCGCCGTTCCGGGAGGACGGCAGTAAACCATTCAACCGGATTTGGCATGAGGCGATATTTCCAATCCCTTTGGTTCCGCCTGATATTTGGACTTGTGCTTGGCTTCTGTGGCCGCGGTACTCGTGGCCAGCCTGTTTCTCTACTTCCGGTTCAAGAACCTCAACACGGAGTCCCATGAGCGGACGCTGCAAGGACAAGCCAAGCTCCTAGCCAAAGTTTATCAGTCTACGCCGGGGCATGCTATCAAGCTTCCTACTGCCTATGCGCATTTTTACCGCGATGGGGTAGGGGAGTTCGCAATCGTTTGGGAAGACGGAACTCTGGTGGCGGCTTCCGAGAGGCTGACCCATCTTCTTCACCCAATCGATGCCGAGGCGGAGCGGGAGTTCTTCTCGCATCCCCAGCCTGACGGAAAGACCTCTTCCTACGGCATTTCGCTGAGAATACCGGGATCGTCCCCTCCGGCCTGGGTTCAGGTGGTTTTCAAGGACGACGAGGTCGTATTCGACTCGGTCCTCGAAGAGTTCATGCAGGATATTGCCTGGATATGGTTGCCGTTCGTCGGGATTCTCCTGGTTATCAACCTCATCGTCATAAGGATCGGCCTGAGGCCTCTGGCCCTCGCATCGGCGCAAGCTTCGGCTATTGGACCGTCCGCGGTGTCGAAGCGTTTGTCCGAAGCGGGGATGCCGGACGAGGTCTTGGACCTGGTGCAGGCCGTCAATCGCGCGCTCGACCGGCTTGAACACGGCTATAAGGAGCAGCAGGCATTTGTTGCCGATGCGGCCCATGAATTGCGCACGCCGGTCGCAATCATGAACACGCATATGGATTTGCTGCCGAACTTCAACGGCAAGACTGCGCTGAAAGAGGAACTCGGATCGCTGAAGCGGCTGGTGAGCCAATTACTGGATAATGCCCGCATCGACGCCTTGAGGATTGCTCCTACCGACCAGGTCGACCTCAACAAACTTGCGGCCGATGTCGCCACCTACCTCGCCCCTTGTGCCATAGCCAGCGGAAAGAACATCGAAGTCTACGGGTCCGAGCGTCCTGCCATCGTCAATGGATCCTACGATTTTCTATTTCGCGCGCTTCGCAACCTTGTGGAAAATGGCGTCGCGCACACCCCGCCCGGCACCGCCGTCTATATCGGAGTGATGAACCCCGCCACGCTTGCCGTCGCCGATTGCGGGCCCGGTATACCGAAGTCCCAGCGCCAAGCCATATTCGAGCGCTTCTGGCAAGGAGGCCGGGACCGGGGAGGCGGCGCAGGATTAGGGATGGCGATCATTTCGCGCACTGTTGCCGCACACGGAGGAAAAATCGAGGTTGGAGACCGCCGGGGCGGCGGCGCACTGTTCAAGGTCTCATTTCCGCCGTCCGGCGCAAGGCGGGCCACGCCGCACCGCCCAGTGCCCATGCCCCCGCGGCCCGCCGCGGGACTTCCTGCGCCTCTCGATTCAAAAAGGGCCGGAAAATAATAAGCAGGCTGCTAACACCGCCGGGCGTAATTGTTGACCGCTCCGGCGTCGTCCCCGCGAATGCGGGGACCCAGCTTTCCGCAGGCTAGTGCATTGTTTACACATGGATTCCCGCCTCCGCGGGAATGACGCTACAGCGGTCAAAACTTTTGTCCGCTGGTATAAGTTGCTTTTCCACCGGTCCAACCGGGCATGTAAGCGTTCCGTAAGCTGAAAACCGCTATGGTTCGCCCACTCGCGGGCCAGTGCCGGCCCCGGCGATCGAACTTAGCCGAGCCGTTATCTGTAACGTGCACGCTTTATGAGCGATGCGTTGTGTGTTCGCTTGCATTGTTGCGAAGGTATGAACTTGCATCCACAAGGCAAAACTGTGAACGCATGAGAATTACAGCCATCACAACTGGACATCCGCTGAGGCCCGCTGCGATGCGCCTCATTCGCGCAGTCTATGCTCTGAGCTATGGCGCGCAGGTCACAAACTTTCCTAAGACAATTATAGGATTGGCCGACAATAAAGACAGGATACATGCTGCAGCCGGATTGAGGGATGCGTCCGAGCCATATTTTTCGGAGCATTATCTCGATGCGCCGGTTGAAACCGTCATCGGCGGCATTGCAAAGGGTCGCGTTGACCGCGAAGCCATCGTGGAAGTCTCAAGCCTGGCAAGCCGCACGCCCGCGATCTCCGTTCGCTTCATGACGGAGCTTGTGCTCTACGGCGAAGAACTCGGCTTCGACTGGGCGTTTTTCACCGCGACGAGCCGGCTGGAAAAGGTCCTGCGCCGGATGCGGCTCCCCCTGATCGCCTTGGGTGCCGCGAGCGCAAACCGCGTGCCAAACCCCGAAATATGGGGCTCCTATTACGAGACAAACCCCCGCGTGCTCGCTTTCGGGCGCGAGCAGCTCATGCCGTTCTTGCAGAAGAAAACCGCGCCTGCTCCCGCTCCGGCCTGTGAGGCTCGCGTGCATGGCTAAGCTTGCCCAAGCTCTCGCCCTTCATGCCGCGGCGGCCGGATCGCAAATCGCGATGAGCGACGGCCGCCATTCGCCGACGCGATCCGAACTCGCGGCCTGGGTTGCCGGGGTCGCACAGGACCTGGGCCCAACGCCTGAAACCGTGGGCATCTTCGGCAACAACAGCGTTGAATGGGCCGTCGCGTTCCTTGCCGCGAGCGTGGCCGGAAAAACCGTCGTCCCCGTGCCGGTCTTCTTCAGCGAAGGCCAGCGCGATCATTTGATTCGCGACGCTGGGGTTTCGCGCCTTATCGTTACGGATACCGAAAGCCCCTTCGCGAAATTGAACGGCATATATCGTTTGCGCGAGCTGCATACGGGCGAGTATCCGGCACCGGCCGGCGATGGCGGCCTCATCATCTACACCTCGGGCAGCACCGGAAATCCGAAAGGCGTCCGGCTCATGAGCGGCCAGGCCCTTTGGAGTGCGCAAGCCTTGGCGAAGGCCATCGGCGCCACGGCTGAGGACAAATATCTGTCCGTGCTGCCCCTGCCGCTACTCCTTGAGCTGATTTGCGGTATCGTCATCCCGGTTCTCGTTGGCGGTTCCGTTCATTACGATGGCGCTGCGGCGCAAAGCGTGGGCGTTGGCGCGCCGTGCAATATCGCCGAAGCCTTCGAGCGGGCGCGGCCCACAACAAGCGTTCTGGTCCCGCAGCTTCTGGCACTTTACGCCGGACAACTGGCGGCCTCCCGCAAACGGCCCCCGGAGGAGTTGCGCTTTGTGGCCGTGGGCGGCGCTGCAGTCCCGCCGGCACTTTCGCAGGCCGCAAGGCAGCTCGGAATTCCCGTCTATGAAGGCTACGGCCTTTCGGAATGCGCCTCCGTGGTCGCGGTGAACCGCCCCGGCGCCTGCCGCCAGGGCACCGTTGGCCGGCCTCTGCCGGGGCTCGAGGTCACTATCGAAGACGGGGAAATCGCCGTCTGTGGTGCCACCGTCATGGATGGCTACCTGCACGGCGAGCCCGCGCCGCGCCGCTGGCGGACAGGCGATTCAGGCAACCTGGACGCTGACGGCTTTCTCACGGTTTACGGGCGCCTGGATAACCTGATCGTAACGCCCTACGGCCGGAACCTAAGCCCGGAATGGATCGAGACGATGCTGTTGGGCGATCCGAGGATCGGCGCTTGCGTGCTTTGCCAAGCCGGCGATCCGGCGCGGCTGACCGTGCTGTTCGTTCCGTCGCGCATGGGCGAGGGCTGGCTCAAGGCGGCGCAAGAGGAAAAGATCGGGGCGGCGATTTCCCGGGCCTGCGCGGCGGCGCCGGACTATGCGCGCCCGCAACGGGCGGCGGTCCTTTCGCGCGAGGAAGCGGCGGCGCTGGGGCTATTTACGCCCAACGGCCGTCCGCGGCGCGCCGAAGTAAGAAAATATCTGCAGGACGAAGCAGCAACCTTCGAGGTGCAAGGATGACCCCCTTTGAGAGGCTCTACGAAGAAACGGCGGAAGCGCGGGAGCGGTTCTTGGCTATCCCGCTCGTCAAGCACGCCGCGGCTACTGGCGGTACGCGCGAGATGTATCTCGCATTTTTGACCGAAGCCTACCACCACGTCAAACACACCTTCCCGCTGCTGTCGCTCGCCGCCGCGCACACAAGCGACGAGCGCTACCAGACCGCGCTTTTCATCTACATGAATGAGGAGAAGGGCCACGATAAGTGGATCCTCGACGATATCCGCGCCATGGGCGGCGACGCGGACGCGGTGGCGCGCGGCAAAGGCGGCATCCCGTGCCAGGTCATGGTTGGATACGCCTATTATTGCATCGAATGGATCAGCCCCTACGCCTTGCTCGGCATGGTCCACGTACTCGAAGGGCTCTCCGTCATGCTGGCGCATACGGTCGCCGGCGCGGTGCAAAAATCGCTCGCGGCTCAAGAGGCGGCAGGATTTTCCTATCTGCAAACGCACGGCACGCTCGATGTGGAGCATACCGCGCTCTTCAGAAAGCTGGTGGATAGCCTCGAAGATCGCGAGACGCAGGACTCCATCATAGACGCGGCGCGCGTGATGTACCGGCTCTATGGCGCGATTTTCGAAGATTTGGGTGAACGGTTTTTGGGGAAGATCACGCATGCAGCTTGAGGGAAGAAAAGCGCTCATAACCGGTGGGGGCTCGGGGATCGGCCGTGCGCTCGCCATCGAAGCAGCCCGCCGTGGCGTGCGGCTGGCGCTGGCCGGGCGGCGGCGGGAGCCTCTCGACGAAACTTTGTCCCTTTTGCCCGGCACTGGGCATCTGGCCATCGTGGCCGATGTCACGAATGGGGCGGACCGCCGCATGTTGATGGCGGACCTAGAGGCGCATTGGGGTGCTCTGGACCTTCTCGTGAACAATGCCGGCGTCGTGCCCGTCGGGCCGCTAGCCGCCGCGACCGACGAGGATTTGCAGGCTGTCCTCAACACCAATCTTTTTGCGCCAATGGCCATGGTAAGGGACGCGCTGCCGCTGTTGAAGACGGCGAAGGGTGCGCGCGTTGTAAACATCGGCTCCGTGCTGGGAGACATTCCGTATCCGCTGTTTGCGCCCTATTCGGCGACCAAGGCGGGCCTGCGGGGCTTTTCCATCGCGCTGCGCCGGGAACTGGCCCCGCTCGGGATCGGCGTCACCTATGCCGCGCCACGCGCCACGCACACAGCTGCTGCCGTGCCGCTGCAATCGCTGATCGAGCCGTTTGAAATGAAACTCGACGCCCCTGAAGCGGTCGCAAAATTCGTCTGGAACGCTGTTGCCCGCGAGGCCAACGCGATCTATCCCGCTGGAGCCGAGCGCATGTACGTTCTCATGCAGCGTTTGTTTCCGCGCGTCGTGGATAACGCCATCGCGAAGCAGTTTGCGCGCGTCCTAGCCAGATGAACAACCTTTAAAAACGCACAGAAGGAGGAACCCACCATGAGGTTTATCATGCTCGCTGCCGCCAGTATTGCGATGCTGGTTTCGGCTGCACCCATAACCCGCGCTTCGGACAACAAAGCGATGGACGCAGACATTCTCGTTGTCGCCGAAGAATGGGCGAAGATTAAATATCTGAGCAAGGACGACGGAGAGAGAAAAGAGAAAATGGAGGTGCTGGGAGCCAAGGCCGACGCTTTGGTGACCAAATATCCCGGCCGGCCCGAAACGCTGATTTGGGATGGAATCGTGACCAGCGAGCGGGCCTCCCTGACCTGGGGACTGGCCGCGCTCGACCACGCCAACCGCGCCCGGGATCTCCTGCTCGAAGCTTACAAGATGGACCCGAAAGCCCTGGACGCAGGTGCGCCCACCAGCCTCGGCGTCTTGTATTACCGCGTTCCCGGCTTCCCGCTCGGCTGGGGCGATACCGATAAAGCCCGCCAATATCTCGAAGAGGCCGTCAAAAATGCACCCAATGGCCGGGACGCGCATTACTTCTACGCCGACTATCTCTACGAGCAGGGCAAGTATAGCGAAGCGGAGCAAGTGTTGAAAGCCGCGCTCGCTTTGCCGCGTCACCCGGAGCGCCCCGTTTGGGATTTGTACTTTCCTAAGGTGATGGAAGGACTACTGGCCAAGGTCCAGAGCAAGATGAAATCGTGAACGGGCACTGCCAGTTATGCCGAGTTCGGCTGAATGCATCACGAAGTCCCCCCTCATCCTGTCCTTCTCCGCGCAAGCACGCCTTGGCGTGCTTGCGTCTTTTGCTGCCGCATCCGCAAGCGGATGCGGACGGGGAGAAGGAACGCCCGAACTATCCGCAGCGGGAATTCTAGGGTCCTCTCTCCCATCCGCATCCGCTAGCGGATGCGGAAACTTAAGGATGCAAGCTCGCCAAGGCGAGCTTGCTGGGAGAAAGACAGAGTGAGGGGGTCTTCCGCCGAAGCGATCAAGCGGAACTCGTATCATTAGCTGTGTAATACACAGGCCGCCGTTCATGCCAGCTCAGTCCCCTCCCGCGGAAGGCACCCCCTTGCGGGAGAGGGCTCTGGTGAGGGGGAGGCCGCACGCAAAACCCCACTTACGCGCGGCTTCCTCCTTGACCCGCTTCAACAGGACTTTCACAGATGAACTCCCGTCTTCTGGTCGCCGCTTGTATCGCCGGCCTTTCTCCACTGCCTGCAACGCCTCCGATTTGACCGTGACGGCGGGCAATTTACGCAACGATCAGGGGCAGGTTCTTATCTGCGTGTTCTCTGCGGACGTCTCGGATAGGAACGAATTTCCCGATTGCGTAAAGGGCCGTGCCGTGCGCTCAGCGCAGGCGCGAATCTCGGGCGGCAAGGTTGTCATGACCTTCAACGGCTTGAAAGACGGCGTCTATGCCGTCGCTATCGTTCACGACGAAAACGGCAACGGCAAGCTCGACACCAACTTCATCGGCATTCCAGCCGAAGGCGTGGGGGTGTCCACGAATCCGCGTGTAATCGGCAGGCCAAGCTTCGAGCAGGGGCAGTTCACCGTCAAAGGAAACACGGCTATCGCAATCGAAACCAAGTATATTTTGTGAGCGATAAGGCTTTGCCCGGACATTCCATGAGCGCTGTTGCAAATTTCTGGCGCGGGATCGGCCATCAGCTCAAATGCCCCTCCGGCCGCGCCGGGCGGCTGGCCGGCCAAATTATGACCGTAGTCAACCGGGCGCCGAACCGGTTCGCCATCGGCGCCCTTCAAATTGGGCAGGCAGACACCGTGCTGGAACTCGGTTTTGGCCCCGGCAGTGCGCTAAAGACACTCGCAGCCGCAGCCCGGCATGGGCACGTGCTTGGAATAGATGGGTCGCCCGAAATGCTTGCGCTGGCATCCCGCCGCAACCGGCGTGCAATCGAGCAAGGGCGTATGCAGCTTCATCCCGGGCGGTTCGATGCGCTTCCCTGGCCGGCGGGGACCGTGGACAAAATATTGGCGGTAAACGTCGTCTATTTCTTCAACGAAAATGCGGACGAGGTCCGCGAGGCGCGCCGGGTGCTCAGGCCAGGCGGCCGCATGGCAATCTACGCAACGGACAGAGCGACGATGTCCCATTGGAAGTTTTCCGGCCCCGATACGCATACTCTTTACGACCGGACCGGGCTCCTTGCGCTCATACTGCGCGGAGGCTTTCGTGAGCGCGAAGTGTCTATCGGCGCAGTCACGCCTGGTTTCGGAATTCAAGGAACTCTTGGGCCTCATACACAAGGAGGAATAGAGCAGGGGAAAGTTAGCCGAGGTGATGTTTGCCCACCGGCTGCACGAAGCTCGCTTGGGGCCCTTCATCCCCCTCGGACTCCGTAAAGCGCACCTCTTCCCCCACTTCCAACTCGTCGAAGCGGTCTTCTGCGATGCTGTTGCGGTGAAAGTAGATTTCCCGGCCGTCGCTGCTGGCGATGAAGCCGTATCCTGCTCCCGCATGGATCGCGGCGATTGTGCCGTGAGGCGGGACCTCGTGTTCTTTCACCTGCCCCTCCCGTTTGCGGACGATGTCTTGAAGCTGCCGGCGCGCGGCCTTGAACGCATCGCGGATGGTTACATAAACGTCCTCATGGGCCCCGGTAGCGGCGGGCTCGCGGCTTATGGCGATATCCGCGGCGTCGGGAACGGCGAGATGAAATCCTGATGTGATAGATGTCGCCTTTGCGATGACGGTGCTGCGGCCGGGCAACCACGACGCGCGCGCTGATAAGCCGTCCGAAGAACTGCTCGAGCTTGTCAGCTTCTTCTCTTATTCGTGCCTCAATGGCATCGGAATGCTGAATGCCTTCGAAGGTAACTTGAAGAGGGACCTGCATCATAAGCCTCGCTGCGCGTTCAGGGCTGTAATGAAAACGCGCTCATTGCACGCACAAGACTCGCGGAGTTTCATTGATATTCGTCAACTTGCCGCTTTCGACAAATACTCCAATACACAAGATCACGCTTTGATGAAGGAATAGAGACGATAAAGGGATTATTTACTATATCTCATCCGGTTATTGGCCTCGCCGTGTTTGATGATCATCAAAGTTAGCCAGGATACATTGCCTCATTATGCCTATAGATACCCATTTTGAAGGAGGATATCTGTTATGGCCGAAGCTGCAACCAAAACACCTGCCAAAGCTCATCCCAAATCCGCTCAGCCACCCGTGCGGTGGAAAGAAAGAGATTTTCTGGGGGGCCTTCGCGATGAGGTCGAACGCGTCTTCGAGGACTTCGATAGGAGCATGTGGGGCCTGCCGGGACGGTGGAGGGGCCTAACGATGGAACCCTTCCGCAAGCACGGGCCGGCCCTTCGCTTTGATGCCTTCCGTCGACGCCATCGAGAAGGACGACGTGTTCGAAGTGACCGCCGATCTGCCGGGCGTCGATGAGAAGAGCATCGAGGTCAAATTGTCCGGCGACGTCCTGACCATAAGGGGTGAACGCGAGGAGCGCAAAGAGGAGAAGAAGAAGGATTACTACATCTCAGAGCGTCAGTTCGGTGCTTTCGAGCGGTCGTTCCAAGTTCCCGAAAACGTTGAAGCCGACAAGATCGACGCCTGCTTCAAGAACGGGGTGTTGACGGTCACTCTTCCAAAAAAGCCAGGCTCGATGAAGGCTGAAAAGAAGATCAGCATCCACGCCTGAAAAGCACCTGGCGGCTCATGGGTCCAGCCATGAGCCGCCGGTCCGCAACGCAATACTCTGCGGATAAGCCAGCAGGAATAGCAAGTTGCCACGGAGAACAGCATGTCTATGTTGAAAGTAATAGAAGTTCTCTCTGAGTTGACCCAAGGTTGGGAAGATGCTGCGAAGCAAGCAGTTGCCAATGCCTCAAAGACGGTTCGGAACATTAAGTCGGTCTATATCGAGAATTTTGAAGCCACCGTCGACGGGCATTAATGCGGTAACGGGTGATGTTCTCGCCGTTGAATTGGGCTTTGACTATCATCAAGTCCTTGCAAAAAAGGAAGGGCTACTAAACGTATTAAGAGTGCAGGAGAGAATAGCTTAAACTAGACTTGCGCAAGGTCGCGAAAAGCGACAGCGTGCGCAGTTCGATTGCCTCGGCAGTGGAAGCGCAATCTAATGTGGGAGCGGCTACATGACCGCAACAGGGCCGGAAAAGGATCGAACCGTGATTGAGGCAAAGATCCGCGCGGCGCTTAAAAGCGAGCGGCGGCTTGGGCCGTCGTTCCACTTGAGGCAGATTATTTTCGAGGATGACGGTTCTCTCGTGCTTGAGGGCGAGGTGCCTAGCGTTGCCGCCAAGAAGCTCGCTCTTGAGAGGGCAGCCGCTGTTCCTGGCGTCGCGGGCATCGTGGATCGCCTGCATGTAAAACCTGCCACACTCATGGGTGACGGCGAAATCCGCGTGCATGTGCGCGATGCGCTTGCCGGCGAGCTAGCTCTTGAGGCGCTTGAAATTCGCGAGCTCGATGCCGGCAAATGGCTGCTGGCTCGCGGCGTTCCCCAAGGAAGCAGGGGCACCATCGATGTTGAGGTCCAGGACGGGATTGTCACGCTGAACGGACGCGTGCCGGGCCTGACCTCGAAGCGCCTGGCCGGCGTGCTCGCCTGGTGGGTGCCTGGCGCGCGGGATGTCGTCAATGGGATCGAAGTCGATCCTCCAGAGGAGGACAGCCCTGACCTTATCGAGGAAGCGGTAAGGGTTGCCCTTGAAAAGGACCCGCTTGTGAATGCGGGGCAGATCAGGGTTGGCGCGCGTAAGACCTGGGTGAGATTGACCGGCGCGGTGCCTGCCGGGGCTGAGCGCGATGCGGCGGAGCGGGACGCCTGGTGCGTTTTCGGCGTGGATAATGTGCTGAACGAAATCGAAGTGAAGCCGTAAGCAGCGCCGCCCTCCTTCGTCAAGCCGGCTGCAGCGCGTGCTCTCATAGCTCGCAAACGTGCCTCGTAGCGGATGGGGCGGTTTCACCAGCTCCCCGAGGTTCGGCTCGCCGCAGCCGGCAAGCACAACCTTGCGCGCCTCGTCGCGCAACTGGAGCACGGCAGCGAAGTCCTTTCCGGACGGTACGATTGGGCTGCCGATTGTGACGCTCAGAGGGGTCCATCGCGGAAACCATTGATCGCTGCGCAGCATGGTCCGCGTTCCACGGATGATGCCGGGCACCACCGGCAGGCCGGCTTCTGCAGCCACCTTGAAGGCGCCGAGATAGAATTCGGAAAGCCCGGCCCGCCGCGTGAACGCGCCCTCGGGAAAGAAGACGATGTTGCGCCCTTGCCGGGCAGCAGCGATGGCGCTTTCCGTATCGGCAAGGCTCGCGCTGGTGTCGAAACGCTTGACGAACAGCGCGCCGAGGCGGCTCATGAAGTTCCCGATAAAGAACTTCGGAGCGAACTCGCGCTTGGCGATGTAGGCAGGCTCGCCAGGCAGAACCGCGCCGAGAACCACCACATCCATGTAGCTCGAATGATTGAACACGAGCACGGCGTTTCCACCCGGCAGCCGATCCAGGCCCTCCGTGGTAACCGGAACGCCAGCAGCAGCAAGCGTGGCGCGGGCAATCCTGCGGACCGCACGCCAGCGCCATTTAAGCTGGGGCAGCAGCATCACGGCAAGCCACGCCGTTACATAGCCCAGCGGTATCGCGATCCACCACCATGCTGCGTAAAGCGTTTCGCGAGCGGCAACCGTCAGCCTGGAAAACCTGGCGCCGGTGCCGGCCAGCCAGAGGCGGAAGACCTGCCGCCACAGCGCCCTTTGCGGCTTCCCGATCCGCCCTGTTTCGTAAAGCTCCTTGGCAGCGCTCCGGCGGATCTTGCCGCTCGACGTCTTCGGCACCGTGCGCGGCGGGGCAAGGACGATCTCATCTGGCGGCGTACCGGCGATGCTGGCCGCAACATCTAGCGCGCGGAGTTGAAGCGCCGCGCGCGCAGCAGGATCGGTCTCACGCGTCTCGGCCAAAACGACCACCCGTTCGGTGCCGGATTCGCGGCCGGCCGTTCCAAACACCGCGACGCATCCCTTGCGGATGCCGGGGATTTCGGCAATCGCCTCTTCGATCTCTTGAGGATAAATGTGCTGGCCGGCGCGGATGATGATGTCCTTGATCCGGCCAGTTATGTAGACCTCGCCGCCGGCCATGTAAGCGCGGTCGCCGCTGTCGAGCCACCCACCGTGGAAAAGCTCGCGCGTCTTCGTTTCATTCCGGAAATATCCCGAGGTCGCCGAAGGACCGCGGAACTCCAGACGCCCCTCGCGCCGTTCGCCAAGCTCGTGCCCCAGCTCGTCCACAATGCGGATTCTCGTTGCCCGGCAGAGGGAAACCGCAGCTCGGGATTTCGAGCGGATGCGGATCGTGCTCCTTTGCGGGCTTCGCGACCCCGCGCGTGCTCAACGCTTCGCGGTCGACCCTGTCGATCACCGGCGCTCTGCCCGCAGGCGGAAAGGCGAGGCCCACGGAGTTTTCGGCAAGGCCATAGACTGGCGCCATCGCTCCGGGCCGGAAGCCATACGGGCCGAAACGCTCGATGAACCGGTGCAGCGTTGGGACGGCGACCGGCTCGGCGCCGTTGACGATCATGCGCAGCGAAGAAAGGTCCAGCCCTTGCAGCCTTGAGTTATCGATCTTGTTCAAGCAAAGCTCGAACGCGAAGTTCGGCGCACCGGAGAGTGTGGCGCGGAATTGGTGAATGGCCCAAAGCCAGCTTTCGGGGCGTATCAGAAAACTCAGCGGCGACATCACACAAAGCTGCGCCCCAAAATACAGGCACCCAAGCCACGCCCCGATAAGCCCCATGTCATGATAAAGCGGCAGCCAGCTGACGAAAGTGTCGGCGGAGCTTGCTTCCATCGCGTGGCCTATGGCGCGAATGTTGGCGAGCAGATTTGCGTGGCTCAACACCACGCCCTTGGGATCGCCGGTGCTACCCGATGTGTACTGAATGAGCGCGGTGTCTGCCTCATGCGTGAGCGGCAGGCCGGCCGCGGATGTGCGAGGCGAAAGCCCGGCCACGCTCTCTGACGGCACTCAGGCTTCGCACCTGCGCCTGCAAGAGAGCTGCGGCCCCGCGCGCCTCCGGAACCGTAATCAGAATGCGGGCTTCCGCGTTGCGCAGGATCGCCGCTTGGCGGCGCAAATGCTCCTCAAGTTGGGACATCCGCATTGGCGGGTAGATCGGCACCGGGACAGCGCCGGCATAGAGGATGGCGAAAAACGCAACGAAGAAGTCGCGGCCAGTTGGCAGCATCAGCGCAATCCTGTCACCCGGCATGACATCCCGCTCAATCAGGGCCTGCGCGGCATGCCGCGCGGCTTGGGCGAGTTCGCCGTAGGTCAAGGCAAGCGGGCCGGAATCGTCATTGAGCACAGTCAGGTGACGGCGATCGGAATGGCGGGCTGCATGCCATTCCAGCACTTCCACCAGCGTCCGCGCTTCAACGGCAGCCGGCACGATTGGACGAGGTTCCACTGCCGCCGGCTTCGCAAAGACCGTGCTGCCAGGATGCGCCTGTTCCAGCGCGCGAAGGAGATCGCCAACCGTCTCCGCTTCCCCAGTGGCTCCAGCGGGAAGCCTCACACCGAAAGAGCGCTCGATCCTGAGAATAAGCTCGGTGCGCCCCAGGCTGTCGATGCCAAGATCCCGCTCAAGGCGGCTTGACGCGGACACCTCGATGTTCCTGGCTCGTTGCGGATGAAGCTCGACGAGGAGTTTGCGAATAACGGCAATGAGATCGCGCTCCCGCGCGCCCTCGGCGGCGGGGGTGCAGGATGCGTCTCGTTTCGCGTCTTGCTCCATAGTGTTGCATGTAGGCCAATCGCACAGAGTAGCAATGAAAGATATCAAGATTAGACTGCGGCGTGGAGCTTAAGCTTGACGCATTTTGTCAAGCTTATGCCCCTTGTAGACATTAAGGCTTTAGCGATCTCGCATGGAGTAGTGTTGCGAATGGCACTAAACTAAAACACCGGGGTTCCTCAATCGGAGGCGTGCAATGTTCATGAAGCCGATGAAGCTCTTTGCGCTTAACGGGAGTGAAGTCCTTGGCACGTCCATCGCCGCGAGCCTTGGAAGCCCGCTGGCGGCTCATGAGGAACGTGAATTCGAGGATGGCGAGCACAAAGCCAGACCGCTTGAGGCGGTCGCGGGCACCGATGTCTACGTGATTTACAGCCTTTACGGCGGCCCCATCCAAAGCGCAAACGACAAACTATGCCGCCTGCTGTTTTTTATCGGAGCACTCAAAGATGCGGGGGCTGAGCGCGTTACCGCTGTTGCGCCTTACCTCGCTTACGCGCGCAAGGACCGGCGCACTAAGAGCTTCGATCCGGTGACGACGCGCTACGTCGCAGGCATGTTCGAGGCCGTTGGCACTGACGCCATAGTGACGCTGGAGGTGCACAATCCGGCGGCTTTCGAGAACGCATTCCGCTGCCGCACGGTGACGCTAACGGCTGCGCCCATCTTCATCGAGCACGTCAAATCGCTCCTACCCAACGGCCTTTGTGTTGTTTCCCCCGATACAGGTGGCGCGAAACGCGCGGAGCTGTTCCGCGAAGCGCTCGAAGAGACGCTTGGGCGTTCAATCGGTAAAGCCTTTATGGATAAGCGCCGGAGTGCGGGCACGGTCTCCGGCGATCTTTTTGTTGGAGACGCGAGCGGCGCCACGGCGCTCGTCATCGACGATCTGATCAGCTCAGGGACCACTCTGCGCAGGGCGGCCGAGGCAGCCCGGCGCGCGGGCGCACGCGACGTTATCGCGCTCGTTGCACATGGCCTGTTCATGGAAGGCTCGGAGGGAGCGGTCAGCCATCCAGCCATCGGCCGCCTCATTACCACGGATAGCGTGCCACCCTTCCGCGTGAAGCCCGGGCCCATGCGGGATAAGGTGCAGGTTCTTTCCTGTGCCCCCCTTGTGGCAGAGTCCATCCGCCTGCTGCACGAGGACAAGCCCCTTGCCGATCTGCTTGTCTGCTAATACCTGCCGCCAAAAGTCCTGACACCTTTGTCCTTGGCCGTTCTTTCAGCCGGCAAAAGTATATACTTACATAGAAATAGGCTTTTTGCCAAACGAACCCAATTTTTAACAAACGGCACACCATGACGCTGGGGCGCAGCACGCCCCGGCAAAGGAGTTGAAATCTTCGACGGCTGGTATAAGTGCCCTCTCAAGCCACCTCGCATCGGCCTCGGCTATCCGCAGATACGCGAGTGCTTGCGGCCGCCATTTATCCGGCGTCCGCGGGCTTGGGGCCATAAGGTGCGCTATCGAAAGGCGCGCGCGCAGCATCGCCTGGTAGCAGCGGTAAAAGTGAAATAGCGGGAGCGGCGGGGCATCGCGCAATGCTTGCATGACGCGGGGCCGTACATAGTCTCCAACCCCTTTCATGCCGAGGTGTTCGCACTCAAGATCGAGGTATGCAATCTCCTCCAGCGGATCGACGGCCCGAAGCCGCGCATTGAACTCGATGCAGTCGATGATCTTGACTTCGTCTCCGAGCCAGATGTGTTCCGGCCTCAAGTCCCCGTGGCCGTTGAGAATACGCCGGCGCTGCAAACGGCTAAGCAACAGAAACTTCCATCGCCGGAGAAATTGCTGAAGTATCCGGTCGCAATATCGCGTTGGCGCCTGCGCGAGGCCAAAGCGGCGATTAAGCAGTACGCTGCGGTTCTGTTGAAGATTAAGTTTCCATTGTTTGAGATAGGGCAGGGGCGCCAAAAAGACTGCATTTGTACGCCGGTAGAAATCCGAAAGCCTGAGAACGATGGCATCGAGGCAATGCCGGTCAACCTGATTTCTCGCGATTAGGTTATCGAACATGCGCTCCTCATTAAGGCGGCGCATCTTCACGAGCCAATCGACGGTCATGGCGCCCTCGCCAATGGCGAGCCTCTTGCCGGACACGGACAACGGAACGGCGCCAAGATAAACGTCAGGAGCGAGCCGCCGATTGAGTTCCACCTCCGCGCGGCATGCCATCTGCCGCTTCGCGAGCGTCGAGAAATCGAGATAAGGGAAGCGTGACCGGCTTCTTAAGTTTGAACGCATAATCCCCGGCGAGGAACACCCAAGACATGTGCGTCTCACGGACTTCGACTTTTTCCACGGCGCCGCCGTAGGAGCGGGCGTCGCTAAGAAACGCTACCTTTTCGCGTAAGGGCGGGGTGGAGAGCTCCTCTTCGCGGGTGCAATTCCTTTCCATCTCTAGATGATGCATCCGGCTAGACTAGCTCTCGGTGCCGGCCTTGATTTGATATTCATCAATCCCATCAGATGAGTTTACGAATAGCATAACAAAAATGCGCACCTGACGTGCCGGCATGTTTTCAGATGGTGGCCCCATGACTAACAGCAACGTTGTCATCGAGCCGTTAGGTTTGCCTGGAACCTTGCAATGTCCTGAGCGGGCAAGTTCCTTGGTCATTTTTGCTCACGGAAGCGGATCGAGCCGGCGAAGCCCGCGCAACATTCAAGTTGCACAAGCACTCAACGCCAGGGGGATGGCGACCTTCCTGTTCGACCTGCTCCGGCCGGAGGAAGAGGCCGATCGCGCGAATGTTTTCGACATTCCTCTGCTGGCGGAGCGGCTTGCAGGCGCCGTCCGGTGGCTCGATGAGGAGAAGGAGACCGGCGGCTTGCACGTTGGCCTTTTCGGCGCAAGCACAGGGGCGGCCGCCGCACTCATCGCCGCAACTGAGCTGGGAAGCCGCGTTGAGGCAGTCGTTTCGCGCGGCGGCCGGCCCGATCTCGCGATGGAAGCGCTGCCGAAGCTGCACGCGCCCACGCTCCTCATCGTCGGTGGCGTCGACACTGAGGTTATCGCCTTGAACGAGAAAGCATTTGCGCGGCTGCACGGGCCAAAATCTCTCGTGATCGTTCCTGGCGCAACTCATCTCTTCAGCGAACCGGGTGCTTTGGAACAGGTCATCGATCATGCTGCAAAGTGGTTCGAGCGCTATCTCGCGGCTGAAACGACCTAAGCAGACTTTCGTTGGTTACCCAACGAATGCCCGCTTAGATTTATTTGTTTTCGCAGAGTTTTTTCGCAAAACTGGGAAGGCTACTTTTGCGAACTCTGCTTAGCTGAAGCCTGTGCCCATGATTTACAACAATCGCTCCGATGCAGGAAAAAGGCTTGCCCGCGAGCTTGCCGGGTATATGAGCCAGGAACCGGTAATTCTCGCTCTTCCAAGGGGCGGAGTGCCAGTGGGAGCGGAGATCGCGGAGGCCTTGGACGCGCCGCTTGACTTAATCCTGGTCCGCAAGCTTGGGGTTCCTATGCAGCCGGAGCTTGCCATGGGCGCGGTTATCGATGGCGCGGAACCGCATGTGGTGCGCAACGAGGATATCATCGCGCTTCTTGCCATGCCCGAGGCAGAATTCGAACAGATCTGCGCCCGGGAATTGGCTGAAATCGAACGGCGCCGGAGGCTTTACCTGGCGGACCGGCCGCGCGCAGAGCTTAGGGATCGCGTTGTCATTGTGGTGGATGACGGCATTGCCACGGGTGCGACGGTGCGTGCCGCACTTCAGGCTGTTCGCAGAAAAGGCCCTAGGAAGCTGGTGCTGGCCGTGCCTGTCGCCCCCACAAGCACGCTCAAGGAGCTTGAGGGCGAGGCCGGCGAAATCGTCTGCTTGCAGCGCTATGAGCCCTTCTATGCAATAGGGCTGTACTACACGGACTTTCACCAGGTTACCGATAAAGAGGTGATCGGCATATTGTCGAAAGTGCGCGTGCCCGGACTGTTGAGGAAGGATGCGATGAATTGAAGCATCGAGCGAGGCTCCTGCATACGATCGCATCGCCCCTGACCGGGATATCAAGATTATTTTGATCGAGGACCGCCGCACTGGCGCAAGAGATCGCAGAGCAATTCGAGTTTTTTCTAAAATTTGCCGCGCTCCAGCGATTGGGCATCGTCGAGGACGAGAAGCACACCCACAGGACGTTCTCCAAAGAAAGCCCTGGCCTCCTGCTCCGCGCGGCTACCGCGGCCCGGAAACAGCATGTGCGGCGTAAGCGGAAATTCGGGGTTGTAAACCCCGTTGCGGTGCGTGCCGCTTGGACCCGGCAACCACTCCTGTCCCGTTCAGACTTCCTTTCTGAAAAACAGGTGCTTGTGGAGCTTACCAGTCCGCCCAATCCATTGATTGGAAGCGCTATCAGGCGCCCTCTGTGGACGGTTAACGGTTTCTGTGGATGGTCACCCCGGATATGCTTTGGACCTCTGTGACCCCAGTTGTGACCCCGGCTCCTTTTGCCGCTTCGCTTTTGACAGATAAGTCATTGATTTATTTGGCGATCCCGGAGGGGCTCGAACCCCCAACCCCCTGCTTAGAAGGCAGGTGCTCTATCCTGTTGAGCTACGGGACCGTTTCCATATTTGCAACGGCTTACCGGGGCGCTTCCATGCATGCTGTTTGCCGGCGCCGGGCGCTGGCCACGATGCTGCCGGAGGAACACCCTGTCAAGGCAGTTAACGCCTGAAAAGCGGTAGATGGCGCCGCCTTGGGCAATGTCTGCAGGCGATGGGCGCGCCATCGAATGGCCCTGAAACGGACATATCGGGCACCCCAATAGAACGTCTCCACGAATTGTGACGGGCGGTTACTGTTCAGATATAGTTAACAGCATTCAGGCATTACGCATTCAACTCAGTGAATGTGACAAAAGCATCTCCACAGGGAAACATCCATGGGTACGCAAGCCGGAGCCGGCGACACGTTCTTGCCCCTGCTAGCCGAAGCGGGCGGCGCAGGCCCAGGCGACTCCCGCGATATTCCCGCGGCAGACTACGATGAAAGCCTTGCCTTCCAGCCGGAAAGCCTCGCTGAGGGCGCCATCGATCCATTTGGCGCAGTCAAGTGGGCGCCCGACGAAGCGTCTGCCGACTATAGACACATCCGCCCGGAAGATCGCGACTTGAAGGGCACGGGCGCGCTCTTCTCTGCCGCCGCTCTTGAATTGCTCATATCCGCTAACAGCTTCGAACCGGTCGCACCGCCGGCCGGATCGTTTTTGGGTTGCGCGGTTGCCACCTCGATCCCGGCGCGGCCGCCTGACGGCCGATTTTGCCAGGTTGAACGCTCTGCGCTGCGTATCAGGGATGCGAGGCCCGACCATAAGGGGCTGAACTGCGTGATCGGCGTTTATAATTTGGACGCAAAGACACTTTCGGGGTTCATCGCCAGCACGGTTCCAAACAGAAATTATGTCCTGAAGTATAGCAGGGGCGGCAACAGCGGAAACCTGCTTCCGTGCGGCTGCTATCGATTGAACGTAGGCACCCACAATGGCGTCTATCGGGGGTGTCTGATTTAGGGGGAACCCATAACGGTGCTGCGCTCGCGGCACGATGCCCTGTACGACGTTCGCGATATTTTCGATTGTAATACGGGAGATTGGCCTTGGGACAATCTGCACCCGGCCTTTCGCGACACGAGCAATTCCTCCGAGTTTTCCTCAGCCGGCTGTCAAACGGTTCGCGGAAAGTACGTGGACGGCGCATACGCCGGCGAATTCGCTCAATTCAGGGAGGCTTTGGGGCTTGGTGTGCCGGGCGAGGACGGCGGCATCGGTTTCTCTTACGTGCTTCTGACCGGTCATGAGGCCGTACTGGCCGCAAAATTTTCCCGCGAGGGCAAGAGCGCCTATGAAAGCCTAACGAGGCTGCGGCAAGGCTCGCGCGGGCAAGCCGTCCGGCGGCTGCAAAGGGCCATCGGCCTGCTGGAGACCGGTATCTTCGAGGCCAAAACGAAAAAGGCGCTAGCCGAATTTCAGCGAAGGAATTCGCACGACGTGACGGCCGACGGCGTTTGGGCCCCGGCGTACGGCAAAGCATATGGCATACCGGTTTTCGACGACAGTGCGGGAGACCTTAAGATGGCGGCTTCTTCGATCGGACCAGAGCCGGACGGGCTGGCAAAGTTTGGTGGCGCGGACGCAGAAGGCAGACTGGAATTGCTCTATTTCGAGCTCGGCCGGCGGTCCGCTTTGGCGCAATCGCAGCCGGAACTTCTTGGCGAAGCTGTGCTCCCCCAGCCTGAATCGATGGAGCCCGAAAGCTTGCAAGCCATCGTTGCAGCCGGCCAGCGTGCGTTCGAACGCATCGAGCGCGGCGTACACGAACTCATCTGCGGAGAGACGGCGGACGACAAGGACGACAGGGCGAAGATTTAGAGCAGCCTGCTTGCCGCCGCGGGGCTTGGGCCGCGGGCGGTCGTTGCGGCGCTTGCGCAAGTGCTCACGGGCTCGCTGCTTATTCCCGGCATTATCGCTACCACCGCTGCGGAAATCCTCGTGACGCGGCTCGTCAAGCCAGCCGCGGCCAATCTGGGCGCCGCCCTCGAACCCAGGGTCACCGAAGCCTGTGGCGCATGGTCCCGCAGACTGGCCGCGAGTTATGGAGAAGCGGCCCAGCCTTCCACGCTACAACCGGCTACGGCAGGAGGCGCCCCGGCGGCTTCCAGCAGTCCGGCTGCGGCCGGATCGCTGCCTGGCGAGACACAGGTAATTCGCCCGCAGCCGGCGCGTGCAGCAGGCAAAACAATGGCGGAGGCATTCCCGCATAGGCGCGAGCTTAAGCTGAGCTGGCGCCCGCACGAAGACGTCGGCGGCTATAGAACATGCACCAAGGTCTTGCCGGCCGGTGCCGTTGTAACGATTGGCCGCCACCCGGACCGTGAGATTGTGCTCGACGACGACCGGGTTTCGCGCTTGCACGCGAGGCTGGAAATCAAGCAGGATTGCATCGCCGTTAGCGATCTGGACAGCAAGAACGGCACATTCATCGGCGGGAAGCGCATTACATCTGCGGATTGGCTTCCAGGGCAAATACTGAGAATTGGCATTTTCCAATTCAGCGCTGAGCTTACCGGAGACAAATCAAGTGGCACGGCCTCGTTCATGGGGGAAGCCAAAGAGGGCGCCGTCAGCACAAGCGACCCCGTAGGGCGTGTACGGACTGCCGCAGGCAAAGGCTTGGCAGGCGCCGCCGAGCTCAAGGCCGCGGTAGAAGGTCTGCTTGAAAAGCTCGCAAACCCGAAGTTCGCGATCGGTCTTTCCGATTTGCAAGGCGCGATGAGCTCGCTCAAGTCCGCACGGAGTTTCGACTATCTTGCGAAGGTGGCCGACAGCACGCTCGTGCGTTTTCCCGATGCTACCATAGTTTGGACGCTTTACGCACAAGCCCTCATCGACGCCTGCCGGATTCAAGCCGGTATCCAAATGCTTGAAGCCTCCCGGCGTAAGCCAAATCTTTCGCTAAGCGAAAGGGCGGAGATTCTTGGCTTGCTCGGCCGCGCGAATAAGCAGATTTATGTGGATAATGTCCGGGGAAAGGACGCGGCCGCAACGGTCAAAAGCCAATTCAAGCCGTATTTGCAGCAGGCGATAGATTGCTACGCGAGCGTTAGCGTTGCCGATCCGAACCGGCCTGACTTCAACCATTGGCATGGGATCAATCTCGTCGCCCTTTTAAGATTGGCGCAGATCGACGGCCAGACGGTTAGAAACCCAAGCAACCGGAGATTTGAACAGCTTGCCGGTAACATTGCCAGCGCCCTCGAACCCGTGGGCGCCACGACGGAAGACGCCTATGTATTCGAGACGCTGGCGCTGGCCGCGCTGGCGGTTGACGACTTCCCCAAGGTCAAGCAATACCTTTCCCGCTTCCTGGCTAGTCCAAAAAGGGATCCATTTAATCTTGGCGGGCTTATCCGGCAGCTTGAAGAGGTGTTCAGAGTCCAGCCCGGCCAAACGGAGCCTGGGAGGATTCTTGCGGTTCTCAAAGCCGCCGAGGCCGGACAGGAAGAGGGCAGATTTAGCTTGGACGGGAGTACTCTGGCCGGTTTCGCCAAATTGGCGTCGTCCAAAGAGCACCGCGAGCTAGAAGAAAGTATGGTTCCGGGCGGGGGGTTCGTGAAGCTGGCAGAGTTGCAAAAGGTCGTGGCCCGCGCCCAGGCCATTGCCGCCGTCTGCGACCAGAAGGGCACCAGGCTTGGAACGGGCTTCCTCGTCCGTGGCGGCGATCTGAATCCACGCTGGGGGCAAGATATCTATCTCGTTACAAACGCGCACGTCATGTCTGAACCGCCTTCGCCGCGAACCGGGCTTAGTCCCGCGACAGCGCGCTTCGAGTTGGAAGGAGCCGGCGGAATGGCGCTCCTGGCAGAATTGCAAGCCGCCTGGCAGTCTCCGTTCGAGGAGTACGACGCTTGTATCGTGCGCATAATCGGGAACGTGGGAGATGTCGAGCCGTTGCGCGTGGCGGACGAGAGACTTCCCATGCTGGTGGAGGATACGCAAAAGGGACAGGAGGGCCTGGCCGTAAGCGTGATCGGCTATCCCCTGGGCGGCTCATTGCAGCTATCGATATTCGGGTCCGTCAGCGGGGCGAATGGGCGGCTCGTTGATATCGGACCGAAAAGACCGGACGCAAAGGACCCAATCTATTTGCACTATCGTGCTCCCACCCTAGGGGGGAATTCGGGAAGCCCCGTTTTCGAGACGCAAACCTGGACCGTTGTCGGGCTCCATCACGCGGGGTTCGATCCTAATGAGGGGTGCCTGCCGCGGCTCGGGGGACGGCCGGGCTCGAATATCGCAAACGAGGGAATTTCAATCTGGTCCATAAGGAGGGCGATAGCGCGCGGGTAATTCTGCGCGGCTGGTGCAGTCGCTCTCCTTGCTGAAAGTTGTCTACTAGTTTACTGTCCCGGCGGGGCGGGGCGTGAGTATTCTCATGGCGGACGTTTTTATCTCATATGCGAGGGCTGACCGGCCGGTGGCTGAGGCGTTGGCGCGCGATTTGTCATCGAGGGGCATCAGCGTCTGGTGGGACGCGGAGCTCGTGGGCGCGGACGACTTCACCGATGTGATTTTTGAAGCGTTGCGGCAGGCCAGGGCAGCCATCGTCATTTGGACCAAGTCGTCGGCGAAATCGCGGTTCGTTCGCGACGAAGCACGTTTCGCGCTGCATCTCAACAAGCTCATCGCGGTGAAGGCGGCGAGCCTCGACATTTACGCAATTCCGTTTGGCTTTCAGGGGCAGCATACCGACGATGTGAACAATCGCGAGCAGATCTTCCGCGCGGTTCAAAAGCTCGGGGTCCGGCCAATGGCGGCACCAGCACCCGCCGCCAATTGGGACCGCATCAAGTCAACGGGCACAATCAACGACATTTCTAGTTTCCTCGCAAGCAATCCTTCGAACACGCAGAGCCGGGAAGCGGTGGCGAGACTGAAGCAGCTCGGTGCCGATTCAGCGTCCTTCGCAAGGAGTGTCAGCTCCGAGATCGGATCGCTTAAGATAAGCAACTGGCAGGCGCTCTTTGCCGGGTTCACCTTGCAGGTGCCCAAGTTCCAGCTATCGGAGCAGGGTACTTGGACTTCCATCGGAGCGGCAATTACTTATAGTATTATAGCAATCGGTCTTGCGTTTACAGTATCGCAGTGGCCGGCATTGATGGGTGACGACCCATCCTCCTCAAGCTTCGCGCCTCTGTTGGGGATATTTTCGGTCATTACTGTCTGCATTTTTTTATGGGTGCGCACCGGAGCTTTCTTGGCCCAAAGAAATTTTGTCGCAGCGATCATACTATCTTTGACACTGCCATTTCTGGCTGCTTTCGGTACCGAAATTGCAATTGTGGAAGGTATCTGGTGGACACCCAGAGGTGACGATAGGCCTTTGTATTTTGTGGGTATATTAACTATATACTTAAACATTGCGATTTGGCGCATTAGCGCGTATCGTTAACGGGATCTGCAGACTGGGCCGCCAAAACTGATTAACAACGATGCTGACAGAAGGGCGGCAACAATGGTAGACATTCGGGGATAGGCGTTTGGTTAAGCACTGGCTTTCGATGGCGCTTTTGGGGCAGCAGTTTAGGGGAGCGTGTGGGATGTTGCGGGGGAGCCGGCAGCTCAAGAGGGCGGTTCAGTTAGTTTGCGTTGCGCTACTCACGATTGCAGCGTCGTCTGGATGCGACCAGATGAAGGGCAACGATACCGACTATAGTAAATACGGCATCTACCGAATCCTGGCATTCTCAGTCTGTGTGGACAAGGCAAAAAAGCCGAAGGTGCACCGGAGGCGGGCTTCGTGGAGGTCGAAGCCTCCGGAGGAGCAGAAGCCGGAGCTTTGGCAAAGCATGGGCACGGCCTTCCTTGTCGATGACAAAAACCTCGTGGTCACAAGCAATCACGTTATCGAGGTGTGCGGCACCGACCTGGCGCAGTCCATTAAAATTGTCTCAATTAGCAGAGATAAAGATAACAAGGAAAAGCTAGAACTCGTCCCTGTCGAAATCGTGCAAAGACTTTCCGGTAGTCAGGATTCTGCAGTAAAAGAAGATGTGGCACTGCTCCGCCCCACGAAGCCGTTGCCGGGCATGCCGATCCCGATCGCGAATTACGAGCCATTTACCGGTAGCGAAGTCAGGGCTGTCGGCTATCCTGGCGCTGCGGACGATGCCCTGAAAAAGAGCATTGCACATGACTTGGCTGAAGAGAGCGCAAAACAGAAGTTCTCTGACAATAACGATGAAATCAGGTTCCTCTTTAACGAGTACCAAAAACAACTCAAGGGGAAATTTGAAAAGAACCCTGCTGAATTCAGCCCATCCTATACGCAAGGCGTAGTATCGAGAACCTATCCTGTTGAAGACATTCCCGTCGTCGTTCAACATCAGGCGCCCATGAGCCCCGGCAATAGCGGGGGGCCGCTACTCGATGCATGCGGCTCCGTCATCGGTATCAACACCGCGGTGGCAACTGGGGAAGGCGTGCAGGGCATTTCCATGTCGCTCGGCAGCCAGTGGCTTGCGGGGCAGATCAAGGCTGCGGGATCGGACGTAAAACTCAAGCCGCGTTGCCTCTCGGAGACACCGACGCGCCGGATGACCTACGTTATCGGCGGTATAGCTGCTCTGCTTTCCATCGCCACCGTACTCTTCGCGTTCCGCGCGACGCCTGTTGGGCAAACGGTATTCGGCCGCAGCGGCGGTGAAACCCCCGTGCCCCCGTCCAGACGGGCGTCCGAAGGCGGCCCGCCATTTCCGGGTGTATACGCTGCTGACGCCGGCGGTGCCGCCCGGCTCGTGCCTACCGGCGCCGGTCAACCCATTGTCCTTGCTACCGGGAGCCTGGCGTCTACGGCCGGCTGCATCCTTGGCCGGGAGGCCGGCTGCGATGTCAGGATCGACGATAAGACGATTTCGAAGCGTCATGCGCGCCTCTTTTTAGACGATACCGGCCGGCTTTTCATCGAGGACCTCCAGTCCGCCAACGGAACATGGAAAAAGGGCGCGAAGATCAACAAGCGCGAGGCATTTGCGTCCGGCGACACGGTGCGGTTCGGGGCTGCGGAGTTCAGGATCGAACTCCCGCCTAGCGGGGGTGGAACTGTGCAGGCCGGCTCCAATTTGGCCGGCGAGACATCGAAGGCGGGCTACGCTGCCCCAGGGGATGGGGCAGGCCCTGGTCCCGTATATGCATGGCTCGAAAAACTCGATGGGTCTGGGCAAAGAATAGCGGTCAAGGCGACGAGCTTAAGAATTGGCCGCCACGAAGATAACGACCTCCGGTTCGAAGAGCCGGAGGTACACCGCAGACACGCCGTTCTTCATAGTACTCCGCAAAGGGAATTCATTATAACGGATCTGAGCGGCCAGGGCGGAAACGGTGTTAAAGTCAACTCGAAGAAAATAGAGAAAGCACAGCTGCGCGATGGCGATGTCGTCGAGATCGGCCCGGTGCGGCTGAAATTTCACCTGGCAAGCGTTTAATGGGAGTGCCTGGCTCCATAGCCCGCCGACGTGAGCCAGGCACCCTAATTGACTGGTCATATTCGCAGGAGCGAGCCAATGACAAACGGATGGAACGACCCAAACAACGCTGAGACCGTCGCTATCCGGCCGAACGCGCAGGCGCCACGCCGGGGGGACGACGGCTTCGCCGATCCGGCCAAGACCGTTGTAATGCCGGGCGCTGGCGCGGGGGTTCCGGGAAGCGGGGAGACCAAGGTCGTCAGACCGGACCAAGTCCCGGCACCGGACAGCTCCAGCAACCGGCAGGCTTCCGGCATCGATCCGGTGGTGGGTATTCTCGTGGTAATTGGCGGCCCAGGCAAAGGCGCATTCCGCGGACTTTTCTACGGCAACAACCCGCTGGGGCGCTCGGCGAAAGAGCGCGTTTCCCTCGACTTCGGAGACGACGCGATCTCCCAAACCGAGCAAGCCTTCATCCGCTACGATCACGAATCCCGGTGCTTTTGGTTCATTCCAAACTTGGCGAAGCCGAATATCGTGTACGTAAACGACGAGAAGCCCATGGCGCCGGTCGAACTTAGGGAAGGCTCCGAGATCCGTATTGGGCAAACGCGGCTACGCTTCTTTCCAATTTGCGGGCACATGTTCGACTGGAGCGACATAAAAGATCAATGACCGATTGCATCTTTCGCATAGCAACTTGCAAAACCCGCGGCATGCGAAAGATGCAGGAAGACGCTTGCGGCTTCCGTTCTCTGGGCGATAGCCTGCAAACCGGATCGAGCGCCCAAGCATCCTCGGACCGGTTCATATTGGTCCTCGCGGACGGAATGGGCGGCCATGCAGGCGGCGCGACGGCAAGCACGACGGCCTGTTCGGTATTCCTGGAGGAGTATGTCAGGTCGAACGAACCTATCCGGGTACGGCTCGGCACAGCACTCGGCAAATGCAATTCGGCCCTCAAAGAAATCGTTGATCGCGAGCCAGAACTTGCGGGCATGGGATGCACGCTGGTCGGTGTGTCCCTCGAAGGCGGAAGGTTGCGGTGGGTCAGCGTTGGAGACTCGCTCCTCTACCTGATCCGGCGGGATCGCAGCATGCGCCGCCTCAACGGCGACCATTCCATGTGGCCTGTGTTGCAGCAAATGGTGCTGAGCGGCGAGATCAGCGCGGCCGATGCCGAGCAGCATCCCCATCGTCATGCCTTGCGATCGGCTCTCACCGGCGAGCCGATACCGCAGGTCGATCTTCCGGAAGAGGATTGTGAGATCGGCCCCGGCGATTGGATTATCGTGGGGAGCGACGGCCTGCTGACCCTGTCCGAAAGCCAGATCGCCGAAACGCTCGACCGCAATTCAAAAATGGGGCCTGAAGGGGTCGCTAAGGCGCTCATTGACGCAATTGCAATGGAGCACCGCCCAAATCAGGACAACGCAACGGTTATCGTGGCCAACGCCAGCTCGATCGCCGGGGACACTGAGGAACTCGTTCCCTCAGATGGCGTTGCCGGTGCGGATTCAAGGACCGCGGAAACGGTGGAGACTCGTTTCCTCAGATAGAGCAGAGCCCGTGCTGCGCGCATGGTCCCGGCTACGGCACGCGCTGGAGCTCGGGCTCGCCGCCGCAAATGGAGCAGTGCCCGCGCTAAACCGGTGGCCCTGGCTGCGGTTCACGCTGGCGAGCATTACCGCGGTTGCGGCTTTCCTGCTTTATTTCTTAACTCTAGTGCAACATTCCGCCACGTCAACCAGCTACCAGCCCGCCAGACAAGACAATGCGCCGCAAGCGGGCCGCACCGCCGTCGCGGCGGCGGTTGTGAATAACCCGCAAGGCCGCTGGTTTCTGCCTGGGGCGGGCAAGACAGAGAGCTTCAAGGATTGCCCTGTTTGCCCCGAGATGGTGGTGGTTCCGGCCGGCAGCTTCACGATGGGATCGTCCGAAAGCGAGCCGGAGCGCGAAAACAGGCAGAAGGACACAGAAGGCCCGTTGCATGAAGTAACCATCGGCGAGCCGTTTGCGGTTGGCCGGTTTGCTGTAACTCGGGACGAATTCGAAGCTTTCGTCAAAGACAGCAGCCGTAGAATGGACGGCGGCTGCGATGTCCGGACGGGCGGCGACTGGAGGATAGACAGCGCCAGGTCGTACCGTTCGCCAGGCTTCGAACAGACCGGATCGCATCCCGTGGTCTGCGTGAATTGGAACGATGCCAAGGCTTATGTGGCGTCGCTGTCGAAGAAGACGGGTAAAAACTACCGGCTGCTATCCGAAGCCGAGCGGGAATATGTAACGCGAGCAGGCACGAAGACGGCATTCTGGTGGGGGCCGTCGATTACACTGGCGGAGGCGAATTACGCCGGCGATTACCCATCCAGCAGTTACCCATACGAAGGTGACGGTCAGATAGGCGAGCACCTGCAGAAGACCGCGCCAGTAAAGTCGTTTCAGCCAAATCCTTGGGGGCTTTATCAGGTTCACGGCAATATCTGGGAATGGGTTGAGGATTGCTGGAACGAAACTTACAACGGAGCGCCTAGCGATGGGTCTGCGTGGACAGCCGGGGATTGCGGTTGGCGGGTCCTTCGCGGCGGTTCGTGGGACAACTCTTCGCGGGTGCTCCGCGCAGCCCAGCGCCACAGGTTCATCACGGCGCATCGGGACTACCATCTCGGGTTCCGGGTTGCCAGGACGCTAGAGCCTATCCGCTTTTGATGGAATCAAAAGCGGGGCTCTAGGTCTTTGTTTAACCGTGCGTCTTATCGGAAAACCGCTTCGCACTTTTCCGGACGCACGCTAGCCCCTTAACCTAACAAACTTTGCACCGCTGTTGTTGAAGCTCAAATGCCGGAGCCGTTTTTTGGATAAGGAGAGACGGCATCTGATTTCAGCCGGCAATATCCTAATCGAGTAGAAGGTGCTCCACTTCAAAGAAGATTGTTGCCTGCCTCTTTCGGCCGCTAAGATTTTAGCTTAAGCTCGCGCGTGGTGGGGATGGGCCTCACGGTCATATTTTCGAACAGGTGAAATATGGTTCATATTTTTCGCTTGATGGCGGCCGGGGTAGTGGCCGTCTTTCTGCCTTCGTCAGCAAACGCAGCAGTGTACACGCCCCGGCTGGCGCAAGTTGCCGCTGCCGCTGCCGTCGACTCCGATGTGACCCTTGCCGGCTTCAGAGGCGGGAGCGTAGGCGGCCGGGGTTTCGGGGGGGGAAAAGGCTTTGGGGGCCGGGGCTTTGGCGGTTTTGGCCGGGGGAGGGGCTTTGGCGGTTTTGGCGGTTTTGGCGGTTTTGGCCGGGGAGGCCGGGGCTTTGGCGGTCTTGGCCGGGGAGGCCGCTCCTTTACGGGAGGCCGCTCCTTTAGGGGAGGCCGCTCGTTCTCGCATCAGGGCAGGTTTAGCCATGCTAGCCATGGGGCGATCCAGCATGGCCATGTGGGCACGACGCAACGGGTGAGGTCTAACGGCCGCAGTTTCCATCACACGGTTCTTGCAAATGGGCACGTCGGGCTCGCCAATCATAAATTCTATAAGCCCGGCAACCACCTGCACAACCGTATCTCCGCATTGCACAACCACCATTGGCATCAAGGCTTCAGGCATGTCGTAATCGTCGGTGCCTTCGGCGGAGTGGTCCTTTGCGATTTCTATTGCGAGTTCGACGTGCCGCTTGACGTTTACGGCGACTTCATTTCCGCAGCAGAGGAGGCACGGGCCGAGGAAGCGGACGCAGCTGCATACGCCGAAGACGAGAAGAACTTCAAGGATGTTCCCCCAGGCGATGCGGCAGACAAGAGGGCTGAAGACGGCCACGGTTGGAACAAAGCCGTAGGCATCTTGGAAAGAGCTGCCCAAGACGAGGATAAAGAGCAAGCAGAAGCCAAGGACGGCAAGGACGCCAACGACAGCAAGGACGCCAAGGACAGCAAGGACGGCAAGGTTAGCAAAGAGGAAGAGGTTGACGCCGTTGTCGAGCAGCCGGATGAGGTTGTGGAAGTTGCTGTCGAGGGCGCTGTGGCAGGCAGCCCCGGCTAGGCTAAGCTGTGTGGCATGGGGAGCGTCCAAAGCGGGTGCTCCCTTTCTCCTGTCTGCGAATAACCGCCACGGCGGGAGATTGACCTCGAAGCAATATTTCCAACCGGGTGGCAAATGGGTCATTTTATTGAAGACACCCTTGGTTTAGTGATTATTTGTCATGCGGCGTGGGGGAAGTGAGCGATGACTGATCACCGGCAGGCACTACCGAACGGGGTTCTCCTTCCCAGAGAAAACGACTACCGGATCGACGGATTATTGGGTGAGGGCGGCTTCGGGGTCACTTACCTCGCAAGCGATCTCGCCCTTAAAGCGCGCGTGGCAATCAAGGAGTATTTTCCCCGGCCGCACGCTTACCGTGAACAGGACACCGTCACGATCGCTTCCAGCAACGGCCAGGAAGAGAATTTCCAATGGGGCTTGCAACGCTTCCGGGAGGAAATGCAGACCCTTGCCGGTTTCCAGCATCCGCACATCGTGGGCGTAAAGCGGGTCTTCGACGCGAACAACACCGCCTATGCCGTGCTCAATTACGAGGAAGGCAAGAACTTCAACCGCTGGCTTCGCGAGCTTGGGCGCCCGCCAACCCAGCAGGAGCTTGACCGGATCGTTTTGCCTCTGCTCGAAGCGCTGGACCTCGTTCATTCGAATGGGCTTCTGCACCGCGATATTTCGCCGGATAACATCATCGTCCGCAAAGATTTTTCGCCGGTTCTGATCGATTTCGGGTCCGCGCGAAGGGTGCTCTCCGGCGCAGAGAACATGAGCGCGGTGGTCAAGGCGGGTTACTCGCCGTTGGAGCAATATTCAACCGTTGCCAGCGACCAGGGTCCCTGGTCGGATATATACTCGTTGGGAGGCACGCTTTATTACGCGGTAACGGGCAATGCACCGCCGCCATCGCCGGATCGTGCTATAAAGGAAACCTATGTCAGCGCCGCGCAAGCCGCGCGCGGCTCATTCCGGGTAGATTTTCTCGACGGCATCGACCGGTGTCTGCAGTTAAGAGCCAAGGACCGGCCTCAGACTATAGCTCAGCTGCGGGATCTTCTGAATATTGGAACGTTCAGCGCCCCTGCGGATCAGACCGTCTATATACGGCCCGCCGAGCTGCCGCGGCGGCGGCGCCCGTTTGTAACCATCGGCGTTTTGGCGGGCCTGGCTATGCTTGCGGCAATCGGAGCCTACAACTTCGATGAATTAATGGATCTCTTCAAGGCCCCGCCCCCTCACATCGATCCGCCTTTCGAGGTGTCCGCTCGCACGGCTAAGGCGGCTGTGGGATCGGTGATGCCTCAAACTTTCAATGGCCATGTAATTCTTTTTAGAGTGGTGGGCTCCCGTCATAGATCGCTTGAGGGCCGCCGTTTTAGAAAACCCCCAAGCTATCTTTTCGAGCGTCTCGAAAAATTACACGCTTACAGCTGGCACCAGCACTTCAAGCACCTTGCGATCGTTGGACCTGGCGGCGAAGTTGCGTGCAAGACCTATTGCGATTTCAACGTGCCGTCCGATGTCTTTGGCAACTTCGTCGCCGCGGTTGACGAGGCAAAGGCCGAGGACGCCGAACCCGCCGGCCCGCAGGCTGCCACTCCGGGGGAGCAACCGCGCCAGAGACCTGCCACGGAGCAAGGATGGAGCAAAGCGGTTGCCATCTTGGAAGAAGCCGCGGCAGAAGACGATAAGAAAGCCAAAGAAACAAAAGATAGCGCTACGCCCGGACACGTCTTCGAAAAGCCTACGGAACAGGTGGACGTGACTTTGGAAGACGCGCCCGCAGCGCTCACGCATGTAACCCAGCCCGGCCGGCGCTGAGCAGGATTGCCCGGTAATAAAGCGCGGGGCAGCTATGAGTGCGATCCGCGCCAGCTCCATGAGCATGATGCTGGTCACGGGCGCGCGCAGGGCCGCGATCAGGGGCCAAGCCGCGAGCGCGAGGACCGCCAGCAAGCTTGGCCAGGATAGGCCGGGCGCGTCTGTGCGTCCCCAAAAATGCCGGATCGCTCGCGGCCAGTCCTCCGGCAGCTTCCATGCGATGGCCGTCATCAGCGGCGCCGAAAGCAGCCACAACAGCCCCACCACATACAGGCGGTCGGAAAGGCTGTCGTAATAGCTGTCGCGGAAGCAGCCGATTTGCAGATCGGGTTTGAAGGCGAGGCCGCGCCAGGCAAGATAGCTGCGAAGCTGGGGCGCCAGGACCTCGACAGCGGACTGGGCAAGCCAAAACGCATTGCCCCAGGCCATGAACGCGGTCCGGGATAGCGCCTTCATGACCGGCAAAAGCCTTGAGCTTCCAGCCGGATGCGCATTTGGGGCAGAAGTGCGCCGATCAAGGCGGGCAGTTCCTCGAAATGGTTCATGACGGCATCGGCGCCAAGCTCTTCAGCAGGAGCGGCCGCATAGCCAAATCCAACCGCGATGAAGGGGATGCCCGCTGCCTTCGCCGCGCCAGCATCGACCTCGCTGTCGCCCACCATGACGGCGGCGGAAAGCTCCCCGCCGGCAAGGCGGACAAGCTCCAGGATGTGCCGGGGATCGGGCTTGTGGAAGGGGTACGTGTCGCCGCCAGCCACGGCATCGAAAAGGGAGGCAATCCCAAGCGCGGACAAGAGCCTCAGCGTCAGCCGCTCGCGCTTATTCGTGCAAAGGGCAAGCCTGGCGCCCGCAAGTTGCAGGCGCGCCGCCGCCTCATTGAACCCAGGAAAAAGCCTCGTCTTCGCGGCTATGTTTTCCTCATAATGCGCAATCAGCCGCTCGCTTAGGCGCTGCAACTGCTCCGCATCGGTTTCATGCCCGAGCGCGGCAGCCCCAGATCGAAGCATCGCCTTGGCTCCGAACCCCACGCTTCTTCTTTATAGCCTCGGCGGGAGCCCGGCCCAGCCCCTCGGCAGCCAGCGCTGCATTCGCCGCGTCGATCAGGTCGGCGGCCGTATCGGCGATCGTGCCATCGAGATCGAAGACGACCGTGACATTTCGTTGGGGATCGATCAGAGCGGTTCAGCGTGTACTCCAAAGACTTAAGGAATACCAGACTCCGGCTGCCTTACACGCTTAACGTGCGGAGCGCTAATAGGCGGCAAAGGATTTACGGCTAGCTTGAGGCCTTAGCGGGAGAGCTTCGCCAGTAACCACAGTTTTGTGCGGTTTGCGCGCACATTGTTAAATACCTGTGGGAATGCTGCCACAGGCGTGTGCGAATGAGCTGCGTGGCCGCGGGCGGGCTGCCTGCAGGCCTATGTGCTTGGCAGAGAAGCATTCTTCAAAATGAGAACTATTCCAGAACGCAGCGCATATCCGCCGCCCAATTCTCACGTGTTTTGCGGCGAAGGGCGTCAAATCGAACAAAATGCTTAGCGGCATGTTGCGCTAATTATTAACGCTCGGCTATTACAACCTTAAGACGCAATAACGTGTCGCATTCAATCAACAAATAGACCCTGCCAGACGCCATACCGGGGGTAGCCAATCATGAACACACGCCGAAGCCAAATATACTTGGCTCATAGCAGCGATACCCGAGGATTTCATCAAGAGCAAGGGCAGACGATTCGCCGCTGGGATGGAGCCCGAGGACGCCGCCGAATATATTTCCGCGCTGCTCAGCTCGCTCCGTGCCATAGCAGTCAAATCCCAGCTCCGCATGCTCTCCGACCTCCTCTATGTAGCTGAAGAAGAAGCCAAACTCCATTGCCGCGCTTAGGCTTTTTCACGCAAAAGCGTAGGGCCGCAAGGCGACTTGGCGCAAACCCCTTCGCTCGATCCGCCCCGATAAGTCGAGCGACAGAAGCGCGGCGCTGACAAGCCGCGCTTCCAGGCCGCTTAGCCGGCAGAGTTCGTCGACGTCGATTGGCGACAGGCTTAGCAGCTTTAGAAGCCCCTCCGATGCCTCGCCGATGAAGTCCAGGCTCTTAGGTTCGGGCTTACACGCTGGAGTTGCGGATGTGGCATGCATCCGTTCTTCCAGTGTGCGCACATCGGGAGGGATTCGCGGGGATGGAGCGGCGTAAAGCCGTCGAGTTGCGGCTCCAAAACCTCTGCGATGTCGTCCGCGCTCGTGGTGACGATGGCCCCTTCCTTTATGAGCCTGGTTTGTGCCCGCGGCGCGCGGCTCAAGCGGATGGCCGGGCACTGCAAACACCTCCCGGTTTTGCTCGCCGGCCAGCCGCGCCGTGATCAGCGAGCCCGACCGTTCCGCCGCCTCCACAATCACGACACCCAAGCTGCACCCGGAGACAATCCGGTTGCGCCGCGGAAAATCGCGTGCCCGCGCCACAAAGCCCGGCGGGCATTCGCTTATAAGCATTCCGGTTTCCGCGATCTCAGCCGCAAGGCTCGCGTGCTCTGGCGGATAAATCGTGTCCAGGCCGCCGGGAAGCACGGCACAGGTTGCAAAGGGCAGTGCAGCCCGATGCGCTGCCGCATCGATGCCGCGCGCGAAGCCCAGACACGATGAAAAAGCCTCGCTGGCCGAGCGCGGCGCTTATCTCGGAAGCGAATTTCAGCCCGGCGGCGGAGGCTTGCCTGGAGCCCACAACGGCAAGCGGCGCGCGGCTCCAAACGCTGGCATCGCCCTTGATGTAGAGCAGCGGCGGCGGCACCTCGACACGCGCCAAGAGCGGCGGATATCCCGGCTCGCCCAGAGCCGCGAGCCTCATGCCAGCGCCACGGCTTTCTCCAGCTCGGCGTCGATCGCGGCTTCCGTGGGGATGCTGCGCGGCGAAATGCGGCTGCCAAGTTTGGCGAGTTCCGGCAGTGCTTCGAGCGCCGCCTCCGCGGACCCGAAATGCGAGAACAGCTCCCAGAATGTCACGCCGCCGATATGCGGCGTGCGGATCAGACCGCAGCCAGGCGCGCTTGGTCTCTTCGCTGAACGGCGGCGCGGTCTTGGAGGAGCTGGGCTTTTTCGGCTTGGATTTTGCTTTCATTATCTGCAAACGAATTCGTTTGAAAAGTGCGCCGCGAGCGGGCCCGCGGCAGCAAAATTACCTGCTTTTGGCCTGGAAAGATATCTTGCTTTCCTTCCCTGCAATCAGATTCTGGATGTTCTGACGATGGCGTGCGATCAGAAGCACCGATAGCGCGGCTACGACGGCGGCGGACGCCAGCAAGCCTTGAGCCAGCAAGAAGACAGGCGCGAGCGCCGCCGCGGTCAGCGCCGATAGCGAGGAATAGCGGGTGAGCAGCGCGACGCAGAGCCAAACGGCGCAGAAGAAGGCTCCCGCGGGCCAATAAAGCGCGGTCACCACGCCGATATAGGTGGCCACACCCTTGCCGCCCCGGAAGTTGGAGCCACACCGGAAATGTGTGGCCGAGGAAGGCGCCCGCCGCCGCAAACAGCGCGGGCTCCAAGCCGTAATGCAGCCGGAACAAGAGGACGGGCGCAAATCCCTTGGTTGCGTCGAAAAGGAGCGTTGCAGCCGCCAAGCCCTTCCGGCCGGTGCGAAGCACGTTCGTCGCTCCGATATTGCCGGAGCCTACTTTGCGGATGTCGCCCGCCCCGCCGAGGCGCGTCAAAATCAGGCCGAAAGGGATCGAGCCCAGCGCATAGCCCAAGAGCAGGGCGCCAGCCAAAACAGCCCAGCCCTGCGAGCCAAGCAGGTCCGCGAACCACAATTCTTCCCCGTTCAATGCCATCGCTCCCAGCCGCCGGTGCGTATGCAGCTAGCAAGGAAGCCGGCTCTGGTCAAACAATACTGGATCGAACTAGCCACGCCCGTGCGTATGGAACCCACTATCGCTGAGACACGTGCCATAGCCATAGGGCATTACCCCTCCCCTAGCCCTCTCACTGGCGAGGCGAATGCGGAATGGGAGAGGGCACGCCCTCTCAACGTGATCGTGGCGCTTCAAACCTGGGGCTCAGCCCTTTTCGGCCAATTCCACGCTCTCGATCAGCTCCTTCGCCCGCGCGGTCAAGCCTATGAGCTCGCCGTGCAGGACGCGGAAAGCCTCGGCCAGCATAGCGCGTTCCTTCGGATCGGCCGCGGGGCGCCGGCTTTCCCAATATTGCAAACTGCCCCGCAGGATTTCGATCTCGTCGAAGCTTTCTTGAATATTCGTTTGCAGCGCGCCGAGAACGTTGGGCTCGCCGTCAGGCAGATGGCTTTCGCATTTGACACCGTTGTAAACGATTGGCTCTCCGTTGCCCTTGACGGAGGCTTGGCCCTTGATACGCATAAGAAATGCCCTCTCTGGCACGCAGTGATTGAGTAAATGCCGCGGCGTTATCCTTACACTTCTTATTTACGAATTGCTTAATCGCGGGCGCGAGCGCTGCCGCTGTCTCGCGCAGCGTGCTCGATCCATGCGGCGTTCTTTCTTGAGAAGGCTCCATGGCCGGAATAACGCCAAATCCGGGCGATTGCTTCGCGATGCTCCCCCTCGCCGTCCGCCTTCGCGGGTGCTGGCTCTGTCCTTCTCCAAGCAAGCCCGCCTTGGCCAACTCGCCACTTTACAAAAAGCCGCCACGCTTACGCTTTGCCGCATGGATGAGCCCGGGAGCGCGCTGAAGCTCTTCCACAAAGCTACAACTGTCGATTCGGGTTGGTTTCAATAAGCACTTGCATAATTGTGATGCTCACGATAGTTTTAACAAATATGACAAACACAAATCCAATCCTGGAAGGAATGCCAGGGCGTAATGCGTAATGGGGCAAAAGATGAGCAATTTCATTGCAAAGGACGCCATTACCAAGGCAGGTATAAACTCAATTGGTGCCACTGAGGAAGAGATCATGGAGTTTATCCTATCCACACTGAAGGAGATATCGGTCATGGCATGCTCCATCCATATGCCCCCGGAGAGAAGAGAACGGATTGCGGAATCCATAACGCTATTCGAAGGGTGTGCCGGTCTTTACAGCTATAAGCCTATTTGGCGTGACGCTGCTAATAGCGGCTAAATCAACGGAAGGCTTGTTCGAGAGCCCCTGCTGAAAGAAGCCTTGGCTCCACAGCCATTCATTGTGAGCTTGTCCTACCCAACCAAGCGCTTTCCGAGCAAGGTCTTGAGCATCCGCATAAGACCAGTTACGTCTAAGCTCCCACACAGCTAGCGTGGCTGCGTGTAACGGCACGCGAGCCTAACCTTTCTTGAAAACCTGATCTCGCATTCATCATGCCGCCATCCAGGCTGCGGGCTCGCCGTTTTTTGTAAACATCCAATACCCGGCTGGGAACTTCTTCCGGCCCGCGCGCGAGAGATCGTTGCCGGGCTTTTTTGCGCCAGTCAGTAGCGGCGGACACCTCGTCTCACCGAAGAGGTAATACCGCACGTTTCGGCTTATGCGTTTATGGTGGCGATGCCTTCAAAACGGTAACTTTGCTCCAGGCCCTGGATGGAACCCAGCAGCGGAAGCAGCGTGAAATCGGCGGGATTCGGGGCAATGGCATGCGTGTTACCTACGAGTAGGGTTGGCAACACCTCTAATCCAGCGCCGCATCCGCGTCGGCGGGGGCATTCTGCTGAATTAACTCGTCATAGAAAACTATCAGGGTAAAAAGAAAGCTTATCGCGCCCTGTAGGGCTCTAGCTTCCTGCGTATTTGGTTCGAACGGCATCAACACCGCTGGGCAGGTCTGCTCCTCTGACTGTGTCAAACAAGGCTCGTCGTGGATGGAAACCAAGCCGCGAACAGCGGCAAAAGATTCACTCATACTATTTATCCTTGTGATGTTTCTTATGGAAAGGGGTTCTCGACTTAGAACCGCTTTGAAGCCTGGCATTTGCGTCTCTTATTTTCTTGACCAAGGGGTTCTAGATGCGGCGGCCTCTTCCGTGATCATCGAAGCCTTCTTCCCAGGCCAGTGGCATAGGTAGCGCCTACTCCTTGCACTGCAGGTTTCCATTGGTTGCGGCTTTATGCAACCAACCTAACCATTAATACAATTGAGTACATTAACAAGAAATCCTGCGCATCATACAACCCTTCCTAATCATTTATATTCGCTTCAATTAAAACCAATTAAAATTGAATTTGTTCCCAAAAATATCAAATGCCGCAAACTTTGACAAAAATTACCAAGGGAAGATCGTCAGATATCAAGTTTTGCTTCGAAATTGAGCCTAAGCGTTCGAAACGTTCTCGTCTTTGTGATGCGGACATCTAATTGATCGACCAGGAAATTGCCTGCCTCGGCGAAATATGTGCCCTAGATGGTGAGTCCGGTCCTGGAGGTTCAGCCGCCCAGATTTCCTCGATTAGAGCATTACCGGAATCGACAAAGGGAGCGTCTGCGCTAGCGCTCACGCTCTGAGGAGCTTCCCTGCCCCGCCTTTTGATCCAGAAAGTCCGCCCACCATTGCATCATGGTGCGACGCTGGGTCAGCCACTGCGCCGAATTGTATGCCGCGCGGACATCGTCTTCTTCGGCGTGGGCTAGCTGCATTTCGACCCAGTCGCGGTTGAATTCATGCTCGTTGAGGATGGTCGAGAAGGTGCTGCGGAAGCCGTGGACGGTGGCGACCTCGTGATAGCCCATGCGGTAAAGGGCGTAGAGCATGGCGTTTTCGCTCATGACCGCTGCGGCTGTCCCGCGAGGGAAACAGAAATTCGCTCTTGGGATGCTCTTGACGGACGCAGTGGAGCACATCGACGGCTTGCCGTGACAGCGGCACGATGTGCTCGCGCTTCATTTTCATGCGGTGCGGCGGAATGCGCCAGCTTGGCGCGTCTTTGTCGAGGTCTTCAACCTCGTGCCAGACCCCGTAGCGGATTTCATCGATCCTGACGGCGGTCAGTAGTGTGAAACGAAGCGCAAGGGCTGTCGTCTCTTCGCCCTTGAAGGAGGCAAGCCTGGTGAAAAAAGCAGGCAAATCCTTCTCCTTGAGCGAGGCGCGGTGAATGACGCGGCGGCGTGGGGCGAGATGGTCCTTGATGGCGGCGCTTGGGTCGTCTTTGCGCAGCCCAAGGCCCACGGCATAGCGAAATATCTTGCCGCAGTTGCGGAGAAGGCGGCGTGGAAGATCAACCGCGCCCCGGTCCTCGACCTTCTTAATGACGGCGAGCAGCATGAGCGGTTCGATGGCGGCGATGTCCATTTGCCCGAATATTTCGGTTTTGCCGTCGGCGAGAGTGACGGTCGCCGGGAAGATGTCGTTTTCCAGGAAGCGGACGATGCGCGTGGCGTAGACGGCGTCCAGTTCCCTGCCCTGGTTGTACCAGGCGTGCCATTGGCGGGCTATTTTCTCGAAGCTGTTATCGGGCTTCGGCTGGGCCAGCAGTTGTGCTTCGCGGCGCGTTTGGCGGCGGAAGGGTCTATTCCGGCTTCAATTTGCCGCTTGGCGTCCTCCCGCCCTGCCCGGGCCTCCGCAAGGCTCATGCGTGGGAAACTGCCGAGCGCGAGCTTTTTCTGCACGCCGTCGAAGCGGTAGGCGAGTTTCCAGTGTTTCGAGCCGGAGGGGCTTACGAGCAGGAAGAGACCCCCTCCATCAGACAGCTTGTACGGTTTCTGCTTCGGTTTCGCCTGGGTCGCGGCGACCACGGTCAGGGGCATCCTGTGGGCCTTTTTCGATATGCCTGAAACGCAGGCCTACGAAATGGCCCACATTTCTTTGCGGTGCAACCGGATGGCCTGAGAGGAGCTGAGAGGACGATTTGCGCGAAAATCACGCGCAATCAATGATTTGATATATGGAGTGGGAGAAGCTGAGGTGCGATAAAACATCCCGATGGTGCCCCAGGCCGGACTCGAACCAGCACGCCCTTGCAGGCAACAGATTTTGAGTCTGCCGCGTCTACCGTTCCGCCACTGGGGCTTCCCCATCGGATGCCGGATCATAACGAGGTTCGCTCCCGCGTCAACTAGTGTCCTGTCTCCGAATTGCCGCCACCTTTGCCGCGCGCTCGCACGGCAATTCGGAGGCAAAAAGGACACTAGCAGATTTAAAGTGCTAGTGTGGCTTATGTCCCGCAATTGCCTTCGCGAGGATAGCCACGAAGGGTGTAGGCAATTGCGGGACGCCACACTAGCGCCCAGCGGAAAATGCGTGGACGGCGCTCAAGCCTGGCCATCCGGCAGCCCTCCGGGGGCTGGCATCTCGTCCTCCTCCTCCTCAGGCTTGCCTGGGATTGCGTAGACGCCGCCGAGCCAGCGATGCAGGTCGATATCGGCGCAACGCTTCGAGCAGAAGGGCCGGTACTCTTCCGATTGCGGCCTTGTGCGGCAAATAACGCAGAGCGGGGGGGCTGCCTTCTTCTTCGCTGTGCCGCTGGTTTTGTCCGTCATCTCAGTAAGAATCGGCTTCCGCGCGATTGAGCCAGTTGAAATAAACGGGAAAACCCTCGCCGGTCAAAAGCTGCACAACTTCGTTGAGCGGGAGGCCCACGACATTGGTGTAGGAGCCGACGATCTTCTGGACGAAGGCGCCGGCGATGCCTTGAATGGCGTAGCCGCCGGCCTTGCCGCGCCATTCGCCGCTGGCGAGATAGCTGTCGATTTCTTCGCGGGCCAGCCGCTTGAAGCGCACACGGGTTTCGACGGTCCGGCACCTTTACCGCGCCCGTGCCGGTGATCAGGCATACCGAGGTGAAGACGCGGTGCGAGCGGCCCGAGAGCTTTTGGAGTGCTGCGGCGGCCTCGTTCAAATATTCGGGCTTGCCGATGATCGTCCGGTTGACGGAAACCGCGGTATCGGCGGCGAGCACGAAGGAGCCGGCAAGATCGGGCTCGCGATCAAGCCGCTCCCTGGCCGTCATGGCCTTCGAGCGCGCCAGCCGCTGCGCGTAAGTCCTTGGCGGCTCACCCTTTTTTGGCGTCTCATCGATGGAGGCGGGCCGAAGCGCATCCGGCTCGATCCCGACTTGCTCCAAGAGGGCCAAGCGGCGCGAGGAAGCGCTCGCCAAGACGAGGCGATGCCGTGCGGCGGATTTCCCGGCCGCTAGCGTGCGCTCGTCCCCGCCTGCCGCGGAACGGATCGCCGCTATCCTACTTGAAACGATATGTGATGCGTCCTTTGGTAAGATCATAGGGTGTCATTTCGACCAAAACTTTGTCACCAGCCAGAACGCGGATACGGTTCTTCCGCATCCGCCCCGCCGTATGTGCAATGATCTCGTGGCCATTTTCAAGCTTCACGCGAAAAGTCGCGTTCGGGAGAAGCTCCGTAATGAGGCCCGGGAATTCGAGTAGTTCTTCTTTTGACATGTCTCCTGCCAGTTAAATACCGCACCGCTGCTGAAAAGCCGCCCGCGCGGCTCGAAGATCCTGAGCAGAAAGCGTTGCAGCCATAATTGAGTTGGGCGGAGAATGAGCCCTAAGAAGGCTAAAATCAAGCGCGGTTCGCCAAATTGGGGCCGGATGCGGTTGAAAACGCCATACTCGATCATGCATTAGGCCTTTCCGCCTAGCCGCCGCAAGGGGGCGCCGGTAACTGTTTGCTAACCTTGGTTTTCCGCTTTTCCGTGCCGTTTTGCCCTGAGCTGCCCGCTTTCCTGTAATGCTGCAATTATAGACAAAATGTTTTGCCACCTTGTTAATTTTTATAAGCGTGTGATATTGCAGGCGAAATTGGCTCTCCGGAAACGTCGGCCCCTAAGCCGGATGCGCCGTTTTGTAGTTAAGCTGCGAACTGCAAATATATTTAATAGGGTTTTGGAGTCGCAGAAATCGACCCAAAGAGCGAAAAGATTCGCAGAAAGACGGCGGCGGAAAATATGCCGCGGTGGCGTTTACCATCTGCGGATTAACCATGAGGCGCCGCCTACGCGCCTTCAGCCCCCGTTAACCCGCTCGCGGCGAATGCCGCTGCGGCTTCGTGACAAGCGGCGGCGTCTCCGCTATCTCATGCTCATTTAGTTTGGGGGCGGGGGACGATGCCGAAGCGCATTTTCATCAGCTATTCGAAGGCCGAGCCGAAGCCGACGCGGGCGCTGGCCGATTTCCTGACCGCCCAAGGCTACACCGTGTGGTGGGACACGAACCTGACCTCGGGCGAGGTGTTCCGCGAGGTCATCGACCGCGAGCTTGCGGCGGCCGACGCGGTGATCGTCATCTGGACGGCGCATTCGGTGGCGTCGAACTGGGTCGTTGCCGAAGCCGACGATGCCGCGCGCCGGGGCAAGCTTATCACCGTGCGCACCGGGGACTTGGAGCCGTGGCGCATTCCGAAGCCTTATAATACCTACCAGGCCGATCTTGTCGATAACCGCGACGCTGTTCTCGCGGCGGTGCGCCGCGTCGCGGGGGCACCTCCGAAGCCGGAGGTCAAGCCCTTGCCAAGTCTATCCGAGGCAACCTTGCATGAGGCACTGGCTCTGGAGCACTGGCAGGCGATCAAGACGAGTGCCGATCCTGCAAAGCTCCGGGCATTCTTGAACGATTTTGCCGATTTAAAATGCGCTCCATTAGCCCTAGCCGAGCTTAACCGCCTTAAATCACCTGCGGCAGGGGAAGTCAATCTCGTTGGCACTTCAAAACAGGCTGTCAACGCCAGATTAGGTGAGCCGATCCAAAGCACAAATACTACCAGTCAGAAACATACCTCGGCAGCAAAAGTTTTTTTTCGTGTGTTTCCTTGGGTTTGGGTTTTAGTTTTTGCACTTTCGTTTTTGCTTCCTCACCCGGAGTATAATATGGTTAGAGGAACTATAATACTCATCGGTCTATTTGTATGGCGCAGTCCAACTTGTGCGTAGGTTTCAGCAAAGCGCTGCTAGGAAAGCATTTTTTGGGGTTATAGGGTCCTCGTCGCTTTCAAGCCAGCGCCGCCAGCCAAGTAGCTTTGCGGATGTTTGGCGGCGACGCCGTTGAAGCGGCGGAGCCATTGCTTAAACCTGCCGCCATAAGCATTGACGTTCTGGATGTGCAGTACCTTCTCGTGCACATGCTCGCTTTGCTGGCGACGATTAGTTCGTACTCGAAGTGCTGGCGCCGCGGCGGAACGGCGACAGCGCTGTCGCCGCCATGACAGCAGCGTACGTCTTTCGATAGCTGGCCGCTCGACTGGCGCGGCTGCTTCGGAGCGGTGCTGGCAATACGCCGGGCGATAATGACTGCGCCGGTGCGGTCGCGGGCGACAGGATTGAGATCGTTCAGCCAAGAACACGGCCTTCAGTAACGCCACCGTGTTTGCGGCCTTGAATCGCTCGAGGATCAATCGCTTGCGCTGGCCGAGGTTGATGAAATCTTCCAGCAGGAAGTTTCACAACGGGCGAGCCGGCAAGCGTTGATCCGGTGACAAGGCGCTCAAACACGGTGGCGTTGCTGAAAGCCGGGTTATGGCTGACAGTTCGCACACCTGTCGCCGCGCCGCACCGGGAGCTCATGAGCGCCCCGGCATATTTCAGCCAGCACTCCTTCTTACGCAGCCGCGCCAGCGGCGTGCCGGTTAGCGGATTGAACGTCCGCTTGCAGTCAAGGCAGCGGCAGCGCTTCGCCCGTTCCTCTCGCGGCGCCAGCCTTCGGTGCGCCCCGAGCCGCAATGCGGGCATCTGGATCGGCCTCCAAGGCGCTCATCCAGAAGACGCTGCACCTGCGTCACCGTCGCCGCGCTCCCGCAATGCCGCGATCGCCTTCTAGGCGTGCGCGTGCGTCACTTCCGCTAGCAATTCATCCAGCCGCTGTTGAAATTTGCGAATGTTCCTTGTAACCCCCTGCCGGACCGGAACGCCCAGGATGCCCCCCAATTGCGGCGAAAACCTACGCACAAGCTGGACAGCGCCATTTGTATTGTTATTTGGGAGGTATATTCAGACTTGAATAAGTAAAACCGTGAGGTTGTCTGTGGCAAACGGCGCTACGCAGGACTATGCCGTCGACTGATTGGCTGATGAAGGGATTGCGGCTACCTTATATCTTAGAACGGCGCGATAAGACGCCATGAAGGAATCCGGCAGGATAATGCAGAAGCCGGCGGTGATCGGCGGCAAGCCGTGCACCCGCGGCATGCGCCCGGCCGTGGGCATGATCGTTGGACAAATCGGGGCCGGGGAAACGGTAGACTCCCTGCTGGCCGGCTATCCGTATCTTGAAAGAGAAGATATAATTCAGGCGCTCCGCTATGCGGATGTGCCGGAGAAGGCAACCGGGCAGAGGCCATGAACCATCCACGTATCGAACGCGATCCCAAGATCATGGAGGGCAAACCCGTTATCGCGGGCACCCGGATTACGGTCGAGCACATCTTGCGCTGCCTTGCGGCGGGCGAAAGCGAAGCTGAGATCGCCGGGGATTATCCTCCGCTCACGATCGATGCATTCGCGCTGCGCAAGCTTATGCAGCGGATTATTTGGCGCATGAAAGCATGATCGCGGCAGGATAACAGTCATGCCGGGCTTCGAGTGGGACGATGCAAAGTCACGGGCCAACCACATCAAGCACGGCGTTTCTTTCGATGCGATAGACGAGTTCGATTTCGATACGGCCATCGAGTTCGAGGACGACAGGTTCGATTATGGCGAGCAGCGTATCGCCGCTATCGGCTGGCTTCGTGGCAAGCTTCACGCGGTGACATTCACCTGGCGGGATGATACAATCCGCATCATCAATCTTCGGCCCGCAACCAAGGCTGAGCAACGAAGATATGCCAAAGAAAAAACCTGACACCATCGCTCAAGAAGATTGGGACGCGGTCGATTTTCCGGAGATCCCGGAAGAGCAGCTGCGTAAGATGAGGCCGCTGCGCGAAAAGCCGGCGCTGCTTAAGGCGCTCAAGCAGGCCCAGCACGCGCTTAAGGCTGAAAAAGAAGCCGCAAAGTAGATCATGAACCATTCACGTATCAAACGCGACCCCAAGATAATGTTCGGCAAGCCGGTCATCGTGGGCACGCGCATTACCGTCGAGCACATCCTCCGCTGTCTTGCGGCGGGCGAAAGCGAAGCCGAAATCGTCGCAGATTATCCTCCTTTGACGCAGGAAGACATTCGCGCAGCTCAAGCCTACGCCGCCGATTATCTTGCATATGAGTCGCTGGTCGCGGCGGAGTAATGCCAAGTTTCCTCGCGGATGAATGCTTCCCTGGGCCGATGATGCGAGCCTTGCAGCAAGCGGGGTTCGATGTGATGCGTTCGAGTGAGCTTCTGCCGGGCGCGGATGACCGGGATGTTCTCGGCTTGGCGGTGCGGAAAGGGCGCATCCTTTTGACTGAGGACGCCGATTTCGGCGACTTGGCGGTACGGTTCGAGATCGGGACGCTGGTGTCGTACGCGCCGCATTGAAGCCGATGACAAAGGCCGGCAGGAACATTCGCGTGGTTGCGGCTTTGGTCAACCTGGGCGATAAAGTTGTGAATGCGGTCACTGTTATCGAACCGGCGCGGATTCGTGTCCGTCCAATTCCACCCAAATCGGGCACTTAGGTCTTCGGGAGATTTGCGACGGCGGCGCGCACGCCGTCCATCATCTCTTCCGCTTCGAGCTGGAGGCTCGCTTGCGCGAGGATATCCTCCACGCCCGCGCCGCGCACCTGCTCGATGCGCACATCCGTCAACACGGGGATGGAGAACGGCGAAGGCCCGGCGAGGGGCATGAACAGAACGCGGTCCTTGAAGCGCGTCAGCAGCTCCGACAGCCGCTTCAGGTCGAGCAGTTCGCGCTCAGCGTCGCGGCGCGCCACGGCCAGCAGGATGTGGTCCGGCTCATGCCGCCGCAGCACGTCGTAGATGAGGCCGGTCGAGACGGTCATCTGCCGCATGGTCTTGCGCGCGGTATAGTATTGCTGCTCGACGAGCCCCGTGACGGTCGCGACATGGCGGAACGAGCGCTTCAGCATGCGGCTGTCGAGTATCCATTCCTCAAGCTCATCGCCGAGGATATCGGGGTCCAGAAAGCGCTCGATGTGTCCGCGGTCGATGGCACTGAGGCCCGTAATAACCAGCCCGTAATCGGTAAGCTGAAAGCTGAGCGGCTTGAGGCCCAGATGCTCCATGCGGCGCGTGATGAGCATGCCGAGCGTCTGGTTCGCCTTGCGCCCGGCGAAGGTGTAGAACAGTGTGTGGTGGCGGCGCTCGCAAAAGTGCTCGACGAGCAGCGTATCGGGCTCGGGGATGGCCGAGAAGCGCGCCTGCAGATCGAGCCATTCGCGCACGTCGGGCGGCAGCCGCCGCCAGTCATCGGGCGCCGCCAGCAGGGCGCGGACGCCATCGGCGAGGAAGGTTGAAAGCGGCATCTGCCCGCCGGAATAGGCCGGGACCCTCGGCTCGCCGCCGGGCGCTGGCCTTGTCTCCACGATCATGTCACGGATGCCCACGAAGCTCAGCACCTCGCCCGCGAAGAAGAAGGTGTCGCCCGGCGTCAGCCCTTGCGCGAAATATTCCTCGACCTCGCCAAGGATGCGCCCGCCGCGGCCGGAGCCCCCGGCGCTGCCGGCGATGCGCTTCACCTTGAGCCGCGCGGCCTCCACTATGACCCCGATATTCTGCCGGTGGCGGCGCACCGTGGCCGCGTTGGCTATGCGGTAGCGCCCGTCCGGCAGGGCCACGAGGCGGCGGTAGCGGTCGTAGCTGCGCAGCACGTAGCCGCCGTCGATGGCGAACTGGAACAGGCGCTCGAAGGTGGTGCGATCCAGCGCGGCATAGGGCAGGGCGGTGCGGATTTCGGCGAACAGCGCATCCGGATGCACCGGCCCGGCGCAGGCGCAGCTCAGGATATGCTGCGCCACCACGTCGAGCGAGCCGGGGCTTGGCGGCTCGCCATCGAGCTGGCCGTGCTCGATGGCGGTGAGTGCAGCCTGGCATTCAAGCGCCTCGAAGCGGTTCGCGGGCACCAGCAGCGCGCGGCTCGGCACATCGAGGCGGTGGTTCGAGCGCCCCACCCGCTGCAACAGCCGGCTTACGCCTTTCGGCGCCGCCACTTGGATCACGAGATCCACATCGCCCCAGTCGATGCCAAGCTCCAGCGCCGCCGTCGCAACCACGCTGCGGATCTTCCCCGCCGCCATCATGGCCTCGGTGCGCCGCCTGAGTTCGCGGTCGAGCGAGCCATGATAGATCGCGATGGGCAGGTTGTCCTCGTTCGCATCCCACAGCATTTGCAGCATCAGCTCGGCTTGCGCGCGCGTGTTCACGAAGACGATGGAGGTTTGGGCCTTGCGGATCGCCTCGTAGATCGTGGGGACCGCGTAGCGCGCCATGAAGCCGCCATAGGGGATGGTGGCGTCCTCGGGCACCTGGATGCGGATATCGGGCTTGGAGAGCAGACCCGATTGCAGCACGCTCGCGGGCGCACCCGTTGGGCCAAGCCAGGCGGCGAGCGCTTGGGGATCGGCGACCGTGGCGGAAAGCCCAATGCGCAAGGCTTGCGGGGCAAGCGCGGAAAGCCGCGAAAGCGCGAGCGCCGTGAAATCGCCGCGCTTGCTGGCCGCGAAGCTGTGCACCTCGTCCACGATCGCCGCGCGCAAGCCGGAGAACTGCCGCGGCGCATCGGACGCCGAGAGCATCAGCATTACGCTTTCCGGCGTGGTGAGGAACACATTCGGCGGCGCGCGGCGCTGGCGGGCGCGCTTGGGCGCCGGCGTGTCGCCCGTGCGGCTTTCGACCGTCACCGCAAGCCCCATTTCGGCGATGGGCCGCATCAGGTTGCGCTCTATGTCGTTGGTGAGCGCCTTCAGCGGCGAGACGTAAAGGGTATGGATGCCCTGCGCGCAGCTCTCATGAATATCGATGAGCGAAGGCAGGAACCCCGACAGCGTTTTGCCGCCCCCCGTCGGGGCGATCAGCAGCGTCGATTGCCGCGCCCGGAACGCCTCCACCATCGCCCGCTGATAGGGGTGCGCCTGCCAGCCGCGCGCGCCGAACCACGCTTCCACATAGGGCGGCAGGTTCGGGCGCAAATCTTGTGGCGGGCGCGGCTTTGCCATGACTGCCGCTGATGTAGGCGATTGCCGCTCGTGACGCCAGCACCGGCAGGCCTGCCGGAAGAACCTTCACCTCACGCGGGAGAAGGAGCGCAAAGACCCCTCTCATGCCGATAAGTTTTTTAGCGATTTGTTAGCCATGTTCGATAGGGTGGGTCTTCCAAGTCTTGCGCTTTTCAGTGGCTGAGCGCAGCCCCACGCGTTTACCTTTTGGCGCGAACGCGGCCCGGCAGAACCTACCCAGGCCCGCGCTCCTCGATCCCGCCGCCTGCCTCCTGGCAGCCGCCCCCGCCTCGCCTCCCAACCCTGCAAATATCGCCATGGCAAGCCTCCTGACTGCGCCCGTGCTTTCCCACGGCGCAATGGTGGACCAAAGCTCCTTACCGATGCGCTAACGCCGGATCATAGGGCCGGAAGCGTCGTCCCCGCGGAGGCGGGGACCCATCCAACAGCTTGTTCCAAAAGGAGAAATGGATTCCCGCGCAGGAGCGTGTGAAAAAATCCCTGCGATGGCTTTGGGCTTGTGATTCACTCAAACGGGAGCGAATTGGCGGGAGGCTAAGCAATGAAGGGCAAGGCACGGATTATCGAAGCGGACCGGTCGCAACCGTCTTGGGACGTGATCGACCTTGAGGCTTGGCTTCCAGCGGATCACTTGGCGCGCACGGTCTGGGCCTTCACGGGCACACTCGATCTTTCGCCGCTTTACGCTGCGATCAAATCCGTGGAGGGCGAAGCGGGCCGCCCAGCCATCGATCCTCGGGTTTTGCTGGCGCTTTGGCTTTATGCGACGGCTTGCGGCATCGGTTCGGCACGCGAGCTTGAGCGGCTTTGCGAGCGCGATCTGGCCTATCGCTGGCTCGCGGGCGGGGTTCCGCTCAACTACCACACCCTAGCGGATTTCCGCGTTGGGCAGGCCGCTTTCCTCGATAAGCTTCTGACGGAAAGCCTGACGGCGCTGCTAGCGGCGGGCGTGCTCAGCCTGGAAGAGATTATCGTCGACGGCACGAAGGTGAGGGCTCCGGCCAGCCGCAAATCCTATTTGCGGTCCGGCGGGCTGGAAAAGGCCCATCAAGCGGCAAAAGACAGGGTCGAGGCTTTGAAGGCCGAGGTTGAGGCCGATCCCGCCGCCTCCAGCCGGCGCAGCCAGGCCGCGGCGGAGCGTGCGGCACGCGAGCGCCTCGAAAAGGTTGAAGCCGCGCGCGAAGCTCTTGAGAAGCTGCGGCCCGAAAAGGAGGCGCGCAAGAAGACGCACGCCAAGGACGAAAGCAAGAAGAAAGAACCGGCCGTGTCCACCACCGATCCGGATGCGCGCCGGATGCGCTTCGCGGACGGAGCCGTCCGGGCCGGATACAGTGCGCTCAAGTAGCGCGCCGTGCGGTAGCGCGCCGCTAGGTGCGCAGGTGGCTGTCACCGCTGACCATGGCTTTATCCTTGAAATCGATATGACGGACCGCCGGAACGATGCAGGCTTTGCCCGTCCCATGGCCGAGGCTGTCGAAGCCCGGTTGGGAAAAACGCCAGGCCGGTTGCTTGCCGATACAAACTACGCCACGGCGGAGGACATTGAGGCGCTTGGCGGGAGGGCTGAAAACCCCATTCCCGTTTACGCGCCGCCGCAACCCATGAGCGAAGACATCAAGCCGGAAAGCCGGGCACGGCGAAAGGTGCGCCTTGAAAAAGAGCCGCCCGCCGTCAAGGAGTGGCGGCAAAGAATGGAAACCCCGGAAGCCGCGGAAATGATGAAAAAACGCAAGCGCATCGAACTCGTCAACGCCCAAACCGAGGATCGCGGTTTTGATTATCTCCCTGTCCGGGGCTTGGTCAAAGCCAAGGCCATCGCGCTTTGGCATGCGCTTACGCATAACCTCGTGACAGCCATCAGGCTGAATGCCATTACCATGAACGGCATGGCGGCGGCATAACCCGGGTGCCGCACCGCCTGCAAAATCCTGCCCCAGCATACCGGAAAACCGCTCCAGGAGGTCAAAGGCAGATTTTTTACACGCTCATGCGCGGGGATGATGCTCTGGACTCGAATTGCAGACTTCTCACCCCTTCCCGGCGATTTTTTCACACGCTCCTTCGCGGGAATGACGCTGCGGAGTTTGCCCCTGCTCGGGAATGCGTTGAGAAAACGCGGCAGGCGCCTGGGGAAGAACTCGAAGCGGCTGCGCCCACGCATAACCTCGCAAGTAGCCGTCTTCTATCTGCCAAGCTCCTCCAAAACTAGGCCTTTGGAGCCCGCGATGGTAGCATTTCCATGCAAATATTCTTCCTTGCATACTGCGGTGTCTGCATTTTTTAAATACCAGCAAACCTATATCGTCTGCCAATACTTTGACGCGGGCTCGACTTTCTTCCTCCTCCGGTACGCTACCAAGAAAAAGCAATTCCGGCAGCACATAAGAGCAATACGGACTAATAATCCATTGATATTTAACACATAACTGTTGCTTGCCCTTAACTAATTCTGCAACCGCAGGTTTTGGTTCGTGGTTGACGCGCGCAACAATCTAATATTAACGGGTATTTTGGAAACGTAGAATTCGACCTAAAGTGAGAAAAGATTCGCAGAAAGACGGCGGCGGAAAAGATGGCGGGTGCCCGTTAACCAAGCGAAAATTTACCATGGTACGCCCGTATGGCTATCTAACCCCGTCGGCATACGTCAGTAAGGCGGTCTGTAGGCGCTCTTGCGAGCGCATGATCCTAGAAACCGCACCAGCGATCCAAATCTGACGCTTGGTACCCGGTGCAATTTAGTCGCTGTGGGTCGATTCCCGCCATTCAAGATATCCGAACCGGATTCTGAAGCCCCCCAACAAGCAGAAACAAGCCCGTTGGGGTGAGGCGGCCCAATTCGAATTCCGCAGGCAGGCCGGCGGGCGCGGTAATGCCGGGTTCGTTTTTCCGGTGGCGCGGGCGTCTCGCCGGATGTCCACGCATAGCCAAATTTCATAACACTCTCCTACATCCGCACTCACAAGACCTTGCGCCGCACTATCCCGGCACGCGCCTCGTTGTTCCCTTATTGTTCACATTGCTTGCGCGAACCTTGTTTCGCCGCACCTGCCCGTTTTGCTTGTGGATTGCGGCATCGGTTCCCGGTTTGGTTGTGGATAACCTCTTGCGTTCTGGTTGCGTTCCTGTTTGGCTGCTGCCATCTTATGGCCAGCCGCAAAGCAGTTTCGAATTACAGAGTATAGTAACCGTATGCCCGCGGGATCGCTTAAAAGAGCGTTAGCGTAGTTGAGAGTTCGATGAAGTACTCGATTATACCGGAGGCCGATAGGCCGATTAAATGTCATTGCAATGCTGAGTTGTATTTGGCATTGGAGATGGAAAACCTATCGCTGACCGATGGCTACCCGGTCCAGCCTGTTCCATGGCGGCAAAGCGTAAACGCGCGCGATGCCGGCCGCTGGAAAAGCCAATTTATGAGGAGCGCTAAACTGCCGATGAGAGACGGTGCCGCCGGCAGCCCGCAAGTCTGCTGCCGGCCTTTAACGGCTAGCCAATCACCTCAGCCAACGGGAGGCCCTTTCTGTAGTAAGCAATCACGGCTAATGCAGCGGAGCAGAGAGCCGGGCGGCCAGAGAGCCAACCGGCAAGGCGGCATCGATGATACACCCGCGCGAATGGATGGAAGTGCGGCCCGGGGGGCTCTATTGCAAGCCGGGCGGCTTTTTTATAGACCCAACCCGGGCGGTTCCCGAGGCTGTGATAACGCACGGCCATTCGGACCACGCGCGCCCCGGCCATGCGGGGGCGATTGCGACGCCGGACACGCTTGCGATCATGGCATGCCGCTATGGCGACGGCTTCGCGGGGACCCAAGCCGGGCTGCCTTACGGCCAAGCCATTCACCTAGGCGAGGCGCGTGTCACGCTTTACCCAGCGGGCCACATTCTGGGCTCCGCGCAAGTCCTGATCGAATATGGCGGGGCGCGTATCGTAATTTCCGGCGATTACAAGCGCACGCCCGATCCCACGGCGCGCGCGTTCGAGCCCATCGCCTGCGATGTGTTCGTTACCGAGGCCACCTTCGGGCTGCCGGTGTTTTGCCATCCGGAGCCGCAGCACGAGATCGAAAAGCTGCTTGCCTCGCTCGCGATATTTCCGGAAAGCTGCCACACGGTGGGATGCTATGCCCTTGGCAAGACGCAGCGGCTGATCGCCGGGCTCCGGCGCGCCGGCTACGGCAAGACGGTTTACCTTCATGGCGCGCTCTTGCAGCTTACGCAGCTGTACGAGGAGCGCGGCGTGCCGCTTGGCCCTTATGCGCTTGTAACGCCGGATAATCGCAAGCGCCTCGCCGGGGAAATTGTGCTGTGCCCGCCTTCCGCGCTGTCTGACCGGTGGTCGCGGGCGCTGCCCGATTCGATCCCCGCCGCCGCGTCCGGCTGGATGCAGATCCGCGCCCGCGCCAAGCAGCAGCGGGTCGAGCTGCCGCTGGTCATTTCCGACCACTGCGATTGGCCCCAGCTCATCGAAACCATCCATGAAACCGGCGCTGGCGAAATCTGGGTCACGCACGGGCGCGAGGACGCGCTCGTCCATTATTGCCGGAAAGCGGGGCTCCAAGCCCGCGCGCTTTCCCTGTCCGGCTACGAAGACGGCGAAACCGGGTAAGGCCAGGCGGAGCGCCGGCATCTGTTGCAAGAGAGCCACGTATCGCTTGAAGACTGGGCCGGTGCAAACGGTTAACTGCAATTAGAGATTGCGGCAGTCTCCATGGACCGCTAAACACAACCTATGATAGCATAAGGTAGCGTCTCTTTGTTGTGCGTCCCCTGTTTCCCGCAAATGGCTCGATTGGAGACCCATGATGAAATACGCGTTCCTGAAGACCTGCAGGTTGCCGCTCGCGGCGGCTCTTGCACTTGCAACTTTCTCCGCGCAAGCCGCGGACATGTACGCTCCTGGCGTTAGCGCTAAAGACGGCCCGATGTATGTCCCCAATTGGGGCGGTTTCTATATCGGTGCCAACGGCGGTTACGGCTGGGGCGCGGACTCTACGCTAAACACTTTCGCCTACCTTGATAGCGCCGACACCCCTGGCTTTGGAACGTGGGGCTACGGGGCGTCATCGCTCTCGGCCGAAGGCGGCTTTGGCGGCGGCCAGATCGGTTATAACGTGCAGCGGGATCACTTCGTGTTCGGCATCGAAGCCGACATCGAAGGCGCTAGCATCACGGGTAGCACATCTTCGGAAGCCGTTTCCGACATAGGCGTCACCGTGGTCACGGACGCCCAGGCAAAAAGCACCCTGGACTGGTTCGGCACTCTTCGTGGCCGGCTTGGCTATTCGTTCGGAGGCTATTTGGTTTATGCGACCGGCGGTTTGGCGTTTGGCGGCGCGAAGGATACGCTTAGCTGGTCGGTAGCTTCCCTAAATGGCACCGGGGTGAACGGTTCGACGAGCAGCGACTCGACCTTGACGGGCTATGTGCTTGGCGGCGGCTTCGAGACCGCACTTACGCCCTCTTGGTCGGTCAAGGCTGAGTACCAATACATCGATCTCGGTTCCACCACTCTTTCGGGCGCTAGCAACATACCCTGGATCACAGGCTGTGACACTTGCGCCGACCAGGGCGGCGCTTCGATAAAGATCAACCACGTCTACGATACGGTTCGTGTCGGCCTGAACTACAAAATCAACCAGGTCTATGAGCCTCTGAAATAGCGTCTGCCCTCACGCAGGCACGATGGCCGCGCATCGGCCCTATCGCACAACGCCCCAGCAAGTCGCCCTTGCCGGGGCGATTTGCTTTTGTTTGGCAAGCCCGCTGCGCAGCCGGTGCCCGCCTCAGGCGCCCAGGCCTGATCGAAGCGGTGTAGCGCCGGAGCCACGTAGCCCTTGGGAACTCGCCATCTCTGCAATTAGCGGTTGCAGCGACTCTCTGTGCACCGTTAACTGCCACCTGAGATGGAATTACGTTGTCCCTTGGTGGTGCGTCCTCTGTTTCCGGCAAATGGCTCGATTGGAGACCCAATATGAAATACGCGTTCCTAAAGACCTGTAGGTTGCCGCTAGCGGCGGCTTTTGCACTTGCAGCTTTCTCCGCGCAAGCCGCGGACCTGTACGCTCCTAGCGCTAAAGACGCCCCAATGTTTGCAGTTGCCAACTGGACGGGCTTCTATGCGGGCGTCAACGGCGGCTATGCCTGGAGCGACACGAACGATCAGCTCGCATTGGGGGGGGCCTTTGGCGGCGTGGCTCCTGAGGGCGGCTTTGGCGGCGGCCAAATAGGCTACAATGTGCAACGCGATCGCATCGTGTTCGGCATTGAGGCCGACATTCAGGGTGGTAGCATCGGCGGTTCGGGAACCGACGTTTTCGGCGACCCGTATAAATCGGAGCTCGATTATTTCGGTACGGTTCGTGGCCGCCTCGGCTATGCGTTCGATCGCGCTCTCGTTTATGCCACCGGCGGTTTGGGTTACGGCGAAGTCAAGAACAGCGCCAGCCCTCTTGGTGTTCCGTTCTCCATCGACAAGACGGCCGTTGGCTATGTGCTTGGCGGCGGCGTCGAATACAAGGTCGGCGGAGCTTGGTCGGTTAAGGGTGAATATCAATACATCAACCTCGGCAAGAACGATCCCACCTCCGCTGCGGTTGGCTCCTACTCAAGCAGTGGTGGCACGGTCAATGACGACGCTTACCATACGGTTCGCGTCGGCCTGAACTACCACATCGCTCCGAGCTACGAGCCCCTGAAATAGCGTCTGCCCTCACGCAGGCACGATGGCCGCGCATCGGCCCTATCGCACAACGCCCCAGCAAATCGCCCTTGCCGGGGCGATTTGCTTCTGTGTGGCAAGCCCGCTGCGCAGCCGGTGCCCGCCTCAGGCGCCCGGGCCCGATCGAAGCGGTGTAGCGCCAGAGCCACGTAGCCCTTGGGAACTCGCCATCTCCGCAATTCTTGGTTGCAGCGACTCTCTGCGCACCGTTAACTGCAACCTACGGTGGAATTACGTTGTGTCTCTTGGTCGTGCGTCCTCTGTTTCCGGCAAATGGCTCGATTGGAGACCCAAAATGAAATACGCGTTCCTAAACACCTGTAGATTGCCGCTCGCGGCGGCTTTTGCACTTGCAGCTTTCTCCGCGCAAGCCGCGGACCTGTACGCTCCTAGCGCTAAAGACGCCCCAATGTTTGCAGTTGCCAACTGGGCGGGCTTCTATGCGGGCGTCAACGGCGGTTACGGCTGGGACTTAACGTCCTCCACGCTGATCGCCTCGGCCTTTCAACCGGGCGATCCGGCCACGACTGTCAGTTCTGCCAGCTTCACGCCTGACGGCGGCTTCGGCGGCGGTCAAATCGGCTATAACCTGCAGCGTGAGCGCATTGTGTTCGGCATCGAGGCCGACATTCAAGGCGCCGGCATTAGCGGCCAAGAGCACACACTGGCCGCTAATCCAGGTCCATTCGTTACTACTAACGCTTCGTCGCAAACCAACCTGGACTGGTTCGGCACCTTGCGCGGCCGGTTCGGCTACTCGTTCCAGAGCACCCTCCTGTACGCGACAGGCGGCTTGGCATTCGGTGGCGCGAGGGATTCGCTCAGCCAGTCCTTTACTTCCACGGACACTACGCCCACGACGAACCTGAGCGCCTCGGCTAGCAAGGACGCCACTTTGACCGGCTACGTGGTTGGCGGCGGTGTTGAAACTAAACTTACGCCGTCCTGGTCGATCAAGGCCGAGTACCAGTACTTCGATCTTGGCAGCACCACTCTTTCAACCGCCAATAACGTCACTTACAGTTGCGATGGCCCCTGCACAGACACCGGCGGCGCTTCGGCGAAGATCGACCATACTTACAACACGGTGCGCGCCGGCCTGAACTACAAGATCAATCAGCCCTACGAGCCTTTGAAATAGCGTCCGCCTCACGCAGGCACGAAAGGCCGCGCATGGCCCTCTCGCGCGGCGCCCCGGCAAATCGCCCTTTGCCGGGGCGTTTCATTTTGCGCGGCAAGCCGGCGGCGGAGTTGGTTAGAGCCTATCCGCTTTTGACGGAATCAAAAGCGGATAGGCTCTA
>CAWAVJ010000026.1:0-33702 GCA_963785355.1 uncultured Alphaproteobacteria bacterium
GCCTACGCCTTTCAATGATGCAGAACAAATTTGGCTTTGCCGTTACACCGCCAGGCCGAGCACAAGTCATGATGCAGACCGCTTGCCAGAAGTATGAATGCAAGAAAGACCTGCATGACCTTATGCGCGTCATGACGCTCGAATCGGCGTTTTGGGCGATGCAATCGCTTTCCCAGCAGGACGAGGGCATCAAGAAAACCCTTGGCAATTTCTTTGAGAACGATGCGCGGCTGAAGCGCCTGCTGGCGGTGGAAAGCAATGGCTTCGCGAACTACATGACCACGCTCGCGTTGTATTCTGCGATAAAAGACAACGCGAACGTCAACGCCTCTCTATCCATTTACGAAAAACTGGGTCCAGCCCAGGATGCGGCCGCCGCCATGATGGGCAAGAAAAACTAATGTATGCTCCTTCATCTTCTGGTTAGGGCCAAAAAACGCCGCCAGGCCCCGGCTTTACATAACTTTACAAACAGCGCGGCGGGCGGAAACACGCTCGCACCATAGTGTGCTCACCGCAGCAGCGGCAAGGTCTAACGAGGAGCACGATACTATGTCCCAGGCATCACCCAACGAAGGCATGCAACCTGGTTCCGGCAGCGCACCGCGCCGCGGACGCCGCTGGCTTGCCGCCGCCCTGATCGGGCTGGCGGCAGTGTTTGGCTTCGCGGCCGGGAAAGTTCACAGCTCGCCCTGGTTCCATTGGGGCCACCACCACCCCTTCGACGCGGAGGAGATCGCCTTCATCGTTCAGCACCGCCTCGGGCATGCCCTGTCGAGGGTCGATGCCACACAGGAGCAGCGCGATAAAGTCAACGCCATCGCCAAGGCCGCGATTGACGATGTGATGGCCATGCGCAAAGACCCCGCCGCCCGGCACGAAAAGGTTCTCGCTATCCTGAAGGCCGATACCATAGACAGGTCCGCCCTGGAGTCGATAAGAGCGGAACAGCTCGGCGTGGGCGAAGCGGCTTCGAAGCGTATTGTGCAAGCCGTCGCGGACGCGGCCGAGGTGCTGAAGCCTGAGCAGCGGCGTCAGCTTGCGGCAGAGTGGGAACGGTGGCATATGCTGCCATAAGCGCGGCCGATGGAGACTACAGGATTCGGTTAAATACATCGGATTGCAACTACAAAGGCCCCCTCACCCCAGCCCTCTCCCGCCAGGGGAGAGGGGGGCAGGTTGTGCCCGTTGAGAAAGCGTTCCCTCTCCCCTCGCGGGAGAGGGACAGGGTGAGGGGGCTTTTTGAGCAGTTGCCAAACGATTTCGGTGTGACGTTCCATGCCCCTCATCCTGCTGATTGAGGACGATATCCGCCTTGCGAGGATGGTTGCCGATTATCTCCGGCAGAACCAGTTCGAGGTTCAGCATGCGGCGGACGGGGCGTCGGGATTGGCGGCGCTGCGGCGCTGTCAAGCCGATCTCGTCATCCTCGACCTGATGCTGCCCGATGCGAACGGCCTCGATCTTTTCCGCGAGATACGGGCCTTGCAGCCTTCCGCGGCCGTCCCCGTGATCATGCTGACCGCGCGCGGCGATCCCGTGGATCGTGTGGTCGGCCTGGAGATGGGGGCGGAGGATTACATCCCAAAACCCTTCGAGCCCCGGGAGTTGCTGGCGCGAATCCGCGTGGTGCTGCGCCGGGCGCGGTCGGCCGGCGCTTCCGCCATTTTGCGCTTCGGGCTGCTTGAGATCGACCGCGGCGCCCGTCAGGTTCGCGTGGACGGCGAGGAGAAAAGCTTGACGAGCTATCAGTTCGATCTCCTAACCGTTATGGCGGAGCGGGCCGGGCGCGTGCTCTCGCGCGAGCAGCTTGCCGAACTCGCCGGCCGCCACGATCAGCCCTACGATCCGAGCCTGGACCGGTCGGTCGACGTGCATATCGCCCGCATCCGCGCCGCCATCGAAGAAGACGCCAAGCACCCGCGGCACATCATAACGGTTCGGGGCGCGGGCTATGTTTTCGCAAAGGGACAGGGCTGATGCGGCGGCTCTATTTTCGCATTTACCTCGCGGTGCTGGGCAGCCTTGCGCTGTTCGCCGTGCTTGTGGCGCTGAGCGGCTGGCTGTTCCACGAGCTGAGGGAGCCGGACCTTGCCGGGCAGCAGCCTCCCTTCATGCAGGATGTCGCCGAGCATCTGCTGCCGGCCGGCGCGAGTCCCGCGGCGCTCGGCCGGGAACTGCTGTTCTGGCACAAACGGACGAAATTCGATCTGGCGCTGCTTTCGCCAGCGGGCGAGGCCATCGCACGCGCCGGCTCGATCCCGGACGGCACGCTTGCTCAGTTTGCCGGCTCTGCTGAAGCCAAGGGCGTTCACTGGCACCCGCACGGCGCATTCGCGATTAAACTCGACGACGGGCGGCTGCTGATCGCCTCCTCGCCCTTGCCCAGATACCGCTTCCTGTTCCCCTTGCGCTGGCTTGCCCTTGTTTTCGCAATCGCTCTTGCGGTGGCAATCGGCGCATACCCTGTCGTCCGCCGGCTGACGAGGAACCTTGAGCAATTGCAGCGAAGCGTGGCGGCGTTCGGCCGTGGCGACCTGAAGGCGCGCGTAGCAGTGCTCAGCCGCGACGAGGTTGGAAAGCTGGCTCAGACCTTCAACGCATCCGCGAACCGGATCGAGGCGCTCGTCAACGCGCAAAAGCGGCTGCTCGCAAACGCCTCCCACGAGCTGCGTTCTCCGCTTGCGCGGCTCAGGATGGCGGCCGAGTCGATCGGCGGGTCCGCGCCCCAGCGGCAGCAGGAGGAAATCGCCCGCAATATTGCCGAGCTCGACGGGCTTGTGGACGAAATTCTGCTGGCCAGCCGTCTCGATGCCGGAGGGGATGAAACGGGCGCGCGGCGGCGTATCGACCTAATCGGACTGCTCGCCGAGGAATGTGCACCCTTCGAAGCAGACCTCAGCGCCGTTCCGGGCCAGTCCGCTTTTGTGGAAGGGGATGCCCGGCTCTTGCACCGGCTCTTCCGCAACCTTCTCGAAAACGCGCGCCGCCATGGCGGGCAAGGCCCTATCGAGGTCTCGGTAAAATGCCACGGCCCCCAAGCGGTTGTCATGGTGTGCGATCGCGGGCCTGGCATCCCCGAAGTCCGGGCGCGCCCGCGTTTTCGAGCCCTTCTATCGCCTGCCCGGCCACGCCGGACATGCCGGCAGCACCGGCCTCGGCCTCTCGCTCGTGCGCCAAATCGCAGAGAAGCATCGCGGAGAGGTTCAATACGTGCCCCGAGAAGGCGGCGGCGCCTGTTTCGAGGTGACGCTGCCGCTTGAGGCTACCGGGGGCGGCCAACGCACATTTTGAGGCGCTTTGGTCCCTAAATCGCAACGCCCAGCCCAAGCCTGTTGCGAAATTTCTCCATTATCCCTAAGTTTGGTAGCAAGACCTTTTCCTTCTATGCTCAAAATTCTGTTTTTGCGTATGGGGTATCGCATGCCGCATGTATTCTTAAGCTATGGCCGCGAGGACGGACCGCTGGCTGAGCAGATCCGCAACCTTGTTACAAACAAGGTAGACGTTTGGCAGGACGTTCATAGCCTCGAAGGCGGGGAGCTGTATGAAAACCAGATCAACGAAGCCATCGACAATTCGAGGTGTCTTCTGCTGCTCTTAAGCCCCCTGTCCTTTAATAGCGAGTACGTTCGGAACGAAGTGAAGCGCGCACTTGATAAAAATATCCCCGTTATCCCGCTTCTAAGAGGCTTCCGTGCCGGCGATCTTCCTAATTGGTGGCAAACGCGGCTTGGCAGTTTTCATATGTTAACCGTCGCTCCGCTTACACAGGCGCGAAAGGAGGCGGTCTTAAGTGCGTTGGATGCGCATTTGCGTCCGCTATGCCGGACTGTGGCAGTTTTCAATCAGAAGGGAGGGGTCGGCAAAACCACGCTCGCCGCGCAGCTCGCCGCCCGGCTCAATTTACATCACGGCAAGAGGGTCTTGATGGTCGATCTCGATCCCCAACAGAACCTGACTGAGCTTTACTTGACACCCCTAGAATTGGAGAATCAGTTACATTATCTTCAAACGATATGCGGAATGTTTGAACCGTCGCAAATAGGTGTCGAGGTCACCGAAGCGAAGGAGTTTGATACATATCTCGGCCGCGCACGCGTGGAAGACATTGAAATTGCCAAACTTGCGCTGAGTTTAAATCAAAGCGGATCTAAGCCAATATTTGACATTATTGCAGGCGATCATCGTTCCATCAAATATGTAAGAGTAGGAGAACATCCGATATTATTTGAAAATTTTACGCTTACAATAGCTGAGGCTCGCAAGCATTACGACGTTATCGTATTCGATTGTAACCCAAGCGTGTCTTTCTTTACGCGGGCGATAATGGAGAACGCCGACTTCCTGCTCCTACCGCTTCGTCCCGATGGCTTTGCTCGTAGAGGCGTTGTTTTTCTCCAGAAGGTCATTGAGACTTTTTATGAATTGGAAAGAAGACCGCAGGTGAATGCAGTCTTTAACTTCGTAACGGCCAATAACCAACCCAGGTACGAGCGGGACACCATTAGCCGCCTTAAGGAAGATGGGCCACTCGCTTTTAAGGGGACAGATTGGCTCCGGGGCGGATATTTGGATACGCAAATCCGCGAATCGTCCACACTACGGCCACGGACACAAGATGCAAGAGTCGGAGAACGGTCGGTCGACCGCTCTTCGCTTATCGCAGGCCTCGCAGCCAGCGAAGTTGACCTAGATCTGAAGGACTTCGTGAATGAATATGCACACAAGATCGGAATCTAAGGCCCTCAACACAAAAACCTTGGACTTGCTCAATAAAATTAAACTGTCTAAGGGAGCGCTATCTGTCGACAACGTGAAAGCTCTAATAGACGACTACAAGCGCATAGGAGAAGCTGAGTTTTATGGCGAGCTCGCCGTGCTTCTTCAACCAAAGCAGCCAAAGGCAAAAAAAATAAAAGATGCCTCATTGGTTAAACTTGAGGACATGAATAATTACGCTGCACTGACATCGAAGCTTTTTGTGGAACTCACTCTTGAAAAGGCAGCCGAGCAAGGAATCAAGCTGCCGAAGCTCGCGGCGAAGGATAAGTCCCTGCCTAAGCTGCTCGCTCATTTCAGGGCCCACTCTACAGAGGCAGAGCTTTTTCGCGTCGGTCAAATTGTTGCCGATAAGCATACCCGTACTCACTAAAGGGTGAACAGCCTCAGCGTTGCGTGTTTCTTCAAGTCTAAAACCCGAACATATGGTCGAGGCTGAACGCCGTCTCCCCGCGGACGAGCCCGTGATAGCCGAACAGCCGGCAGGTGGTGTCGCGGATCGTGACGTAAGCGCCTTCGCCTGCCGCTTCGAGCGCCTTCGCCTCGAAAGTCTCGCTCACCCGCCAATGATAGGAGCCGCTGCAGGGGATGGCGGCGCGCGCCCGCGCGATTTCCTCGCCCTTGCTGGAGGTCAGGATCAGCGCCGTATCCGATTTTGCATGCCAGGGCGTGGAAGCCGGATAGATGAGGTGGCAAAGCGTATCGTAAGGCTTCTGGCCGATGCGCAGGAACAGCCGCGTGGTGAGCCCAGGCGCGCGCCCGGAATAGCTTTGCGGCTCGTTCTTGTAGACCAGCACCGAGTTGAACATGTGGCTGCCGAAGGAGCTTTCCGCCGCGTGCCCGCTTGCCCGGTCCCGGTAGCGGAACAGAGCGTGCATCCAGCCGTCGGCTTCCCGGCCGGCCTCGAAATCGTAGGTCAGCTCAACATGGCCGTAGCCGGAGGGCAGGGGCCTTGCCTTTGTCCGCCAGCAGAGCGCTGACGTCGAGCAGGCTGGCGTGATCGCGGGGCAGGTTTCCGAAGCGATGCTCCGCGATGGCCTCGCCGCTCGCGTCGTAAACCACGGCTTTCAGCGGGAAATGCTCGATGCCGCGCGCCATCGGCGTTGGCAGAACGAGGGAGTCGAACCGGCCAAGCGGCAGCACCGGCGCGGGCAGGATGTGCCCTTTGCCCATCGCCGGGCCAAGCTCCGCGAGCTTGGGATCGGGCTTGAGATCGGTCCGCTCGACGTTCACGTGCGCAATGCGCTGGCGGCCTGATCTTCGCGAACACCTCGTAGCGCGGGCGGACCACGTATTTGCCCGCCGCGATTTCGACCTGCTGCGGCCAGCGCGCTTCCGGCAGAAGCTCCGACACGCTCAGGCGCCGCGTCGCGAACGGACCAACCGGCTCGGCAAGCGGTACGGCATCGGCCCCGGCCCATGACGTTCAGCTCGATCTCGCCCGACGGTATCTCGAAAGGCTGGCTATTCTGCAGCCAGAGCACCACCTCCTCGCCCTCAGCGGGCGCGGGCAGGCCGGCGTAGAAATCGGCAGGCCAGGAATTGGCGTCGTGCGTGCAGGAGAGCACGCTCCTTCGCGTCGCCATAGGTGTCGAGCGCATATTTCACGACATCGTGGCCGGCAATGCCGGTGGCGTGGATGAAAAGCTGGCCCGTGAATTCGGGCAGAGTCGAACCGCGCCCGGATTTCCTTGCTGTCGAGCACGAACGCGCCGTTCGGCGGCCCGGCCTGCTCTTCCCACTGTGCGAGCCTGCTGGCCTGTCCCATCGTAGAGGCAGCACCAGAAGCGGACATTCCTGGCGCCATACGCGCCCCAATAGTTCGCCATGACCAGGCGCGTGCGATGGCCGGCGCCATCGCGGAAGAACACGAAATTGGTTGCGAAATTGAGCGGCGAGAGATAGCGCGCGCGGTCGCTCAGCATCGTGTCCGGCAGGCGCAGCGCGTCGAGGCTGTGCACCGTCATTCTCGGCGCGAGCAGATGCTGGATCTGGCTGGCAAGACGCGAGACTTCGAACGCGGTTATAAACAGCGCCGCGGCCTTGGCTTGCGGCAGCGCCGTGACAAGTTTCGCTGCGTGACCGGCAAACGTGCGCTCCTGGCTTTCCACGTCCTGCACATAGTAGCCGGCAACAGGCAGCGCCGCGATGCGCAGCGCTTGCGCCACCACCTCCGCTAGGTTCAGCGGATCGTAAATCGCAACCGGGCCTCTGGCCTCAAGCGCGCGAAGCAGCTCGCGCGCTTTTTCCGCCGCTATGGGGTGCGTCAGCGCTTTGAAGAAGGCGTTGCCGCCCGATACGTTGCTGAATGTCTCGATCTTGAGCGGCATATGTTACGCAAACCCTTATGTTGCCGGGCATTCCTTACTCATACCGTTGTGACCCCTCACCCCAAGCCCTCTCCCTATGGGAGAGGGAGTTCGCTCGCAGCCGTTGTTCGCGCGTCCCCTCTCCCCCATCCGCATTCGCTTGCGAATGCGGACGCTCAAAGTTGCAAGCTCGCCAAGGCGAGCTTGCCGAGAGGGACAGGGTGAGGGGTAACGCCGGTTGTACGGCTCGCTAACCATTCAACCCCTTGACCAAGGCGGAAAGGCTATGCCGCGCCTTCTCGCGCCAAACTACCCAAGGGCCGCGCACCCAGTTGAGCTGGATCACGCGCCGCTCGCCGTCGAAGGGTTTGTGTCCGTGCCACGCATTCGCTGTGTTGAGGAACGCGAGCAGCGTTCCGCGCGCGGCGGCACTTCCATCACCATGTCGTCGAGGCTGGTTGGCGAATTCAGCAGCCGCAGGCGGCCGCCATCGGCTTCCCACCTGCCGTTCATGTAAATCAAGACGGTTACGAGCTTGCTTTTGCTGTCGAGATGTATTTGCCCGTCGCGCTCGCGCGCCCGCCCGCGCACCGTGATCGTGGCGGGGCGCCCGGCGAGCTCTATGCCGAGCTTGCTCCCCACGATGCTGCGGAACCGGGGCTGGCGAAGTTCCGCCATGAAGTTTGCAAATGCGGGTCCGAAGCGCAGTGTTTCCAAAGGAAAACTGCCTGGTTGCGAGACCGCCGGATAGTCTTTCTCGATCCGCTCCAGCGCATTTTCATCGATGAAATTGGGGACGGCGAGGAATGGAAATGGATTTACATGGACAGATGTTTGTTCCAGTGCGGCCAAATTCAGCATTTTCCCTCCGCCGTGCGCGGCGCTAGTACGCCGTCCCGTTGCTTGGCCGCCGTTGATACTGTAGCCAAGCGCGGCGCGCAACTAGAGCGTCTTCAATTGAATTTGAGCCGCGGACGGCCGGCCCCGCTTGGGCGGCGGCCGGGGAAAGGAAGAATCCAGGAGGCCAAGGGGGAAGGGGGGGCCTATGGCGCTCCTGGATTCATGCTTGCGCTCCTCGATGGGCACTACTCGAGTGGTGAGCGCAGGTCGTTCAAATAGTAGTTTAACCCGACTTTCAGTGTATTGGCCGTGATATTGTCGTCCAGCCGGCCGGGCGTGGAAGGCAAGCAGCAACTGAAGTTGCTGTTGTCGACATCGAAATACTGGTACTCGGCTTTCACCGACAGAGCGTGCGAAAGCTTGAATTCGACGCCGCCGCCGAAGGTCCAGCCGGTGAATGTGCCGCTATCTTGACTAATGCCGTCATGGGGATCGTTGACATGGACATTGCCCGTGGCGAAGGCAAAGCCGCCTTTGGCGTAAAGCAGGACGCTGCTCCCCACAACGACGCCCGCCCGCCCCACGACGTCCCCATAAAAACCTGAGCTGCTCGTCACAGTGATAAGCCTTTTGGGGTTTTGGGCGATGGAGGAGCCGCTCGCCCCAGTTTCCAATCCGCCAAATTCACCCTCAAGGCCGTAGACGAAAATGCCGGACTGCACATTGTAGCCGAGCACGCCGCCGCCAATCATGCCGTCGGTGCCGGGATGAGAGAAGGGTACGCTTCCCTTGTTGGTGATGATAACGTCGTTGTCGGCGGCGTTTATAGTGGTCCAAGACCAGCCGAAGGTCGCGCCGAGATAGAGCGCCCTGCCATGTGGACGGAGGCGGAGCTGGAGGCTGCTGCGCCGCTGGGGCATCCTTATAGCCGCCATAGTTTCCGGTGTTGCCGTAGTAGTCGGCTGCGAGAGCCGGACTCGCAGCGATCACGATGCCGAAGAGTGCGGCGCATGAACGGACGCGCTTACCAACTAACATAAATCCCCGCTTACTATCTACTATCGCGCTCAAGCGGCACGCGGGCCACTTAAGCCGATGCAACCTGTGCGTGTTCTTGGTTTTATTTAGCGCTGCGATGGTTAAAGAAGCGTTAACCCGAATGCACGCGGACGCGGGGAGGAGGCAAAAAAATGAACCCGCTCCGGAATGGAGCTGAGCGCTCGCCATAGAGCACGTTGCCGGAGGCATCGGTGATGAACTGGTAGCTCAAATTCCGGATCGTGCCGGCCGCGGCATTGGTGGACATGATCCCGGTCAAATGCCCGGTGGGGGCATCGTAGGTCTTGGAGAGGCTCACGCCATCGCCGTAAGCTGCACCGGCTGCATACAACTTGGGCGCCGCCAACCATTAATCCAGCTCTAGTGCAATCCTCGCTACCGCTTCGATGCGTTTTTTATCCTGTGAGGCCATTATTGCCTCATAAAGGCTCTCCTCCAAGCCAGCCGTTTCCGATAGCGCGAACGATACTGCGCTCGCAGCTCTTGCCTTGTAAAACGTCATCAATACGTCGGGCGTAAAGACGCCATGCGTTCTCTCAAGCAAACGAAAATATTTCTTATCGAATTCATCGGCAACGACCTGAATATCATTTTTCAGTCCAGCACTCGCGTTATTTGCTCCACACAAAACCTGCAATGCAGCATGCATCTTTTGATCATCAATTCCTGCCGCTAATACTGCCGCTTTGCAGGAAGCAACTACGGCAGCCCGCCGTAGGTCCGGAGGGGCATTTCTAAAAGCCGCGGCCAATTCCATTGAATAAGTTTGCAAACGCGAAAGTCTATAGGTCATTTTAGAGGTGCCACCGCTATAACGCCAGCTTGATTCAAAGTCGACGCACACATTGGGCAGATAGACCGAGTAGCGACCCACAAGAGGCCAAGTTTATTCTCACCTGCGTAGTCCAAGATACTCATTTCCGCATGCCCTTCAGTTTCAACCGCAAGCGATATGCCACCAGGGGTCGGATTGCGGAATGGACTGTTCGGTATAGGGGTTCACACTCTGCCAACCCCCGTCGATTTGCCGGCTTCCACAATTAACATAGCCGTTTGGATTTTGTGGAGTCGGCCGCCCCGCAGCCATTCGTTGGCGCTCCAACGAATGGCTGCTTAACAAACCGTTCGCTTTGCGTAAGGGCCTACTATGGTAAATGCGCGGAAGGTAAACGGCACCGGAGTGTAATTTCCGCCGCCGTCTTTCTGCGAATCTTTTCCCGTTTTAGGTCGATTTCTGCGACTCCAAAATACTATTAAATATATTGGCAGATTCCGAATTAACCAAAAATGTGGCTCAATTACTCAGCCTACGGTGCGAGGGCGTGCGCCGATTATCGTTGTATATCAATGCGCGGCCCGCGCTTAACATTTCCTCAAGCGGCTTGTGCTATATTGCTTCAATATCGAATACGCCCTCGATTTCGCAGCACCAGGAGCCAAATAGGTTAAAGAAACCGATTTTTGCGTAGATTCCCAAGACGGAGGACGGCGGCCACAATGATTACACTCTACACTTTCGGCCCGGCATGGGGGCTTCCCGATCCAAGCCCATTTGTGACCAAGGCCCTGGTGCTCGTGAAGATGTCCGGCCTGCCCTTCGAGACGGACACCGGCGGGTTTCGCAAGGCGCCCAGGGGCAAGCTGCCCTATATACGCGACGGCGAAGCAACCGTCTCCGATTCCACCTTGATCCGGCTGCACTTGGAGCAGCGCCACGATATCGATTTCGACAGCGGCCTGACGCCTGAGCAGCGCGGCATCGCCTGGGCGGCCGAGAAGATGTGCGAGGATCACCTGTACTGGTTCGTGGTTCAAGCGCGCTGGCTCGACGGCGAAAATTTCGAGCGTGGGCCTGCGAGCTTTTTCGCTGGCGTGCCCGCGCCGCTGCGGCCGTTTATCAAATCGATGGTCCGCCGCCAGATCCGGCGCAACCTGCACGGCCAAGGTGCCGGCCGCTACAGCCTTGAGGAACGGACATTGCTCGCGGATCGCGGCTTTGCCTCGCTTTCCGCGATCCTGGGCGATAAGCCTTACCTCATGGGCGGGCAGCCGTGCGGCGCGGACGCCACCGTGTTCGGCTTCGTGGCGGGCGCGCTGTGCCCGGTGTTCGACACGCCGCTGCGGTGCAAGGCCGAAGCCTACCCCAACCTGCGGGACTACTGCACGCGCCTCACCAAGCAATACTTTCCAGCCGAAGTATAAATATAAACGCAGCCGGTAATAATCCCAAAGTGGAGAAGGAACACCAAATAACACGCATCAGTAATTGTAGCGTATCGCCCGGGGGGAGACACAGAGTGATGGGGATTTTACTAATGCATTCTATCGCGCGTCTGGCTTAGCAATCGCCTTTCCGGGCGCAGGCGCTTTTTTACTGGCCTCCTCCTTCGCCCTCAACTGCTCCGGGGTGAAGTCGCAAAGGGGCTGACGCCGCTCCTTCATGTCCAGGTGGAAGTGGTTCTTGTGCGACCCGTTCGCCTCCGGCCCAAGCGTGGTGCCGAATATCCCGCAGGCGCCGGCGTGGATCGCGTGCAAAAACGCAGCCCGCTCATCGCCGGCGTCCCAATAGTCCAGAATGGCGATGCGCTCGCCTTTCTCCGTGACGAATTCGCTGACATCCAGGGCGTTGGCATAAGCGTGCTGGCTGATCCGCTGGCCAGCGTCGCCGTAGCGCGCGCGGCAATTGTAGGCCGAAAGCGTAGCTATACCCACGATCCTCGCGTGCAAGCGCGCCTTCGCCTCCGGCTGAACGGCATCGGCGGCCCATCGGTGCAGCGCCGCCGCCAGCTTGCAGGAAACCGTAGGCGCGGCAGGAAACATAAGCGCTGGCTCCGCTCCATATGCGAAGCCCTTCAGGCGTATAGGCGCAGGCGAACCGCATACGCCTTCCTTGATGGGACTCAGCGCTTCGAACAGCACATGCAGCCCGGAAAACCGCTTGGCACAATCCGCGCGTGCCGCCTCGATTTCCGCTGCGCTCCACTTCTCCGAAGGGGGCGGCGGCCCCATCGGCTCCGGCGCAGCACCCTGCGCAACCGCGCCGCTGGAAATGAGGAAAATCGGCAGCGCCAGGGCCAGCGCGCAACCTGCGATAGATCGCGCCAGCTCACGCCGCCGCATCGGCGGTTTCTACGGTTTCGCCTTCGCGTGGCAACAGCCGCACCCGCTCTTGCAGGTGCTTGAGTGCTTCGGGGCAAGGACCGCCAAAAGCCCAATCCAGAAGCTCTACCGTATGCACCACCGGCACGCCGGCACCCGATAGCTGGGCGATGCAACCGATATTTCCGCTCGCCACGCAATCGGGCTTCACCTGCTCTATGGCCGCAAGCTTGCGCGCCTTAAGTGCCGCCGCCAGCTCCGGCTGCAGAATGTTGTAAGTCCCTGCGGAGCCGCAGCAAATGTTGCCCTCGGGGATTTCCGCCACCGTAAATCCAGCGTTACGCAACAGCTGCCGGGGCTGCGCATCGATCTTCTGGCCGTGCTGCATGGAGCAGGCGGAATGATAGGCAACCCGGATGTCGCTCCAGCCGATGGGCGCCTCAAGCTTTTGCTGGGCTGCGAATTCCACGATGTCCTTGGCCAGCGCCGAAACGTATTTCGCCTTAGCCGCATACGCGGGATCGTTCGCGAACAGGTGGGCGTAATCTTTCACCGCAGTGCCGCAGCCCGATGTGTTGATAATGATGGCGTCCAGGGGGCCGTGCTCGCGCTGCAAATGCCAGGCGTCGATGTTTTTCTGCGCGAAGGCCTTTGCTTCGGCTTCCTTGCCCATATGCAGCGCCAGCGAGCCGCAGCAGCCCGCGCGCCCGGTCAGGACGGCATCGTAGCCGAGGTGGTTGAGGAGGCGCACGGTCAAATCGTTGATCTCCGGGCGCAGCACCTTTTGCGCGCAGCCCATGAGCAAGGCCACACGCCCGCGGCGCGGCTTGTTCGTTTTCACCGTATGCGGCGCGCTAAACTTCGCCTGCGCGCCGGGCTTCTTTGGAGCCAGTTCAAGTATTGCCGCCAGCGTCCGGAAGCGGGACCGCGCCACGATTTTTCTGAAAGGCCGGGCCATCGAGGCGGCGGCAAGCGCCAAGCGGAACCGGCCCGGATAGGGCAGGATCGCTCGCAAGAACTTGCGCATAAACTCGTCGCTGGGCCTTCGCCCGGCGGACATTTCGACATGCTGGCGCGCATAATCGGACAGATGCATGTAATCGACGCCGCTCGGGCAGGCTGTCATACACGAATAGCAGGACAGGCAGCGGTCGAGATGCGGCCGGACCTGCTTGGCCGGGATCGCGCCCTCGAGCATCGCCTTGATGAGATAGAATCCGCCCGCGCGGGCTGTCGCGCTCGTCGCCGAGCACGAGATAGGACGGGCAGGCCGATAGACAGAGGCCGCAATGGACGCAAGCCCGCAGGATCTCCTCCGCCTCCTTGAGGCGGGGGTTCTTTAACTGCTCCGGCGTGAAGTTCGTTTCCATGCCTACTCCAAATCCGGCTGTGGCGTCATCGCGAGGCGCTTCTGCGCCGCGGGCGTCCAGTTGTGCGCTCAAACTCCCGCGTACATCCGGCCCGGGTTGAGCACGCCCGCCGGGTCGAAAGCATTCTTAAGCGCCTGAACGATCTTCATCTTTGTAAGGGGCAGCGGATGGAAAACCTCGATGGCCGAACGGACCGCCCGCGGCGCCCGCATCAGCGTGGAATCGGCCTCGAACTCCGCCAGCACGCGCCGCACCTCGGTGACGCTTGCATCCGAAGATGGCGGCAATTCCAGCCAAAGCAAGCCGCCGGACCATTCATAGGCGGCATTGACCTCGAAAAAGGCGGAGAGGGCCCGCACAATGAGCGCGGCCTTGGAAGGGGCCGTGGCAATGCGCCACAACGGCCGCTCGAAATCCTCCGATAGAAACGAAAGCGAGCGGATATCGGCCCAAAAATCCTGCGACCTCTGCGGATCGAGCTCGTAGGTATCGCCGAAGGGAGAAAGCTCCCGGCGCAGCTTCTCGGCGCGGTAGCCAAGGCTTCTGGGCGCACCCTCCAGCCTGAGCGCGGTAAGCGCGGTTCTGGCGGGCGCGATCTCCTGGTCGCTCAAACGCGCTGTGAGTGCGGCATGCAGATGAACGGTGCCTGAAACCTCGTAGGGCGTGCCCATGGCGGCGCTCATGACCCCTGTTGCCGCCTCGTCGGCCAGCCCCAGAAACATCACCGTGCGGCTCTCAGGCGCCTTTGGCAGCACCTTGAACGTCACCTCCGTGAACACCGAAAGCGTGCCCCACGACCCGCTCAGGCCCCGCACGAGATTGACGCCGGTTACGTTCTTCATCACGCGCCCGCCCGATTTGATGAGCGTGCCCTCGCCGTTCACGGCGCGGATCCCGAGCATGTGATCGCGCGCAGCTCCGCGCAAAACGCGCCTCGGCCCCGAAATGTTCATGGCCGCGACGCCGCCAATGCTGGCGGCAAGCGCGTCCCTGCCATAGATCCGGCTGAAATCGGCGGGTTCGAAGGCCAGCTCCTGGCTATGCCGGGCCAGCGCCGCCTCCACTTCGTAGAGCGGGGTGCCGGCTTTCGCCGAGATGACGAGCTCGTTGGGCTCGTAAAGTGTGATCCCCGACAGTTTCGCGGACGAGATCACCGCCGAAGGGTTCAAAGGCCGGCCCGCTTCGCGCTTGGAGCGAAATCCGCAGATCTCAAGAGGATACCGGCTGGCACGGGCGTCTTTCACGAAGCCGGCCAGCTCCTCTTCGTTCCGCGGCATGTATACGTCAGCCATGTTTCTCTAGCGCCTCGCCTATAAAGCGGTCTTGCAGATCGAGCGGGAAAACCTTACCGGGATTTAGAAGCCATTGCGGGTCGAAGGCCGCCTTGACCCGCATTTGCTGGATGAGATCGGCCTCCGAAAACTGATAGCGCATAAGCTCACGCTTTTCGATACCCACCCCGTGCTCTCCAGTAAGACAGCCGCCAGCGTCGACGCACAGCTTGAGCAGCTCCGCGCCGCATTCCCCGGCGGCATTCTTCTCGCGGGCATCGTTGGCGTTGTAAAGGATCAAGGGGTGCAGATTGCCATCTCCGGCATGAAAGATGTTCAGAACCTTGAGCTTGTGCTTCGCGCCAACCTCTTCCACCTGCTTTAGAACCCCGGCCAGCTGGCTAAGCGGTATAACGCCATCCATGCAATAGTAATCGGAAAGGCGGCCCACGGCCCCGAACGCCGACTTGCGGCCCTTCCAAATCGCAGCCGATTCCTCATCGCTTTGGCTGACGCGAACGGTTGTGGGCTCGAAGCGGCTGGCGATCTCTTTTACACGCCCGATCTGCTCCTCAATATCGCGCGCCGAGCCTTCAACCTCGACGATGAGCATGGCCCCCGCGTCCCGTGGATAACCCGCCTGCGCGAACGTGTCGCATACTTCGATGGCAGGTTTGTCCATGAACTCAATGGCCACGGGGATGAGACCGTCCGCGATGATCGCGGCCACGCAGGCCCCGGCGGATTCGGCTGAGGGAAACCCGATGAGCAGCGGACGGGCCCCTTCGGCTTGCTTCAGAATTCTAACCGTTACCTCCGTTACAATCCCGAACTGCCCCTCCGAGCCAACGGCCAAGCCAAGCAGGTCGTAGCCTTCCCCATCGAGGTAGTCGCCGCCAAGCTCGACAATCTCTCCGTTCATCAAGACCATCTTGAGCTTGAGCACATTATTCGCGGTCACACCGTATTTCAGGCAATGCGCGCCCCCGGCATTCGTGGAGATGTTGCCGCCTATCGTGCAGGCCGGCTGGCTCGACGGGTCGGGGGCGTAGAAGAACCTGGCCTGGGCAACTGCGTTAGAAATGCCCAAATTCGTAATGCCCGCCTCTACGGTGGCAGTTCTATCCCCAAGATTCACATCCAGGACCCTGTTCATGCGGGATAGGCCGATAACGATGCAGTCCTCTAAGGGTAGCGCGCCGCCGCAAAGGGACGTCCCCGCGCCGCGCGCGACAACCTTGATGCTGTTTTCATTGCAAAATCTCAGAATCCGGCTAACTTCCGCCGTAGTCTGGGGCAAAACTGCGGCCAGTGGAATGGTCCGGTAGGCGGTCAGCGCATCGGTTTCGAAGGCGCGAAGACCGCTATCCCCGCTCACAAGCGTTCCTTGGCCAATTGCCCTGGAAAGGGCACTCACAATGGCTTGCCTGCGCGCAAGAGCCATGGGATCGGGTTTTGGCATTTGTATTAGAGACATTTGCAGCGTCGCCTCTTAATTAAGGGTTTCTCAGGTTTTTGGCCGGGACCGTCTTCCACCTTGCACAAAATTAATGTAAAACCGGCAAATTGCTATAAGTTGCGAACATCACATTATCCTATATTGCATCAAGGGCTCTTGACTCTTTCTTGATCTGAACACTTATATGAGCGTTGCACATTTTCGAGCGCCGATTGTATACAACTTTGGGCGTTGTGATAAGGAGGGGCCGTGACCTCGATTGCTGACCTCGAAATTTTTGCCAGGGTGGTCACCGCTGGCAGCATGTCGGCCGCTGGACGTGAGCTGGATCTCTCGCCGGCTGTCGTCAGCAAGCGGATTAGCCATCTGGAAGCCAGGCTTGGCACGAGACTTTTTCACCGGACCACAAGGCAGTTGCAGCTCACGGAAACCGGCCGCGGTTTTTATGAGCGCGTCGTGCAGATCTTGAACACCGTTCAAGAAGCAGAAGCCTTTGTGTCGTCCGGCCACGAGCGGGCCGGGGGAACGCTTCGGATAACGGCTCCCACCGCTTTCAGCAGGCTGCATATAGCGCCGTATCTTGGCAGCTTCATGAAGAAGTATCCCGAGCTTAGTATCGAGATTATCGCAACCGATCACATCATGGATATCGTCCGCGAAGGCATAGACGTAGCCATCCGCATCTCCGAACAGGACGATTCGAGCTTGGTGGCACGCAAGCTTGCGCCTTGCCGGCGGGTTTTTTGCGCTTCGCCGGCTTATTTGAAGGAGCATGGAACTCCCAAGACGCTTTCCGATCTCACATCCCACAAAGTGGTTGCGGAGAACAACGCTGCGTGGCGTTTGCAGGGCCCGGACGGCGTCGTCTCGCTTAAGCTTTCGAGCGAGATAAAGACCAATAGCAGCGAAATCGTCCATCAAGCGGTGGCCTGCGGGTGCGGAATTGGATTCCTGTCAACCTGGGAGATCCGCGACGATCTTTTCGCGCGCAAACTCGTGCCCATTCTGCCGCAGTACCGTGAGGCGCCGGGAGTTGCCATCTACGCTGTCTATCCCGACAAGCATTTCATTCCCGCTAGGCTTCGCGTGTTCGTGGAATTTCTTGAGGCAGCTTACGGGCCTACACCCTATTGGGATGAGGACCTCGACTTACCGGCCCGGCCTTCCGCGCGGGTCGCGGCGCACGTGCCGGGGGCTTCGGCCGAGGTTTAAACTGACGCCGCGGCCGATGCGCCGCGCCGAAGGAAGCCAGCTTCATGTCCACCCCCCCTCCACCCGGCAGGGAACGGCAGCCTGTAGAGGTTGCCCTCTTTGTCACCTGCCTAATCGATTTGTTCAGGCCTTCGGCGGGGTTTGCCGCGGTAAAGCTCATGGAGGAAGCGGGCTGCGGCGTCGCGGTCCCCGCCGCTCAAACCTGCTGCGGGCAACCGGCCTACAATTCCGGCGACCGGAAGGCCGCAAAAGAAATCGCTGAGCAGGTCATCGCCGCATTCGAGCACTATTCCTATATCGTGGTGCCTTCGGGATCCTGTGCCGGCATGCTTTGCAAGCACTATCCCGAGCTATTCAACCCGGAAACCGAACCCTCCTGGCATGCAAGAGCAACCGCATTCGCGGCCCGCGTCTTTGAACTTACGGCCTTCCTTTCGGATATTCTTCGCGTCGACTTTACCGGCAGGGCATATCCCCGCCGCGTGACCTACCACGATTCCTGCTCGTCCTTCAGGGAGATGGGGGTTGCCGCTCAGCCGCGTAAGCTTCTGCAAAGCCTCGATGGCATCGCTTTCGTGGAAATGAGCGATCGCGAGGTTTGCTGCGGGTTCGGGGGCGCGTTCTCGATCAAATATCCCGATATCTCCAATGCAATGGTTACGCAGAAGGCAGACCGGATCGCCGAAACCAAGGCCGATGTCCTGACCGGGGCCGATCTCGGCTGCCTGATGAACATCGCTGGCAAGCTGGCGCGCGAAGGAAAAGCAATAGAGGTGCGGCATATTGCGGAGATATTGGCGGGCGAACTCGAAGAGCCCGGTCTATGCGCGGCGAAGTAAAGCGTGCGAAATCAAATTATACCCAAAATAAATGCGGCTGCGAAGAGGAACACCAGAATAGTTGCGATTTGACTGAGAGTTATCGTGGGCGACATTGCTGGGACACTCCAACTTGGCCGGACTTCGCCTCTAAACCGGGCTAAGGCTCTCCGCTTTTTCTGAAAAAGGCAAATGTTTTATGTTGTGCAGTGCAAAAAGCCGCGGGTAACCCGGAAAGCATTTTTTAACAAAACGGTGAGCCAAAAGGATAGTTTTCCCTGATCCGGCAAAGGCATCGAACGGATCTTCGCATTTGCACACCGCGGCATTCTGGCGCATCTTATTTGGCAGTCCTTCCATCCCCCCCAAAAAAAAGCGGTTCTGCCATGACGAAAGAATTCGAAGCGCTTCTTCTGACCAAAACCGATGGCGGTCAGAACGCGGCGTGGAGCCGGCTCACCGAAGCCAGCCTCATGGACGGGGACGTCGCCGTCCGGGTGACGCACTCCACGATCAATTACAAGGATGGCCTGGCGATTACGGGCAAGGCGCCGGTCGTGCGGCGATGGCCGATGATCCCGGGCATCGATTTTTCGGGCACCGTCGAATCCTCCTCCCACCCGGAGTTCAAACCCGGCGATGAGGTGCTGCTCAACGGCTGGGGCCTCGGCGAAACGCATCTAGGAGGCTATAGCCAATATGCGCGCGTAAAAGGCGATTGGCTCGTTCCTTTGCCGCAGGGCCTGACGCGCGCGGAGGCCATGGCGATTGGAACTGCCGGCTATACTGCGATGCTCGCCGTGATGGCCCTTGAGGTGCACGAGGTAACGCCTCAGAAGGGGCCCGTGCTAGTCACGGGGGCCGTAGGCGGCGTAGGCAGCATTGCTACTGCGATTTTGGCGAAGCTTGGCTACACGGTTCTGGCCTCGACCGGCCGGCCCGAAGAGGAGGCTTATCTAAAGTCGCTCGGCGCTTCGGAAATCGTCGCACGGAAGGAGCTTTCGGAACCCGGAAAACCGTTAGGCCGCGAGCGCTGGGCCGGAGCCGTCGACTCCGCCGGCAGCCATACGCTCGCGAACGCCCTGGCGCAGACCAAATATGGCGGCGCGGTCGCGGCTTGCGGCCTTGCGCAAGGCATGGACCTACCCACGAGCGTCGCGCCGTTCATCTTGCGCGGCATAACCCTCGCAGGCATCGATTCCGTCATGGCGCCCAAGCCGAAGCGCCTTCAAGCCTGGGCCAGGCTCGCCCAGGACCTCGACCGCCAAAAGCTCGCGGCGATTACGCAAACGCACTCTTGGAAGGATGTTCTGGCTCTCGCGCCCCAAATTCTGGCAGGCAAGGTGCGCGGCCGCATCCTGCTCGAAGTGCACTGATACCGAATCCGGTTGATTGCTTCACGAAGACCCCCTCACTCTGTCTCTCTCCCCAAGGGGAGAGAGGACGCCTTCTCAACGGCTGCGAGCGAACTCCCTCTCCCCTTGGGGAGAGGGCTGGGGTGAGGGGGTCTTCTGCAGAACCAATCAACCGGATTCGGTATAACGGGATATTTCGCCGCCTTTGCCCAGCGCGGCCAAAGGCATCACTAGACTTCCCCCCAAAAAAGGTATGAAACATCTTGCGGCCGGGATTGTTCGCCGCCGGCCGCGCCTCACACTTTTCATACCGGAGCATTCCGTGCGCCCTGCAGTCATCGCCGCGACCGGCCTCTATACCCCGCCCGAAAGCATCTCGAACGCCGAACTGGTCGAGGCGTTCAACGCCTACGCCGCGCGGTTCAACGCCGAAAACGCCGCGGCCATCGCTGAAGGGCGCATCGAGGCGATTCGCCCTCCTCGGCCGAGTTCATCGAAAAGGCCTCCGGTATCAAGTCGCGCTTTGTTGTGCAGAAGTCCGGCATCCTCGACCCCGCCGTGATGCGTCCGGTCATTCCGGAGCGCTCGAACGAGGAGATTTCGATCCTGGCCGAAATCGCGGTAAAGGCCGCCGAAGAGGCGCTGGAGCGGTGGGGCAAGCCGCGCAACCGGATCGGGGCAGTGCTGTGCGCGGCTTCCAACATGCAGCGCGCGTATCCGGCCATGGCCATCGAAGTCCAGAACGCGCTTGGCCTCGACGGCTTTGCATTCGATATGAACGTGGCCTGCTCATCGGCAACCTTCGGGATCAAGACCGCCGTGGATTACGTGGCCACCGGCTCCCTGGACGCGGTGCTGATGGTCAACCCCGAGATCTGCTCGGGCCATCTGAACTTCAGGGATCGCGACAGCCACTTCATCTTCGGCGACGTGGCCACCGCGGTGATCGTGGAGCGCGGCGACGAGGCCAAAGGCGGCTGGGATATCTTGGGCACGCGCCTCAAAACCCGGTTCTCGAACAACATCCGCAACAATTCGGGCTTCCTGAACCGCGCATGGCCCGAAGGCCGCGACCTGCCGGACAAGCTGTTCGTCCAGCAAGGCCGCAAGGTGTTCAAGGAGGTCGTGCCGCTGGTTTCCTGCATGATCGAGGAACATGCCGCCGATCTGGGCCTCGACACGCACAAGCTGAAGCGGCTTTGGCTGCATCAGGCCAACATCAACATGAACGAGATGATCGGCCGGCGCGTGCTTGGCCGCGACCCCACACGCGAAGAAAATGTCATCATCCTGGACGAGTACGCCAACACCTCCTCCGCCGGTTCGATTATCGCTTTCCACAAGCACTCGGACGATATGGCGGCGGACGATCTAGGGCTGATCTGCAGCTTCGGCGCGGGCTATTCCGCCGGCACGGTCTTCGTCCGCAAGCGCTGACCCCATATCCGGCTGAACAGTTCACGAAGACCCCCCTCACCCTGTCCCTCTCCCAGCAAGCTCGCCTTGGCGAGCTTGCCCCTCGAGTATCCGCATCCGCAAGCGGATGCGGATGGGAGAGGGAGCCCGCTCGCAGCCGTCGAGAAGGCGTCCCCTCGCCCTGCTGCATCCGCTTGCGGATGCAGCCACTTTAGAAGGCAAGCTCGCCAAGGCGAGCTTGCTGGGAGAGGGACAGGGTGAGGGGGTCTTCGTGAACTGCTCAACCGGATTCGGTACGACCCCTCCTTCGCCAGCCACTGCGTGCTCAAGCACTCGATGGCTGCCAAGTCCACCATTGCGCCTATTCTTTTGGGGAGCGGCGCTTGCTTGCCGCAGACCTTCGCAGGGCGGTATTTTCCGGCGCCTTACTGGTAGCGGCGGACCGGGGAGCCTTGGCTGCCGCCGCGTTGGGCTTTGCGCGCGCCCGCACCGTACCCCTCGCTGCCGGCGAGTTGCGAGCGTTTGTCTTTTGCTCGGTACGGGAAATAGCCGTCTCCCGAACCGCTGCGGCTCGCGGCAATGGCTCGACTGCCGCGGCGGGATCTGGCGGCGGAGACTTGGGCAACTTCGATGGCCTGGCAGACTTGGCCTTCGCGTTTTTATCCGGCGCAAGCACCGCCGGAGCCGCCCCAGACTTCGCTTTCGCTGGCGTCTTGGCGGACGCTTTCCCTTCCCTTTCCCTTTCCCTGTTCCTTCTTCGCGGATGCTTTGGGCGCCGAAGCCCCGGCGCCGCCGGTTTCCGCCATGTCCACGCCGAAGATCGCGCCTAGATCGCCGCCGGTCATAACGCGCTTGCTGGATACCGGCTTCTTTGCCAGAGGCAGTCCTTCACTCGCTTTCGCCACCAGCTCCGTGTGATCCACGCCGCGCAGGGTGAACAGCAGCTCAGGACTTGCATCCAGGCGCGCCCCAACGCCATAAAGCACGGCAGCCACATGCTTGCACATGTCCGCCCAGTCGGGGCAGCTGCAAGACAGCTTGATCTCCTTGGGCGATGGGAAAAGCCCTTTGCCCGGCAGGCAGACGCGCTCCATCACTCCTTTGGAGAAGCGCCCCTGGAGCAGCTCGACAAGCGAGTCGATGCTGCCCGCGCAGTCCTTGCACAGCGCTTTCCACACGGACGGCGAGACGGGCTCTATGGCGACACGCGCCTTGTAGACTTCCGAGCCGCTGACTATGGCGGTAATTTCGCCGCGGGCGATCTTTAGATCGACGACCGAGCCGTTGCGTACATAGGTGCGCCCGCGAGGCAAGCGGTTCGCGTAATCGCTGTAGCGCTCGAGATTTTCGCACCACGACTTGCCCCAGAAGGTTCTCGCGATTGTCCGGCCTTCAATTATCACGGGCGTGACTGCTTGGCCCTTCTTCACCAGCTTCTGGACATGCAGCGCGGCCTTCCGCCGGCGCTCGGCGACAGGCACATAAGGTTTCCACTCAAAGTAGGCCATCGCCTCACCCCTCCCTCGCCGCGGCCGCCAAATCCAGCGCCACCATCTTCAGCAGTGCCGCATCATCCATCTCCGTTAACCGCACCTCGGCGCCGCCTTCCAGAAAATCGCCGGCGAGCTGGTTCTTCGACTCGATCATCTGATCTATTTTATCCTCAACCGTGCCCCGGCAGACGAATTTATGCACAAGAACGTTGCGCGTCTGGCCGATACGGAAGGCGCGGTCGGTGGCCTGGTTCTCGATTGCCGGGTTCCACCAGCGGTCGAAATGGATCACATGCGACGCAGCCGTCAGATTGAGGCCCGTCCCGCCGGCTTTCAGCGACAGGATGAAGAACGGCACGCTCTCGTCTTCCTGAAACAGTTTCACGAGCTCCTTGCGCTTTTTCACCTCGGTCCCGCCATGCAGGACGAGGCCGGGGCGCCCGAACACACGCCCAAGAAACGCATGCAGCGGTGCCGTAGTCTCCTTGAACTGGGTGAAGACGAGGACCTTTTCCTGGCGCGAGGCGATAACTTCCGCGATATCGCGGAGGCGCGCCAGCTTGCCGCTGTCCTCCTCGGCCCAGCCGCCGTCGCCCAGCCATTGCGAAGGGTGGTTGCAAATCTGCTTGAAGCGCATCAGCGCAGCCAGGATGACGCCCCTGCGTTCGATATTGTCAGCGGTTTCGAGTCTTTCGGCGAGGTCAGCCACCGCCTGCTGGTAAAGCGCCGCCTGTTTGCGGCTGAGCGGGCAGTAGGCTTTCAATTCCGTCTTGTCGGGGAGGTCCGCAATGATGCTCTTGTCGGTTTTCAGCCGGCGCAGAATATAGGGCCGCACCAGATCCCTGAGCGGACCGTGGGGGTTATGAGGCCGGTCCTCCAACTGCTTGACAAACTGGGCGAATTGCTTGGCCGTGCCGAGCAGGGAAGGATTGATGAAGTCGAACAGCGACCACAGATCGGTAAGCCGGTTTTCGATGGGCGTTCCGGTCAGCGCAATACGCGAGCGGGCCTTGAGGCGCTTGATGGCCTTGGTCTGCTTGGCGTCGGGGTTCTTGATGGCCTGCGCCTCGTCCAAGATCGCGATGCGCCAGTGGACCTCGCTCAGCCAGGGCAGACGGATCACCGAGCCGTAGCTTGTAATGACGAGATCGGCGCCGGTCAGGCGATCGCTGGAAAGCGTTTTCAGCTCGGCCGCCGGGATCGCGGAAGGATGGGCCACCAGAGCGTTCACACTAGGCGCGAATTTAGCAATTTCGGCCGCCCAGTTGGCCAGCAGCGAGGCGGGTGCGATCAGGAGGCTCGGTCCGGCGTTGCCATTCGCCTCTTTGGCATGGGCGGATTTGTGCGTCTGCTGCTTGAGCACGAGCAGCAGCGACAAGACCTGGATCGTCTTGCCCAGTCCCATGTCGTCGGCGAGGCAGGCGCCGAGCCCCAAACGCGTCAGCAGAAAGAGCCACTCCACGCCTGCGCGCTGGTACGGGCGCAGCGTTGCGCGCAAGCCTTCGCCGGGATCGGCGCCCTCCCGGCCACCCGGCTGGCGCATTGCTTTGAGGGTCTCAGCAAGCCACGGCCCGGCGGCGATCTCACCCCAGGCGCCGCGGGCAGCGTCACCGGTATCCTCCCCGGCGCTGGCGCCTGCCAGCAGGCGCATGGCCTCGGCGAAGGTCAGGCCCTCGGCCTTGGCGCGGCGCTCGATCGCTTCGAACTGCGCCAGCGTCTTTTGCAGCCGTTCGCGATCGATCTCCACCCATTTGCCACGCACCAGGGCCAGCCCATCGGAGCTCTGCAGGATCTCGCGGATCTCTTCCTCGCTAAGCGCCTCGTCGTCGAGCGTCACTTGAAGATCGAAATCCAAGAGAGCTCCGGCTCCAACGAAGGATGGCTCCGTGCCGCCAACCGATGCCTTGACCTTGGGACGCGGCGGCCGGTTCATGCGCCAATTCGCGGGCGTACGCACCACCACGCCGGCGCTTTCCAGGGCCGGGACATCGTTCAAAAACTGCAACGCCTCGGCCGCGGTCCAGCGCAGGGGATAGTAGATTTCGCCTTCGTCCACCATCGGCTTCAGCCACGGGCAGGAGGCGGCGGCGGTTTGAACCGGTGTCAGGAGCGACAAGAGCCCGTCCTTGTTCGCAAGCCCTGCGTATTCCTTGAGAGCCTCGCCCAACGGTAGATGCTGAGCCTTGGCCTGCGCCGACAGGCGCGGCGTATAGGTGGCGAGGAAGGCGAACGGCGCTTCCGGATCCTGGCGGTTTTCGGCCAGGTTGAAATGCACCCGGCCTACCAAATTCCAGACAGGGTTGCGGCGCTTGAGGAATTCCTGCAAGGGGCAGCCGGCTTCGGCGAGCTCGGTATTGAAAGCCTGCCCCATATCGCGCCACAGCGAGGCAAGAACATCGGCGGAAAGGTATTCGGCCCCCATCATGATCGGCGGTGTATCCGCTAGCCGCGCCAGTTCGGTGGGATCGGGCGCGGGCGGCCGGGGGGCCGCGCCGTTGCGTTCACGGCTCTGGGTGGCGCAAAGGGCGGCGGCGAACCGCGCTCCGAAATCCCGCCACCAGGAAAATGCCGGCGGGAGAACCGCCCCGGCATCGTCCGCACCGAGCGAGAACAGCCCGTGTCCGCTTCCCCGTGCGAAGGCGCGTTGGAGCCGGAGGGAGCGGTCTTCATCCAGAACGCAGCCGTCGTCGGCTTCTATCAGAACCAAGGTGCCGTGCGGCGTCAAAACCGGGGTGAGCTGGATCATGGATCGGGTTTTATACGCCGGCACGCCGTTGCAGAAGGCGATCGTTGCGGACGGGATAGGTTTTGCACGCATTGCGCAGTTTAGCGTTCCGCCAAAGACGGCCGCCAATGCACTGCAGACATGCTTCGCTTCAGCCCGTCTTTGGTGTGGCCCGCTCAAGGATCCGAAAGCGGGCGCGTCAATCTAACAAAATCTCGGTAGCGGGCCGAAATTCAAAGTGAGGCACTACCGGAATTCGCATGCTGAACTGTGGGGGCATGGCCTGCGTTCTCAGCCCCTGGCGGCGATGGCCTCGGCCATGGCAAGGGTTTCGCGGGCGATTTCGGCATGCAAGAGCTCGACCATGCGGCCGTCGAGGCTGATGGCGCCCTTGCCCTGGTTTTCGGGCAGCGCGAACGCCTCCACGATCTTGCGCGCCGCGGCGATCTCTTCGGGCGACGGCGAGAACACCTCGTTGCAGGGCGCGATCTGGTTGGGATGGATCAGCGTCTTGCCGTCCATGCCGAGCCCGCGGCCCTGGACGCATTCGGCGCGGAAGCCCGCCTCGTCCTGGATGGCGTTGAATACGCCGTCGACGGCGGTCAAGCCGAAGGCGCGCGCGGCGGCCACGGTGAGCGAGAGCCAGGCGAGAAGGGGCAGCCGGTCCGCCTGCGCAGCCACGCGCGTGGCCTTGATGAGATCGTTGGTGCCCAGCACGAAGCAGGTGAGCGGCAGTTCGGCCGAAGCGGCAGCCTGCGCGATCGCCTTCAGATTGAGGATGGCGAGCGGCGTTTCGATCATGGCCCAAAGTGCTATCTTGCAATCGGAGGGCGCGTTCTTGCGCGCATGCTGCAAGTCAAGCGGCGACTCGACCTTGGGAATGAGGATCGCGTCCGGCTTTGCCTCGAGTGCGGCGGCGAAGTCGGCCGGGCCGTAGGGCGTGGCGAAGCCGTTGATGCGGATGACGGTCTCGCGCGGGCCGAAGCCGCCGGCTTTCACCGCCTCGCAAACTTGAGTGCGCGCCAGCTCCTTCGCGCCGGGCGCTACCGCGTCCTCTAGATCCAGAATGAGCGCGTCGGCGGGCAGCGTCTTGGCCTTTTCAAGCGCCCGCGCGTTCGAACCGGGCATGTAAAGCACGCTGCGACGGGGCCTCATGGTGTCTCTCCTTGAGCTTTACTTTATGTTCACAAGTACGGCTGCATTGTGGATTATAGGCCACAGGCGTAGTGTAGGGGGCGGTACATGGCAAAGGTGTTATCGGTTTCCTCCCAAGTCGTCTACGGCCATATCGGCAATTCCACGGCGGCGTTCGTGTTGCAGCGCATGGGGCACGAAGTGTTGGCCCTGCCCACGGTGCTGCTTTCGAACCGGCCGGGATACGGAGCCATCGCGGGCGAGCCTGCCGGCGCGGCCAAGCTCGATGCGATGCTGGGTGCTGCGTGGCGCAATGGCTGGCTCGCCGGCGTGGACGCGATCCTGACGGGTTATATCCCCACCGCGGAGCACGCAGCGCTGTGCGAGAGGTGGATCAAGGCGCTCGCTCCCGATGCGCTCTATGTTTGCGATCCCGTAATTGGCGACGAGCCTGGCGGAATATACATCCGCGAGGAGGCGGCGCGCGCGATCCGCGAAAAGCTCGTGCCGCAGGCCGATGTGCTGACGCCGAACCTGTTCGAGCTGGGCTGGCTTTCGGGCCGCGACGTTGCCGATGCCGCCCAGGCCGTGGACGCCGCGCGGTCGTTGTGGCGGCCCGCCGTTATCGTGACCTCCGCGCCCGCTGGCGCACCCGATAGGCTGGCCACTATGCTCGTGGAGCCGGGCAGGGCCGTCACGACGGTTTGCCAGCGGGAGACGGTGCTCGCGCATGGCACCGGAGATTTCTTCGCGGCAATTTTTCTCGCGCACCGGCTGAACGGCTTGTGCAATTGCGCGGCGCTGCAAGCGGCTGCCGCCGCGATGAGCCTTGTTCTGGCAGCCAGCAAGGGCCGCAGCGAGCTGGCGTTAGTCGAAACCCAGGCGGAATGGGCGCGGCAGCCTCCGCCGATGGCTCCTCTCGTGGTTACAAAACACGAGGGACAGGACGCAGATATTGAGGGACGATTGGGGGATGAAACGAGCGGAAAATGAGGGCAAAATCGTTAGTTTCAGCGCAAAAGCAGGGTAGATTGTTCATTAATATCAATGATGACAGGAGTTGACGAGGCTAGCGCATCTGGTTTGGGACCAGAGGGTCGCGTGTTCGAATCACGCCGCCCCGACCAATCAAATCAATGAGTTACGAGTGATATGAATGGGGCTGAAATGTTTTAAGGGACGATTGGGGAATGAAACCTCGAAAGCGTCGTGGCAGAAACCGAATTTGCCGGCGTAGACGAAAGCCGGATCGGAGCGCCACGAGAACCGCGCTCCAGCCGGGACAGAACGCGAGGCCCGGCGCACAGGCGCCATCTCAAAAGCCTTCTTGCTCTGTAAGTTATATGGGGGTAGAGAAGTGCGGTGCGGGGCGTAGCGCAGTCTGGTAGCGCATCTGGTTTGGGACCAGAGGGTCGCGTGTTCAAATCACGCCGCCCCGACCATTAAATTCAATGAGTTAGGTTGTGTAAATGTAATAGAGGCAAAAGTCCAGGCAGGTAAGTAGTTCTCCGCGTTAAGCCAAGCTGTATGCCGTCGTCCCCGCGGAGGCGGGGACCCATGCTAAGAGCTTGTTCCAGATTGATAAATGGATTCCCGCCTGCGCGGGAATGACGGCCGTGTGTGTTGCAACGGTTCCGGATTTAATTTTTTCACACGCTCGCAAGCGGGAATGACGCTCGTGCATGCGCGCACCGGCAATTGCCTGCCCGGACTTTTGCCCCTCTTACCCGCTATTCTATCGAAAGCGGATAGGCTCTAGGCCTGCGGCTCACCGGCCTGGCGGCCATTCTCAGTCACCCAGTAATCTATGTTGGCAACCGCCGCCAAAGCCTCGATGTCGGGCACGATTACCTCGCGGGTGCTGCGAAGCTCAATGAGCCCTTTTCTTTTCAGCTTGCCGACCATGCGGCTCACGGTCTCAAGTGTCATGCCGAGATAATCGGCGAGCTCCGAGCGCGTCAGCGGCAGCTCGAACTGCGCATAATTGGGGGGAGGGGCGTGCTGCCCGTATAGCGCGCGCGCCTGGCGATCATCATGAGCAAGCTGGCCACGCGCTCATAGGAGCATTTCCGGCCAAGCGTGAGCGTCCAGTCGCGGCAATGATCGAGCTCGCGGACGGTGAAGTCGAAGAGCCACCGTTCTATCGGCGGATAGTCGGCCAGGAGCCGGCTGAAGGGCGCGCGCGGGAAAGTGCACAATTCCACCTCGGTGGCTGCGGCCGCCGAGAACCGGTGGTGCTTGGAGAGGGTGTGGCCGAGAAAATCCTGGGAGTACATCAGGCCCATGATGTGCTGCTCGCCATCGGCAGTGGTCTTGACGAGCTTCACCACACCCGACAAGATGGAAGCGAAATATTGCGCCTCGTCGCCGTCCCTGAAGATGTAGTGGTTTGGGGGCACGGCGCGCCTCCTGCCCATGCCGCTTAGCCTTTCCAGCTGCTCGCCGGTCAGCGTACTGCAGAGCGCGCGAAAGCGGGCAGTGCAAATGTCGCACTTGGCGGGCGGCGAGAAAGCGCGTTCGTTCGCTTGGCTGGCTATTGTCCGCAACTTGAGCCTCCGGGCAATTCACATTCTTTTGATCACTGAACGTAGCGTCTACGTTCGAAAATGTCCAATGAAGTACTGCCGCAGATGTGTGCAGGCTTAGCGGCCGCCGCTAAGCTCCCTTTCGACGACCGCCAGCAGCGCGGAGATGCCTGGCGCCGAGTCGTTGAGGCAGGGCAGGGCGGCATAGCGCTCGCCGCCGTTTTCGCGGAACGTTTCCGCGCCCCGGATCGCCATCTCTTCCAAGGTCTCGATGCAGTCCGCGGCAAATCCGGGCGTTATCACGGCTAGCCGCTTGACGCCGCTTTTGGCAAGCTCTGCGATGGTCTCAGCGGTGTAGGGCTTGAGCCACTCCGCGCGCCCGAAGCGCGACTGAAAGGTAAGTAAGAGGCGCTGTTCCGGCCAGCCCAGCGCCTCGCGCAGCAGCCTCGTGGTCTTGGCGCGTGGCAATAATAGGGATCGCCCTTTTCGAAATACTCCTGGGGCAGGCCGTGAAAGGAGGCGATGACAACTTCCGGCTCGAAATCGAGAGCGGCAAGCCCGGCGCGGGTCGAGCTGCGAGCGCGCCGATATAGGCAGGATCGGCGTAATAGGGCGGCACGGCGCGGATGGTGGGCTGCCAGCGCATCGCCTTGAGGGCATCGAAGGCTTTGTCGCAGGCGGTCGCGGTGGTTGCCGCCGAATATTGCGGATGAGCGGGAACAGCAGAATGCGGTCGCAGCCGGCGGTGCTGCAGCGCTTCGAGGCGCGACTTGATGCTGGGATTGCCGTACCGCATGGCCCAGTCAACCTCGATACTCGGGCTTTTCGCCAAAAGCGCCGCGAGCTTTTCGGCCTGGCTGCGCGTGATGGTGCGTAACGGCGATTCATCGCGCTCCTTGTTCCAGATCAGCCGGTAGGCTTCGCCGGACTTGAAGGGGCGCCTGGTCAACACGATCGCGTTCAACACGAACCACCACACGGCCGGGTTGACCTCGATAACCCGGCGGTCGGAAAGGAACTCCTTCAAATAGCGGCGCATGGGCCAATAGCCGGTTGCCTCCGGCGTGCCGAGATTGAGGAGAAGCACGCCGATGCGGCCATGCTTCACGTCCGGGTGATGGCGCGGCATTGGCGACGGCGCGCCCGCTGGCGGAAAGCGATCCGGCATTTCGTTCATACGCTTCCGCCTCCCAATCGAGCCGGCGAGGTTTCTCATCGTTTCAAATAGGCGCTAACAAAGCGCTTGCAAACCGCAACTCGATGGCCTTAACGGCTTGCTGGGCAAGAGCCCGTCGGGCACGCCGTCATTGCGAGCGCAGCGAAGCGATCCAGAGGCCGGTGCGCGAGCGTGGTGAAGGTCTGTCTGGATCGCCACGGCGGCTAGCCGCCTCGCGACGACGTTGTGCCCGATTAAGCGCATGCGAGCCTAGCCCCAAAAGAGATAGATGAGCTTCACAGCTATTCACGCGCGATCGCTTTGACAACCGGGTTCGCGGCGTTCGTGTCGGTGGCCTTCGCGGTTGGCTATGCGCTGGTCGCGATCCCCATTCTGAGCCTCCTCGCGGGCACGAAAACCGCCATCGCCATCGGCCTTTTCTTCAACCTCTTTACCGGCGCCCAATTCTGGTTTCAACGCCGCTACGTAAGCTGGCCGGACGCGATTGCAATTCTGCCGGTGAGCCTGCTGGCGACGCTCGTTGGCCTGTTCTTCTTTTTCCATGTGCAAGAGGCCGGGCTGAGCGGTTTGCTGGCGGTTTATCTGATCGTTTTCGTGGGGACGCATGGTCCGGCGCAGCGCGGGCGGGAAGCGCCGGAGACGCCGCCGATCATGGCGCCGATTTTTGCAGGGGCGTTGAGCGGACTTTTCCACGGCATGCTGGGCATCGGCGGCCCGCCTTTGGCCACCTACCTGAAGACACGCCGCCTGCCGAAACATGCCTTCCGCGCCACGCTGATGCTGTGCTTCTTCTTGAGCAACCTCCTGCGGGTCGCGGGCAGCCTCGATCTCTTTCAAGGCGAAACCTTCTGGGGCTATGTCGCCGGCCATCCCCGCGTTCATCGTGGGCTCAGTTGCCGGCGATCATTTGCCGCGCGTTTTAAGCGAAAACGCCTTCCAATATTGCGTGGACACGCTCCTCCTTCTCTCGGCCGCGCTTCTCATAGCGAAAAGCGCGCCCGAGCTGCTGGCTCTGCTCTAACATGATGACTGTCGGCCGGCATGTGCTCTGCGAAGGCTCCGGCTATTCTTCCTGCTCTTCGGCCGATGCGTCTTCTTGTGGGGGAAGAGGAGGGGGCGCTTTGCGGCGCAACAGCAGGGCGGAAAGCCCAGCGGCGGCCAGAAGCGCGGTGAGCATGAGCGCAATAGCGGCGGCGGCAATCCGGTAGCCATGGAGGCCAACCACCACGGCGCCGGCGTCGACGCGCACCGATTTCACCGTCGCCAGAAACAGCAACCCGCCGCTCGTTTCCGCCTTGATCCGCCTGACGGGAAAAATTTCTGTGCAGATGTTTGGCGATGTACGATCCGAGCGGGGTTAGCATCTTATTGAGCCCACCGAGCATCGGGCGCGCCGCCTCTTGCGGAAGCTCGACTTTCGATACGCGGAAGGACCGCCCGCGCGCCCGCGTCATACGCCGGTGTGCCGCTGATCTCAATCGGAGTATGGATCGGCCGGCGACATGAGCTTTGATACGCACCTCGCCGTCGACCGAAACACTCAAAATGCTGGTCTCATAGCCGCGCCAGGGTTTGGGCTGATGTTTGCGGGCGAAGTCGGAAAGCGTTCGCCGGTCAGCCGGACTTCCGCATTTCCCGGAAGAACGAACCGACAGGCCGGCAAGGCTTGCGATGAGCAATACGGCCGCGACAGCCGTTGCAATGGCGCGTCTCAGGCTTGCTCTCCCCCCCCTGCGCCGCCGTGTATGCCGCTACTCTGCGGCGGCGCGGGCGGCTCCGCGGCTGTGGTAGGCGTCGATGCGCGCCTCGATCTCATGGCGGAAATGCCGGATCAGCCCCTGCACCGGCCAAGCGGCGGCGTCGCCCAGCGCGCAAATCGTATGCCCCTCGATCTGCTTGGAGATGTCGTAGAGCTGGTCGATCTCGGCATGCTCGGCGCGGCCTTCCACCATGCGCTCCAGGATGCGCCGCATCCAGCCCGTGCCTTCGCGGCAGGGCGTGCATTGGCCGCAGCTCTCGTGCTTGTAGAAGTAGGAGAGGCGCGCGATGGCCTTCACGATGTCGGTGGACTTGTCCATCACGATGACGGCGGCGGTGCCGAGGCCGGAGCCCACGCTTGAGGCTATCGAAGTCCATGCCGAGATCCTGGCATCTGGCCGGCACGCACGGCACCGAAGAGCCGCCCGGAATGACCGCGAGCAGATTGTCCCAGCCGCCGCGGACGCCGCGGCATGCCGCTCGATCAGTTCGCGCAATGGGATGCCCATCTCCTCTTCCACATTGCACGGTTCGTTCGACATGGCCCGAGATGCAGAACAGCTTGGTGCCGGTGTTGTTGGGCTTGCCGAGCGCGGCGAACCAGGGCGCGCCGCGCCGCAGGATGTCGGGCACGGCCGCGATGGATTCGACGTTGTTGACGGTTGTCGGCGCGCCCCAGAGGCCCGCATTGGCAGGGAAGGGCGGTTTCAGGCGCGGCTGGCCCTTCTTGCCTTCGAGGCTTTCGAGCTGGGCTGTTTCGTCGCCGCAGATGTAGGCGCCGGCGCCGTGGTGCGGGTAAAAGTCGAAGTCCCAGCCGTGCAGGTTGTCCTTGCCGATGAGCCGCGCTGCATATGCCTCGTCGATGGCGGCCTGCAGCCTCTCGCGCTCGCGGATAAACTCGCCGCGGATATAGATGTAGGCGGGATATGCGCCCGCATCGCGAAGGACGCAAAAAGCGCGCCTTCAACCAACAGATGCGGATCGTGCCGCAGGATTTCGCGGTCCTTGCAGGTGCCGGGCTCGGATTCGTCGCCGTTGATGACGAGGTAATGCGGGCGGCCGTCCGGCTTCTTGGGCATGAACGACCATTTGAGGCCGGTGCCGAAACCAGCACCTCCGCGCCCGCGAAGGCCACTCGCCTTCACCTCGTCGACGATCCAATCCTGGCCCTTCTCCATAATGGCCTTGGTGCCGTCCCAGGCGCCGCGCGCCCGCGCGCGGCCAGCCGCCAGTCGTGGAGGCCGTAGAGGTTCTTGAAAATGCGGTCTTTATCCGAAAGCATGCGCTAGCCCTCGTTCCCAGCGTTGCCGCCGCTCTTGCTCTTGTAAATCTCCGGATCGGTCAGCGTCTTCGGGCCGCCGATAGGAGCCGAAAACTGCCAGGCCGTTCTGGGGGCCGGGTTTCGGATCGCGGCCGCGCTTGAACGCCTCCAGCATCGCCTCGAAGTTTTCGGGCGTCGAATCCTCGTAATAGTCCTTGTTGACCTGGACCATGGGTGCGTTCACGCAGGCGCCCATGCATTCGACTTCGACCCGGAGAACACGCCCTCGGGCGTCACCTGGCCTTCCGGCCCGATTACGCGCTTGCAGACCCTTTTGATCTCTTCGGAGCCGCGCAGCATGCAGGGCGTCGTCCCGCAAAGCTGGACGTGGTAGCGGCCGACCGGCGACAGGTTGAACATGGTGTAGAAGGTCGCGATCTCGTAAACCCGGATATAGGCCATGCCGAGCATATCGGCTACGTAGCGGAGCGCGGGCTCGGGCAGCCATTGGTCGTGCTGCTCCTGTGCGCGCCGTAAAAGCGGTATGACCGCGGCCTGCTGCCGGCCCTCGGGGTATTTCGCGATCTGCGCTTTCGCCCAGGCGAGGTTTTCTGGCGTGAACTCGAAATCTTTTGGCTG
>CAWAVJ010000027.1:0-66571 GCA_963785355.1 uncultured Alphaproteobacteria bacterium
ATTGGCAATGCTAAGCAGCATGGGATTGCTAGAACTATAATGGTTTTCTGAAGATTTGGGACCCCTGCTTATGGCCCGCAGCGGCCTGACGTGCTTGCCGCCAAGCGCTGGGTTTTAACCGCCAGCAAACAGGCCGCGACCGCTGCATTCGCACCTTGCAACTTTTCGCCGCTGGCCGGCGGCCGGACCTCAGGTTACGGTAGGCAGGGTTGCGCATTTTAGGGGTTAGGCATGGAGCTGTTCGAACTCACCGGTGATTTGATGCTGGCCGGCCAGATTGGCCCCGATACGCTTCCGCTGCTGGCGGAGCAGGGCATTCGCGGCATCGTCTGCAACCGCTTCGACGGCGAGGAACCGGGCCAGCCCGATTTCCCTTCGGTTGAACGGGCCGCGGCGACGCGCGGAATAAAAGCGGTTTACCTGCCGGTGCTTCAGCCGCCGCAGCCGATTTCGGATGCCGAGGCTTTTGCTTTCGGAGACCTGCTTGAGACGCTGCCAAAGCCAACGCTTGCCTATTGCCGCACGGGCTCGCGCTCCGTGATATTATGGGGGTTGAGCGAGGCCAGGAAGCGGCCGTTCAAGGAGATCGTGCTGGCGGCGATGGGCGCGGGCTACGACCTAACGGGGTGGGTGCCACGGTTTCAGCAGCTCTATAGGCCACAGCCATGATGGCGGCTCCAAACTTCGACGAAGCGTTCCGGGCGAAATTCGCAGAGCTTTTGGTGTGGCGGCGCGATGTCCGCCATTTTCTCATTGAGCCGCTTCCAGAAGGCTGCATCGAGCGTCTGTTAGGGCTGGCGTGCCTTGCTCCTTCGGTGGGGCTCTCGGAGCCGTGGCGTTTCGTGCTCGTAAACGATCCGGACAAGCGCAAGGCCGTGCGCGACAATTTCCTGGCCGCAAACGCGCAAGCCTTTGCCTGCTACGATGGCGAGCGCGCCAAAATCTATGCGCAACTCAAGCTTGCCGGGCTCGACGACGCGCCGGTGCAGCTTGCGGTTTTCGCCGACCCGGATCCGGAGCAGGGCGCGGGGCTTGGCCGCCGCACTATGCCCGAGACCGTGGCCTACTCCACCGTGACCGCGATCCACACGCTTTGGCTTGCCGCGCGCGCCGAAGGCATCGGCATGGGCTGGGTGTCCATTCTCGACCCGGTGCCGCTCAACCGCGACCTCGGCGTGCCCCTCGATTGGCGCTTCATCGGCTATTTCTGCATAGGCTATCCGGCAACGGCGCGGGATACCCCCGAGCTTGAGCAGATGCACTGGGAGAAACGCGCCGATCCCGCCTCGCTAATCTTCCGCCGTTAATGTCCCGTGTCCGAATGCCGCCATCTATGGACGCCGCCGGCTTGTCAATACTGAAAACGGCCGCCCTTTTCAGCGGAATGCCGGCTGAAGACGTGCGCACCTTGATCGGCAATCAAAACCCGCGCGTTTACGAGAAAGGCGTTCTCCTGTTCCGGCAGGGCGAGCCCGCCACGGCGTTCTTCGTCATCGTTAGCGGCTGGGTGAAGCTCTACCGCATCACGCCAGACGGCCTTGAGGTCGTCCTGCACGTTTTCACGAAAGGCGAAACCTTTGCGGAAGCGGCGATGTTTTTGGGCGGCGGCTATCCGGCATGCGCGGAGACCGTCACGCCAGCGCGCTTGCTGCGCATCGAGGCAGCGGTCTTCAGGGCGCGCATTCAGGAGCGGCCGGAGCTTGCCTTGTGTATGCTGGCGTCGGCATCGCGCCAATTGAAATTGCTGATCGGGCAGATAGAGCAGATCAAGGTCCGCTCGGCGCCGCAGCGCATCGCGGAGTTTATTATCGGGCTTGCCCCTAAGAGCGCTGGCGGGCCGGTTGAAATCGAGTTTCCCTTCGAGAAGAATTTGCTCGCCAACAGGCTCGGCATGAAGCCGGAAACCTTCTCCCGGGCCCTTTCCAAACTGAGACAGTATGGGGTGACGGTTGAGAAGGAGACCGTGGCGATTGCCGATCCCGGCAGGCTGCGGGAGTTCGCCGGCTATGGCGATAGACGCGAGGAAGATTAGAGCCTATCCGCTTTTGATGGAATCAAAAGCGGGCTCTAAATTTTTGTTTTGCCGTGCGTCTTATCGGAAAACCGCTTCGCACTTTTCCGGACGCACTCCAGTGCCGATTAACCGAAGTCAAGGCCGCTCGCGGCGGCGCGTGGCAGTATCTGGCCATTCGCTCCTCCAATAGGTGTCCGGTCATGGCTTCGCCCTTCGTCGTACTCGGCGTGTCCCTCATGGATAGGGATCACGCGCACATGGAAATGCTGCTGCAGCGGGTGGCCGGCGCGGACGGCGCGGCTCTGCCTGAATTGCTGATGGAGATTGAAGCCGAGACGCGGGCCCATTTCAGCCGGGAAGAGGAACTCATGCAATCTGCCGGCGTCCCTGTGCTGCAGTGCCACATCGCGCAGCACGCGAATTTTCTTTTCGAATTCGATCGCGCCCGCAGGGCCGCCGCGCTAAACGACATGCCGGGCCTTCGCCATTTCCTGTGCTCGGAACTGCCCGATCTTTACCGCGCCCACGTCGATACCGTTGACCGCGTAACGGCCGGATTCCTCCGGGAACAGCCGGGCTCTTAAGCAAGCGCGATTCGCGCGAATGGACGCGCCCCAGCCCGGCAATCTGTATTTTTTAGAGATATATCCGGAACGCGCGCAACCACCTCGTGACAGCTACAAGCTGCGTGGCATGACGCTTAGTCTTAAGCGATGCCCGGCTTCTCGGCTTCCCGCGCCATGTCGAATAGCTCTCTCTAATTGGATACCAGCATCCGCCCTCAAGCTCATAGTTTAAGGCCGCGTGCCTCTTGCACTGGCTGCCCCAATGCCGGGATAGAACCATGTGCTTGCCCGACGCCGCATCGCGAACATAGATCCGGTCATTCCTGAAATCGTCGTTGCCCCAATTTACGTGTTCGATCCGGTAAGTGGCCTGAGCACCGGCGCTAGACGCTATAATGCAGGCTGCGGCGATGCCGGCTGCCGCGATTTCTCTTATCATTTGCAACGCCCATGGATCGATGGTTGTTTCGAGTTCTTGCCACTTCAGGCCGCCAATCGTTTGCACCATTACGGTTGCTACAAAGTTAAGGCCTCGCTCAAAAAGAACCGCGCCTTATGACGCGGTTCTTTCACCCGGCTCAAGCCCACCAAGGTGGCGCTAAGCCCTTGGCTGGGGTAAGCTCCCGGCGCCGATTTTCTCATCCGACTTGATATAGGCGCGGGCGAGCTGCTGCTTTTGCGCCGCGCTCAAGCCTTTCGCCTTGTTGAGCCAGTCATAGGTCGAGAACGACTTCAAGAGATCGAACATCCACCGCCGCTCCTGGGGCGATGCATCGAGGCACGCAGCGAAAAGGCTCTGGAGGTTGTAATATTTCAGCGCGCTATAGGCGACGGTCTTGCACTCGCCGCGCAGGCATTTCGACAACTTCGCGTGCCGGTCCTCTGCGATCTCCTTTATCGCCTGCTCCTGTTCGCGCGAGGGCATGTTGATACCGGCGTTCCAATTCAGCGGCTCAACCAGATCCACCTGATTGAGCCCGATCACCACATGGGGCAGCACATCGGCAAGACGCGTGAGATATTGCTGATCGAGCGCGAGCGCCCGGTTGCGGGCGGTGGCAATCCAGAGCACGATGTCGCATCTTTTGTCCTTGAGGTGATGCCGGTAGCGCCCGAGATAATTCTCATCGAGGCTCACATCCTCGCCGAGCCCAGGCGCATCGAGCACGCGCAGCGCGCATTTAATCGCCGCGCCCTCCATCCGCTGGCTGACGATCTCGAAAGTGTCCGTGCGGAAGCGGTGCGTGCCGCGCGTGGTCGCCGAGACGCGCTTATTGGTGCCGAACATCGCATTGATCGTGCTGGATTTGCCCGCGCCCGAAAGGCCGATCACGCAAATGGTGGGCGGCTGCCGGTCGAATTCCTCCTGCACCGCCTTGACAATGAGATCGAGAGGCTTAGGCGCCGGGCCGCTCATAGGCCGAGAGCCCTCCGCAGGAGTTCGAGAAAGGCAGGGCCGTATACAGCGATGGTTTCCATCAGCGTGGTTTGCTGCAGGGCTGGATGCTTGCTCACCCAGACTTTGAGGCTTTCGACCGAACTTAGCCGCGCCTTCTGGGCCTGCTCCTCCTCCCCTTTGAGCTGCTCGACGAGCCGCTCGAAATCGGCTTGAGGCAGTTCCCCGGGAAGTTGGTCTTCGTGCAGATTGGACATGGCTTTACCCCACGCTATTGGCTCTATTAGATGAATAGCATGCACGCCGCCACACCGCCAACGCTTCCTGTTTGGTGGTGGCGCCGGCTCCGGATCGAATGACGGCCGCGGGGGCATCGATTGGCGTCATCGCGTGTGCGCTGCGGCTTAAAATAACGCTGTGCAAACACGGAATCTTAAAAGACTCTGGCGCTCCTAACGATCCCGGATAACGCTCTGGCGTTTCCGGGATGAGGGCTAAGGCTGAGACCGCTTAGCTGGTGACAAAGCAAGTTATACCGACGGCCATAAGTCTTGACCGTTCGCCGTCATTGCGAGCGAAGCGAAGCAATCCAGGCAAGTCACTGACGTTGCTCCTGGATCGCCACGGCGGGAAAGCGCCGCCTCGCGATGACGGGGAGTGTTCCAAAGCGGTCAGGACTTTTGACCGTCGGTATTAGTTGGTGACGAAGCAAGCCTTGTCGCCGCCCACGCCCTTTATTTTGGTGCACAGATCCATGGCCTCTTGCTTCGTGCCCAGAGGGCCAGCAACAGCCCGGTAGGTGATGCCCCTGGCGCCGAGATCCGCGATTTTCGCCTGGATCTGTACATCTCCGAGCACGGACTTATACTTTTCCGCGAGCGCCGGTAAGTCCCTTTGAATAGCCCTCTCGTCGGGCGCCGACTTCAACGATACGTAAAACCCGCCTGCCGCTGCGGGTATGGCCGCAGCCGGCTCGGCCGCTAGCGTGCGGGATGCCGTCCGGATGGGGGCGGCCTTGCCTGCAGCAGGCGCTGTCGCGGCAGCCGATTGCGGTTGCGCCGGAAAATTCAAAGGCGCGGCCTTAAAGGGTGCGGCAGCCGGCTGGCCCGCAGGCGCCGGCGCGTTGCCAAAGGGATATGGAAGTCCATTGTCCACACTGACAATACTCGGGGTGATTACAGGCCGGGCATCGACCCGGGTGCCATCGGGGCGGTAGGCCTCGCTGCGCACCACGGTCGGCTGCTCGGTTCCTGGACGCCCGCCAGGAGCGTCACTGGTGCCTGTAGCCCTCCTCAGAGCTTCGTCAATGCGCTGCTCAAGAGAACTGCCACCGGGCGCAGGAGCGGCGGTGAACGCCTGGGGTGCGATGGCAGCCGCAGCGACGGGTGCGGATGCAACCTGGGTGCGGCCATCAGATGTCAAGCGGTCGTAGATCGATTTCTCGCCGTGAGGATATTGTTTGCCGCCGGGTTTATCGGGAACTTCCTTCGACGGGGTCCGGTCGGCGTGGATGACCGGAGTGGCTGTTTCCCCCTTATCGCCGGAAAGCATTTTGTAGCCATAGGCGCCGCCAACGACTACGGTTGCCGCGCCCAAGAGCAACGCGGCGAACAGCTTTTTGCGCCCGCCTTTTTGCGGAGCCCCGTAATCCTCACCGTCGAAATCCTCGTCGGGGAATTCTTCATCGAAGTCGTCGCCATGAGCGGCAAGCGGAGGACGGCCGCTTCTCATTTCATCGCCGGGATAGTGATCTTCGGCAGCATTCCAGTCTTCCCCGGCGGGGAACTGCGGCTCGAAACCGCCACGCTGATAACTCTCGTGCTGCACGGGAGGCTGGTCGTATGCGGCCGGGCTGTAATGCTGCTGCTGCGGATATGCGCGGTCCAGCGCGGGCTGCTGAGTCAAAGGCGGGGCAATTCGCTGAGGCTGCTCGTCGGCGTAAAAACGCGGAGCGCTGCTTTCCTGAGGGATGCGCGGGGCGAAGGGCCGCTCGTCTTCGCGCGGCTGCAGCGGCTGCAAAGGTGGCCGGAGAACGGGATCGTAAGGTTCCGGGCGATAGCCAGACCCAGCTCCATAGGGGTTTTGCTCGTAGCTTTGAGCGGACGGGTCGCGTCCGAAAAGCTCGCCGCCAGTGCCGCCATAAGGCGTATGGTGGGGACCGGCATCGTAGGGCGACGGCGGCGGAGCGTATGGCGATGCGGGCTCCACGTAGGAGCGCGGCGGATCGTACCGCGGCGCGGGCTCTTGATAGTATCCCTGTGGAGGCTCCGGCGCGCGGGGCGCCTGCGGTGCGGGCTCCGGATAGTATCCTTGCGGGACCTGCGGAGCGTCGTAAGAGCGGCTCGGTTGCGCCAGCGGCGGCGGCTCCTGACGGGGCGGAGAATAGGGCTGCTGCTGCGAGTAGGATTGCCTCGTAAACCCGGAATAGGCCGCGTTCTGTGGCTGGGCGTCTCGCGGTTTCTGGTTGGGGTACTGGTTTCCGCTACGGTTGGCAGCCCGCCAATCAGGTTCTGCCTGATCAGCACGGCGTCCGCGGCGCGATGCCGAATCGTCGTTCGAAGACATCGAAAACTTTCCCTCCATAGGCGACGTAACGGGACCTGGCGAGCTAACGCATTTCAGAAATTGCTTCTACGCCAAGTAAATTTAGACACGACCGCAAAATCTGAGCCATTGCTGAAATGAGGGCGAGTCGCGCCTCGGTGATGTCCCAGCGTGCTTCGACCATGAACCGCAATTGTGGCGACTCTTTGCCTCGCGTCCAAAGGCTGTGGAATACAGCGGCAAGGTCATGTGCAAAAAAAGCAATTCTGTGCGGCTCATGTGCTTGCGCTGCCCCCTCGGCAGTTCGGGGAAACTGTGCGATTTTCTTGATAAGCGCAAGTTCTGCCTCGTCGGAAAGCAAGTTTAGCTTCGCGCGGGCAAGAGAGCCGGGAGAAAGATCGAGATCGGGAAAGCCTTCCCGCGCCTTGGATAAAACCGAACAAGCCCGGGCATGCGCATACTGCACGTAAAATACTGGGTTCTCGTTCGATTGCTCGACTACTTTCTCAAGATCGAAATCGAGCTGCGCGTCGTTCTTGCGGTAGAGCATCATAAAGCGGACAGGCCCCGGCCCCACCTCCTCGACAAGATCGCGCGCGGTGATGAAGGAGCCAGCGCGTTTCGACATCTTGTAAGGCTGGCCGCCCTTAAAGAGCCGGACAATTTGACACAGTTTGACATCGATGTCTGCCTCGCCCCCTGAGAGCGCTTTCACCGCCGCCGAGAGCCGCTTCACATAGCCGCCGTGATCGGCGCCGAGCACGATGATCATGTGCTTGAACCCGCGCTGATATTTATTGCGGTGATAGGCTATGTCCGGCGCAAAGTAGGCATAGGAGCCGTTCGATTTCAGCAGCGGGCGGTCCTCGTCGTCGCCGAATTTCGTGGAGCGGAACAGCGTTTGCTCGCGGTCCTCCCAATCCTCTGGCGCCTTGCCCTTTGGCGGCGGGAGGCGGCCCACATAGACAAGGCCCTTGGAGCGCAATTCCTCAATGGCTTCGTGCACCTGATCGGTCTCGCCTTCGAACAGCGAGCGCTCCGAGAAAAACACCTCGTGTGTGATCCCGAGTGCGGCGAGATCGTCGCGGATAAGGTCCATCATCATGGACACGGCCTTGGCGCGCACTTTGGGCAGCCAAGTCGCTTCCTTCATGCGCAGAAGGCGCTTGCCGTACTCCTTGGCGAGGGCTTCTCCCACCGGCTTCAAGTATTCGCCCGGATAAAGGCCCTCGGGGATCTCGCCGATCTCTTGGCCCAGAGCCTCGCGATAGCGCAAGAATGCCGAGCGCGCGAGTACGTCCACCTGACCGCCGCCATCGTTGATGTAATATTCGCGCGATGCCTTATAGCCGCCGAAATCGAGCAGATTTGCCAGCGCGTCGCCGAAGACTGCACCACGCGTATGGCCAACGTGGATGGGGCCGGTCGGATTTGCGGAGACGTATTCGACATTCACGGCTTCGCCTGCACCAATATTGCTACGGCCGTAATTTTTGCCTTGCTCAAGCGCGGCGCGCAAGACGGCGGGCCAGAATTCGAGCCTTAAGGTTAAGTTTATAAACCCCGGCCCAGCCACTTCTGCCTTTGCCACATCGCCGCTCTGCGCGAGCTTATCCGCAATCCGCGCGGCAAGCTCCTTCGGGTTCAGGCCCGCGGGTTTGGCAAGCACCATGGCGGCATTGGTGGCGATGTCGCCATGCGCGGTTTCGCGCGGCGGTTCCACCACGAAGCCGGTCATTTTCACGTCGCCGGGCAGGCTCCCCTCGGCGCGCAATTGCTCAAGGATGCCGCGAATGCGGTCTTCAAAAATCGCAAAGATGTTCATGGCTTTGTAATAGGCGTTCCGGCACATTGACGCAATGGTCGGCAGGCTCAAATCCAGGCTTTTGGAACCCCGCCAGGCCCGGCTTTTTTTGATCTGCAAGCCCGGAGCCATGCAAGTGTCCGGTCCGCGCGGAGCCGCCAAATAATGCGCCCAAATAATATGCGTTCTTTCGTTGAGGGAAATAGCCGCCTGGCACCCGAAAGCGCTTGCGGGCGGCGGACCGGTGGCTTAGCCAGGTGAAATTGCGGCGGGCTCAGTTTGGGTGTGGACTAAATTCCGCTGCCCTCGAATTTCAGGAAATAGAAAGATGCTAAATTGGTGGCGGCGCATCGCCGCTTTTGTCTTGGCCTGTGCGGTGTTTCAACCGCTGCTTGTAAGCGGGGCCGCGGCCGAACCCTATACGGCGGAGGAGATGCATTCGGAATGCCAGGCGCTGCTTGCCTCCGCCAAGGCAACCTCCAGCCCGGACGCGGTCGAGCTTGAGAATACCTTCTCGACAGGCGTGTGCTGGGGCGCCTTTCTGAGCATCCAGCAGCTCATTACCCTAAAGGTGGACGGCGCGAGGAATCCGATGTTCCACGCCTGCGTTCCCGAGGACGCCACCCTCGTTCAAATCATTCAACTTTTCGATGCTTATGCCAAAGATCATCCCGAACGGGAAGGCGAACCCTTCACGGTTGTAGCGCTCGCGGCCTTGCACGAAGCCTTTCGATGCGGCGGCGGGAAAAAGAACCCTGGCCGCTGACGAGCGCATCGCACCGCTTCCGGCACCTTCGTGGGACACCCGCCGCAGGTGGCAAGGGAGCCGCGGCCGGCATTAACCTTTCTTGGTTTGTAGAATGTTAATTTCAACCGCTCATTAATACTAATATACCCCCTTTTTTATATTTAACGGGTATTTTGAATCGCAGGAATTGAGGCAAAAACGCGAAAAGATTCGCAGAAAAGACGGCGGCGGAAATTGCCTGCCGTGCGCATTAACCATCCCGAATTTAGTGCGCCACGATGGCGCGGATTACCAGTGGAGGAAGGTTCCACCCGGAGAGTAGTTGGTTAGCTCCGGTAGCTAACGGGCGGCTTGGGCGGGTAACTGGCCAGGCCGAAGCCCTGTGACAAAGGCCGCCTTGGGCGGTCGAGCGACCTGACGGGCCGTAACGTGAGTGAACTCTGAGCAGGCCTCGAAAGTTTTAATGCGGACGCCGACCCTCCTAAATTTAGGGGAAGGCTTGTAGCGGCGGGGAAGCAACCAACACGCGCACCTGCCGGGTCCGCCGGGGTAGTGGAGACAGCACGTCAGGAAGGTAGTCCGGGTAACGTGGGAGACCCGTGCAGTCGAGGCTCGCAGCCTAAACGTCAGCAGATGGCGGGCTGCACGGGAGTCGGACAGGTGCATAGTACTGTCGAAGCCGGGTAACTCCGGTGGAGGAAAGGTGCCTGACTTCTGGCACGCTTTTGAAGAAGGCGAGGATCAGGTGATTGGCGATAAGCCTGCAAACACCGGAAAGCTCGGAAGCCTTCAGAGAAAGCTCTACGTCAAGGCGAAGGTGGAAAGGCAGCACCAAGTGCCCTCGCGAGGCCCAGATCGCTCCATTCAGAGATCTGAGAGTGCAAGCCCCTCCGCCGATAGCGTTGACGTGAAGCCAGCCGGAGAGCCGGATGCTGGAAATCGGCACGTCCGGTTCGATGAGCGGAGAGAGGAAACGGGGCGTAGCCGTATGGCCCAAGCTACCGCGCCTCTCTTCGACTCTACCCACGATAGCGCCCTACACCCCCCACATAGCTGCCCGCGCTCGCCTATAAGATAATGTTAGCCATGTTTGTAGGGTCTGTTAGCCCCTGCCCTAGTAGCCCAAATAGCGCTTATAGAACTTCCGGTGCGATAAGCTACTGCGGCTTGAGGCCTCCACGGGAGCGGAAGAGGCGGGTCTCGGAAACTGCTCAATCCGCGAAGCTTGCTTTTGGATCTCATGGCGGGCGATCTCGCGATACGCCCCTGACTAACGTAGTGGGCCACAAGCAGAACAACCGGCTCGCGATGCATGCCCACGTGTGTGTGACTATTCCGCCGCATTATGCGTACTCGCAGCGTATGCGCTCAAGCCCAAGGGGACGGCGTACCAACGGACTTGAAGGCTTCAAGCGAGTGCTGGCGCTCCCCGCTGCATCCTGCTCAACATCGGCCGCTAGGCCGATGAGCTTTGCTCGTTCGCGCGCGAGCCTTTCCCCAAGTTTGTCGCGCCAGTTCGCGAACACGGCTCAACCGATCATGACCGATTAGATAGAGACTTTCGGAGCAATGCGGCGTGCGATCCCGGTCTCGATCTCGCTATACAGGCCGGCCTCGCGACCCAGACTGCGGAGCGTCATGACGGGAGTATAACGCGCACTGCTATTTTACCGCTGCTGCGGAATGCGGTTTTTCCACCATCAGTACAGGGACGGCGCTCCGTGCCCGAAGTTTGCGGCGGTCGCCATGGTGCTTGGCACCGCTCTGGCTGGGCAAGCGGCATATCCCGGCGCTGCTCCAGCCGCGATGGCCGGGATGGAAAAACAAACCGCCGTCCGTGAGAACAGTGCGCTCATCCAGGTTTTGCAAGGTGGCGGCTGGCGTGGTGGCTTTCGGGCGATGAATCGGCGAAGCCGGGCTAGGTAGACTTCGGCAAGAGTTACCAGGCCGCCGCTGTGAAGAGGCCAATTCCGTAGTCTGGCGGAACCATGGTCCCGGCCATCGCAATGGCGATCGCCGCGCCGATGACGGCAAGGGTGCCGGAGCACCGCGTACTGAATTGTTCATTTGTCTACAAGTACAGATTTTAGCCCTATTTATTAGCCTTTTGTCCGTTCGTAGGCTGCAGGGGGAATGCGCTTCGGAAACTCGTGGCGTCTTTGTTAAGCAGCCACATCGGCGTCTCAGCCATTCTCTAAATTGGGGGACTAAACTTATGCATGGGTACGGTCATACTGGTCGTAGAAGGAAAATATCCATCGCGGGGGGAATCGCGATGGTTGTTGCAGGGACATTGATGTCAGGCGCCGCCGCGCATGCGGCAAACTGCATCGCTAAGCCGGTCAGCGGCAACGTTTACAACATCGTCAATGAAGGAAGCGGCTTACATCTCGCCGTGGCGGGCAATTCCACCAAGGATGGTGCCAGTGTCGTTCAATCGACGGCTACAAGCGCCTCCGGGCAGCATTGGAAGCTTACAGACCTGGGGAATGGCTCATGGTCGATACGGCCAATGAACAGCAGTAAATCCCTGGACGATGTCAACTGGTCCACGGCGTCCGGAGCGCCGATTGAGCAATGGACTTGGAGTGGGAGCGGCGATCAGCAATGGATACTGACCCAGACTGGCGGCGGCTCGTTCAATATCAAAAACACCTATTCAAGCATGCTTGCGACGGTCGCCGGCGGCAGCGCGGGTTCGAATTTATACCAGAGTGGGGACGCCTCGTCGGCCTATCAGCGCTGGTATTTGGATCCCGTCGGCACCAGCTGTAGCAATTCTAGCAAGACCTTCATGGGCAGCACCAAAGTGCGCATTGGCGGATTGCTGATCGGCAGCCAGGCAATCACGCAGGCACCGTTCGATATGATTTACGAATACCTGCACAGCTTGCCCGCGCCGTTCGCGGCGTGCTATAAAAACTGCGTGACGGGTTGCGATGCCAACGGCTGGTGGGGGTGCTGGGGTACGTATAATCAGTCCGCCTCGGGACCGTATGTCACGTATAACGATAATTTGGCGGCCACGGCGACCTGGGGGGGCACCTCGCGCCCGCAGATCATGCACTGGACGTGGTATTCGTTGAGGGATCTCAGCGGCCTTCCCGACGGTCCGGATGAAGTATCGGAGATCAACAATCAGACGCTCCTCACGGGCTATATGAACGATTACCGCTTCTTCCTTCAGAAGATCGGGACCGCGGCTGCCACAATCGACCTCGAGCCGGATTTCTGGGGCTACGTGCGGTCGATTAACAGCAATCCGCATGCCGTCCCGGCGAAGGTGTCTCAGGCCAACCCAACCGATTGCAAGAGTTCAGAGGACAGCGCTTCCGGCCTGGCCACCTGCTTGATCAAAATGACGCGCAAATACGCTCCGAACGCCCGTGTGGGCATACATGCCACGGATTGGACCTGGCAATCGAACGATGTCGCGGCGTTCTCCAAGTTCATGCTCGCACTTGGTGCTCAGAACGGCGACTTCATGACCGCGGACGTCGACGATCGCGATGCGGGCTGGTATGCTCTGCAGTCGCCGCCCGTGAACACCTACTGGACCGACGCAAGCTTTGCCGCTTTCATGTCTTATATCAAGACCCTGTCCGAGACGGTGGGCAAACCGGTCATTTTGTGGCAGATCCCGCTGGGCAACATGTCGCAGAATAACACCACCAGCCACTATCAAGACAACAAGGTGCAGTACCTCTTCGACAACATTGGCACTGTCGCGCAGTCGCACGTCGTCGCCCTGCTGTTCGGTCCCGGCCAGCAAGATCAAACAACGCCAGATACCGATGGCGGTTATTTGGTCAGCAGGACGCTCCAGCTGTGGCAGTCGGGCGGGGAAGCAATCCAATAATATAAAGAAAGGCGGGTCGACCACGCCGTCAGCAACGGGGAAGGGGGCTGCGTAAGCTGCTCCCTTTCCCCGGCGTTTCGCTTCATAGGCCCAGCAGCGATTGTTTGGCCGACGGTGAGGCCCGCGGCCTCCGGCCATTGCGGGCGGCGATTGCTGAGCACCTCCGGTCAGCTCGCGGCATTGCCTGCGCCGCGGACAATGTGGCTGTTGTGGGCAGCGTCCAGCAGGTGCTCGATCTTTGCGCCCGGTTATTGCTCGATCCCGGAGACGGGGCTTGGATGGAGGACCCTGGCTATCCGGGCGCCCGGCTGGTGCTGGAAGCGGCCGGGGCGAAAGTGATCGGCGTACCGGTGGATAGGGGCGGCATCGACGTCGCCGCCGGCCGCACCCTGAACTCCGCCGCGACGGTAAAGTTCGTCGCCGCATCCGAGAACACAATGGCCAAGGATCGAGGTCTGGGCTGCGCCGGGATCGCCACGAATGTTGCTGTCAATTCACACATGCGGCTAATGGGCAACATTGTCAGCTAAGGGTCAAGGGCGGGCTTGCCTTGGTCCGTTCGGAGAAGACCGCATCAGGATCCCGAAGCCTCCTTGGCGCGCACCTGATCGCGAGAGAATCCGCACGACCGCAAGCGCCCCATTGCTACCTTAGGCCGGGCACCAAGCGTCAGGTCCCCGCCTTCCGCGGGGACGGCGTTGCGGCCTGTCCGGCCCGCGGGATTTTGGATTATCCCTTGCATAAAAACGTAACGCTAGATATATTAAGCTTGCTTACGGAATTATGCGATGGACCCCAGCCTCGAAAACGACTTACTCGTTCTGCTTTACGACGTGGCGCGGCAGATGCGGACGCGCGCGGACCAGATGGCTCGCGTCCACGGCATGACGCGGGCGCAGTGGGTCATCCTTGCGCGCCTGGAGCGCCAGCCGGGGCTGTCGCAGAACGAGCTCGCGGCACTTGCCGAAGTTGCCCCCATCACGATTGCGCGCCTTGTCGACCGCTTGGAGGAGCTTGGCCTGGTGGAACGCTGCCCGGACCCGCAAGACCGGCGGATTTGGCGTTTGCGGCTGACGGAAAAAGCGGCGCCCCATTTGCAGCATATCAAGCGCTACCGGGCCGAGCTTCGCGCGCTCATGACCAAGGATTTGGAGCCCGAGGTCCTGGAGGCCGTAGCGGCTGGGCTCCGCAAGATGAAGAACAACCTCCATTCCCCGCTCAGCAAAGCTTGCGCTTAGAAAAGTTTTCCATGTCCCGCGCCGGTCCAATCCACGACGATTCCGAGGTCCTGCTGCAAGAGCGGCCCGAGCCCGCGGTTATTGGGCATCCCCGGCGGACAGCCATACCGCTAGCTGGAGCGCTGGCGGGAAGATTTCCACGCAACCGGAAGAATCTGCGCCTCTTCCTGATGGCCGGCGGCATTTTCCTCGTTGCAACCGCGGCGATGGTGCTCTGGCTGCGCGCCGGGCGTTTCGCCTCGACCGATAACGCCTACGTCCACGCCGCGAAGCTCATGGTCTCCACCGACGTGTCGGGGATCGTAAGTTCGGTCGACGTTCGCGAGGGGCAGGCCGTGAAGACGGGCGACATCCTGTTCCGGATCGATCCTAGGCAATACGAAATCGCTCTCAACAATGCCAGGGCAAGCCTTGAGCAGACGGCGCTCAGCATCGAGTCCATGAAGCTGGACTACAAGCGCATGATGAGCGCGGTTGCGGCGCAAGCTGCCAAGGTCGAACTCGATGAGGCCACTTTCGGCCGCTACGAGCCGCTCGCGAGCAAGGATTTTCTATCCAAGGCCAGTTTCGATCAAGCGCGCTTCACGCTCCAAGCGGACAAGAGCACGCTCGAATCCCTCAAGCAGCAGGCGCAAGTGCAGCTCGCCCGTCTGATGGGCAATCCAGACCTGCCGGCGACGCAACATCCGCAATATTTGCAGGCCAAAGCGCAGGCCGATGAAGCGCAGCGCGAACTGGATCACACCGTTGTCCGCGCGCCCTTCGATGGCCGGGTGACGCAGGTCGATGCGCTTCAGCCTGGCACCTATCTCGTCGCCCAGACAGCGGCGCTGACGAACACCGGCGCCGTCGGGCTTGTTTCCAGCAAGGACCTATGGGTCGAAGCCAACATGAAAGAGACCGATCTCACTTATGTAAAGCGCGGCGACCATGTCGACATCGCGGTCGATAGCTATCCGGGACAGGTTTGGTCCGGGACCGTGGACAGCATCGCGCCGGCGAGCGGCTCGGAGTTTTCGATTCTGCCCGCGCAAAACTCAAGCGGCAACTGGGTCAAGGTTGTGCAACGCATCCCGGTTCGCATTAGGCTTAATCCCGCGCCTGGACAGCCCCCGCTTCGTGCAGGCATGAGCGTCACGGCCGATATCGACACGGGGCATCGCAACAGCCTAGCCGATTTGCTCTGACGGCTGCGAAAGCGTTTCCCGATGTCCTCCGCTAATCCGGCGCAATCGCACCGCACCATCATCACGATCTGCACCATGCTGGCCACGCTGATGCAGGCGCTGGACACGACGATTGCGAACGTTGCGCTGCCCTATATGCAAGGCTCCATGGCGTCCACGCCGGACCGGATCACCTGGGTGCTGACTTCCTACATCGTCGCCGCCGCGATCATGACCGCGCCCGTCGGCTGGCTCGCGGCGCGCTTTGGCCGCAAGGCGCTTTTCGTGGTTTGCCTCGCCGGTTTCACCGTTACGTCGATGCTTTGCGGGGCGGCGGAAAGCCTCGATCAAATGGTGATTTTTAGACTGCTGCAGGGGATGTTCGGCGCGGGGCTGGTGCCGCTGTCGCAGGCGGCGCTGCTGGACCTCTACCCCATCGAGCAGCGCGGAACGGCTATGGCACTCTGGGGCATGGGCGTTATGGTCGGCCCGATCCTGGGGCCGACGCTCGGCGGCTATCTCACCGACGCCTACAATTGGCGCTGGGTCTTTTACATCAATCTGCCCTTCGGCGTGCTTGCCATCGCCGGGCTCATGCTTTTCATGAAAGACGAGCGCCAAGCCGCAGTTGCATCGAAATTCGACTGGATCGGGTTCGGCGCGCTGAGCTTGGGCATTGGCGCTTTACAACTGATGCTCGACCGGGGCGAACTCAAAGACTGGTTTGGCTCCGCGGAAATCGTCACCGAGGCGACGCTTTCGGCGCTCGGCTTCTATCTCTTCCTCGTGCATATCGTTCTGGCCGAAAAGGCCTTCATACCGCCGCGCATTTTCCGGGACGTGAACTTCAGCACCAGCCTTTCCATCATGTTCACCGTGGGCATGGTGCTGCTGGCAAGCTCGGCGCTGCTGGCGCCCTATCTGCAAACGCTCGGCGGCTATCCGGTCGAGCAGGCGGGGATTTTGATGGCGCCGCGGGGTTTCGGCACTATGGCCGCGATGCTGGTCGCGGGCCGGGCGGTGAACCGCACCGATCCGCGTTACATTATGCTGTTTGGCTTCGCCTTGATCGGTCTCTCTATGCAGCGGATGACCGCTTGGACGCCGGACATTGGCTCCAGCTCGCTGGCGGCTACGACGCTCATTCAGGGCGCCGGGCTGGGCTTCGTATTCACGCCGCTGCAGGTCGTGGCCTTCGCGACGCTACCCGTGGAGCTTAGGACCGACGGCACCGCGCTGTTCAGCCTGCTCCGCAATGTCGGCAGCTCGATAGGCATATCGGTTACTTCCTTCCTGCTTGCGCAAAATACGCAGATTGTCCACGCCGCGCTCGCCGCTCACGTGACGCCATTCGACCGCATGCTGCAAACCGCGGGCGCCTACCTCTATTGGAACAGCGCAACGCAAGGGGGGCTCGCCGCGCTTAACGCCGAGGTGACGCGGCAGGCTACGGTCATCGCCTATATGGACGATTTCAAGCTTATGCTTCTGACTTGTTTGGCGGCTGCGCCGCTGGTGTTACTCATCCGCCGTCCGCTCCGGGCAACGCCCACGGAAGTTCTGCCGCAAGAGTAGAAACCTTGCGGCTTAAGATTGCCGTGACCGGCCACGATTGCCCCCGCCGCTTTTTGAGGCGGGGAAGCTGTGATGGAATGCTTACGCGAATGTGCCAGCCAGGCCGCGCCCGCGCTAAGGCACCGCCGCTACGAATAGTGACGGCGCTGCTTAGTGAGTGCAGCCATCCCCGCAGCTGGCAGATTCGCTGGTGGTAGCCTCTAGCGCGACCAGCTCGTCGTAGAAAGTAATAAGCGAAAAAAGAAAGCTTAAGGCGCCTCTTAGCGCTTCTGCTTCCCGGCTTTCCAGTTCGAACGGCACCGGCATGGACCGGGCTGGCGGGCACTCAGCCAGCATCAAGCTTTCGGAAGCAAATTCGGACGCGCTCTCCGCGCCGTGACTATCAAAGCCATACTCACTCATACCATTTACCTCACAGTTTACGCACGAACAACAAGACATATACGGTACTGCTAAGCAGTTGCGGCGGACATCTCCTCGTCGAAATAGGCGAAAGGATCGTGAAGAGCGGTCCCGTTCCGGTGTAATCGCAGCTTCGACAGCGCATCGGGGGCGCTATCGCCGGCCGTCAGGGACTGCGCAAGAACGTCGAAGATGAAGGCGAGCGCTTCCTCGGCCGCCGGAGTGAACTCCGCAGGAGCTGTCTCCTTGCAAGCCCGCGCCATCATCTCTTTCATTAGGGCGAAATGTTCGGGGGTCACGCCGGTTCTCGCGTGTCTCCTTCCAAACTCCGCGACCTCTGGAATTAGTATTTGTCCAGTTGGCGTGCCCACCGGCCAGAGCTGAACTCGATCGCGTGAGTTTTACAATGCCTTGAAGCTTGCACAGAAAGGCCTGCTGCTGCTCCCGGAGGTTGCCATTGAACAGCAAAGCCACTTCGGGCGCGGCTTCGAACAGTTTGTCATAAGTGAGAGCGACTGTGGCGGGCAGGCGCTGCTCCGCCTTCGCAAAAAAGTTCCTCAGTGCTGCAAGCCTCTCCGGGACCCTGGAAGGCATCTCCGCCAGGTGGCTTGGAACGGCTTCTGGTTGCGGTAGTGCCAATCGAAATCCTCCTTCAGCTGCCAGTAGAACCTGCCGCGGCGAGCGCGGTACGCTCCCCAAGCGGCTTGGCCCAAAGTCTCAGCGCCGTTGCCTTTGCAGGCCCCGATCTGCGCCGGGAAATAGGACCTTTGACAGACGGTACGAACCCGCTTGACCCAGCCATGCAACTGCCTCCGCAGGCTGAACGCAGCTTCAATCTAAGCGAACCCTTCTGTTCCGGTCAAACAATTTATCCAGAATGGAATAAATTGTGTTGCTGCACGGCTGGTTCCCCTGCAAAACGCGCCAGATTTCGCGCTCAGGCCCCAAGAGCGGAAACCGGCCTCTACCGGTAACGGGATCTTCCTGTGGATGAAAAGATAACTTCTGTGGATGGAGGATTTGTGACGGCTCGGCTTTACAGTTGGGCTTTCAAGCGGCAATTTCATGATTTAAAACGGCAATTTCATAAGTCGAAACGAGGAAAACCAAGTGAAAGAGGAAGTCCAAAAACCCGTTTGGGACGGTCTTTCGGGCCAGTTGACCGGGGCCGGCCATAGGCTGGCGGTGCGGGTCTATTTCGAGGACACCGACTTTTCCGGGCTCGTCTACCACACCTCATATCTGCGCTGGTGCGAGCGGGGCCGCTCAGACTATTTGCGCCTGCTTGGCATCCGGCACAACGAGCTGGCCGGCGGCGCGTTTGCTGGCGAGCCTTGCGCTTTCGCGGTCAGGCGGATCGGCGCCGATTACTTGAAGCCCGCCCGCATCGATGAGATTCTGGAAGTGCATACGAGCGCGGGCACGGTCACGAAAGCGAGCCTGGTCCTGAAACAGGTCATCTTCCGGGAAGCCGCGCCCATTTTCAGGCTTGAGGCACAGTGCGTTTTGCTCTCGATGTCAGGCCGGCTTCTCCGGCTGCCGCCCGCTATAACGAGCCTCTTTCCAAATGCCGGCGATTCGCGTCAACTGTCCGCCTAAATGGCGAGTTCTAATCTCTAGCGGCGAAAACTGGTTTGGACGGTGATAACGATGGATGGCTACACACAAAACCTCGACAAAAACGCAGCTAATTATCAGCCGTTGACGCCGCTAAGCTTCCTGGCCCGGGCGGCGGCGATTTTCCCGGATTATCCCGCAATAGTACATGGCAGCCGGACCTTCACCTACGCTGAGTTCTACGCCCGCGCCCGCCGGCTTGGCTCTGCGCTTGCAAAGCTCGGGATCGGCAAGAACGACACCGTTTCCGTCATGCTTCCCAACGTGCCCGCCATGCTGGACGCGAAGTTCGGCGTGCCCATGGCGGGGGCGGTGCTGCACTCGATAAACACGCGGCTCGATGCGGCCAACATCGCGTTCATGATCGATCACGCCGAGACGAAGGTTCTCATAACCGACACCGAGTTCTCGGGGATTATTTCCGAAGCGCTGAAAATCGCGACCCGGCGCCCGGTCATTGTCGACTATGCCGATCCAGTGTTCACCGGCCTTGGCTCGCGGTTGTCGGAGACCGAATACGAGGATTTCCTGCTCACCGGCGATCCCGAGTTCGCGTGGAAAATGCCGGATGACGAGTGGGACGCGATTACGCTCAACTACACCTCCGGCACCACCGGCAATCCGAAGGGCGTGGTCTACCACCATCGCGGCGCCTACCTTCTGGCTCTGGGCAACACGCTGGCCGGCAATATCGCCAAGCACCCGCGCTACCTTTGGACGCTGCCCATGTTTCATTGCGACGGCTGGTGCTTCGGCTGGACGATTCCCGTCGTGGCCGGGACCCAGATTTGCCTCCGCTATGTGCGCCCGGACGCGGTTTGGGAGGCGCTTGACGAGCACAAGATCACGCATCTGTGCGGGGCGCCCATCGTGATGTCGACGCTGCTGAATGCGCCGGCGGAGGTGAAAAGAAAGCTCGGCAACCGGGTCGAATTCCTGACGGCTGCCGCCCCGCCGCCAGAGGCCGTGCTGGCGGAGATGCGCGAAGCCGGCTTCAACGTGACCCATGTTTACGGCCTTACCGAAGTATACGGCCCCGCCGTCGTGAACGAGTGGAAAGAGGAATGGAACGCGCTCGATCCCGCGGCCCAGGCGCAGAAGAAGGCGCGCCAGGGCGTGCGCTACGTGCCGCTCGAAGACCTGACGGTGATGGACCCGGCCACGATGACGCCGGTCCCGGCCGACGGCGAGACACTGGGCGAGGTCATGTTCCGCGGCAATGTGGTCATGAAAGGCTATTTGAAGAACAAGGCCGCTACGGACGACGCGTTCGCGGGCGGCTGGTTCCACTCCGGCGACCTCGGCGTGATGCACTCCGACGGCTACATCCAGCTCAAGGACCGCTCGAAGGACATCATCATCTCGGGCGGCGAAAACATCTCCTCCATCGAGCTCGAGGATGTGCTGTACAAGCATCCGGCCGTGCAGGCGGCCTCCGTCGTCGCAAAGCCCGATATCAGGTGGGGCGAGACGCCCTGCGCTTTCCTTGAGATCAAGCCAGGGTACGCGGTCACGCCGGAGGAGATAATCGCCTATTGCCGGGAGCACGTCGCACACTACAAGGCGCCGCGCCACGTCGTGTTCGGCGAGTTGCCGAAGACATCGACCGGCAAGGTGCAGAAATACATCCTCCGGGAGAAGGCGAAGGCGCTTTAGTTCCGTTATCCCGGCCCTACAAGAGATTGGGGCTTGCCTAAGTGCACCCGCCCGGAAGGCGGTCTTCCTTAGGGACTATCGGTGGGGGCAATCGACGTTGTCGAACAACCTTTGCTTTCGAAAAAGAATATCGTAGCCCAACAATGAGACGGAGAAATGGGTCGCGCTACCATCGTCCCATTGCCTCCAAACTCCCCCGCGGTTCTGCCCGCCATATTGTGGGGACCAGGCATCGCAGGAAAGGCCGAGATAAAGCGTCGCCCTATTCGACTTCAATATAGCTCCGTGTTGATTGAAAGTTGCGTAAAAATTTTCTCCGCTCTGAGATTGAAAATATGTTTGAGCAAGTAAGCTCGTGGAGGTGCAAGCCGCGGCTAGGACGAGAAAGAGACGCAGTCTTTTAAGAAACCAAATCCGCCTCATAATTCCACCTATCAATGTTTGCTAAAATTTAAAGCTCATCCTGCGAGCTAGTCAAGCTTGTGCAGAATTCCCTGCCGCGAGGTGGGGCATCTCGATGTCGGCCCACGTAACCGCGAGCCCGGCACAGTATCTTATACGAAATCCGGTTGAAAGCTTCCCGGCTCGCTGGCCTCATCGCGTGCGCGCTGCATTATCCCAAATCCGGCTGAGTGCTTCAGCAGCCCTCGCAAAGACCCCCTCACTCTGTCTCTCTCCCCGAGGGGAGAGAGGACCCTCGAACTACCCTCGACGATAATTCAGGGGTTCCTTCTCCCCGTCCGCATCCGCTTGCGGATGCGGCAGCAAAAGATGCCGGCTCGCCAAGGCGAGCTGGCGCGGAGAAGGACAGGATGAGGGGGGACTTCCTGAAGCAATCAACCGGATTCGGTACAACTTGTTGTTTTGCCGTGGGTCTAAGCCGCGCTTCGCTGTTGCGTTTCCGATTCCAAGTTGGCGGAATTCGGAATGTGCGGCGTTTCAACTACCGCCGCCTTGCCGAAGGACAGAATAGCGCGCAAGCCCCCGCCGGGGCGGTTCTGCAGCAAGATGTCGCCGCCGTGGCTGCGGAGGATGGACCGGGCGATGGCAAGGCCCAGCCCAACGCCGCCGGTATCCTTGTTTCGCGACTGTTCCAGCCGCACGAACGGCTTGAAGACTTTCTCCATATCGGCCTCCGGGATGCCGGGGCCTTCGTCTTCGACAACGATGCGCGCTTCGCCGTTTTTGCACTCCGGTGTTACGTTCGCCTGGTGGCCGTAGGCGACGGCGTTTTCGACGAGGTTCCGCAAGGCGCGCTTCATCGCGACCGGCCGGCAGCGCACGGCGAAATTACCGGTATCGGCCCACGTAACAGCGAGCCCGGTATCGGCCAAATCCTCGCACACGCTTGAAGTGAGTGCGCCTATGTCCACGAGCCGCGTAGGCTCTTGAGCCGCCTCCTCGCGGGCGAACGAAAGCGACGCCTCGGCCATTTCTGCCATTTCGTCGAGCGTTTGCAGGATTTGGTCCCGGACGTCGTCGTCCTCGATGAATTCGGCGCGGAGCCGCAAACTCGTGATTGGCGTCCTGAGATCGTGTCCAAGCGCTGCCAGCATTTTCGCGCGGTCGTAAACGAAGGTGGTCAGCCGGTCTTGCATTTCGTTGAAGGCGCGTATCGTCTCGACGACCTCGCGCGGCCCCTCTTCGTTCAGCTTCGCACTTGTTTCCCCGCGGCCCAAGGCCGAGGCCGCCTTTGCGAGCTTCTTCAAGGGACGCGTGAGACGGCCGAGTACGGCAATTATGCCAATCGCCGAAATCGCCGCCATTGTCGCGAATTGCACAAGCAAAGGCCAAGCGGGGGCGTTCAGCCCCCGTTGCAGCACCACAACGTTGAGCCAGCCTCCGCTTTGAAGCGGAACGGAAATATGAGCATAGGGCGGGCGGGCGGCTGGCTGAGGGGCGTGCGCGCTTTTGGGGGCGAAATCCTGCTTGATATCGCGCCACAGATCGCCAAACAGCAGCTCGATCAGCGGCTCTTCGCTCTGCGAAGCGTCGACTGCGACCATAACTCGATCGGCATCCTTGCGGAAAGCCCTCCCGATCTGATCCCGGAAATTAGCGCCGGCATCCGCGCTGGCTGCGGCCGGCGGTTCGGCATCGATGGTATAACGGAGCGCCCAGTTGTCGACCGACTTAAGGATTTTGCGATGCAGCTCGGGAGGCGTCGCTTCGATCACCTCTTTCGCGGTCGCGATGCGCGCCAGCATGTTGTGAAGCCACACGTTGTTCATCCTCGACCTTTGATCGTCCAGAATGAACAGTAAGCTCGCAACCTGCGATAACAGCGTAGCCAAAAGCGCAAGCAGGATAAGCTGGCCCTTAAGGCTGTTCGGAAAGACGCGCATCAAACCTGCTCCACCACGCCCACGAACTTGTAGCCGCCTCCCCAAATCGTCTGGATGATCTTCGGCTCCTTCGGGTCGTCCTCGATTTTGCGGCGCAGGCGGCTGACCTGATTATCGATGCTGCGGTCGAAGAGATTGGCCGCGCGCCCCCGCGTGATGTCGAGAAGCTGATCGCGGGTTAGCACCACATTCGGCCGGTGCAGGAATGCCGAAAGCAGCAAGTATTCGCCGTAAGACAAGGGTGTAACGATGTCCCTGCCATCGGTCAGCTCGCGCCGGTCGGAGTCGAATATGAATGGGCCGAATTTGAGCCTCTCGCCGGGAGGTGCGTCGCGGCTTGGCGGCATGCTTTGCGCGCGGCGAAGCACGGCCCGGATGCGCGCCAGCAGCTCGCGCGGATTGAAAGGCTTGGTCACGTAGTCGTCGGCGCCCACCTCCAACCCGATGATGCGGTCCATCTCCTCGGAGACGGCGGTGAGAAGGATAACGGGCGGCGAGGAGGTCTCGCTCAAATATTTGCAGAGCGACAGCCCGTCTTCCCCCGGCATCATGATATCGAGAACGATAAGGTCGAAAGCGCCAGCTTTCAGATGCCGGCGGGCTTCGCTGGCGTCCGCCGCCACCGTCACGCGCATGCCGTGCTTGACGAGGAACTTGGCTAGGAGGTCGCGGATTTCTTTGTGATCGTCTACGACGAGGATGTGATGCGTGGTTTCCATTGGCCTCTCCGTTGGCCCATAATGCCGGCGCCGGTTGTCCGGTGCAGCATGAATTTGTAATAGACTATGGCAAATGGCCCGCATGACTTAAATGCCGGCCTATTTTCCTGCCCTCAGGGCTTTAAGCTGCGCGATAGCGGCCTCTACGCGCATGGCGATTAGCTCGCGCCCGCGCGCGGCGCTCGATCGGACCGGGTCGCCGGAACTGCCTGCCGGTTCCGCAAAAAGGCCCGGTCTCGCAACTCTGTTAAGATCGACGCCCGAAGGGTGCACAGCCATGAGCTCGGAGGTGTCTATAATGGCTGCATGCTGGCCGATAGAGCTTGCCGTCTCGCCCTCTGCCTCAAGCCGCTTCACCTGCGCGCTGTCGTCATAATAGGCGTCGAGGCTGGCAACGCGCACGCCCTGGCGTTCCCACTCCTTGGACAGCCGCGCCGCCACGCTGCGCTGCACCGGCTGGCTATCGCCGTGATCGCCCATGAAGCAGATGAGCGTGAAACCATGGGTCTTCAGGCTCCTCGCGATGCCCTCCAGCATGCCCGCAAATGCAGCCTCCGGAACGCCGAGCGTGCCAGGAAAGCGCATGTGGCCGGTGGCGGGCTCGTAGTTGCCTTCCGGCACATAGGAGAGAACCGGGGCCACGAGTGTGTGCCCGGCGGCCTTGGCGATCTCCCGCGCGGCCCAGCCCGCGATATAGTCGTGCTTCCCAAGGATCATGTGCGGCCCATTCTGCTCGATGCCGCCCGTGGGCACGAGAACCGCTGTATATCCTTCCTGCAATGCCGCGCGCACCTCGACCCAGGTCATATCCTTGAGTTCCACGCTGTCCGGCAAGGCTGCTGTGAGCGTCTGGCTGGATAGGCTGGCAGCCGCGGCCAGAACGCAGACAACCGCGAGCACGGCGGCGGCGATACGGGTTCGCGGGCTAATCGTCTTAAGTCCGGTTGATCGCGCCATCGGTATCCGTCATTGCGAGGGGCATCGCCCCCAAACAATCCAGAAGCCACAAGAGCCAGCGGAGTGCAAGGCGCTCCTAAATCGCCGCGGCGCCTGCAGCGCCTCGCGAAGACGGTGTCCAAGCCAAGCCGCTATCGTATTTGCGGCCCTGAAGGCGAATTCCCCGGTTCCGCGGTCGCGAAGGCGGCGGCAGGCTGAGGTTTCAGCGGGTAGATCAGCTGCTTGAGGTAGCCCTCCGGAAATTGTTTGTCCTCGACCCCGAATATCTGCGGCAGGCGGCCTTCGGGCATATAGTAAGTACCGAACAAAACATCCCAGAACGCGAAAGTCGGAGCGAAATTCATGTCGCCGCCATCGTTCGGCAGACAATGGTGCCAGCGATGAAAGACGGGCGTGGCCAGGATGTATTTTACCGGGCCGAAGGTCCATTTGACGTTGGCGTGCACAAGCGCCGCACTGAAAATGTCCCAGGGCAGGAAGAAGACCACGACTTCCGGCGAAATGCCGAGCACGAGCATGGTTGCCGCAACCAGGGACTGCTGCAGCAGGTAGTTGACCGGATGCCAGCGGTAAGCCGTGGTCCACTCGACCTGTTTGGCCGAATGATGGATGGCGTGGTATTTCCAGAATGGGCCGCCGTGGAAAACCCTGTGAATCCAATAGAGCAGGAAATCGGCCAGCAAGAGATAGATCGCGGCCTGCCACCAGAACGTCATCCCATGCAGGGGCGCGTGCCAATTACTGAAATAATTCTCCACAGCGGAATTCGAGATGCTCCCCGACAGCAGGACGAATAGGACGAGCAAGAGGCTCAGTTTGAAATAGGGAGCCAGAATGCTATTGACGATGGCATTACAAGCGTCCGTCAGAAGGCCAGGATTCTTCCACCACACCTTTCCCGGTGAGGAAACTTGACTATTGAATGCGGTGAGAACCGAAAACACGATCGCCAAAGCTATCGTGGCCGGGATCTGAGGCAGAAAAATCTGCTCAATCCGGACCAACATCGGATGCGATTGTTCCAGGATCATCGGATGCTCCCCTCCTGCAGGGGCGATACCACCGTTTCCGCGATGACGGCCGGGAACCATTCGGCCGGAATATGGTACGACCCTGGCTTGCGAAATACGCCCCTGGCTCTTAAAAATCAGCCTGCCATCATTGCATGGCGGCAATAGGCCGCAGGAGAATCCAAAAAAAATGTTTCTGGTAGCACCCCTTTTCCACACAAATCGCCGGGAAGGGCATCGTTTTTGTGTAAACGTCTAATAAATAAGTATCGTGACATTCCACATCGTGTAATGCAAAACTCTTTCTCCCTGTGGCAGATTTGCAACCAAGGCATCGCGCCAGTATTTAGCCGGTGCTGGGTGGCAACGGTTCTATGAATAACAAAATGAACGCCAAGATTGCTAGACCGGCGACGGGCCAATGACCTAACCCGTTGCGCTCGTATGAAGATTAGTTATCGGCGTTGCTGATAAACAATATCCAGGCTGCTACCTGGACACGACCGCAGCTTAATGCAAACTTGTTGCAACCGTGTGACAACTAGGTAGATTATCGATTGACCTATTTTTGCCAATGCCACCGCGATTGAAGTTTTCTACCTATGATACACCATTCCCATCTACGGCAACCCAAGCTCCGTTGCGGCGGCGCCATTTTTTGCCCCGAATGCAATTAGCGTGCGGGTCACAATAGGGGCAATCCTGACTTCGCGGGCGCTTATGTCCAGTTGAACCCAGTGGGGATGCAATGTCTCGATTTATATCAAAAGCGGTGAAGACCTTCAACAAAAATAAGAAGGGCGTCACCATGCTTGAGTATGGCCTGATCGCGGCCCTCGTCGCGGCGGTAAGCATTACCGTCCTTACCAACCTTGGCACTTCTATTTCGACGAAGTTCCAGGCGGTCCAGACTGCCGTCAGCAAATAACGCAAACCCCGGCCCCAGCGCGAGAAAGTTGCTTGCGCTGCCGGGAGAAGGTCACGCTGTAGCGGCGGTGAAAGAGGCATTTCTTTCCGGCTGAGCCGAATGCCAACAGCAGTTGCCACGTGAAGCTGAACTATCCTCCGCATCGCCGGCGGTTTTTTGCTGGCTATGCTTCTTTGGTTTTTTGCTGAGGTCTCATGAGGCTAGGCACCGTCCTAATGTTCGCCATCGCCTTCGTCTGTGCGGCCGCGGCGGCGCTCCTTGTGCGCTCCGCGCTCATGGCGCCGGTTGCGGGCCCGGTTGTAGTCGAGGCAAAGCCTGCCGAAGTGCCCATGCGGACTATCGTGGTTGCCGCCCGCGATCTTAAGGCTGGCGAAAAGCTGACCGCGGCTGCGGTTCGCGAGGCGTCGTGGCCCGCGGGGATGCTGCCAAGGGGCGTGTTCGCTTCACGCGAGGCGCTGTTCAAAAACGGCGAGGAGCCCACGCTCTACGCCGCGATTGCCGAAAACGAGCCGATCCTTGGGCAACGCATCCTGCAAGGACCGGATTTGGGTTTGACGGGCCGGTTGAACGACGGCATGCGCGGCATCACTATACGGGTGAACGAGGCGTCGAGCGTGGGCGGGTTCGTGCAGCCGGAGGATCGCGTCGACGTGCTTCTGACGCAAACCGACAGGGCCGCCGCCGAAGCGACGGGGAGCGGAGGGCCGCGCGCCTACACGAAGACGCTCGTCAAGAACGTGCGGGTTCTTGCAACGGATCAGCAGGTTGAGCGCAAGCAGCAAACTCAGCCGCCCAAAACGGTTACTTTGGAAGTTTCCGAGGAGGACGCGAAAAGGCTCACTCTGGCCGGTTCGGTTGGCCAGCTCTCCTTGACGTTGAACAAGGGCGAAAACGGGCGCGCGGCCAGCCGCGCGGTCGATCTGCGCGACATCACGGCGCCGGACGAGCATAGCGGCGGCGACGATTTGCCGGGGGCGCCAACTGTTTCGGTGTTCCGTTCGGTGGATCGCAAGGAATACAGGGTTCCGCAGCAATATTACAGCGGCTCAAGGGATTCCGCGTGGGAAATGCGGTTTGGGGCAGCATCGGCAAGATAACGGAATTGTGGGGGCAAGAAATGCTTAATTCCAACAGGCTGGCGGCGCCGCACTTGTGGGGCATGTTGGCAGTCGCAGTGTTGGCCGCCGCTGCGTTTGCGAACCGGCCCGCATGTGCTGCCAGCAGCAGCCGCCACGGTGGCATCAAGAATTATTACCTCGATCGTCAGACGCAGCAGATCGAAGTGCCTGTGGTGTTGCATAAATCGGAGACCGTCCAGACGGACTTTCCGTTCGGCGACGCGATGGTTGGCGACCCCGAGATCGCCGACGTCGTTCCGCTTACGAACCAATCGATATACATCCTCGGAAAGAAACCCGGCATCACCCGCCTTTCCCTTCTCGACACCAAGAAGGAAGTGATGGGCATAATCGACATCGAAGTAACCTACGATCTCGATATTCTCAGGCGCAGCCTCCAAGGCACCTCCGCCTACTCGAAGATCAAGGTGTCGTCCATGAACGGCAAGATCCTGCTCTCCGGCGTTGCCCCGGACGCCCCGGCGATGTCGCGCGCGCTGGCGCTTGCCGAGCAGCTTGCTCCCCATGACGTCACAAACGGCATGTCGGTCGCATCGCCTCAGCAGGTGATGCTCGAAGTGCGCTTCATTGAGGCAACCCGCGACCTCAGCCGGGGCCTAGGGGTCAACTGGGCTACATCGGGCAAGGTAGGGGCGACGACGGGGAACTCAAGCATCGCGGGATTTGCGGTTCCGAGCACCGGCAATGGAGTTCAAAGCGGCGGTATCACTGCCGGCAACGGCGGCAACTTCACAAACACTTCCATTTTTAGTCCCACGTCCGGCCTCGCCTCCAATTTGATCCCATTCGGCACCATCGGCGGACAAGTCCTCGGCGGCCCGGTGAAGGCGGACGTTTTTATCAATGCGCTCGAGCAAAAAGGTCTTGCCCGCAAGCTGGCCGAGCCAAACCTCGTTGCGCTATCCGGGGACACCGCGAGCTTTCTTGCGGGCGGCGAATTTCCCTTCCCGGTCGGCGTCAACGCGTTCAATCAAGTTACCGTCGAGTTCAAGAAATATGGCGTGGGCCTCGCATTCACGCCAACGGTCCTTGCGGAAGGTCAAATCAACCTGAAGATCGAACCCGAGGTCAGCGAGCTCGATACAACGAACACGGTGTCGATCGGAGCCTATCAAATTCCGAGCCTGAGCGTGCGGCGCGCGTCGACCACGATAGAGCTTCGCGACGGGCAAACTTTCATGATGGCCGGCCTGCTGCAAGGGTCGCACGTAGCCGACACGCAGCAACTTCCGTGGGTGGGGAGCGTCCCGGTGCTCGGCGCGCTTTTCAGTAGCGAGTTGTTCCAAAAGAACGAAACCGACCTCGTCATCCTGGTTACGCCGCGGCTGGTCCAGCCGATGGTGCCAGGCCAGAAGATTGCGACCCCGCTCGACAACAGGAAGCCTGCGAACGATTCCGAGTTCTTTTTGCTCGGGCAGCATGAGGTCGAGGTCAGCAAGCCTAAACCCACGGGTGGCGGGCACATTATCGACTTAGGGCCGCAACCGCAGCAGCCAATGCCAGAACCGGCCAAATAGGGAGGCGGCGATGACCGTTCACTACAATAAGCTTCTGCGAACCGGCGTTAAGGTTTCCGCTCTCGTTCTCATGGCGGCGAGCCTGGGCGCCTGGGATCTCGAATGCAGTTCATGCGGCGACCGCACGGAATTCGTGACGCGCGGCGTGGGCGATGCCATCGACGTGAATAAGGCCACACAGACCATCGATCCTTGGCCGCCCTATGTGAAAAACCGGAAACTGAACATGAGCGGGCAGCGTGCCGGCCTCGCGATGGACCGTTATCAAACCAACAGGGTCTTGCGTCCGCGTCCCCTCAATCCAGAAAAGGCTGCCGAAGCCCCGCAACCCGACAATGCGCTGCAGGCGCCCACACCGCAGCCGCAGTAGTAAAGGGAGATGGCGTGAGCAAGTGGCCCATCGAGGACCGGATCAATGGCTTGGGTAGCAGCGCCGCGGAGGGTCAGGCAGCCGCGCCCCGTGTCCCGGCAGCCGGGGATCGGCCTTTTCAGCCAGTGACCGCGAACGAAACCCCGATTGTCCGCCGCTACGATGCGCTCCTGGTCACAGAGGATGGAGAGCTGTGGGAGCGGGTGTCCGCCGAGTTTGCCGGCAGAAGCCACTTCAACCTGCGTGCATTCGGCGGACGGCTGGCACAGCTTGAGGAAAATATTGCCGGCATCAAGCTTCCCGCCCTGCTGGTCGCCGACTTCAGCCAGGGCAGTGCCGGCGATCTTGAAGTCCTCGAGCGGCTGAAGAAATCGCATTTCGCAAAAATCCCGATTATCGCAATTTCGAGCCATCTCGATCAACAGACGGTCCGGGGGCTGTTGCAGCTCCGGGTCGAGGATTGGCTTCCCACAGGCTGCAACGCCGCCGAAATTCACAGCAGTTGCGAAACAGCCATTCGGGCGCGGCTCGCCGAGGAGAACGAGGGGAAGCTCAAATGCACCTCGTTTTTTCCGGCTGCCGGCGGCTGCGGCAGCACGACTTTGGCCATAGAGGCCGCGTTCCTCACCGGAAACCTGCACAAGCAGCTGCAAACAACCTGCCTTGCCGACCTTAATTTTCAGAATGGCGCGGTCGCCGACTACCTCGACCTCAAACCTGCATTCCAGCTCAACGAGCTCTCCAAAATGTCCGGCCGCCTGGACCGGCAGCTTCTCGACGTGATGCTGAGCAAGCATCGCTCGGGACTGGCGGTGCTTGCGGCCTCAAGGCCGGCGGGGCAGTTCACGGAGTTGCGCGAGGAACTCGTCGCGTCGATCCTCGGCCTGCTCTCCGAGTCCTTCGATCATTTGATTCTCGATCTTCCGAGGAATTGGTGCTCCTGGACTGAAAACGTCATCTGGGGATCGGATCGGATTTTCGTTGTGACGTCCTTTACGGTCCCGGCGCTGCGGCAAGCGCGCTTTCTAGCGAACGCTATCGCCGCCAGGACGCAGCAGCAAACCACGGTTTCCATCATCGTCAACAAATACTACGAACCGTTGCTGGGCGCCGGCCTCTCCCGGAAGGACGCCGAAAGTATCCTCGAAACCAGGCTCTGCGGATTCATTCCCGATTGCGGCAGGATGGTCGACGAGGCGATCAACCGCGGACAGGCGCTTTCGGAGATGCGCCCAGGCAACAAGATCGCGAAGAAGCTTTCGCAGATCCTTTTGAGCGAGCCAAGAGCCGCAAAGGCACACAGACCCTGAGTTGGAAAGCGCCGATGCGAAATAGGTTCATGAGAGACGCAGGTAAACCCGTTGGCGAGGCGCCCCAAGAGGCGGCTCAGCCGGCGCAGGCGGAGCCCGCCGTCATCGTCCCCGGCGCCACGGCCGGAGCTGCGGGGGCGGCCCAGCTGCCGGGGCAAGAGCTTCTCGACGCGAAAGTCCGCCTTCACCGCAAGCTCATCGACGATTTGAACCTGGCCTCGCTTGAGCGGCTGCCTCGCGAGGAGCTGCGCCGCAAGATCGGCGATTTCGTCGCGGAATACGTCAAATCCGAGCGCATCCTGCTCAACGCCAAGGAGCTCGAAGCCTTCTCGCAGGAAGTGTTCGACGAGCTGACGGGCCTCGGTCCCCTCGAACCCCTGCTCAAAGACCCATCCATTAGCGACATTCTCATCAATACCCATGAGAAGGTATATGTCGAGCGGCGGGGTAAGCTCGAAGCCGTCCCCGTGCGGTTCAGCGACGAAGCGCACATCTTGAGGATTGTGAACAAAATCGTGGGCGCGGTCGGCCGGCGCGTCGACGAGTCCTCGCCGATGATCGATGCGCGCCTGGCAGATGGCTCGCGCATCAACATCGCCGTCCGTCCCATTGCCGTGGATGGCCCGCTGATCTCGATCAGGAAGTTCGCCGAGGAAGCCTACAGCCTTGAGAAGCTCGCTGGCTTTGGCAGCCTCACCGAGGCAATGTGCGAATTTCTTGGGCTATGCGTCCAGTCGAAGGTAAGCATTCTTATTTCCGGAGGTACCGGCACCGGCAAGACGACGCTGCTCAACGCGCTTTCCGCGCACATTCCCGAGACGGAGCGGCTGATCACCATCGAGGATGCGGCGGAGCTAAGGCTCCAGCAGCCGCATGTGGGCAGGCTTGAGACCCGTCCTCCGAACCTCGAAGGCAAAGGCGAAATCCGGCAGCGGGAGCTTGTGAAGAACGCGCTGCGTATGCGGCCCGACCGGATCATCCTGGGCGAGGTGCGCGGCGAGGAAGCCTTCGACATGCTTCAGGCCATGAATACCGGCCACGAGGGCTCCATGGCGACGATCCACGCCAACAGCCCCCGCGATGCGCTTTCGAGGCTGACGCAAATGGTCGGCATGGCCGGCCTGCCCATGACGGAAGCCAGCATCCGTTCGCAGATAACGTCCGCGATAAGGCTCATCGTACAGCTCCAGCGCTTTAGCGACGGCGTCCGCCGCATCGTCAGCGTCAGCGAAGTTTCCGGCATGGAGCGCGAGGTCATTCTCATGCAGGAGCTGTTCCGCTTCGTTACCCGCGGTACAGACGCCGCAGGCCAGGTGCGTGGAGTTTTCACCGCAACCGGCATCAGGCCAACCTTTATCGAAGAGGTGCGCGTCAGAGGATTTGCCGTTCCGCCCTGGCTGTTCAACCCTGCTGCCGGAGCGCTTTAGATGTTCGACCGGCAAACTCTCATTACCGTTCTGATATTTCTCGCCTTCCTGATGTTCCTGCTCGGTCTCTACATCGCGATCAGGGAGCAGATAGTCTACCGCGGCCGTATCCGTTCCAGGCTGCATACCCCTAAAGCCGAAGGCATAGCCTCACCGGCCGATCTCTCCGATATCCGTCTAAGCAGGAGCCTGGCGGCAGACGGGCGCTACGCTACCTCTCTGATTTCCCTTAACAAACTCATTCTTCAATCGGGCACCTCCTGGGGTATTCCAGGCGTGATTGCCTTTGCCCTGGCTAGCGGCGCCGTGGGCTTCCTTGCCGCCCAAACCGTCATGGGTTCGCTACTCATAAGCCTACCGTTCAGCACTCTTTGCGCAGCCATGATGCCTTTTACCGTGCTGCGAGCCATGCGCGACGGCAGGCAGCGGAAATTCGAAGAACAATTGCCGGAAGCGATCGACACGGTTATCCGCGGCCTGAGGGCTGGGCACTCCGTTTCGGTGGCCATTGCTTCCGTAGGCAAGAATATGCCCGATCCAGTGGGCGCGGAGTTCCGGCTGACCGCGGCGGAGATGACGTTTGGCTTGGACTTGGAAGCCGCGATGGCCAACCTTCATGCGCGGGTCGGCCAGCCCGACCTCGGACTGCTTGCGCTGGCGGTCTCCATTCAGTCGAAGACCGGCGGCAACCTTGCCGAGGTGCTCGGCAACTTATCCAAGGTTATTCGCGGGCGTTTCAAATTGCGCAGGAAGGCGCACGCTCTGGCCGCGGAAGGCCGCTTCTCCGCTATGGTTTTGAGCGCGCTGCCAATTCTTCTACTTGTGGCGATCTGGTTTCTTTCGCCCCACTACTATGGCGACGTTTGGAACGAGCCCTATACTAAGCTCACGCTCGTCCTGACTTTCCTTTGGATGGTGCTCGGCAATTACGTTATGTACCGGATGGTGAGGATCCGCGTATGACGATGGAAGCGTTTTCCGCAATCCAGTATCCCGACGTGTCCGTGGCCCGCGTGGCGATGGCCACGGCATTTACGTTCGCTGCCGTTTTTCTCCTGGTGATCGGGGTAAGTTCTTACCTCCGCGGCAGAGTCGCGGTTAGAAGGCGGACAGCCGCCAGCTTCGGCGGGGATGCGGCCGGTGAGCCCTTGGGTCCGATCCATTTCGAAGACGCCCGCTCCCTCCATTATAAGAGCCTGTCGGCAACTTCCGTCCTGCTGGGCGATGTCGAGCGCGGCGCTGCCCGCGACCGAAGCGAAACCTCTAAGATCAGGCGCGAGCTCTTGCGCGCCGGCTTCTTCGGCTCAAGCGCCATCTACTGGTACCAGGCTTTACGCGCCATCCTGCTTCTGGCCGGCGGGCTCATCGGGTACGTCGCATACGGCTATTTTTTCCCCGCCTCATCGCCCGACTTCGCGCATAGTTGCGGCAGCGGTCCTGGCCGGGGTTGCTTTCCTCGTGCCGAGCCGTTTCGTCACCATGCGCAAAAAGCGCTTGGTCCAGGAATGCCGGGATGGGTTTCCCGATTTCATCGACCTCATGATCGTCTGCGCCGAAGCCGGGCTTGGTCCGCGCGCCGCAATCGACCGGCTGAGCCGCGAGATTGCCAAGACCCACCGGATCCTGGGCGCGCACTTGTATCTCGCCAGCGTGGAAATCCGTGCCGGCAGCAGCCTGCACCAGGCCCTTTTCAACCTGTCGCGCCGGACGCAAGTGGAAGAAGCCGCAACGCTGGCATCGCTTCTGGAGCAGACGGAACAGCTCGGAACGAGCGTCACCGATGCGCTGCGCGTCTATCGCGACGAAATGCGCGAGCGGCGCGTACTCCGCGCGGAGGAGAAGGCGCACGCGCTTCCGGCCAAGCTTGTCTTGCCCCTGGGCATTTTCGTGTTCCCGGTGCTTCTGATCGTGATCCTTCTTCCCGCTATCATCCGCATACAACACGTTACACATTAACCAGGTGGGGCACATGAAAACCTTTAAGTCGATATGCCTGGCAGCCGTAGCCGCCCTCAGTATCGCGGGCTGTGGTTCCATAGAAGGCGATAACTCACCCTTTGGGGATGCCAAGAAGGACGGCGACTTCACAAGCTCGGCCTTTGGCAGCGGCCCCGAGCAGGTCTGGATCGACAAGGCCAAGGAGAACTTCCGGCACGGCGAGTACGGCTTGTCGGAGCGCTATTTCAGGCAGGCCATCGAAGAGCGGCACAGCAATGCGGAAGCTTGGCTCGGCCTTGCCGCCTCCTACGATCATCTCAAGCGGTTCGACGAGGCGGATCGCGCCTACGAAGTGCTGAAAAAGATGGTTGGCACCACGCCCGCTATCCTCAACAACCTTGGCTATCATTACATGCTGAAGGGCGATTTCGCGGCCGCGGAGCAGACGCTCAGGACCGCTCTGGCTCAGGACCCGAAAAACCCCTCCATTCAGGCCAATCTGGCGATGCTGGCGGAATGGAAGGCCAGCGCGGGGAAGAGCTGATCGTTCGCGTTATCCCGGAACTGTCATCCCGGAAACGCCGCAGGCGTTATCCGCGATCTTTGCAAACGCCGGCGCCTCTTGCGATCCCGTGTCTGCGCAGCAGCATTTCATGCTGCAGCGCGCACGGGATGACCCCAATGGGCGGTGCAGCAATCAACCCGCGCCTCAAGGCGCGAAGAAGGAGGGGATGAACAGCAATCCCGCGACGCATATCGCTATGCCGTAAGGGAAAATCCCTCGCCGCGCCCACGCCTTCACCCGCCGCGAAGGGATATACTGCTTCACCGCCGGCCAAACGGCCATCGCCTTTCGTAACGCCAGCAGCAGCCCCGCGAGCAGCCCGCCTATTAGGGCCATGACAACCAGGAAATCCGGGCCGTCCCTGACGCCGCCCCAGAGCATTAGCGCGCTGATGAGCTTCACGTCGCCCGCGCCCATGAAGCCCGCCGCGTAAAGGCCGAAGGTGACGAGAAAGGCGATCCCGAAAGCCCAGAGGTGCGGCGCCAGGCCCCCCGCCGCGGGCGAGAGCCAGTAATGGAGAAAGAACAGCGCGATCGCGATCAGCGAGACGGCGTTCGGAATGCGCAAATGCCGGATGTCCGAAACGCCGCCGTAGCAAAGCGTCGCGGCGAGCGCCATCTCGAGGCCGGTATCGAGGGTTGCGGTGTCTAGCATAGGCTCCAGCGGTAGGACTCGAACGCTTCGTAGCCGCTGGCGGCTTGCCCCGCAAGACCAGACCAAATCCGTCACTACGAATGGATTGGGAGGCAGCCGGATACACCCTCGCGATCCGAAGCCATGCGCCGTCCTATCGAGGCGGGATTGAAGGCTGAGGCGCAGCGGGTTTAGGCTGATTGGCGATTTTTTGATTGTATTCGTTTAGTTTTTCTACATAAAAGGCGAATATGGCATTCTCAACCAAATCCTGTGGATTTAGATAGCAATACCTAATGACGAATGTTTGAAGATCTTTTATCTGGTAATCTGTGAAACGAAGTGCAGTCAGATAACCTTGTGCCCAGTGAACGTTATTCCAGTCTACATAATTTTCAATATTTATTCTGCTGCAACTTGAGGCACCGGCTCCAAACACGTTTGGTGCATTTTCATATACTAATGGGACTTTCGGCTGCGCCGCACACGGGGCGCACGCCATCGTGATCGTTATTGCCAAAAACGCAATACAGTGTTTCATGCCCGGCATCGTAGCGCGTCCGGACCGTTATGCAAGGGATGCCGGGCGGAAAGATGTGGATGCTGGTGCTGAGCGCGCCTGAATGTGATATTTGTTTTTTCTGAACCGAAACCGCGCGCAAAGGAAAGACCGATGACCGATATCGAACTGCTGGCCCGCCGTGTGGAAGCGCTGGAAGAAGCGCAGCTCGATGCCCGGATATCGTCCCTGGAGGTTGCCGCCCGGCATAACGCCAAGCAGATAGAGTGGATGGCAACCACGCTTGGTAAGATGGCCGCGACGCAGGATCAGCATACGGCGCGCTTTGACCGCCTTGAAAATGAAATGTCCTCGCTCAGAAATGAAATGTCCTCGTTCAGACGCGAACTTCCCGGCATCGTCGCCGAGACCATGCGTGAAGTATTGAAAGAGGGGCGATGACCGAAGAGGAGGGCCTGCATGCACAAGCTTAGGGCTTGTGCATAAATAAGTGCGCCATCTGGCTTGTCCTTTTGCCCGTCTGCCACGCCACAAAAGGGGTTACATATCCCGGATATGCGCCCCCTTTTGTGGCTTGGCTCGCCGGCCAAAATTCCGGCGCCATCCGGCTCACTTATTTCCTGACGAACCCTTAGCGTGCGCTGGCCCAGGGCATGATTGGCACGGTCGAGATGGCGTTTTGCGGCGAGCCTTCGATCAGCTTGTCGCTGATCGCCAGATAAACGAGGGTATTGCGCTTTTTATCCACGATCCTGAACACGTTGGTGTGCTTGAAGAAAACCGAAGTGTGCTCGGCATAGACTTTTTCGTGATCGCTGAGGCTGCCGATATCCACCGTGACCGGACCGATTTGGCGGCAAGAGATGGAAAACCGGCTCGGGTCTTCCGTAAGGCCCAGCGAGCCGCCAAGCCCGCCGGTTCGCGCCTGGCTGATATGGCAGGCGACGCCCGGCACTTTCGGATCGTCGAACGCGCTCACGCAAACTTTGTCGTTCGGGCCCACCAGGCGGAAGGTGGTGCTCAGGCACGATATGTCGTCCGCGAGCGCGGCAGACGCGGACAGCGCAAGAATTCCGGCTGCCAGCACCGTCATTGCGAGCGAAGCGAAGCAATCCAGAAGCCGCAAATGGCGGCGCCGTTGCACTGGATCGCCACGGCGCTGGCGCGCCTCGCGATGACGTTTCAGTCGATTGTTCATCCTATCCCTCATTCCTTTGGCGCCGTTTGCAATGCCTCGCGCAGCCGCTCCAGTTCCTCCGGCCCGGGAGGCAACCCGAAGCGCAAAACGCTGCGCTCCTTGAAAGGCCGGGTGAGTATGCCTTTCCGGGCGAGATGTGCGAAGAGCGTTCTGCTTAAGGGGTGTCCGGCGAGCTTGAACAGCGCAGTTCCACCAAGCACCCGGCAGCCGGCTTCCGTCAGCACCGCATCGAGTTGCTTCGCGGCTTCGGCAAGGCGCGCCCGCTGCATCGCCGCCCAGGCTTCATCGGCGAGTGCTGCTTCACCGAACGCAATCGCCTGCGCGGAAACCGGCCATGCCCCGAGCGCTGCCTTGAGCCGCCGGCAACCGGATGCGAGGTAATCGCAAAACCAAGCCGCACGCCGCCCGCGCCGAAGAATTTGCCCGCGGACCGCAAGACGAGCGTGTAGTCGAGCCGCGCCACATGCGGCAGAATCGAATGGCTTTCATCGGCGTCCGCGAACGCCTCGTCGACGATCAGCAGCCCGTCGCGCCGCTTGAGCGGAGGCAGCGACGCCGCGAGCTTGGCGTGATCGATGAAGCGGCCATCCGGGTTGTTCGGATTGACCGCGATCAGGATCGCGGCGGCGCCGGCGCGGTCGAGCGAGTCGATCTCGCTCACCGAATGCCCGGCGGCACTCCAGGCAGCAGCATGGCCGGAATAGCAGGGCGTCAAAACCGCAACGCGTTTCGGCTCGCGGAAAAGCCAGGGCAGCACGCTTAAGCCCGCATCGGTTCCCGGCAGCGGCACCACCTCCGCCATCGGCGGGACGCGATACGCCTTCCGTACAATTTCGATCAGCCGGCGCAAGGCCGCTGCATCCGGCAAACGGTGAAGTTCCCCGGCCACCAGTGCCGGAACGGGGTAGCTCCAAGGGCTGATACCCGTCGAAAGGTCGATCCACGGCTCTGGCGCCTGGCCGTAAAGCTCGCGCGCCACGTCCAGGCGGCCGCCATGCTCGAAGAAGCGCAAATTGATTTCGTCTGCTAATGATCCGCTCATGCCGCCAGAAACATTCCCGATTGCCCTGCTCGCTCTCTTGCTCGACGCCGCCTTCGGCTACCCCGATTGGGTTTTCCGGAAGGCCGGCCACCCTGTCACCTGGATTGGCGCCTTCATAAGCCTTGGCGAGCGGCGGCTCAATAAGGAAAGCAGTCCACGCCTCGCCCGCAAGCTTGCGGGCATGCTGACCATCCTTTGCGTAACCGCCGTAGCCTCGGCAACCGGGCTGCTCATAGAAATGGCGGCGGGCAGGCTGCCTTATGGCTCGGCGCTCACCGCAATCGCCGCAAGCACGCTCTTCGCGAGCCGCAGCCTCTTTACTCATGTCCGCGATGTGGCCGCGGCGCTCGAAACGGCAGGGCTCGAAGCCGGACGGCGCGCCGTCTCGCGCATCGTGGGCCGCGATCCCGAAACACTCGATTGCCATGCTGTGTCGCGCGCCGCCATCGAAAGCCTGGCAGAGAACGCCTCAGACGGCGTGGTGGCGCCCGTCTTCTGGTTCGTTGTGCTGGGACTGCCGGGCCTTGCCGCCTACAAGGCCATCAACACCGCCGACAGCATGATCGGCCACCGCACCCCGCGCTACGAAGCCTTCGGCTGGGCGGGGGCGCGGCTCGACGACCTCGTGAACCTGCCCGCCTCCCGGCTGACCGCGGCGCTGTTCGCGCTGGCAGCGATCTTTTGCAAGGCGTCCCCGGCCGGCGCTGCCAAGGCCGTCATCCGCGATGCGCGCCACCACCGCTCGCCGAACGCCGGCTGGCCTGAAGCAGCGATGGCGGGCGCACTCGGGCTGAAGCTTGCCGGGCCGCGCAGCTATGGCGGCGTGACCGTGCTGGACGCTTACATGGGCGATGGCCGGGCAGATGCCTCTGCTGGCGATATTCGCGGCGCGCTTGACCTCACGCGCGCCGCTTGGTTTGTCATGTTCGCCGCAATCGCATTTTGCGCTCTCATCGCGCAAGTTTGAGCAGGGCTTCCACGTCGATATATTGCGCGAGGTGGGCCGCCAGCTCGTCCAGCGTCTGCTCTATCAGCGCGTTGTAGGAAAGGCGGAAGTCCCCCCTCACTCTGTCTCTCTCCCCGAGGGGAGAGAGGACCCTAGAATTATCCGCAGCGAGAATTCTGGCGCTCCCTCTCCCCTCGGGGAGAGGGCCGGGGTGAGGGGGGACTTCGCTTCCAAACGTCGCGAGCCAAGCCCGGCGGAAAGCGTCCGAAGCGAAAAGCCCATGCACGTAGCATCCCGCGACGCGGCCATCGGCGCTCACGGCGCCCTCGGCTTGGCCATCCTCGAAGCGCAGAAACGGCCGCGACAGCGCCCCACCTGTGCTTTCGCCCACGTGCATCTCGTAGCCTTCGAACGGGGCGCCGCAAGCGGAGCCGCTCACGCGACGCAGCGTCTTCTGGCCCGTGAGCGCCGTCGCGAAATCGAGATAGCCAAGGCCGGCAACGCTGCGCGGCGGGCCTTCGATGCCGTCCGGATCGGAAATCTTGGCGCCCAGCATCTGAAAGCCGCCGCAAAGCCCGAGCACGCGCCCGCCGCGCCGGATGTGCGCCGCCAGATCGATGTCCCAGCCCTCGGCGCGGAATGTTTCGAGATCAGCGATGGTGGCCTTCGAGCCGGGCAGGAGCACAACATCGGCGCCGGCGGGGAGCGGCAGCCCGCGCGGGATCATCTCGACGCTCACGCCGGGTTCCAGGCGGAGGGGATCGAGGTCGTCGAAGTTGGAGATGAAGGGGAGGAGGGGGACGGCAATACGAAGCTCGCTCCCCTCACCCTGTCCCTCTCCCAGCAAGCTCGCCTTCGCGAGCTTGCTGCTCGAGTATCCGCATCCGCAAGCGGATGCGGATGGGAGAGGGAACGCCTGCCCAACGGGCACAGCGGGACTCCCTCTCCCAGGGGGAGAGGGCGGGGGTGAGGGGCGCAACGCCAGGGCGTCTTCCGCAGGCAGCCGGCCTGCGCCTGCGAAATGCGGCACGAGCCCCAGCGCGCGCCAGCCGGTCATCTGTGCGATTGCCGCCATGCCGTCTGCGAACAGGCTTGGGTCGCCGCGCATCTTATTGACGATAAAGCCCTCGATCAGCGCCGCGTCGGCTGGCGCCAGCACGTGCTTCGTGCCCACGAGGCTTGCGATCACCCCGCCCCGGTCGATATCGCCCACCAGCACCACCGGCAGCCCCGCCGCCTGCGCGAAGCCCATATTGGCGATGTCGTTCGCGCGCAGATTGATCTCGGACGCGCTGCCCGCCCCTTCCACGAAAACCAGATCGTACGCCGCGCGCAGCCGCCCGAAGCTTTCGAGCACGGCCGGCATGAGCGCGCGCTTTTTGTCCTGGAACTCCCGCGCGCGGGCCGAGCCCACGGCCTTGCCCTGCACCACGATCTGCGCGCCAACCTCGCTTTGCGGCTTAAGCAGCACCGGGTTCAGGTCCACCGTCATCGCACAGCGCGCCGCGCGGGCCTGGAGCGCCTGCGCCCGGCCGATCTCGCCGCCATCCTCGGTGACGGCCGCGTTATTCGACATGTTCTGCGGCTTGAACGGCGCGACGCGGTAGCCGGCATTGGCGAAGTGGCGGCATAGCCCCGCGACGATGAGCGATTTGCCCACGTCGGAGCCGGTCCCCATGATCATGATCGTGCGTGCGGGCATTTATTCCGGCGAATTGTTTCTGAGCGCATCTATGGCGTTTTGACAATCCTGCCCAAGCTTCGGAGCCTGCCCGGATGCCATAATCCAGATCTCCTCAGCACTTACGATATCGTATCCATGGCGCAGGACATTTCCGAGGCTGCGGATCTGTTTCCACGGCTGAGAGGGAATCGAATCTTTCCGCATCGCTCCCAAGTTTCAAGGCAGCCTCTGAAATCCTCTGCAAGCAGCGCTCGACAGCATCGCGCCTCATTCTGTCTTTACTGAAAGCCTTCGCGTCGAGCCCCTCAATATAGCTCGCAATCGCCGCGGCATTTTCCACGATATCGGCCAGGCGCCGCTCGGGGTTCTTAGAAGGCACGCACGCGGTCCCGCTCTATATCTTGCTGGAAACGCGGTTTCTCCACGGGTTCTGGAACCAGGTCCACAGGCCGGCCCAGAGCTGCTTCCAGGCGTTCCCGCAACTCGTCGAGGCGGCCGATGTAGTAAAACCCTCGGGGCGTACTTGCGGGATCGAGTGTCACGGCAACGTCGATATCCGACTCGTCCGTCGCGTCGCCGCGCGCCGCCGAGCCGAACAGCGACAGGCTTACGACGCCGAGCGCTCTCAACTCGGCTTCGCGGCCTCGCAAGGTGGCGATGATTGCGTTTCGATCCATAAGGGCAATGTAGCGTGCCGGCGCCCGCGCCGCAATTCTTTGGCGCTTTCCGGACGCCCGCTCTCAGCCTGCCGATCTCAGTTTCCCTTTGCCGCTGCGCGCGGGCGTTATCCGCAGCCTGGCATCCTGGCCCAGATATCGGTGGAGAACTTGTCGATCTTGCCTCTCAGCAACGCGGACACACGGGGCTGATCCATGGCCATGAGCTCGCCTGCTAGGAAAATCGGGAGGCATGAAGAATTCAAGAGCCGCATAAAGCGATTATAAAAAGCTATAACCATTGCAAGATACCATGGTTTTTGCTCTTAGAGAATAGCACCTACGCCTTTACTAAGGCATTGCTCAAGCATTTCGGATACATTGGAGCAACGCCCCTCACAGCCAATCTATCTGGGTGCGACATTACCTACGAAAAGATAAAATGCAACCTAGATCCAGCCGGAGAAGGCGGTCTTGGATCGAAACCGCCACGGGTCATTCGCGTGAGGAACCAGACAGAAGCGCAAGCGTCGCCGGAGCCGGGCAACTTTGCTTAATCTGTACCTGTGCGGGGACGCGCGGCCCGCTCCCGGAGAATTAACAGACCGTTCATTTTTCGCAGCACTATCAGACACTTATCGCACGTTAGGGCTTCTGGAAGAAACGCCGGCTAACCCTGAGCGCTGTAAAGCAGAAGAGCGGCAATCGTGTAAAACGGCCAGGAAAGCGTGAAGAAGTGGTTATGGCTAAGTTAACGCCAGCCCGTTCGTGCCATCGTGGAATTGAGCACAAACGGGATTTTCCTGTTTGCGTTCCGGTCCGGTTTCATTATTTCAGCCAAGAGCGCGCCGGGCGAAACCGGCTTCGCTACACATCGGCAGGCGGGGAGGCTACGGATATTCCTTTCTCACACCACTTAACGGCTTCGGCGCCCGCCTAATCGTTGAGGCAAGCAGCTTGTCACCGTCCAGGCGGCTGCGGCACCGTTTCAACAACCGTCCCGTCCGTTTATTTAGGAGGTTCATAGTGACAAATAGCCCGATCGCCGGCAATAAAGCCGAGCTTCTGTCCCGGCCTGTAGAGCATATCGACGTAGCAAATTTCGATGCGCGTCCGCTCATCGCGGCGATGGACAAGATGTCCTTCACCTCGCGCGCTCTTGCCCGGGCCGCGCGGATTTTCAATGACATGCTGCGCGACCCATCGTGCAGTATTATTCTAACGCTGGCTGGGTCCACTTCTGCCGGCGGGTGCATGCATGTCTACCGCGACCTGATCGAATACAACATGGTGGATGCCGTTGTGGCAACCAGCGCCAGCATCGTCGACATGGACTTCTTCGAGGCGCTTGGATTTAAGCACTATCAGGGGAGCCAGCAGGCCGACGACCGGGCGTTGCGCGACCTTGCTATCGACCGCATCTACGACACCTATATCGACGAGGACGAGCTGCGGACCTGCGACCGTACCATAGGCGAAATCGCGGGCAGCCTCGAACCTCGTCCCTATTCCAGCCGCGAGTTCATCAAGGAAATGGGCCGCTATCTCAAGGATAACGCCAAAAAGCGGGGCTCGCTGGTCGAAACGGCATTCGATCATAATGTGCCGGTTTTCTGTCCGGCGTTCACAGATTTCAGCGCCGGCTTCGGCCTTGTCATGCATCAAGTCCAAAACCCGGATCGCCATATGACGCTCGATTCGATCAGGGACTTCCGCGAGCTCACGGATATCAAGATCAAGGCTGGCACAACCGGCCTGCTCATGATCGGCGGCGGAGTGCCTAAGAATTTTGCGCAGGATACTGTCGTGTGCGCCGAGATGCTTGGCCATGAGGTTGCCATGCACAAATACGCGGTCCAGGTGACGGTCGCCGATGTGCGCGACGGCGCCTGCAGCAGCTCGACGCTGAAGGAGGCCAACTCCTGGGGCAAGGTCGATAGCGTTGCGGAGCAGATGGTCTTCGCCGAAGCTGGCAGTGTTATGCCACTGCTCGTTAGCGATGCTTATCATCAGGGCCTTTGGAAAAATCGTCCGCGCCGGTCATGGAGCAGGCTTTTTAGCTGACGATCTTGGGCTTTAAAACTTCCGCATCCGGGGGATGAAAGTGACCGAAACGATTGAAATCCCGCCCGAATGGGCGCCGCAAAAGGCCGTGTGGACGGCATGGCCCGCCATACCCAGCGAATGGAACGGCGATCTGGAACCGCCACGCCGCGACGTGGCGGCGCTTGTTTGCGCGCTGGCGGATAGCGGCTTGGTGCGGCTGCTCGTGAACGGCGCGGAGGCCGGGGAAACGGCGCGCAAGCGGCTCGGCAGCGCGGCAGAGATTCATCAGGCCAGATACAGCGATATCTGGCTCAGGGACACCGGCCCGATCTTCGCGCGGGCGGGCGGCAAGCCCGTGGCCGTGCGCTTCAAGACCAACGCTTGGGGCGGCAAATTCGACATGCCGGACGATGCCCTCGTGGGCGGCGAGATCGCCCAGCTTGCGGGCGTGCCGGAGCGGCAGTTCGATTTCGTGCTGGAGGGCGGCGCCATCGAGCATGACGGCGAGGGCACCGTTCTCACCACGGCGCAGACGCTGCTCAACGCCAACCGCAATAGCTGGACGCAAGAGGACGCGGAGGCGGCGCTGGCCGAGGCACTCGGCGCGAAGCAGGTGATCTGGATCGGCGAGGGGCTGGCCAACGACCACACCGACGGCCATATCGACAATCTCGCGCGCTTCGTTGCCCCGGGCGTGGTTGTCTGCCAGGCGCCCGCTGGCGCGGAAGACCCGAACGCGGATGTGCTGAACGCCATCGCCCGGACCTTGGACGAGGCCTGCGATGCGCGCGGGCGCAAGCTCGAAGTCATCCGCATTCCGGGCGTGGGCCTCTACCGCAACGCGGCTGGCGGCACGTCCCCCGCCTCCCATATGAATTTCATCATCGCCAACGGCGCGGTCGCGGTGCCCGTCTACGGGACGCCGTCGCAAGACGCGGCACTCGGCATGCTCCGGGAGCTGTTTCCGGGCCGCAAGGTTATAGGACTGCCTTCGCAAGGGCTCCTGGGCTACGGCGACGCGGGCGGCGGCTCGTTCCATTGCATCACCCAGCAGGAGCCGCTGCTATGACCAAGCGTATGCTGACGGTCGCGGCCATTCAGACCTCCTATGGCCCGCTCATGGCCGCGAACATCGCGAAAACGGAAAGCTTCATCCGCGAGGCTGCGCGGCAGGGCGCACAGGTGGTTCTGCCGTCCGAACTGTTTCAGGGCATCTATTTCTGTACGCAGCAGGACCCGCAATGGTTCGCAACGGCGTACCCGGCAGCGGCGCATCCTTGCGTACTTGCGCTCAAAGCGCTGGCGGCGGAACTGCGCATCGCGATCCCGATTTCCTTCTTCGAGAAGGACGGGCCGAACTACTACAACAGCGTCGCGGTGGCCGATGCGGATGGCGAAATCCTGGGCGTCTACCGCAAGAGCCACATTCCCGACGGGCCAGGCTATCAGGAGAAATATTACTTCCGCCCCGGCGATACCGGCTTCAAAGCCTGGAGGACGCGCTACGGCACGATAGGCGTCGGCATTTGCTGGGACCAGTGGTTTCCCGAGGCGGCGCGGGCCATGGTGCTCTCGGGCGCGGAGGTGCTGTTCTATCCCGCTGCCATCGGCTCGGAGCCCGACGATCCCTCGCTCGATACGCACAAACAGTGGCTGCGCGCGATGCAAGGTCACGCCGTCTCGAACGCCGTGCCCATCGTGGCCGCGAACCGTGTGGGCACCGAGGAGAATGAGGGCGCGGTGCAGCACTTTTATGGACACTCCTTCATCACCGATCATCGGGGCGAGCTGGTCCAGAGCTTTGGTGAGGATGGCGAGGGCGTGCTGGTACATGCCTTCGACTTGGGTGATATCGAACACTACCGTGCCGATTGGGGATTTTTCCGCGACCGCCGCACGGATCTGTACGCGAAGAGCATCGTCTGACCTTTTGCGAGGATGCAGAAAATGAGCGCTGACACCAATCCCGGCTGAATGACTCAAGGCCGTCGTTCGCGCGCGCTGCGGCACACGGCGCTGTGTCAATGGCACGCCACAGATGTCCGGTTTTGGTGGCGAGAAGGCCCGCGATTTGTGCGCATGTAGGCTGCCAAGCCGTAGAATGTTCGACGCGACTCTTGCTTGCCCACGATACCGGCTCCATTAATCTTCGCATCCACTATCACGGCCAAATCAGGAACCGACATGACAAATTCATTCACAGTATTGACACCCAAGCATCGAATTGAGCTGGATGCCCTCATTTCGATTTACCAGGACACCATAGAGCCGACCGAACAGAAGACGCCTGGAGAGGTAGAAGCGATGTTAAGCGACACGCGCTACGTGCTCACGGTCAGCCGCACAGGTCGTCAGATCTCCGGCTTCACGATAGCGTTCTTCCCAGACGAAGCAGACTTTTGGCTCCTCGAATACATGGCAGTGGCTGCTGAGCTGCATAGAAAGCGAATTGGTGAGGCGCTCTTCAAGGAAGCTTATCGGTATGGTCTGCAGCGCGATCCTAAGCGGCTTTGTATACTTGAAGTAGATAAACCGGCCGGTTCGACAAGCCCAAAGAACGACACCGAAGGCCGTTTTCGGTTTTACAGGCGCCTCGATTGTAGAGTGGTGGATGGCGTCGACTACATCTTGCCACTTGAAACGCACGGTGCGCCGCCAGCCATGCTGTTGCTGACCTATCAACAGCCACCTTTGGAAACGGTCAGCATAGCCAGAGTACGTCAGTGGATTTCCCATCTTTACGTAGACGTATACGGAAAACTGGTGTCGGATGCGCGAATTGACGCCATGGTGTCAAACTTAGGCCCGATTGTTAAATTAGCTAAAATGTGAAGTTTTTAGTTGGGCGAGTTCGCGTTGGGGGATATCGTTTTGAACAAGGAGAATTTGGTTGTCTATTTCCAATCAGTGCAGAGCTGGCTCCTCGATCATCCAGCGACAGTTGGTGCGCTGATCACGGGTGCGACGGCACTGTGGGGCGCGATTGTCTGGGGCCGGAGAATTCAGGCTGCGTTTCAAAAAGTCACACATGTCCACGCTGCGTCATTCTATTCCGAGCTGGACCGAATTTACTTCGATCTGCTCAAGTTGGCGATCGAGCAGCCGCATTTGCGCACACCTCAACGCATAGGTAACCGTGACGATCTCGCGTTGAAGGCGGATTATGATCCCTATCCAGACGATCCGGTCGATACCCAGGAACAACGGACCGCGAAAGCGAGGAAGGTCTCACAATACGAACTCTTACGCATTCATGATATGGAACTTCGTCGAGACGATCCATGACCGCTGCGAGGACTATCCGCAACTGCTCGGCACGTGGGCCACGATTGTTGCCGCAGAGAACAGGGCGCACCGAGGATGGTTCCTTCAACAGATGCGAGAGCAACACGAGCATCGAAAACAAGCCGACTACGAACCATCCGCCAAATTCTGCAAGGAGTTCCAGGTCTTTATTCACGACAAGAATTTCATGCCCGTTGACGGCCGCAACGGCGAGCCCACTTATCCGAATTGGTCGTATAAGGGCCGGAGCGAATTCAAGGTAAAACCCGACTTTGACGATATCCGCGACCCCCGAAATGGTCAGCCTCGGAGGGCAACAGATGCACGGTTACGGGAACTCACGTAGGAGAGGCTCGCCGTCTCCGAACCATAATTGAACTCCAACGCGCCTCGCGCACCCAAAAGTGCACTTCTTTTCGCTGCGTTGCGGCGCGCTTGTTGCAGTGCATCAATTTAAGTAGGTCTCGACGCAGTGCGGCGCACCCTTGCGCGCACCAGCCATGGCAGCGCGCGATGAAGGGCCATGCGGTCTCCAACGCCGTGCCCATCGTGGCAGCGAACCGCATCGGCACCGAAGAAAACGCCGGCGCCGTACAGCGCTTCTACGGCCACTCCTTCATCGCCGATCATACGGGCGAGCTAGTGCAAAGCTTCGGCGAGGCTGCCGAAGGCGTGATCGTTCACACCTTCGACCTGGCCGAAATCGAACGCTACCGCGCCGAATGGGGCTTTTTCCGCGACCGCCGCCCGGACCTATACGCAAGGAACCTTATCTGAGCGCCAGGGCGTAAACTAACCAGTTCGAGCTAGGCGTTCTCAATAGGCCCGTGGTCGTCGCAGTGGCCGCCATGCGGATGGTGAAGATGACCGTTGACGAGGTAATCGGTGTGATCGCCGTGCGGGACGGCCTCGTGCCCGCATCCAGGCCCATGGACGTGGCCTGCTTCGTGTCCATCGCACTTGTGCCCGCCAGTGCAAGCATTTGGATTTTTCGATGAAACTTCGATGCGATGTTCCTCGACGCGGCTGCCGCTCATATGATGAAGATGGCCGTCGTGGAGGTAGTCGGTGTGCCCCTCGTGGCGAACCGCGGTGTGGCCGCAACCGGGGCCGTGACGGTGTGCGTGATTCTCATGTTCTTGTGCGGAGGTCATCCTGTTTTCCCTCTTCTAAAGCGCTCCGGGTGCGACGCTAGGCCATGCTTTGCGTTCCGCCTCATAAACGTCCTTGGATCAGGCTTGTTCCGCGCGGAAGGGTATGCCGGTGAAGTTTCCTACTTAGAAGACCCCGGGGATGAGCCGCCAGGTACGGCTGCGATAGGCATCATATGCTGCGCCGAATTGCGAGTGCAGCAGCGTTTCCTCGGCGCGGATACGGGCCAGCAGCGGCGGGATAAGCAGCGCGGTCAGCAGCACGCCCACGCCGGATCGGAAGGCGAGCGCCCAGCCGAGCGCATTCACGAGCAGGCCCAGATAGCTCGGATGGCGGATGATGCCGTATATGCCGTTCGTAACCAGCGTATGCCCCGGTTGGATCGCGACCAGCCCGCTGAACCGGCTGCCCAGGACAAAGACGGGCCAAATCCGCAAGGCTCCGCCGGCGGCAAAAAGAAAGACGCCGAGCCAGCGGACGCTCTCGCCGTCAATCGTCCAGAACCCGATCCTGTCCGTGTAGGCGGGCAGATAGGCGCTCAAAAAGCCGATAACGCCGAACGCCGGCAGCACCCAGCGGTTGGAGCGGTCCTCGCGCTCGCCGGAGCTGAGATTTCCCGCGGTGAAGAAAGCCGATGCCAGCAGCGCGAAGAATACAATCGTGATTGCCATCAGCGGCGGATGGGAAAAGAAGGCCGCGAGGCCGCCCGAGCCAAGAATGGCCAGACCGAGATAGATACAAGCGGCCAAAGTCTGGAAGGCCATCAATTTCGGGCCGGGCTTGGTCATGGCCTTTTTCCTCGCTTAGAGTGCGTCCGGAAAAGTGCGAAGCGGTTTTCCGATAAGACGCACGGCAAAACAAAAATTTAGAGCCCGCCTTTGATTCCATCAAAAGCGGATAGGCTCTAGAACTCGATGCCTTCCTGCGCCTTGAAGCCCGCCGCGAAATGGTGCTTCACCGCGCCCATTCCGGTTACGCAATCGGCTGCGGCGATGAGCTCCGGCTTGGCGTTACGGCCGGTCACCACCACGGTCAGCTCAGGCCGGCGCGCCCTCAGCGCCCCGATCACATCGGCGAGCGGCAAATAATCGTAGCGCAGCGCGATGTTCAGCTCGTCCAGGATCAAAAGCCTGATGCCGGGGTCCGCGATCAGCTCGCGCGCCTTGGCCCAGGCCGCTTGCGCCGCCGCGATATCGCGCAGCCTATCCTGCGTCTCCCAGGTGAAGCCCTCGCCCATGCTGTGCCATGAGACCTGATCGCCAAAGCGCGCAAGCGCGGCGCGCTCGCCCGTCTCCCATGCGCCCTTGATGAACTGCACCACGCCCACGCGCCAGCCATGGCCGAGCGCCCGCAGGGCGAGCCCCCAGGCGGCGGTGGACTTGCCTTTGCCCGGCCCGGTATGCACGATCAGCACGCCGCCGCCGGCCGTTTTGGACGCAACCTCGGCGTCCTGCACGGCCTTGCGCTTTTCCATCTTGGCCTTGTGGCGCGCAGTCTCGCTTTGCGGCTCGGAGGTATCATTCATCTTTCAACACCAAGGGAAGGCCCGCGGCCATAAATATCACCCGGTTCGCGATGGCCGCCATCTCCTGATTGAGCCAGCCGGCGCGGTCGCGGAACTCCCTGGCCAGTGCATTATCGGGCACGATGCCCAGGCCGACCTCGTTCGAGACGAACACTATCGGCGCACGCGAGGTTCGCGCGGCGGCGATGAGCTTTGCGGTTTCCGCCTCGGCGTCCCTTCCGGCCAGCATGATGTTCGTCAGCCAAAGCGTGAGACAGTCCACCAGAATTGGCTGCGGCTCAGTTTCAAGCAGCGGCGCAATATCGAGCGGCGCTTCCACGGTTCGCCAGCCCTCCCCGCGGCGCTGCCGGTGATGGCCGATGCGCTCGCGCATCTCCCCGTCGAGCGCCTGCGCCGTCGCACAATAGACCCACGGCGGCGGCAGCGCGGTAATAAGCCGCTCGGCGTAAGCGCTCTTGCCGGACCGCGCGCCTCCGAGGATGAGTGTAATCGAGTTCTTCAGGGCAACCTCTTTGCGCTCACGAACGCATTGAAATATAGCGATTGCTTATTGGGCTCGCTTCCGGACAATCATATCTTGGCGCGCAAAGTACGCATCGCTTCATCGAAATCTTGCAGGCCTACCTCGCCGCGATCGATTTCCGCGACGCGGTGCTCAATTTCCTCTTCCCAATCCTCGCCCAAAGCCGGCGGGGCCGCGTGTATCATGACGAGCAGCAAATCGCAAAGATCGGCTCGCTCCTCCGGCGTTAATTGCCGCACCTGCCCGGCGATATGTCTCACGCGCTCGCTCATGGTGCAAATATGCGCTTAGGGCGGCTGGTTTGACAAGTCCGCGCTAAGCGTCAACGAGGCCGAGGTGTTTCTCGACGCGGGAAAGGCGGCTGTGCATCGCGCCCATGATGCTGAGCAGACCGTCGAGGACTTGCGTATGTTCGCGCAGCGTAGCGGTGTGCTGGTTCAGAATTTCCCCATGCTCCGCTTGAACGCGCTTGATATCGGCGATATCGGCGCGGATTAGCCGGAGCTGCTCCAGGATCAGGCTTGTGGGTTCGTCCGCCATAATTAAAAGGATAACGTTCCCATTGGCCGAAAGCAAGAAAGATGGCGAAACTCTTCGCTGCTTTCCGGATGCGTGGCGTTAACTCGCCGCGCCTAAGAGCGCGCGCATCTCGTCTAGGATCGCGTCGCGCACGGCTGCGGGCTGGCTTTGCACCGCCGCGGTCAGCGCATGCAGCATGGTTCGCGTCCCGTTGAGGCGGTCGATCAGCGACAGCACAATGGCCAGCTCCTCGTCGCGCAGTTCCATATCGAAAGAGAGGTCGCAAATCAGATGCGTGCGCGCCACGTCTGCCTCGTCGAACAGAAAGCCCGCCCCGCTCTCCCGCGGCTTGACCCAGCCCGCAGCGATCCAGCGCTGCAGCACATGCTCCTCAAGCCGCGTGAAGCGCGCCACGATTTCGCCCTCGGTGATCATCGCCCGCCTCCCCGCGGATTATAAGGATGCCGGCTCTCCCATTCGGACACGGCCTTTTCCAGCGCCTCGTCGGGATGCGGCGGCATCGTAACTTGCAGCTCCACCAGGTGGTCGCCTTTCACCTTGCCCTGCACGCCCTTGCCGCGCAGGCGCAAAACCCGGCCAGTGTTGGAATGTTTCGGAATTTTCAGGTTCACCGGCCCGGTGACGGTCTCCACCGGCACGCTGCCGCCGGAAAGCGCCTCGTTCAAGGTAATGGGCAGCACGGACTTGATGTCGTTGCCGTCGCGGCGGAAAGCCGGATGCGGGCGCACCGTCACTTCGATCAGCGCATCCCCAGCCGGGCCGCCGCCCAAGCCTGGCATGCCCTGGCCTTTGAGGCGCAGTGTCTGGCCATCCTGAACGCCGGCGGGAATAGCGATGTCCAGCGTCTTGCCGTCCGGCATATCTACGCGCCTCTTGGCGCCGTTTACGGCTTCCAGGAATTCCACGGTAAGCATGTAATGCACGTCCCCGCCGCGCATACGGAACTGCGTTTCGGCGCCTCCCTTTTGCTCGCCGCGCCGTCCCCGCGCGAGATCTGCGAATATATCGTCCAGATCCGCGAAGCCGCCCAAATCCTCCGGATGCTCGTAGCGGAAGCCCGCGCCAGCGCCGGCATAATCGCGGTAAAACCGGCGCTCGGCCTGAGGCTGCCCCGATGCGTCTACCTCGCCGGGCATCGAAGGCGCGCCGCTTTTCAGGGTCGCTCAGCAGGGTATAGGCGGCGGAAATGTCCTTGAACCGTTCTTCGGCCTTCTTGTTGCCGGGGTTTAAATCCGGATGGTGCTCTTTGGCGAGCTTGCGGTAAGCTTTGCGGATTTCCTCATCCGTCGCCGTTTTAGTGAGCCCGAGCGTTTTATAGGGATCGGTCATGATCGCCGCAAATCCATCGATAGTGGGTATTGCCCCCCTTTGATTTGGAGCTGAGGCGGGTGCCAGACAAGATCGCCTATATTTCTATCTCAGCGCACCCCACCCATAAACCTAACCCGGCATCGCCCCCTCGCCAATCGGCTGCGCCCGCCATTATTATAGCGCAGCCTTTTGGGTTCCGGCTCTGCCGGGTTAGGTTGAGAGTTCGCGTTGATCGAGCGCGTGGATTGCCGATTGCCTTGCAAGCATCGAAGCCAGACTGCGCCCTGAGTGAGCCTAACTTGAAATTGCTCTGAGGCTGCGTTTCGGGGGGCAGCCGCTTGTCGCCCGCTCCGCTTCATCAATTGCGGCGGCAACGCGCTTCACGAACCAAACTGCCGCGCCCGCCTCCTACCCTCGGAAACTTGCCGGCATTCAGGAAGCGGCGCCTCCCTCTGGCCGCTCCTTCCGGTTTGGCGCCGGCATCTTTTTGGACGCCGGTCCGGGGGCCCTTTTTGGAAGCCGATTGACACTCCCGTTTCTTAATGGGTTGGGGCTTTGCATCGCCTCCCCAAAAGCTGCAGCACGGCTCTCGGAGCACCAGCTTCCGTGCAAGGTGCATTTTTTGGTGTGAACAATTGTAGCCGGTTTGGAAAAACACTTGCGCATATGTTTTAAGCGTATATAGACGATCCTGGGCAAAGGAGGGTTGAGGTTTCTTAGCACGAGGGAACGCTTTCATCGGCTTTGGCGGCAACATCATGACTGCAGCTCTGCGCAAGCGGAGTTGATCGTGCCCTGCTGTGTTCAGAATATTGGTAGCAATTCTCCCGGCCAGCTTGGGGCCTATTATGAGTCGGACGAGCAAGAACTCGAGATGAAAGCCGAAAAAGAGATCCCGCCTTTGCGAGAGGGAGATGCGCCCGTTATTTATGCACATTTCAGAAGCCGCCGCGGCGGTGAATTACAAGCCCGAACTCTCTGTTGGAGATGGCGTTGCCCTTCTCGGACGTTGGTATGGCGGTTGTTACCAGGTTTGAGCGCAGAACGGCGCTTCTCATCTGCAAACTTCGTTTTTGTGCGGCAGCGCAGCGGTGCTTTTTAGCGCGATGTGCTGGAGGCCGCCGGCGGCGGTATCACTCCTGGAGGGCGTCAATGAGCATTGTCCGGCGCGTTGCTTTCGGCACGGCTCAACTCGCACTCGCCAATGTTTTTGTGCGTCTGCTGTCGGTGTTTACCATGCCGGTGCTTACGCGCCTGCTCGAACCGGGCGCCTACGGCACGGCGGCCATGGCGGCGACCATGATCTCACTAATGTCGGTCTTCGCGCTCGCGGGCGCCGACGTCTCTTACATCCGCGCCTATCACTCGAACGGTCCAGCCTCGGGCAAAAGGGCCGAGGCGTTGATCTGGCGCTTTGCGATTGGCGGTTCGCTTGCTGCGTCTATAGTGACGGCAGCGGGATGGCATTTCTTCGCCAGCGCAGTGCCGCTTCCCGCCTATGCGGGATGGCTCGCTGCCGCCGGTACGGTATTGAGCGTCCTGTCGACCATGGCCATGGCGCGGGCAAGATTGCGCGACCGGCACAAAGCGCTATCGATAGCTACGGTGTTCGCCGGAATTTTTTCAATCGGCGTGGCAGTTGGCCTCGCTTATTGCGGCTGGAGCAACGAGCTTCCGCTCATCCTGTCTTTGCTTGTAAGTTATCTCGCGCCGGTGCTCGTCCTTGGAGTACCGCCCCTGTCTGAGCTTTGGAAGCGATCCGGATTGAGTTTCGCCGAGAGGCGCCATGTCCTTAGCATCGGCTTTGCAACCATTGTAACAGCGCCGGCCTGGTGGCTCATTTCGTCCTCGGACCGTTGGGTCCTGGGATATTTCCACGGTGTGGCAACCACCGGCATTTATTCTGTTGGCTATAATGTCGCAGTTGTGGGCATGACGCTCAATACCGCGGTTCTGGCCGTCTGGACCCCCGAGGCCGCGAGGCTTTTCGACAGCAGCAGCGCCTACAAAATACATCAACTCGGGAGCATCACCGAGGGCATGCTCGCGGCATTTGCTTGTACCTGGCTTGCCGTGACCGTATCGGGAGGTGACATTGTTAGGCTACTTGCGGCACCGGCGTTCCACGAAGGCGCGCAAGTAATACCCCTTATCGCCGCATCCGTATTCTTCCACGGCGTCGCGCATCTGGCCAATACCATCTATCTCCTAGAGAACCGGGTCCACAGCACGATTTGGTGGTGGCTCGGCGGAGCGGCGGCTAGCCTTGTTCTTAATATGCTGCTCGTCCCTCCTATGGGGATGTTGGGCGCGGCCCTCAGCCAGTTCCTCGCACTTGCAATCGCAGGGTTGGGGCTTTCCGTTCATCCCTGGCGCGTTCTGGCGGCCGATATAAACTGGATGCGGCTGCTGTTCGTGGCACTTGTTACTGTGGCGCCGGCCCTTTTCATGGTTGCTCCCTGGGCTGACAAGCCCTTTGCAAGCCTGCTTTTGAAATTCCCGGTGGGGTTGCTCGTGGCGCTTATCGTTGCGGGCAGTTTTGGAGCCGCTCCCGTTAAGGCGTTGCTCAGCAAGGCGAGTATCGGCTGACCAGCGAGGGAGGGCGGAGCCCGCATGCACATGAGAAAATCCAATTTCGGAAGGCCTGCAACATGTGCGGGATAGCTGGTCAAGTATCGTTCAAGGGCCTTGCCCGGACCGATGGGGTTGCTGCGCTCGTTCACGGCGTGCGCCATCGCGGGCCGGACGATCATGGCCTCTGGACTTCACCGGGACAGGAATGCGTACTCGGCCATGCGCAACTCAGCATTGTCGATCTTAGCCCCCTTGGCCATCAGCCCATGATCGACCCGGAGACGGGCAACTGCATCGTCTTCAATGGCGAAATCTATAATTATCGCGAATTGCGCCGCGATTTCCAGGCGGCCGGCGAGCGATTTCGTTCGAATACAGATACGGAAGTGATCCTCGCGCTATACCGGCGCTATGGAACGGGCTGCCTGGAAAAGCTGCGCGGCATGTTCGCCTTCGCCATTTGGGACGAGCGCCAAAACCGCCTCTTCCTTGCGCGCGACCGGGTGGGCAAGAAGCCGCTCAACTATGTGCAGACGGACGCTGGCCTCGTTTTCTGCTCTGAGCTTGATCCCCTGGCCCGCCATCCAGCGGTTTCCCGGGAGATAGACATGGAATCGCTAGAGCTTTTCCTGCAGCTCCAATATATCCCTGCGCCCTGGACGATTTATAAGCAGATCCGCAAGCTGCCGCCCGCGCATTGGGTTGTGTTCGACCGGAACGGCCTCTCTATCGAATGCTATTGGAACGTTGATTATACAAAAAAGCGCAGGCTTACCGAAGAAGAAGCGCTCGATGGCCTGGAGGAGAAGCTCACCGAAGCGGTGCGCCTGCGCATGATCGCCGATGTGCCGCTCGGGGCGTTGCTGAGCGGGGGGGTGGACAGCAGCGTGGTGGTGGCGCTGATGGCAAAGCTCAGCGGCGAGCCTGTGCGCACTTATAGTATCGGCTTTCGTGAAGAAGCCTTCAACGAGCTTCCATTTGCGCAGCAGGCCGCAGATATTTGCGGCACTTCTCATTGTCCAGAGATTGTATCGGGCGATGTAGAGCATATACTACCGGCGCTTGCACGGCATTATGGCGAACCCTATGCCGACTCGTCTGCGGTTCCTTCGTTCGCTGTTTGCGCGACAGCTCGCCGTTATGTAACGGTGGCGATGAATGGTGACGGAGGAGACGAGCTGCTTGGGGGCTACCCCCGCTATTGGCTCTCACTAGGGCAAATGGTGGTTGCTTCGGCGGTTCCGGAATTCGTTCCGGCGAAAACGCTGACAGCACTATCTTGCCAGCTCTACGGCGCAAAAAGCTTGCCGGCGCGTGCAGCGCGCAAAATCGTGACCCAATATATGTGGCCCGAATTGCGCTCTGTGGGCATGTATAACGGGTTTTGGAATGACGAGCAGCGGCGCCGGCTTCTTGGCGCGCAATCGAACCCAAATGTTTTGTCCGAGTGGTATGCTGGCTGGCTCGCAGGCGCGCATCGCTACGCCGATGGCCCGGTGGACCGGATGCTCTGGTACGATAATCGCACCTACCTCCCCGGCGATTTGCTGGTCAAGATGGATATCGCTTCCATGCATTGCGGCCTGGAAACGCGCTCTCCGCTTCTCGATCATGAGGTCATTGAATACTGCGCAGCGCTGCCGGTGGAGTTCAAGGTCCGGCGCGGCGTCGGGAAATATCTCCTAAAACGGCTCGCCGAACGGTATTTTCCCGCTTCTTTCGTCCACCGGCCTAAAATGGGATTCGGCATACCGCTTGCTGAATGGCTGCGCGGATCGTTAAAGGCCGTGCTGGTGGATACCCTCCACACCTGCGACGCAATGGATCCGCTCGACCAGGCTGCAATACGAAAGACGCTCGATGAATTTCTGAGCGGTGAAATCGATCACAGCTCGCGCCTTTGGGCGCTCCTGATGTTCGGAACTTGGCGGCAAACCGTTGGGGCGGCACGATGACCGCGATCCGATCCGTATTGATGTTCTGCCCTCAGTTCCGGCCCATCGTGGGCGGGGCCGAACGGCAGGCGGAAAAACTGTCAAAGGCCCTTGTGCGATGCGGACTTCGCGTGAGGGTGCTCACGCCCCGATTGGCCGAAGGCACGCCAGCCTATGAGGAGGATAGCGGTGTCGAGATCCATCGCTTTCCGCTTTTCGACCTAAGCAAAAAACTTCCGGTGCACGGCATCGGCCCTTTGAACCTGTTATCGATCCGTGCTCAAACGATGCGCGCAGTTTCGAGACATATCGGGGACTTGCAGATCGTGCATGCGCACATCGCCTCGTCCCTGGTGGCGTTCGCCATGCAAGCTGCGCAGGGGCACGGCGTGCCGGTGCTGTGCAAAGCGGCGACTGGAGGGCTAAAGTCAGATCTGGGCGAGCTTGCGGCGATCGGCAGTGGCGGGCCCAGCCTTGTACGGGTCATGATCCAGCGGTTGGACTGCTGGGTAGCGACTACACAGGCGGTTCGTGACTCGCTTCTGGATGGCGGCGTTTCTCCTGAGAAGATCGCCACCATTCCAAACGGGGTGGAGTTGCCCCCAGTCCGAAACCCAAGGCGGCCAGAACCGGCCAGGCGTTTTCTCTATCTTGGACGCCTGTCGACAAACACACAGCGAGACGTGCCGGCGCTTGTTCGCGCATTCGATCGCATCGCAGACGAGCTTCCGGATGCCGAGTTAGCGATAGCCGGCGATGGCGACCTGTATGGGGAAACGGCGGCGCTGGCTGCCAAAGCCCGCAACAAAGCGCGCATTCAGATGCCTGGCACACAGCCTCCGGCTCCGTGGCTCGACTGGGCGCACTGCTTTGTTTTGCCCTCCAGATATGAGGGACTTTCCAACGCGCTGCTGGAGGCGATGGCTTGCGGACTTCCTTGTATTGCCAACGACATTCCGCCGAACAGGGAAGTGTTGGACGCGGGGCATGCGGGAATCTTGGTTCCGGTCGGGGACGAAGAACAGATGACTTCGGCGATGCTGCGGGTAGCAACCGATGAGAACCTGGCTAGCGAACTCGGAAACACAGCATTCCAAAGAGTAAGAGAGTTCTATGGGATCGAGGCGGTCGCCGGACGGTACATGCAGCTCTATGAGCTTCTTTTGAGCAGTTCTAAGGAAAAATCACATGGCACACGCAGACGAACTCGCGGCCGGTAATCGGTTCGCGTTTGGAAATAATTGGTCTCGCTTCCTTAATGTGCTGACGGAGGAGCGAATTCAGGTTGCGACGCAGACGATCGGCAATATGCTCGATATGAAATCCCTTAACGGGATGTCCTTTCTCGACATTGGCTGCGGAAGCGGTCTGTTTTCGCTTGCTGCTAGAAAACTTGGAGCACGCGTATATTCATTTGATTACGATCCCAGGTCGGTTGCATGTACTGCAGAATTGAAAAGACAGTACTATCCAAACGACAACAGCTGGGTAATTGAAGAAGGTTCCATTTTAGATGAGGAATATCTAAATCGCCTTGGCAACTTTGACATTGTGTATTCTTGGGGGGTGCTCCATCACACGGGACAAATGTTTCAGGCTATTGAGAATGCCTCTGATAAGGTTAAAGCCGGTGGGAAGCTGTTTATTGCTATATACAATAAGGGCGGCACAAGCAAAAGATGGACTCGGATAAAACGGTTGTATTGCAGATTGCCTAACTTTCTAAAATTGCCATTTGCGCTCGCCGTGATTTTATCCACTCAGCTTTACTCGTTTGGAGTGTACAGTGTTCGAGGTAAAATTCGGCTGTTTCTAAACGAGATAATTAACTATCGCGTCAACAGAGGCATGAGCTGGTGGCACGACCAAATCGACTGGATTGGAGGCTATCCGTATGAGAATGCAAAGCCAGAGGAGATTTTCACGTTTTGTAGGGGGCACGGTTTTCGATTGGAACGCCTAACGACCTGTGGCGGAGGGACGGGATGCAATGAGTACGTTTTTTCGAAGATTAATTGAGCCGTCCGCGCTTATATGCCAGCATGAAGAGCTATGTGGTATTTCGCCGATAATTATTTTCGATTGTCTAAGTCTTTCGGCCTCGCCGGCACCCGTCAACGCGGCAGCCGGTCAGCTTTTCTTGGACAGAAAGCCATTCGAAGAAAGAAAGGCTAAACGCTAATATGCCCACTAAACCGGCCGAGACACGATTTTGCCTGGAACTCTTGCGCCGGATTAGGGCCGCCCAAGCGTATCGCCAGCAAATCGGAACATGCAACGCGGGTGCTGCACGCAGATTGAGAAATTGAGCAGGTAAACGATGACGATTAAGACAGCGGAGTGCTTGGCAAGCGCCGTGGGCATCCAGAAACTGGACCTCCCTACTCATCGCGGCACGAGCTACCGGCGGGAGGTCGATGGGTTGCGCGCGGTCGCTGTCCTTCCCGTAATTCTGTTTCATGCGGGTTTCAGCAGCTTCAGTGGCGGGTTTGTTGGCGTCGACGTGTTTTTCGTTATCAGCGGATACCTGATCACTTCGCTCATTCTATCGGAGCAGATGGCCGGACGCTTTTCGATTATCCGCTTTTACGAAAGGCGCGCGCGCCGCATCTTGCCCGCACTCTTCTTTGTCATGGCATTCTGCGTACCCTTTGCGTGGTTCTGGCTCATGCCATCCGACATGAAATCGTTTTCTGAAAGCTTAGCGGCAGTATCGACGTTTTCTTCTAATTTCTTGTTTTGGAGCCAGAGCAACTACTTTGATAACGGCATCGGTCTTAAACCACTGCTTCATACCTGGAGTCTCGCCGTAGAGGAGCAGTATTATGTTATGTTTCCGCTATTCATTATACTGGCGGGACGTTTGGGCAAGCGCTGGATGACCGGGCTCATGGTTGCCGGTTGCATTTTGAGCCTCGTGATCGCGGAATGGGCATCCTATTATAGGCCGGAAGCTGGGTTTTACCTGCTACCATCGCGCGGGTGGGAGCTCCTCTTTGGCGCTTTCGCGGCCCTTTATTTGCTCGGCAACGAGCGCCCCTCGATAAGAACATCGGCGGTCAGCCAAATACTCAGCTTCGCCGGTCTCGCTCTGATTTTTACTGCGGTTCTTACCTATAGCGCGAACACGCCCTTTCCCGGCCATTACGCCATTTTGCCTGTTACCGGGACGGTATTGATCATTCTGTTTGCCACGCCCGAGACTTATGCCGGAAAAGTCCTCAGCAGCAAACCGCTGGTTGGGATCGGCCTAATAAGCTATAGCGCCTATCTTTGGCACCAGCCCCTTTTTGCCTTTGCGCGGCACCGGAGTTTCGTGGAACCTGATGCCTCTTTATACCTCTTTCTGATTGTTGTTACGATTATTTTGGCGTTTCTAAGCTGGAAATTCATCGAAACGCCGTTCCGGAGGCCAGAAATAAGCCGGAAGCGCATATTTCTTTCCGCCGGCGCGGGTTCGGCCTTTTTTTTGGCTCTCGGAATTTTCGGCTGGCAGGCGGGGGGGATTGTAAGGCAATACGAGCCTGGAGATTTTGCCCTATTGGATAGAGACGTTCTTGGCCGTTATGTTTTTGACCGGCAGCAAAAACTTGCTAGCAATCCTTTCGTGGAGACCGCCAAGCCGAAAATATTGATTATCGGCGATAGTTTCTCCGGCGATATCGTCAACATGCTTCACGAGTCGGGTCTGGCGGCGCAGCTACAGCTGTCCACCTATACTATCAGCGTTACCTGTGGAAATCTTTATCTTCCGGCCGGCAGTCTCATCGAAAACATCCCCCCTTCCAAGAGAGCAGGGTGCATGAAAACGGGCTGGTATTCCAACAAAAAGCTGATCGATCTTATGCGCGAGGCCGACAGAATATGGCTGGTGTCAAGTTGGATCGGTTGGACGGCGGACCTGTTGCCGGAGAGTGTAAGAAGACTTCGAAGGGATTTCGGCAACAAATTCTTCGTATTCGGTAAGAAAATCTTGGAAACATCAACCTCGCGAAACTCCACGAATTGTCGAGAAAGGAGCGGATTGCCTTCCGCCAGCCGATGGACAAGGTTGCCTTCCAAGTGATCGCCGGCATGCAGGCCGCATTCGGTAACGGTATTCTTATCGATATATCTTCTGCTTTCTGCGACCCGGCCGGCTCTTGCAAGACTTTTACGGAGGACGGCGAACTCATCTCCTACGATGGCGCCCACCTCACCCCTGAGGGTGCGCGCTATCTCTCCGGCAGGCTTCTGCAGGATCCCCTCTTCCGGCAGGCTATAAACGGCCGGGAATTGTAGACGCCACAGTCAACATTTGGATGAAAAGCCGAGGGAAGGGATTTCGAACATGTTTGCACGGCGTAAAACGCTGACTGCCGCGGCGGCAACTGTGTATGCGCCGGCTTTGCCAGGCAGGGAACGTGCCAACAGAGCGCGCGGAGGCGTTATTGTAGCGTCCCCAAGCTCTTACCCGGACCCCGGCCTCAATCAAGGGCGGCGGTAATGTTGTTTGTGTCGAGCGCTTACATTTTTGCAATAGGGTCTGCCGGGCTAAACTATTACTCGACCGAAGCACCCTTTGCCAGCCTCGCCATCCTTGCTACGCTTGCCTGGGTGAGCCTCCAGACGCTGGCCGCGCCACGCAAATACGTAACAGCACCTTACTCAGCATACGCGCTGTTGTGGACTCTATTTCTCGCGCTTCCCTTTTTCTTGGCGATTACCGGCGAGCGGACGCACGAGCGGACATTATGGCTGCTGACAATTTCTTCGCCGCTTGTTTTTTGTTCGGGGGTTTTTTTGGGGGCGGACAAACGGCGTAACAGCGCCATCGCTGCGGGCTCATTTGCGGTAATCGCCGTCTGTTCGGCAATGAACTTTTATGAGTTGATTATAGAACCGAACGTGTGGAGTACGGCGCCTGGCCGCGCAGCGGGATGGTTCATGAACCCCAATTCAAGCGGCTTCAGTCTTTGCTTCTACGGCAGCCTGTACCTGTGCACGCGCAAGGATTCGCTCAAGAAGTACGATACGATGTTGTTTGCCTTTCTGTTTGCCGGCGTAATGGCGACATTTAGCAGGAGCGCAGCGATTCTATATTTCATCCCGCTCTCGACACTCGCGATCCCAGAAACTGGCAGCACTAAATACAGCAAGTTAATTGTGAAACTTGCTGGGGGGCTCGTCTTATTAAGTCTGGTGGCGTGGCAGACGCTAATCTTTGCGAAATCGAACCTCGATCTCTCCACCGATGCAAAGATCAGGATAGAGTGGCTACTCGGAGAACAGACGCAAAAGGATGAATCGATCGTGCAAAGGGAAAGCGTCGCACAGGAGTATTGGGACCTCGCTATGACGTCTCCATTGACCGGTCTTGGCCCTCTAACAACCTTCGAGGTCGAAGAAGGCCCGCATAATATGTATGTTTCGGTCACGCTAGACGGTGGTGTATTTGTGCTTGCCTTCTATATAAGCTTAATAGTCATGGCCCTTTGGATGGGATTGAAAATGACAACTAAAAGAATAAAGGAAGGTTATCTTATGTTGCAATTTGCGGCATTCTTGGCTGTATATAGTTTTTTTTCGCACAACATTCTTACGGATAGTACAACGTTACTTGGTATGGGCCTCTGGATATCGCTTGCAGCCCAAGCTGATGCTTACCGGCGACATCCTTACGCGACACCGCACAGCCACAAACCAGCTTTTCATTGGCGGAAGCCATAAATACCTCCGCCGCAGCCCGCGGGAGCCGCGGGCTGCTTGTTAGAACTTTCCGCATTCCGGCATCCTAGACCATGACAAACGGCGTACTGTCTATCCTGATGATCTGCCCCCAATATCACCCCATCGTTGGGGGCTATGAGCGTGCGGCGGGGCGCCTATCTAAAATCTTAGCCGAACGCGGCCACCTGGTCGAGGTGCTGACGGAGCGCCGGGACCAGCGCTGGGCACGCCGGGAGGTCCGCGAGGGAGTTCGCATCGAGCGGCTCTGGTGCCTTTACTCGCCGCGATTGCACACTGTAACTGCTCTCCTAAGCTTCGCCGTGTTTCTTTTGATGCGCGGAAGGCGTTTCGACATTTGGCATATCCATCAATATGGCGCTCACGCGGTTCTGGCCATCGCGCTGAGCAAGCTGCTTCGCAGACCCGTCCTCCTAAAACTAACTTCCGACGGACCGGGAGGACTGGAAAAGGTTGTGTCGGAACTGCCGTGGGCTGCCGGGGCCCGGTCCTTGCTGCGCCGGACGGATGCGGTGGCGGCTGTTAGCCGCGAGACGAGGGAGAAAGCGCTCGCGTTCGGTTTTCCTGTAGAGCATGTGTTCATACTTGGCAACGGCGTCGATGCGCAAAGCTTCAGGCCGCGAAGCGGCAAAGAACGCGTACGGTTTCGAAGCAAACTTGGTATTGCAGCCGCTGGATTGGTACTTTTTGTGGGACGGCTCACACCGGAAAAGAATGTGGAGGGGTTGCTCGCCAGCTGGAGCCGCGCGATGCAGGAACTGCCGCCGGGCTGGCAACTGGCCATCGTAGGTGACGGCGAATTGAAGGAGCAGCTTATATCCATCTCGGAGGCTAAGTATCTGTCTACGGCCGTGAGCTTCGCCGGCGCCCAGAGCAACGTCGGCGAGTGGATGGCTGCGGCAGACATTTACGTATTGTCTTCCCATTTCGAAGGGCTTTCCAACACCACACTGGAGGCCATGGCGAGCGGGCTGCCCGTGGTCTCAACTCGTGTCTCCGGCAGCGCAGAGACGCTTGAAGAGATCGGCGCCGGCATCGTCACCGATGTCGGACGCGAAGACCTCCTGGCCGAAGCGCTGGTCAGGCTCGCGCGCGATGAAGCGCTGCGGAAAACCATGGGAATGGCCGGGCGTAAGGCCGTTGAAACGAAGTACTCTATCGATCGGGTTGCGAGCCTTTACGAGCAAGTTTACCGCGATTTGCTCAAAGGTCGCGATGCTAAGGCTCTGTTAGAATGTGTGGAATAGCTGGACTGTTGCTGCATAGCCCAGCGGCGCCCGATCCGGAGCTGCTTCGCCGCATGGCCGGACTAATGGCGTCCCGGGGACCGGACGATGAAGGGCTGTTTGTATCCCAGCATATCGGGTTGGCCCACCGGCGTCTCAGCATTCGCGACTTGAGCCCGCTCGGGCGCTGCCCCATGAGCACGGCCGGGGGTCAAATCCATATCACCTTCAACGGCGAAATCTATAACTGGCGCGAACTGCGCCGCGAGCTCGAAGAGAAGGGCTGCGCATTCGCGAGCCAATCCGACACAGAGGTCATTCTTCGCGGCTATGAGATATGGGGCGCCGGTGTCGCCGAACGGCTGAACGGCATGTTCGCCTTTGCGATCTGGGACGGACGGGAGCGCCGCCTATTTCTGGCGAGGGACCGCGCCGGAGAAAAGCCGCTCTTCTATGCCGTAACGCGGAAGGGGCTGGCCTTCGCGTCCTCCCTGGAGGCCCTGAAACCGGTACAGGCCTGGCGCGAGATCGATCCCATTGGCATGGCTTGCTATCTGGCGCATTCGTTCATCCCATCGAGGCATACTATTTGGCAGGGCGCCCGAGTTCTGCCTCCCGCAACATGCCTCACGCTGGTGCCCGGCGGTATTCCTCAACTCCGCCGCTATTGGGAATTTCCGCGCGTAGGCCCTGCCAAGAGCTCTAAAGGATGCGAAGCCGCCGTCGAGGCCGCTCTCGAAGACGCCGTGTCGCGCTGCCTGGATGCGGACGTGCCGGTGGGCGTATTCCTGAGCGGCGGCGTCGAATTCCTCGTTGATCGCGGCCTTGGCAGCCCGGCAGCGGCCTTCCATTGAAGCTTTCTCGCTTGGCTTCGCCGAGGCCCGCTATAGCGAGCTGAAATATGCCCGGCAGGTTGCCAGTCATCTGAAGTTGACCCACCGCACCGTCGAGATTGGTGCAGCCGATGTACTTTCTTGCCTGCCTAATCTTGTCGCGCAATACGGCCAGCCTTTCGGCGACGCTTCCGCCATTCCTACCTATTTTGTTTCCCGCCTCGCCCGGCAGCGTGTGAAGGTCTGCCTTTCCGGAGACGGCGGTGACGAATGTTTTGGGGGCTATTGGCGCCTTCAGTCCGGGGTCTATGCGGCGCACTACAGCGCGCTATTGCCGCAGGCGTTCCGCGCCCGCTATGTGCCGGGACTTGCCGCCATACTCGGTTCGCTTGGCACGCGTTGGAAAGCGCTGAACGATCTTTCTCTTGCCCCGCCCGGGGCGAGCTACACGAATGCGGAGAGCTGGTTCTCCCGGCTCGGGGAACTCGCGGGCCCGGCCCTAGAACCCGCACTCAAGACGGACTTAACTGCGCTGCGCGTTGGCAACGCACTCGGACGGGCGGAAGCCAGCATCGTACAGTCCATCCTTTACGACGATTTTCAGGTGCAGCTACCCGATGCCTATCTCACTAAGGTGGATGTGGCGAGCATGGCAGCATCCCTCGAAGTGCGCGCACCCTTCTTGGAGCAGCGCGTCTTAGAGCTCTCCTGGGGGATCCCGGACAGGATGAAGCTCAATTGGGGCCGGCGCAAATGGCTGCTCAAACGGATTGCCGCGCGTCACGTTCCCCGGGAGGTCATCTACCGTCCGAAGATGGGCTTCGGCATGCCGCTCGCCGAGTGGTTTCGCGGCGAACTGGGCGGGGCTCTGGAGGGTCTGCTCCGGAGTAGCGTTGCCGTTGAGGCAGGCTGGATCCGGTCCGCACCGGTTCTGCACTGTTTGGATGAGCATCGCCGTGGCAAGGATCACGCAACCCGCCTTTGGTTAATACTTTGGCTTGAGCATTGGTTCCGGTTGCAGTCATCGGTCACAACGGCCGCCGCTGAAAAGCCTGCAGAGCTTATCGCTTCAGAACGCGGAGCTTACCGGTCATGCACGAGAGCGGCTGAGGTTTCTCCCAATAGCCGCGCTCCCGAAGCCGTATAGGATGAGAGTTTCAAATGCCTAAGCCGATCCCACGCGTCATGATGGCCCTCCCAAGATATCCCTTTCCCATTATGGGAGGGCTAGAGCGGCAGGCGCATGAGCTTGCCAAAGCGTTGCGCCTCGCCGGAGCCGGCGTTCAAGCGATCTCTGGCACCTTCAACTCGAGCCAACCCCAGCAGGAGAAGGTCGAAGGCGTGCTCGTGCACCGCATCCCCTGGCCTGCCTCCAAAGCCATCCGCTTCCTGCGCACGCCTTTCGATGTCTTCTATGTGCTGTACTCCACAAGAAAGAGCTACGACGTCATCCACCTTCATCAGCACAGCTTGTTCGGCTTGTTTACGATCCTATGTGCCAAGCTGCTCGGCAAGCCGATCCTCGTAAAACTTCCCAATGTCGGCAAATACGGGATTCCAGGGATGCTTGAAGAGTTCTCGGCCGGCTTAGGCTTGCAATTCTGCTTAAGTCGGATGCGCTTGTGGCCATGTCGGAAGTTAGCCGTGCGGAGCTTGAGAGCGTACGCTTCCCGCCCCGCCGCATTCTTTCCACTCCAAACGGCATCCGGCTCGACGGCCTTCCGCCTTCTCGCGATGCCAGGGCGGGCATGAACCCTTGCAGAGTGGTTTTTGCCGGCCGGCTCAGTGAGGAAAAGATGCTGGATACTCTGCTTCGCGCTTGGCGCGAGGTGCAGGAGGCGAGCGCCCTTCCGGCGGTTCTTGAAGTTTGGGGCGATGGCCCCGAGGATGCCCGGCTAAAGCTCCTTTGCTCCGATTTGGGGATCGAACGGTCGGTCTTCTTCCGTGGGCATGTTGAACAGGTCCGGGAAAAGCTCGCCTCGATGGACATATTCGTGCTGCCGTCAAGCAATGAAGGAAATTCGAACGCAATCCTCGAAGCCATGGCCGCGGGACTTCCCATCGTGAGTACCCGCGTTGGCGGCACACCGATGCAAGTGGGACCCGAAGGGGCGTGCATGCTCGCCGAGCCCGGCGACAAGGACGCTCTAAAGCAAAATCTCCTGACGCTTATCCAAGATGTGCAATTGCGCGTGACGCTTGGTGCGGCCATGCGCCACCGGGCCGAGGTTTACTTCGATATCGGAAATATCGCCGCAACCTATGCCGAGGCATACCGGCTTCTTCTGGCGGGCGAGAGGGATGAAATCTACAAAACGAGCAACCCAATTATCGCGCCGCTGAACAATGCGGTAAGTACCCTGGCGCCCTGCGGCGGCCCACAGCAGTATCCTCTTTCAACACGGC
>CAWAVJ010000028.1:0-23462 GCA_963785355.1 uncultured Alphaproteobacteria bacterium
AAGAAAAGTCCCCGCTTACGTTGTGTTCCCCGACAAGACGCTGCTCGACATGGTGAACCTCAAGCCTCAGACGCTCGATCAGATGGCAATGGTTCATGGGGTGGGCGCCGCCAAGCTCGAGCAATACGGCGAGGCGTTTCTGGCGGCCGTCGCGAAGCATCTCTCCGGCGATGTGCCGGCGTGAACCAACGGGCGGCAACAAAACATACCAAATCAGGGCGTTTGCTTCGCAATGGCCCCCTCATGGGCCGCCTTCGCGGGGGCGGGCTCTGTCCTTCTCGAAGCAAGCTCGCTAGCGTTATATTAGGTGGCATTAGGCCGTGAGCTGACTTACGGGCCGTTTGCGGCAGCGTCTCTATATCTGGAGTTAAGCGCTCCTCTCGAATTGGTGTTTCATGTCCCCGGCCGTACTGCGGTGTGGAGGACGGCACTCGCCGCGTAAACGCCAGCTTATCCGTCATTCGATCATGAAGCGGTTCCTCGTTGCGGGCGGGGACAAAACGGCGGCGCCGGCAACGTCATTCGATCATGAAGCGGTTCCTCGTTGCGGGCGGGGACAAAACGGCGGCGCCGGCATCCCGGCGCGGCCGAAGACGATCGCGTACATCTAAGTCTCCACTACACGGCTACTTTTCAAAGAACTCCGCAGGCGTGCCGCCACTATGCCTGACGATACGAAAGTGAATTGCGGATGGCCTAATGATGGTAGCGATCCGGCGTGAACGCAACCAGAACAGGAGGGTTTTTCCACAACTTTTCCGATAATTCAGGCGGAGCTGCGCGAATAAGTTGTAAGGCTGCGCAGCGGCAAGGTCCACGCAAGCTACGTGCGAACAATACGGCAACGAAGATGGGCGCGCCCCGGAGGCATGCGGCGCGAGTTTTGCCAGTGCGGAGCAGGATGAAGTTATGAAACTTGGCCATGCGTGTACATTTCCCAACAAGCCGCGCGGCGAAACGCCCGCGCCGCCGGCGGAAAATCGAGCCCCGGCATTGCCGCGCCCGCTGGCCCGCCGCGCGCTATCCAGCCAGATAGCCGGGCGCGCTTGTCACGCTGTGCTTGCCGTCCTTCGCGCGATGGACGCCGCCAGCATCTTGCGTCTGGCGGGCTCGGTCTTAGCCCAGGCGCTCCACGCTTGGCGGCCCGGCCAAGCCAGCGCAACCGTCCCGCGTCATACCCGCAGCCGCCGGCGCCGGGCCGCCTCACCCCAGCTGGCCCGTTTCCGCTTATCAGGGGCCTTCAGACTACGGTTCGGATATCTTGAACGGCAGGGAATCGACCCATAGCGACGTGAGGCACGGGGTATCGAGCGTCAGATTTCGATCGCTGGTGCGGTTTCCAGGATCGTGCGTTCGTAGGAGCGCTTACCGCCCGCCTGATACATAGCCGTAGGGACGTACCATAGTTAATTTTGGGTTGGTTAATAATGGCTAACAAATTGCTAAGAACTCATGGCGGTCGGCATGAGAGGGGTCTTTGCTGCAGCCGGCTCGCAAAATAAGTTGAGACCGGCCCAATCTTGCCATTCGATTAGACTATGCGGCAAAGAGCGGCAGCGGCGCATATTAATCATGGCCCATCGCCCGGCTGGCTGGGCGGGCGAAAAACCTGGTAAGCTCGCTGCCCCAGGGGACTTCAAGAGTAGGTTTTATCGAGCCTTATTGCAACGCGCAAAACAATCGAGCGGTCAGGTAGCACATGAGTAACGGCAATGGTCTAGGCAACGGATCGTCACCCAGTCCGTTTGAACCGGTTCGAGACGCCTTTCGTTTCCAAATCCCTCCTGCCGCGCTGGAGCGCCTTTGCGATCTGGCAAAAGTACCGGCACATTACAGGCCAACCTTCGCCAACTCGATAACCGGGCTCTTCGCGCAGGCGCATCGATGGCACCGGATAGCGGTACGGTCCGCCGAAATGGATGCAGTTGCCGATGAACTCGGCCGGGTCGCAAGAGACGCCCGCAAGCTCAAGCAAGCTATCGACAAGCTGAGCCCGCAGGCGCGGACGGCTTTAGGTCTTTATGCCTTGCGGTTGGAGAAATTCAGCGAAGCGGATTCGCATGAGTCTGTGCGCAACCAAATCGAGGATCTCGTCAACTCGGGAGCTTCCGGCCAGGCAGGTCCAAAAGTGGCTCAACTGATCTGGGCAGCTGGCAGGATCGAATCGGCTGCCGCCACGGAGACCTGGCCAAGGCAAAGAAAAGGCATGCCGCCCCTATGGAAAACCGGCAGCGGCCCTGGCCGCGAGACGCCTCACGCCGCTACCTTCAGCCATTTTGTGATCGAACTTGGCAAGGCAATTCAAGCATGCAACAGCCCGCTGCAGTTCGAACCGGATAATATAGATGGCGGCCTCACTGCATTCCTGGAGGCGGCAGCCCCGCATTTGCCAAACGAGTTCATTCCCAAAGAGGTGCTTAGCCCCGACCAAGGCGGCAAGGCTGCTGGCGATTCGCGGCTGAAGAAGCTCACCGCCTTCTGGCAGTAGACGCCACCGATGCGGGGATCGGAGGGGATGCGAGGAGCAAAGCTGAGTTAGGCGTGTTGTACGAAATAGGGTTGAATGCTTCACGAAGTCCCCCCTCATCCTGTCCTTCTCCCCTCGGGGAGAAGGGACGCTAGAACTAGCCGCAGCGGACGTTCAGGGGTCCTCTCTCCCCTTGGGGAGAGAGACAGAGTGAGGGGGTCTTTGCCGAAGCAATCAAGCGGATTCCTGATTACGCATAAATGTCAGCCAGTTTAAGCAGCCTATACGGCATAGGCGGGGTCCTGAGGGAGACGTATGCGAGCCTGCCGATCATGGTTTCGAGCCGGTACCTGCGGTTGAACCGGTACTCGAATTCGGCAAGGTATCGCGGCACATGTTTGTCCCGCATGGCTCTGTAGGTTCCCACCAGGGCGGACTTGATGTTGCCAAGGACAGTGTTGACCCATTTGAACCGCGGATTTTTGGCTGCCTTCACTCCGCTGCCGGTCTTGATTGGGGTATGGGTGCAGCCAGCCGCGGTCACGGCGGGAAAGCAGCGGAGCCCATCGGAGACGGCGTGAACGCCGGGTGCAAACGCCGCGCCCGCGAGTTTGGCGATCGCAATTTTGCTGAACCCAGCAACGCGGCGAAGGATGATTTGGTCTGGCTTGCCATCGCCGGTCAGCGCTACAGCGGCCACGAAAGGCGTCTTCCCCGCCGCGCCGCGGCCGAACGTTCCCTGGTGGAGGCCGCCGATATAGGCGTCGTCCATTTGCACTTCGCCTTCCAAGCGCTTGGCCGCGTTGCGCTCGATCATGACTTGGGCGAGTTTGTGCTTGAGAATCCAGGCCGTTGTCTGCGTGACGCCAAGCCGCCGGCCAAGCTCGATGCTGGAAATGCCCTTCTTGGATTGGGTCATCAGGTACATGGCCTTGAACCAGAGGCGCAGCGGTAGCTTGCTGCACGCGAAAATCGTACCGGCCTTGACGGATGTCTGTTTGCGGCAGGCATTGCATTGGTACAAAATCCGGGTGCCACGTTCGACGATGCAGTACGCCCGGCCCTCGCAGTCCGGACACTCGAAACCCTTGGGCCAGCGCCACCGCACCAGCGCGGCATGGCAAAGCGGTTCGGTTCCGTACAAATCGTCGAATTGGGCCTCGCTCATGCCCTTCTGAAATTGAACTTTGTTGCGTGCCATGGGAAACCTCCCTGCAAATCAATATGTTCTTGATTTGTTCTAGGAAAAAATTCAGGCTGACGCAACTGCGTAATCAGGAGCGGATTTGGTGTTACGGGACGGCGGGCAAAGCTTCAAGGCCGCGCCGGAAAGCCGCCCATGCGGCAGACCGAAGCCCATTCTTCGCCGGTGACCGGCTGAACGGAGAGCCTTGAATTCTTGACCAGCACCATGTCCGCCAGGCGGGGCTCGGCTTTTATAGCGGCGAGCCCTACGGGTTCGGGGAATGGGCCAGCGGCTTCAACGTCCACGCAATTCCAGCGGCCGGTTGGATCGGTCGAGTCGGGGTGGATTTCCGCCACGACGCGGACCACGCCCACGATGCGCCTTTCATCGCCGGAATGATAAAAGAAGCCGAGGTCGCCTTTCTTCATCGCCCGCATATGTTTTTGGGCAAGGGAATTGCGCACCCCGCTCCATTCCTCGCCCTTCGGCCCGGCCTTGAGCTGGTCCTCCCACGAGAAGGTTTCCGGCTCCGTCTTGAACAGCCAAAAAGCCATGCGAAACGCCGCTTATCCTTGGAATTGTGCTGCCCCGACGATGAGGCTAAGGGGCTCCGTCTGCAGGAATGCAACGAGCATATCCCGATCTTTTGGGATCGAGCTTAGCGGCACTGCGTAGGCTGCGGGCGCACCTTCCCATTCACCTGCCTCGGTGAGGCCCAGCACCACGTTGGTGTAAGTTATCTTCCGGCCCGAATTCTCGCCGGCCTTGATCGCGACCTCCGCTGAGCGCCGCACCGCAGCGACCCAAACCTTCCCAGTCTTGTGCTGTGCACCCTCCCGTGCAGCGCCCGTCTCGATAATGAGCTTTCCGTCTTCCTGCCGGAGGCTCAGCGGCACGGCTTCGTTGCGGACGAGGGGAGCCGTTGCCTTGAGTGCAGTTTCGATTGCCTCAAGATCGCTGCCAACGCAGTGCTTCAGGCCGTTCACAATAGCTTCGGGCGTGTATACCTCGCCGCCCTCGATGGCTGCGTAACGCCGCTGGCGCCAGGTATTTTCCGGGCGCGCAAGCGTATCTTTCCAGCCGAGATAGTCCCAGTAGGCGACAGGGAAGCTAAGCGCGATCACGCCCGGACGCTGCGAGAGTCGCTGGAGCAGCCGGTCGGCGGCGGGGCATGAGGAGCAGCCCTGGCTGGTAAAGAGTTCGATTACGGACATCTTTGCCGGTGCGGCTTCTTCTTGCGCACCAACGGGCTTGAGGCCAGCGAAAATAACCGCCAGCGCTAACAACCCAAAAGCGGAAAGCCTGGTCACAAGTGCCTCCGGCACGATGATAAGTCTCCGTCCATACAATGCAAAATGCTATCTTCAACTGCTACTCACGTCTCTTTGTCCTAGCACAGCCGGAGGCAAGTTCGCACCCCATAGCTTGTCCTGTCCGGTGGCGTGCCACTCTTCTCGAACGGGGCACTGAGACTATATCAGCGCGGATGGTGTAAGCCGGGAGCCGGGAGCCGGGTGTTGGACGATAATCGCGCAGGTTTGAGCGTCAGCCTACTCAAGGGCGTTCGCGATATCTCTCCCCAAGTTTGGGACGCTTGCGCGAACCCGGCCGGCCGGCCCTACAATCCGTTTCTGGCACACGCGTTCTTTCTCTCGCTCGAGGAAAGCGGGTCGGCTTCGGCGAAAACGGGCTGGCTTCCGTGCCATCTCGCTCTGAAGGATGCAAACGGCGCCGCCGCCGCGATCCTGCCCTGCTACCTCAAATCGCATTCTTATGGCGAATATGTCTTCGACCACGCCTGGGCTCAGGCTTATGAGCGGGCCGGCGGGCGCTATTATCCCAAGCTTCAAACGGCGGTTCCCTTTACGCCCGTGACTGGCCCCCGCTTTCTTGTCCGGCCCGGCTTCCCCGAAAGCGAAGCACGCGCGCACCTTGCCGCGGCGGCCATCGAAACCGCGAAACAGCACCGCGCTTCCTCTTGGCATGTGACGTTCGCCTTGAAGGAGGAGTGGGAGGCGCTCGGGCAAACGGGCCTCCTGCAGCGCACCGACACCCAATATCATTGGCACAATCGCGGCTATGAGAATTTCGACGGTTTCCTGGCCGCGCTTTCCTCGCGCAAACGAAAGACGGTTCGCAAGGAGCGCGAGCAGGCGCGGGGCTCGGGCGTGGCCATCGAATGGCTGACGGGCTCCGATATCGGGCCGGCGCACTGGGATGCCTTCTTCGCCTTCTACATGGATACCGGCAGCCGGAAATGGGGTACGCCCTATTTGAACCGCACGTTTTTCCGGCTTATCGGCGAGCGCATGGCGGATCGCATTCTCTTGGTCATGGGCAAGCGCGAGGGCGCTTACGTGGCCGGCGCGCTTAACTTCATCGGCAGCGAAACCCTATACGGCCGCTATTGGGGCTGTCTCGAAACGCACAGCTCCCTGCATTTCGAGGCGTGCTATTACCAGGCCATCGAATACGCCATCGCCAACAAGATCGCGCATGTCGAGGCCGGAGCGCAGGGCGAGCACAAGCTTGCGCGCGGCTATGCGCCCGAGACGACCTACAGCCTTCACTATTTGGCAGATCCGGGCCTTGCTTCGGCGGTCGCGAATTATCTGCAGGCTGAGAGGAGGGCGGTTGCGCGCGAGCAGGAGGCCATGAGCGAGGCGCTGCCTTACAAACGGCACTGTCGATAGGGCGGGCCGGACGCAGCAAAAAACCCCTAGCAGCGCGGGGGGCCACTAGGGATTGATGCATTCGCGGAATGCAACTAATATGTATTGGCGCGAACTGGTGCTGTCAAGGGCAAGCCAGGGTTGTGCGCAGCGAGTGCAAAAGACGCGGAAAACTCCTTGACACCGCCCACCGCTCCGCCCCTTCGCCGTTTATCGTGGGGCGCTCGGGCGCGGGACGAACAACGGTGTGCACCCCGTGCAGCCGCTCTTCCCCGGCCCCGGCGGACTTTCGGCTATGTTGCACCGCGAGCGAAAAGGCGTCATGCTGCACCGCACACAAACTCGAATATTGCAATGCGTGCCAAGGAGCGAGTCAGTCCATGAGTGAAGTCATCGCTTTTAAGCAGCCGGGGGCGGGCTCTGGCTCGGGTGAACTCAAGGATCTTTACGAGGTTGGCGAGATCCCGCCGCTCGGCCACGTGCCCGGGAAAATGTATGCCTGGGTCATCCGCAAAGAGCGGCACGGCCCGCCCGACCAGGCGATGCAAATGGAAGTCGTGCCTACATGGACGCTCGACAGCCACGATGTGCTGCTCCTCACCATGGCCGCCGGCGTGAATTACAATGGCGTCTGGGCAGCTCTGGGCACGCCTGTCTCGACGCTAGACGTACACAAGAACCCCTATCACATAGCGGGGTCGGACGCCGCTGGCATTGTCTGGGCCGTTGGCTCCAAGGTGAAGCGCTGGAAAGTTGGCGACGAGGTCGTGGTGCACTGCAACCAGGACGACGGCGACGACGAGGAATGCAATGGCGGCGACCCGATGTTTTCGCCGTCCCAGCGCATTTGGGGCTACGAGACGCCAGACGGCTCCTTCGCACAGTTCTCCCGCGTGCAGGACCGCCAGCTCATGCCGCGTCCGCGGCACCTGACCTGGGAGGAGAGCGCCTGTTACACGCTCACTATGGCGACGGCCTATCGCATGCTGTTCGGCCATCGCCCGCACGTACTGCGGCCCGGCCATAACGTGCTCATCTGGGGCGCTTCCGGCGGCCTCGGCTCTTTTGCGGTGCAGCTTTGCGCGACCGCGGGCGCCAACGCCATCGGCGTCGTCTCGGACGAGGACAAGCGCGACTTCGTCATGCAGCTTGGCGCCAAGGGCGTCGTCAACCGCAAGAACTTCAAATGCTGGGGGCAAATGCCGAAGGTCGGCACCCCCGAATATGCCGAGTGGTTCAAGGAGGTCCGCAAATTTGGCGCGGCCATCTGGGAACACACCGGCAAAGGCAACAATGTGGACTTTGTATTCGAGCATCCGGGCGAGTTGACGTTCCCGGTCTCGGTCTTCGTGGTCAAGCGCGGGGGCATGGTCGTAATCTGCGCCGGCACCACGGGCTATAACCTCACCATGGATGCCCGTTATCTCTGGATGCACCAGAAGCGCGTTCAGGGCTCGCATTTCGCAAATTTGCTGCAAGCCAGCCAAGCCAACCGCCTTATGGTTGAGCGGCGCATCGACCCATGTATGAGCGAAGTTTTCCCCTGGACCGATATCCCGAAAGCGCATATGCGCATGTGGAAGAATGAGCATCGCCCCGGAAATATGGCAGTTCTCGTAGTGCGCCCAACAAGTGCGCCCCATACGGGCCTGCGCACTTTCGAGGACGCTATCGAAGCCTCGAAAGCGCGGTTTGGCTGAGCGGGCGATTTCGTTCTTAGACACGCGGGACACAAAAAGAACGGAAGGCACGCATGACGGGAACATCGGAGGACTTGTTACAAGCGGTCTACGGTTTGCGTAAGGCCGCCGAAGCGCAGTTTACCGGCAACGATTACTATCAGGTAGCGAACGAAATCACCGCCTTGATTGAGCACCTGGGCGGGGGCGATGGCACCGTCCCGGCAGGCCAGGATGCTGCCTACGGCTTCGCCACCATGCTTGACGAAGTGCGCAGGCTGGCGAAGGCCAACACTTCCGGCAGTCAATATAACGTTATCGCGAGGGACATCGACGGGATCGCGTCCTTCCTGACGCCTGCCGCTGAGGCGCCGGCGAAGCCAGCACCCGCGAGCGAAAAACCGGCGTTTGCTGCGCCGGCTGCAGCCGCTGCCGCTCCAGCACCTTCCTCCAAGCCGGAAACGCCGGTGGACTTGATGCAAGCAGTTTTGGGTTTGCGCAGGGCCGCCGAAGACCGGTTTCCGGGCAGCGCCTATCATGAGGTGGGCAAGGAAATCGATGGCTTGATTGAGACGCTGGGCGGGAACGAGGGCAGCGTCCCGCCAGGGAAAGATGCAGCCTACGGCTTCGCTACCATGCTTGACGAAGTGCGCAGGCTTGCCGAAACTCACACCACCGGCAACCAATATTACGCGATTGTCGTCAAGCTCGACCGGCTGACGTCCTATTTGACGGCTGCAGCGCCGGCGAAAGCGCCTGAAGCTGCGCCGGCCAGTGTGCCTGTACACACCCCTTCGGCAGCGGAACCAACCTTCGCCGATCTTGCCGCGGCTTCGAAAGCGCGCGTCGAGGAAGTGGCCGCGAGCCTGGGCATTGCCGCAGCGCATCATGCGGCCCCCCAGCACCGCCAAGCCGAAACGGCACCGGAACCCGAAGTGCTCGAAAAGCGCAGCTCCGAGCCCTGCGCCATGCCCGAACTCGCGCCCGTAGCGGCGCCGCCGGCGGCTGTCATGGCCGAGTTGGCAGCCGCCTCGATGCCAGCGGATCATGTGCACGAGGATACCGGCGGGGGCGACGCCGCCAAGTGCCCCTACCATTCGCTATTTGCGGAAACGGCGGAAGAGCCCGCTGCTGAGCCTGCCCCGGCGCATCCTGCGGCTCCGCCTCAGGCGGAAGCGGAAGAGGCCCCTGGCGAACGGAGGTTAGAAAGTCGCAGCTCCGAAGACGTCAGACAACCTTTGGAGTCCGTGGAGCCAGCCGCAATTGCCGCAGAGGCCGCTCCCGAGCCTATCGCTGCGGAGACTGCGCCTGATCTGGGATCACCGGCCGCTCAAGGCGAAGTTTTCGTCATCGAAGAAACAACCGTCGTAGAGGTAGTAGAAATCGCTGTGGAGCCGGCGGTTGTAGAGCAAGAAATTGAAGCCGCCGATCCTGCCGGAACCAAGCGCAAGGAACCGAAAACGCTCTTCAGGCTTTGGCTCGATCTGGCCTTCGGCCGGAAAGACTAAATGATGGCATATCGATCCTCGCACAGATATGTGCGATTTATTTGATGAACGGGAACGAGTTTGAGAAGCGAATTCGTAAGCCTGCCCGAAAGCGCGGGGTTCCCGTTCGTTTCGAGGGCGCTCACGGCAAAGGCAGCCATGGGCGCCTTTATTACGGCAGCCGGTTCACCACATTGAAGGACAGAAGAAAGGAAATCGGCCCGGGGCTTCTGAAGGCGATGCCCGGCAGCTTGGTCTAACGCGAGACGAGCTGGAGGTCTGACAGCTATGGCATTCGGATATCGTTACATATTGGAGAAGCAGGAAAACGGCTGGTGGCTGGTGCGGTTTCCTGGAATTCCCGAGGCGCTTACCGAGGGCGAGACGGAAGAGCAGGCCCGCGCAAACGCCGTCGATGGCGTTGTCACGGCGCTTGAAGGATATATGAAAGAGCGGCGGCCATTGCCTCGGGAAGGCGCCGGCCACGCCGGTGCGGACCGGGCCGTTTTACCGTCGCTCGTGACGGCAAAGCTGGCGGTTTATGAAACAATGCGCCTGAAGGGCTGGTCCAATGTCAAACTGGCGAGCGAGCTTCATATGCCCGAAAATAGCGTGAGGCGCCTGCTTAACCTGAGGCACCGCTCGCACCTTTGGATCGTCGATGAGGCGCTAGCGAAAATGAATACAGAGCTCGATGTCGATCTTCCGCAGATTCAGCGTGCTTGAACTTGATTACCCCAATGCTTCCGCGGCGTCATTCCCGCGAAGGCGGGAATCCATTTCTGGCGTAGCCGCTATGGCTTACATGGGTCTCCGCCTTCGCGGAGACGGCGACGCTGCGGCGAAATTGCTCCCCGGAATCCATACCAGCGGAAACACTCGGGTAATCAAGTGCTTGAAAGCGCGCAGTTTGCGGAATAGCCAACCAAGAAGGGAATTGGAATGAGCGTTGCTGCCGGATCCGTTGTGGTGCCCAATCTGCTGCCGCTTTGCCAGGAAGCCGCCAGCAATGCGGCGCACCTTTTGGAGCGTGCCTCGGCAACCGTCCGCGCGAGGGTCACGGAAAACGGCGCGCTCAACGCCGATTGGATCGAGCGCGAGCAGCATGCTTGCCACGGCCTGGCCTGGCTTGCCACTTACGCCGAAGCCATCAAGCAAATGGCGGCCTATGCGGAGCGCCTGACCGCGGACGGCCGCTTTGGCGAGATGGAAGCGCTGCTGACGCAGATCGGCGTTGGCGAATATGCGGCGCAGATCCTCGGCGGCATCCCGATGAGCCAATCCGAGATGGTGCGGCTTCGCGACCTCGATCTGACATCCGGGGACAGCCACGCCTTCGCGAGCGCCGGCATCGTGGCGCTCATCAAGGCAAATTCGCCAGCGGCGCGCGGGCGGCTGGTGGAGCTGATCCGGCAGGCCGAAGGGTCGGGGCATTTCGGCGAAAGCGGCGTCGACGAGACGCTCGAAGCCATGCGCGGCGAGATGCGCCGCTTCGTCGAAGCGGAAGTCAAGCCCTATGCCCATCAGTGGCATTTGCTGAACGCTTACGTCCCGCTCGATGTCATCCACAAGATGAACGAGCTTGGCGTTTTCGGCCTGACGATCCCAGAGGAATTCGGCGGCCTGGGGCTCGGCAAGGAAGCTATGTGCGTGGTGTCCGAGGAGCTGAGCCGCGGCTATATCGGCGTGGGCTCGCTTGGCACCCGCTCGGAGATCGCCGCGGAGCTGATCCTTGGCGGCGGCACGCAGGAGCAAAAGGAGCGCTGGCTGCCGAAGCTCGCTAGCGGCGAAGTACTGCCAACAGCGGTCTTCACCGAGCCGAATACCGGCTCCGACCTGGCCTCGCTCAAGACGCGAGCGGTTCGCGAAGGGGGCGTTTATAAGATCACCGGGCAGAAGACCTGGATCACGCATCCTGTCCGCGCGGACCTCATGACCGTGCTCGCGCGCACGGACCCGGCCGAACCCGGCTATCGCGGCCTCTCGATGTTCCTGGCCGAGAAACCGCGCGGCACGGACGAAGACCCATTCCCAGCGCACGGCATGAGCGGAGGCGAAATCGAGGTGCTCGGCTATCGCGGCATGAAGGAGTATGAAATCTCCTTCGACGGCTTTGAAGTGCCGGCGTCCGCGCTACTGGGCGGCGAAGAGGGACAGGGCTTCAAGCAGCTCATGCAGACCTTCGAGTCCGCGCGCGTACAAACCGCAGCCCGCGCCGTGGGCGTCGCGCAATCGGCGATGGACTTAGGCCTGCGTTACGCCAGCGAGCGCCAGCAATTCGGCAAGCCGATCGTGAATTTCCCCCGCGTCTCGGACAAGATCGCCATGATGGCGGCCGAGACCATGATCGCCCGCCAGCTCACCTATTTCGCCGCGCGCGAAAAGGATGGCGGCCGGCGCTGCGACCTCGAAGCCGGTATGGCCAAGCTGCTCGCCGCGCGCGTGGCGTGGGCGGCGGCGGATAGTGCGCTGCAAATTCACGGCGGAAACGGCTTCGCGCTCGAATACCCGATCAGCCGGGTGCTGTGCGACGCCCGCATCCTGAGCATCTTCGAAGGCGCCGCTGAAATTCAGGCGCAGGTGATCGCGCGCCGGCTGCTGGAAGTGAGGAATTAGCGTTGCGGGCTGCATGGGCCAGGCTCCCTTCCGCGCAGCCATCCGCCCGGCGCTTCAAGAAATCGCCGGACCATGGTAAAATGTTTTTAAAGGAGAATAGCAGCATGGCAGCTCTCGATTGGTCGCAATGCCCTACCGTGGAGAGCATTCCCGGCAAGCGGAGCGGCGCGTGGGTATTTCGGGACACGCGGACGCCGGTTTCCGTTGTCTTTGACAATCTGGAAGCGGGGGCCTCGATTGGCGAGATTATGGACTGGTTCCATTTGTCCCGTGAACAAATTATAGCGGTGATCGAATTTGCGGCGCGGAGCCTTGACGCGCCCTCCGCTCCGCCGCCCGCCCGCCAGGCCGATGCTCATTCTGTTCGATAACGGCACTCCCGCTCCGCTTCGGTATGCCCTGAAGGGGCATGCTGTCGTTGAAACCATCGAGCGCGGATGGGACCGGCTTACAAACGGCGAACTCATAGCGGCGGCCGAGGCCGCAGGTTTCGAGCTTTCGCTGACGACGGACAAAAACCTGCGTTACAGATGCTATTGACATGACTACAGAAACCGTAAGCGGCCGCACGGCCCTCATAACCGGAGCGTCGGCGGGGATCGGCAAAGCCTTCGCCGAAGTCTTCGCCGCGAAGGGCTGGAATGTTGTCTTGACCGCGAGGCGCATCGAACGCCTCGAAGCCCTCGCGTCCGGGCTGGCGGCCAAATACAAGATCGCCGCCACGCCAATCGGGGCGGATCTTGCCGATCCTGAAGGGGTGCAGCGCCTGGTCGCCGAAATCGGCACGCGCGGCCTCACCATAGACGGCCTTGTGAATAACGCGGGCTATGGCGTGCCTGGCTACTACGCCCGGACCGCTTGGAAGGATCAGAAAGACTTTCTCCAGGTGCTCGTCGCCGCGCCCTGCGAGCTTGCCCATGCGCTCCTGCCCGGCATGATCGAACGCCGCTTCGGCCGCATCGTGAACGTCGCCTCGGTCGCGGAACTCATTCCCGGCACGCCCGGCCACACGCTCTATGCCGCGGCCAAGGCGTTCATGATCAAGTTCTCGGAGTCGCTTCTGCTCGAAAACCGGAGACGCAATGTGCTCACCACCGCGCTGTGCCCCGGTTTCACGCACACGGAATTTCACGATGTGGCGGGCGTCAAGCAACGGGTCTCGAAATTCGGCAAGGGGTGGTGGTCCACGGCGGAGGAGGTGGCCGAAGCCGGCTATGACGGCGTCATGCGCGGCCGCTCCATCGTGGTTACAGGCCGGCGCTACAAGCTAGTCGTCGCGCTCATGAAACTCTTGCCAGAGCCGCTAGCACTTCGCATGATCGCCGGCAGGTCGCGGTCCTTCCGCGCGGAATAGTGAGCACGCCCATGTCCGCAGCCATCGTCATCCCGGCGCGCTACGCCTCGTCGCGCTTCCCCGGAAAGCCGCTTCACCCCGTCGCCGGTGTGCCAATGCTGGAGCGCGTCTGGCGCATCGCAAAAAGCGTGCCCCAGGCAACCCGCGTCGTTATCGCGACCGACGACGAGCGCATCCTTGCCGCCGCCGGCGCCTTCGATGCCGAAGCCATCATGACCTCGCCCGATTGCTCCAATGGCACCGAGCGCGTGCACGACGCCGTGCAGCGCGCCGGCATCCTCGAAGACATCGTTCTCAATCTCCAAGGCGATGCGCTCCTGACGCCGCCCTGGGTGCTGGAGGCGATGATCGACGAGATGATCCTCGATCTGGCACCCGATATCGTCACCCCAGCCGTGCGGCTCGATGGGCAGGCCCTTGAGGAGTTCCTGGCGCAGAAGCAGGTGACGCCTGCGAGCGGCACGACGGTTGTCTTCGACCGGAACCGGGACGCACTCTACTTCTCAAAGGCCGTCATTCCGCATTTGCGGAAAGGCCGGCCATGCCGGGATTTACCGCCATATCGGCCTTTACGGGTACAGGAAGGCCGCGCTGGCGCGCTATGTGGACCTTGCGCCAACGCCGCTCGAACAGGCCGAGGGGCTGGAGCAGCTTCGTGCGCTTGAGCACGGCATGGCCATCCGCCTCGCCATTGTCGATTACCGGGGCCGCACGCATTGGTCCATCGACGCGCCGGAGGATGTCGCCATCGCCGAGCGGATCGTCGAGCGCGAAGGTGAACTGCTTCCGCGAGCCCCAAGCGGCGGGGCGGCGTGATGCTGCTCTTGCTCGCCCGCCACGGCAATACGTTCAACAAAGGCGATAAGGTTGTCTGGGTTGGCGCCCGCACCGATCTGCCGCTTACATCGAAGGGCCGCGAGCAGGCGCAGGCGCTGGGCCAGGCGCTGGCGCCGTTCGCTCCGCAAATCAAGCGCGTCGTTTCCGGGCCGCTGCTGCGCACCCGCGAACATGCCGCCATCCTGTGCGAGGCGCTGAAGACCCCCTCATCCTGTCCTTCTCCCCAAGGGGAGAAGGGACCTCCGCACCATCCTCCAGCTTGGGGAAAGGCCCCCCTCTCCCCTCGGGGAGAGGGCTGGGGTGAGGGGGAACTCGATCCAGCTCCGCAAGCCCTCCCAATTATCGACGAGCGCCTGCGGGAAATCGATTACGGGCTGTGGGAGGCTAAATCCTCCGAAGAGATTCAGGCCATGGGCGGCGGCGATGAACTGGATGCGTGGAATAAGACTGGCCAGTGGCCGCGCTCGCCAGGATGGACGCCTCCGGCTGAGACCGTCGCCGCGAATGTGGCGGAACTTGCCGCGGAATGCGCCGCAGCACTTGGCGAGAGCGGCGCGGCCCTGCTCGTCACCAGCAACGGCATAATGAAGTTCTTCTTGAAGCTCGTGCCGGGCGCATTCGAGGACATGGCGGCACGCGGCGCGCTGAAAGTCGCGACCGGACATGCTTGCGCACTCCGGCACAGCGGCCACGGCTGGGAGGTCCTATTCTGGGACCGCGAGCCTGCGCAACTCGCTTTGGAGTAAGCCGAAGGCTTCCTACGAAATCCAGTTGAATGCTTCCGCAGCCGTCGTCCCGTGCGCAGCGCAACTCTTGGTACCTGGTACCTCATGTCGCGGTTGGGTCAATTCCGGACTCCGCTGCCCGTTTTTTTGCGCAAATGGGTGACGGCGGCTTCCGAATACCGAAGCAGTAATTGAGAGAGACAGACCGCCGCCGCTCGCGTGCGGCCATCGCGGCAACAGTTCGCTATATCTGCCAAGGGTTGAGGATAGGCACGCGGGTCAGAGCGAAATCCTTGGTGTTTCTCGTCACGAGTGTCAAACCGTGGGCGAGCGCGGTTGCCGCGATGGCGGCGTCGATGACGGGAAGGCTCTGGGCAGCGCATAACTCGCCCCAAATGCGGGCAACCGCCGCATCCATTGGAAGCACCTGATTGGCGAACAGCGTTTCGATGCCCTGAACCCATCCGGCGAGCTGGTCCCCGGCCGGTTTATCCGTGCGCCGCTTCAACGCCACGCCTTTCCAAAGTTCGCCAACCGTCAGCGCGCTCACAAATAGCTCATTCGCGGACGCAGATGTTATAAACGCCGTGACCTTGGGGTTCGCCTTGACCCGCCGCGTTTCGGAAATCACATTCGTATCGAGCAGATAGCCCGCCATCGCCTATAGCTCGACGCTGCGGCCAAGGTCCGGATCGCGCGGGATCTCAAACTCATCCACCTTCGGTTCGCCGAGCAGCCAGGCTTTGAAATCGGGCTTCCCGGCGGTAAGCGCGCGGTAATCCTCGATCGACAGCACAACGGCGCGCTCGCTGCCCTCGCCCGCGATGGTCTGCGGCCCTTCGCGGCGCGCACGCTCGATCACTTCGCCAAGCCGCGCCTTCGCATCCTGAATTTGCCACGCTGCCATGGGCCGCTCCTAATCCGATCCGGGTATAGTATATGAATTGCAGGCAAGATTGAAGGCTGCCTGTGCGGTGTCCCGCACCAGGCGTCGGCCGCTGGCGGAGGCCGGAAGGTGCGGCCCGCCGCGCTAGCGCGGTTTTGCCGTTCCGGGTCGCTAGCGGAGATTCGTTCTGAAATTCCCTGCGGCAGGTATACCTCCGAGAGCGGAATTGCCTTCGACATGCTCCCAAAGGGCACCCATTCAATTTTGAATTTAAAGCCCCTTATAAACTCTCGGCCTTGCTGACGTACGCGGTCTAATCGAAGCTGCCACTTGACATTTGCTGTAGCTAATAAAATACACTTCATACCGTTTATTAAGTGGTGAAATGGGACCCTTGTTCGATGCAGATCTCTAGTGCAAAGCTGAGAAAGCTGGTAGGGCGGGTCGTTCACAATTTTCCCCGCGTATTCGGGGCTATGTCGGTGGTCTTTACCGTTTTGTATTTCTTCAAGGTTTTTCAAAACGATCTAGAAAGCACGGGCATTCGTGGCTTGTTGATATACGTTGCAGTGGCCGCGACCATAACTTTCCTAATCTCCGCCATAGAAGTTTTTCGATATTCGCGCATTCGGGTTGCTCAGTTCGCAAAAATTCTGCCCTACATGCCGATATATGTGGCTGAAGCACTTGGCTTTTTTGAACAGGAGGGGCTTAAGATTAAGTTTATCGATTCGCATGGTGACAGAGAGGCGTGGCATCGTGTTTTCTCGCAGGACTGCCACATCGGGGTTGCCGATCCGATCGCTATGCTCGATGAGAACGCGGGAGAGGGAGTGATTGTAGCCTCCATCGTAGCACGACCTGCGATGTGGGGGGGTAACGCGCGATCAGACTTTTAGCATGGCTGAGTTGAACCGTTGCGAGGCAAACTTATATGTGTGGGATCGACATACCACAAGCAACAAAATTGTTCACAACTTTATAAAGAGCAGATTTACTGGGAATGCAGGCGAGATTCTCGAGCGTATTAACGAAATATCCGTTGGTACCGAGCACACATTTCTAGACAGCGACAATACTGGCGTCGTTTTTATGTCCGAACCAAGTGCTAGCAGGGCAGAATTAACTGGGGCGCGCGAAGTATTCTCGGCAGCAAAGTTGTTTCAGAATTACTTGTTCACTGGGCTATTCGTACGACGGGATTTTTTGCAAAGCAATAGAGAAGAAGTCGTTCGATTTGTGGTTGCTGTGGAGCGTGCATTGCAATTTATTGCAGAAAACAAAGGAACCTCAATAGATATCGCCATTCATGAATTTCATTCAACTGATTCCAAAGTCGTTCTGCGCGCAATGACGCGGATGTTCCTGGATGAGCTTTTCCCTCGCCACACCGCCGTAGACCAAGAGGGTTGGATCACCGCTCTCAAAGTTCGATTCGGTACGGAGGCCTCGAACTTCCCTTTCTTCAAGCATGTTGACGTGACCGTTTCCCAAGATGCACGAAAGCGCCTGGCAAAGCGGAGCGCTGGAATAAAACTCTTGAGTAAAGCTTTGAAGTGGCGTTCGCACGGACAAGCGGACCTAAATGGCTAACAAAGCGGCACCGAGTTACCGCTTGAACCTAAGCATTGGGTATCTGCCCCTTTTTCCTCAGGCAGAGGAACACTACAAATGCGACAAGTCTTAAGGCGGCGGGAGGTTGTCAGGTCGCCAACGCGCCAATCCTGCTTGTCTCCTAACAAGAGACAGTCCGGCCAAGGGCTCGAATGGCCGCAACCGGCCTAACTCCCCCTTGTGGGTAGCCACAAAGTGGGTACCAAGCGCTAGACCTCGATCGCTAGCAATTTCGTAGCACCGTACCATGGTTACTTTTTTTGTGGTAAATGGGCGGGGCGCATCTTTTCCGCCGCCGTGTTTCTGCGAATCTTTTGCCACTTTAGGCCGATTTTCACGACTCCAAAATACCCGTTAATATTAGATTCTTGCGCGTGTTAACCACAAATCCAAACCTACGGTTGCAGAAATGGTTAACGGCAAGCAAAAGTTAATTACGCTATTTCAATGAGTTATTATTCCGTACTGCGCCTATTAGCTGCCGGAACGGCTTTGACTTAGCAGCGCCCCGGGAGGTGGAAGAAAGTCAAGCCCGCAGCGATGTAACGAGCAGAAGACATAGGTTTTCGGGTATTTAAAAAATGCGCCAATCGCAGTAAGAAAGGAAGATTATCTGCAGGGGTATACCGGCGCCGCCGGCTTGAAGGGACTGCGCGAGCCGGATAGCGCAAATAGAAGGCCGCCTTTTACGTGGGTTTGCCTGGGTTCAGCGGGGCTCAGCCCCTTCGAGTCTTCCTCCATGCGCCTGCCGCGCTTCCGCAACGCCATTCCCACGCCGCCCCATCCACTGTCATGGCCCGGCTTGACCCGGCCATCCAGTAACACATTGAACGCATTGAGTTTTCCTGGCCCGGCTTGCCCTCGGGCAAGGACCCGAGGGTCAAGCCGGGCCATGACAACGGAGTTTGCTGCAGTGCCCTGCGCGGCGTTAGCGCAATCGTAAGGAGCTATGGTCCACCATTGCATCATGGGCGCGGTCAGGAGGCTTGCCATGGCAGTATTTGCGGGACCCCGAGCGGGGCGGAGGCGGTTGCCGGGTGGCTGGAGGCGGGTTTGGTCAGCGCGGGCCGGGGGAGCTTCCGGCGAGCGGCGCCTGCGCCAAAAGGTAAACGCATGGCGCTGCGCTTGGACGCCAGAAATCGCCGGATTGGCAGCCGATGCTATGGAACATGACTAACAACAGGTCAAAATTTTTGGCGGCGGGTATTACACAACCAGCGCCGCTGCCACCCGTAGGCGCACGTAATCCGCCGTCCAATTCCCTGCGCTGTCGCAAAGGCTGGGCCGCAGGAGTTCGATTACGTGGCTGAGCGCCGCTTGCCGCGTCTCTTCGCGCTCAAACTGCGCAAAAAACGGCTCGCGGAAGGTCTTGAGCCAGCCCGCGATGCCGGTGGGCAGACGCGTGGGCCGCGGCTTCAGCTCCAAGCGCTTGCAGACGAACCCGGCGCGTTGGAGCAGCGCCTCATATTCGGCAGGGGTGGGAAAGAACCATGGGTGCGCCAGGCGGGGATCGCCGCCAAACGCTAGCGCGGCCGAGCGCATGGCCGTGACGATGGCGGCGACATTGCCGTGCCCGCCGAATTCGGCAACGAAGCGGCCGCCGGGTTTGAGCGCGCGGCTGACGCCCGCGAGCACCCCCTCGGGCGCAGTCATCCAGTGTAAGGCGGCGTTCGAAAATACGGCGTCGAATTCGCGGGCGAAGGAGAGCGCCTGCGCGTCCATCTCTACGGCGTCGAGGCCGCGCCCGCGGGCGGCGGCGAGAAGCTCAGGGCTTGTGTCCACGCCTGTTACAGAGGCGCCCGAAGCGGCGATCTTCGCCGTGAGTGCGCCGTCGCCGCAGCCAAGATCGAGAATGCGCTCGCCAGCTCGCGGATCGAGCCAGGCCAGAATCTCTTCGCCGAGATCGGATACGAAACGGGCATTTTCGCCATAGCCCGCCGCACTCCAGCTCTGACGTGCGGCTGACATCCGGCTTATTCAGTGTTCCAGGGCTGGTAATCGCCGTCGGCCTTGGGCCGGCGCATTTCGCCTAGCAGGCTTCCGGGCGGGTGGTAGGCCAAGGGCGTCCCGGTGTAATTCTCGACGTGCGGCTTCTGCCAGGGCCGCGCGTGATACGCTTCCTCGTCCGGCGGCGTGTCGGTGATGTAATGAAGCCAGCCGTACCAGTCTGGCGGCACCTTGCTCGCTTCGGCGTAGCCTTTGTAGATAACCCAGCGGCGCGGTTTGCCGGCCGGTCCCAGCCGGCGCGGGTCCTCATAATAGCGGTTGCCCTGCTCATCCTCGCCGGCCAATTTGCCGTACCGGTTTGTATAAAGCCGCGTCGACAGCGTCGCGCCGTTCCACCAGGTGAAAATATCGCTGATCAAGCCCATGACCTAAGCCTACCGCCTCTTTGTTTCATGTGTTCTAAGCGAAACGGCGCGCGGCGTCCACTTGGCACTTTAGGCATCGCTCATTTCACGAGCGCGGCGGCTTCGCGGAAGCGTGGATGCTCAGCGCTGCCCAGCCACTCGAAAATCGCCATCTCGGTAGTCACGATCTCGGCGCCGTGCCGCTCCATGCGGCGGATCGCGGTTTCCTTGCTTTCGGACCGCCTCGAGCCTATCGCATCGCGGGCGGCGAAAACGCGCCGGCCGGTATCGATAAGGCTCAAAACCGTTTGCAGCACGCAGACATGCGCCTCGCAGCCCGCCACAAGGATATCGGGCTTGCCCTCAAGCCGCGGTATCAGGCCTTCGCAGCCGCAGGCGTCGAAGCTCATCTTGGGGATCGCCACACCGGCGGGCGGCGCCAGCGCTTCTATCGTGGGGCCGAGGCCCTTCGCATTCTGCTCGGTGAAGAGGACAGGTACGCCGAAAAGCGCCGCTGCGTCGAGAAGGCGTTTGGCGTTGGCGATAACGGCATCCGCGTCCTCGATGACCCGCATGAGCTTGGTCTGAAAGTCGATGAAAAGCAGGGCCGTGGCTTCGGGGGTCAGGGTTCGCATGCCAGAAGCTTTCTTTCGAGGCGCTCCATACGTTGGCGATATAATACCGCCGGGCGTAGTTGCTGACCGCTCCGGCGTCGTCCCCGCGAAGGCGGGGACCCAGCTTTCCGCAGGCTAGTACAGGCGGCGCGTTCGCACCCGCATGCCGCTCGCTCGCAAGCGAACTTCCGGCCGATCAGCTGTACTAGATTCAATAGTCTGCTAGTACGCCTGATCCGCAGGAAGTCCTCTCTGAGCCAGCCGCATAAGGGGCAGGACTTCCCGCGGGGCGTACTAGTGCATTGTTTACACATGGATTCCCGCCTTCGCGGGAATGACGCTACAGCGGTCAAAACTTTTGGCCGCCAGTATAACAAACCATGGCCCGGCCGCCAATGCGCCGGGCTTCCCAAAATCACCAGGCCGGTGAAGAGCGCAGGAGTATGCCCCTACATACGGCCGTCGCCGCTGTTCTTGTTCGACGGGCTGAGAGGCTCGTTGAAGGCGTGCTCGTCTTCGGTCCAGCGCAGCGTTCCGTCGTAACGGGTGCCCATCTCGATGCCGATGCCCTGATGGAAAATGTCGCCCTCAACCTTGGCAGAGGATTGCAGCATTACCCGGCGACCGCGGATGGTGCCCTTGACCTGGCCCTGAACGGTGACTTCCTGATTGGCGACGATGCCGCCATTGATGCGGCCGTTCGCCGTCACCACGAGCGAAGTGCAATAGATATTGCCCTCGATGGTCCCGTCGAGCGTGACACTTCCTTTCGAAGAGACGTCGCCGATAATGGTAAGGTCGTTGCTGATATTGGAGTCGCCGGTAGAGTGAACGCTGCGGCCGGCTGCGATGGGCGAAAGATTGGAAGGTTGAGCGTGGGGGAACGGTGTCGCCATGGGCTGCCTCTGAGCGTGACCATAAACTGTTAATCGAACTTTTTTAGGTAGCGGCCGCGCACCCGCGCGAGCCCAAGGCTTCTTCTAAGCGGGCTTTCGGGGCTTTTGCAAGGCAAAGCTTCACCCTGCGTGACGATTTGCACTCACCGCTTGCCTTCCGCAACTTCGATCTCACGCGCCCGGCCGCCGTCGAGAAAGAAGCTCTTGATTTCGGGCAGGCGCTCCAGTTGTGCCCTGTAAACGGCTCCGGCCGCCGCGGTGAACTCTCCTTGCCGGCCAAGCTGCTCCTCGCCGAACGTAAGGATCCGCAAGTTCGGCCAAGCCTTCTCGCGGATATGTACGACCTGCGCAAGAACCTCGTCCGCGCGGAGCTTTGGCTGCGCCTGCGCGAGCAGGAGCGTCATCGCCGCGGTCGAACGCGAGATGCCCGCGTGGCAATGCACAAGCAGGTGGCGCACGTTCTCGGGATCGCGCGAAAGAATCCTCGCCGAATTCCAGCATCTTAGCGACGTGCTCAGGCTGCGGCGCAAAGAAGCCGGGGGTTTCCTCAATGATATCGTGGAATTTCAGCTCAAGCCGGGCGTGCTCGCCATAGCCGCCAAAAGCCTCCGGTTCGGGCTGCTCCGGATCGAGGATCGAGAGAACGTGGCTGACCTCGCGATCGGCGTGCCCGGCAAGCTCTTCCAGCCCGCAAACGGTGATCGTGAAGGGAGTGTCGGCTGGCAGCATGTCAGCTCCTCGCTATTGCGGTTTAGAGCCTATCCGCTTTTGATGGAATCAAAAGCGGATAGGCTCTAAGTTGTTGTTTTGCCATGCGTCTTATCGGAAAACCGCTTCGCACTTTTCCGGACGCACTCTAGTGCCGCTCTTATACCCCAAAACCTCGCTTTGGGCATACCCGCGCTGCACCGCATCGCGAAAATGCAGAAAAACTATAGATGCGTGCGAAGAAAGGCTGCGATTTCGCGGATGGCCTCATTGGCCGCGGCCATGACCCCGCCAAACTCGATAAACCCATGAATCTGGCCGGGAAAACCCCGCCGCGCGACAGGCACGCCAGAAGCGGCGAGCCGGTCCGCGTAGGCTTGGCCCTCATCGCGGAGCGGATCGCATTCAGCGGTCAGGACGAGAGCGGGAGGCAATCCGGCGAGGCTTTCCGCATAAAGCGGGGATAGGCGCCAGTCGCGCCTGTCGATTTCCAATCCGTGCGGCAGGTATTTCGAGGAGAACCAGCGTAAGGTTCCGGTATCGAGCGGAGGCATCTGGGCATATTGAACGCGAGACGGCCAGAGGCGCACTTCCGGCGTGCTGTCGGTGCTGGGGTAGATGAGCACCTGCGCGCGCAAGCAGAGGCCCCTGCTCCGGGCATCGAGGCAAGCCGCGGCGCTCATGCTGCCGCCGGCGCTGTCGCCGCCAATGGCGAGGCGGCCGGCTTCGATGCCGATGGCTGCCGCGTTCCCGGCGATCCAGGCTAGCGCGGCGAGCACGTCGTCGAGTCCCGCGGGGAAGGGGTGTTCGGGTGCAAGCCGGTAGCCTATGGCAACAACGCGGCATGGGGTTTGCGCCGCGATTGCCCGGCAAATCTTGCCGTGGAACTCCAAATCCCCGATTACCCAGCCGCCGCCATGCACATAAATCAGGGCGGGGCCCAGGGCTTCCGTTGCCTCCGGGCGATACAGTCTCAGCGGTATTTCACCGCCAGGGCCGGGAACGCCGAAATCGCGCACTTCTGCCATCGGCGCTGCGGGTCCGCCAAACTTCTCGCTTTTCTTCCGGTAATCCGCCCGCGCCTGCTCAACCGTTTGCGTGCAGACCGGCTGAGCGCCCGAAGCCATCAGCAGCCCGGACAGCTTTATCACATCGGGATCGAATACCATGGCAGCCCCTAATTGCTGGCGATTGGCATCCATGTTAGATGCCTCCGGCCCGCATTGGCAATGCCACCTGGGATTTACCCAGGGCCATTCAAAGAATCCCGGTTCTTTGAATCGCTCAAGAATCGGTGTTCGCAGCCAAATGCAACAACGCTATTTAAATGGTGCGGGCCACTAGTCTTACTGAGTCACAAAATACTGAGT
>CAWAVJ010000029.1:0-70488 GCA_963785355.1 uncultured Alphaproteobacteria bacterium
TCATCATTTGTTCCAAGCCCAAGGACATCTTTTGCATGTCTTGACGCCACGCTCCAAGTTGGCCGTCGCTTCACGACCATGTTCCAAAAGCTGCTCTCGAAGAAATCAGTCGCCGCGTTTGCCGCGCGCAACTGCTGACAGAAGGCATGGAATTCACGCGTTTGGATTTGATGGATGATGAGTCTGGTCGCGCAGCTCGCGACCGGTCAACCCGCAGCACTGCCGACGTGGACTTCGAGACGATTACTTGCTTCGGGTAATGGGCAAGAAGGCCACCGACGGAAATATCGAGGCGAGAGTATTCCCTTTGTACGCCTCCATCGCGGCATAATCCGTCAGCACGGCATAGTTGTCAGCACGGCGGGTAGGTAGACTCGCGGCTCATCCCCTTTCCAGGTAATGGGTATCGATAACCTTCCTCATCGTTCAAATCTCAAAGCGTCGCACCACGTTTTATCGACAACGCCAGCAGCGAAACGGGCATCAAGCCGCAGGGTGCGGCCCTTGCCATCATAACGGAAGACTCGCCGCCTCATTGATCCCCCGAGAACCTAATTTGAGGCAGCTCATGCGCGATTATTGCGTTAATACGGAGCACGTGATCGAATCGGCCACGTCTTTTGCTACGCTTGGTATCGTCCACAGTTGGCCCAACCTCGCTGTCGGAAACTAATTTTCGAGCCCGCAGCGATCCGAAAGCTCCGCAGATCAACGAAGTCTCTTGCGGCCGCTGGTCCACTCCCGGCCTCGACGGAAGGAAACGGTAGAGCCTTTTCTTGATTATGCTTACTTATATAAATTGGGCATTTTTGCCGACGACCCAATTTTCCCCTGTGAAATCAGCTTCCGGCCTGAAGCGCGCCGCAAATTCCGCAATGCCTCGCTTAGGCATTCGTTGGCTAGGCTGAGAAACTCTGCTTAGTGGCCCGCCCAGCCGCCTGTTCGCGGCAGCGGCTGCACATATACCTTGGCGCCCGGCTAACGGATTTCGCCCTAGACCACGGGAATTTTCATGCTCACGCAACCTGGACCTGCTGAAATTCGAGCCGAAGCCGTGAGCCTCGACGATCGGGCGCTGATCGAGGCGGGTTACCGGCCGCAATTGCATCGCAGCTTGGGGGCTTTCGCTTCGTTCGCTGTGCCGTTTTCCGTCATTTCGGTCACAACAGGCGTCTTCGCCAATTACGGCTTCGTGCTGAGCAAAGCGGGAACCTTCGGCTTTTGGGCCTGGCCGTGGTGTCCTGCGGGCAAATTCTGGTGGCGCTGGTCTTTGCCGAGATGGCCGGGCGCATCCCGCTGACCGGCAGTGTCTATAACTGGAACAGCCGGCTGGCATCACCCGCGATCGCCTGGATTACCGGCTGGCTGGCGGTATGCAATTACGCCCTTGCCGTGCCCGCGGTGACGCGGACCATGCTGCCGCTGCTGAACGACCTTTCGGGCGGCGGATTTGGCGGTTACACGGGCGCGTTGGTGGTATCCGGGCTCATCGTCCTGCAATTGCTGATCAACCTCTATGGCGTGCGGCTGACCTCGCACATGAACGTGCTGGCGGTGGTCGCCGAAATCGTCAGCATCGCCGTTCTGACGGTTCTGGTCGCCGTGGCCATCTGGAGCACGGGGCAATTTCACCCCGAATTGCTGACGGCGGTGCCGCCAGACCCGCGTCCCTACTGGCCGGCTTTCCTGATGGCGTCGCTGTTGGGAGCGTGGTGCCTCATCGGTTTTGAATCCGCCGGCGATGTCAGCGAGGAGACACTCGACGCCAGGCGCGCCGCCCCCAGAGGTATCGTTCTGTCGCTTCTCGCCAGCAGCACGGCCGGTTTTATTTTCATCGTGGTGATGACGCTGGCCATTCCCGATGTGGAGGAAATCAAGAACGCCGCCAATCCGCTACTGGCGATTGCCGCGCATCATTTGGGAAACGGCGCGGCAGCCGTCTTCAAGGTTTTCGCGCTGATCGCCATGTTTTCCTGCTCGATGATCTGCATGACGGCGGCATCGCGCGGCGTGTTTGCCATGGCGCGCGATGGGCGTTTTGCGGCCGCGCCGGTGTTTCGTAAGATCTCGCAGCATCGCGTGCCCAACCGGCCGCTGTTTCTCATTGCGGCGGCTGGCATCGGCCTTGCCTTCATGGGCAGCCTTGAGACGCTCTACGGCGCCGAAGCCGTATGCACGGCGATCTATTATCTGATCACCGTGGTTGCCTTTGCCTGGAAGGGCAAGACATTGGGCCGGACGGATACGTTTTCCCTCGGCCGCTGGCATTGGCCGGGCGCTGTTGCCGCCTCGGCGTGGCTAATCGTCGAGATTGGCATCCTCACGATCCCGGCCGAATTTCACGCAGTCGCAGCGGCAACAGGCGCCATTCTGGCGGTTGGCGTGGTTCTGTATTTCATTTCGGGCAGAAAGCCTGAAATTGTCTAGTACGGCGTCCGGCAATTGCTTACACACTTTGCAGCTAGGCTCTCATACCGACGGCCATAAGTCTTGACCGTTCGCCGTCATTGCGAGCGAAGCGAAGCAATCCAGATGCAAAGTCTCCTTGGCCCTTCTGGATCGCCACGGCGGCAAGGGCCGCCTCGCGGATGACCGGAGTGTTCCAAAGCGGTCAGGACTTTTGACCGTTGGTATCATAGGCAATTGCGGTGCGGTGGAGGTTGGGGTGCAGGTGACGGCGCGGAAGGAATGGATCGTTGGCGAGATGCTCTTGCTGTTCGTGGCGGGGCCGGCGCTTCTTGCCGCGGCTGTCTACCGTTGGCATGTGCCGCTTATCGCGATGCTGCCCTTCGTCTTCGCGGGCTTTATCGCGATCCTCCTCCGCCAAAGCGATCGGACTTGGCGCGCGGACCTGGTGAGACTGCCTTCGCGGCGCGACGTATTTTCAATCCTGGCGCTGTTCGTTGTCTGCGGCAGCGCGCTCGCGCTGTTTACCTATGAGCGCTACCCTCAGTCTTTCCTGGCCTTTCCCCGGCAGAACACACCATTTTGGCTGCTGATAATGACCTTCTACCCGCTCATCTCGGTCACGACGCAAGAGCTTGTCTATCGCGTGCTGTTCTTCCATCGCTATGCGTCCGCGATGAATGGCGGCGGCTGGCTCGCCATCGCCGTCAACGCCGCGCTGTTCGCGGGCATGCACGCCATAATATTCGCGTCTCACAGCGCTCACTTCCATTGGGAAGCCGTCGCCTTCAGTTTCGCCGGCGGCCTGATTTTCGCCTACCGGTACACGAGGACGCGCTCGTTTCTTGCCGTCGCGATGGAGCACGCGCTGTACGGCGATCTGGTCTTCACCATCGGCTTGGGGCGGTTCTTCTTTACGGGCGTGGCGAACCTGTAGGGTCTCACTTTTTCGTGCTGGGGCAAAGCTTACGTAAAAGCGATAAGAAGCCTCCCGTATAAAGGGCGAAAGCAACGGGCCCGCTAGGACCGCATGTATGAAAATATTTCTACTTCTGACATAACGGCAGACGCATGCGTACATCTGACCCTGAACGGGCTCATCGCGAATTGCCCCCGGATCCGGTATTGCTATATTTGTATTCCGGCCGCCCGCTTAGCCTGTGCTTGGTCGCGGGCCGCATCCTCGGATCTTCTTTTGACCATCGCCTGCTGGCCACCGCGCGTCGTATTGAACAGGGCGAGATTATCGAGCTGATCCGCCGTGCCGGTCTCGAGGGCTAGATCGGAATATGCCTTGCGGTTCGGGTCGCGGTTGATGCGGCGGCGGACCAAGGCCATGCGAAGCAGCCAGTAGCCCATCCAGAAATGCGCGCGAAGCGTTTCGAAGGCATAGCGCGGATAGAAGGCGAGCATGGATTCGCGCGCGAAGCTTGGGCGCCGGTCGCGGCGGAATTTCAGCCGGAAATAGCCGCTCTCCAGCGGGTGAACCTTCTGGTAGCGGAAGGTAAAGAAGAACCAAAGCATCATCATCATGACTTTGCTCGCAGTCATGCCGCAGGCCACCGCGCGCCGCATCACCGTTTCCATATGCTGTGGCGTGTAGTACGCGCGCCAGGCGAGCTGGTAGGCCTCGTGCCACTCCTCAGCCGCCATCTTCGGATGATGGACGACCGGATGATTGGTGTCGTATTTGTTCATGTCGGGGTCCATCCAGGCGCCGTCCTTATGGAGGGTCTGGTGATCCTCGGAGCCCGGGAGCGGGGTCAGCATGAAAAATTCGAGAATATCGACGGGCAGCTCGCGCTTGATGATCTCGATATCGCGCTTGACCGTCTCCTTGGTATCGTTCGGAAAACCGATGATGTAGCCAGCAGTGGTGATAACGCCGAGCCGTTTCCAGGCTTGAAGCATAGCCCGGTAATCCGTGATCTTGTTCTGGCGTTTTTTGGCGCCGATCAAACTGTCCGGATTGATGTTCTCAAGGCCGATGAAGACCCGCGACACACCGGCAAGTTTGGCCTTCTCGATGAAGTTCGGAATTTGATGGCAAAGCGTGTCCACCTGGATTGTGAACTTCACCTTTATGCCTTCGCGCTCGCGAAGAGCGATCGCCCGGTCGAAGAAGGCCTCCCAGTTCCGGTTCCGCGCGAGATTGTCGTCGGTGATGAAGAAGCGCTTTATGTTCTGGCCGTAGTTTTCGCGGATGATCGCTTCAAGATCGTCCGGTGAGCGGAAACGGCTTGTGCGGCCTTGAACGTTGATGATGGTGCAGAAGGAGCACTGATAGGGACACCCCCTGCCAAGATCGAAGCTCGACATCGTTCCAGCGATCCGGCGCACCTGCTCCAAGGGCAGAATGGGCGTGGGCTGATTGGCGAGGTCCGGCAGATCGGACATGAAATTGTAAAGGGGCTTAAGAGCCCCTTCGAACGCATCTTTCAAGACAAGATCGAAACGGCCGTCCTCGGCCTCGCCAGCAAAAAGACTTATCCCCAAAGCTTGGGCATTCTTGAGGTCGCCGGGCAGTTCCGGCAGCATGGAGAGACAGCCGGACACATGAAAACCGCCGATGCAGACCGGGATGCCCGCGTTACGGAACGGCAGAGCCAGGTCTACAGCGCGGGGAAACTGGTTGGTCTGCACGCCTACGAGCGCGATCAGAGCCTTGTCCCCTGGCCCGATCGACTTGAAAATCCTATCGGGCCGTATGCGCTGATTGGTTTCGTCGAAGGTGGCGATGATGAAGCTTGTGCCGGCGCCGAGCACCTGGCGTTTGCGGCAATCCTCGGCGATGCCATTGAGGCAAGCAAGCGTGTTCGAGGGAACTGCCGACTGAAGCCATTGGATCGGGTAGCCGTCGTCATCGTAATGAGCAGGCTTGATCATGATAAGATGAAAGGTCGCTGGACGGCCCAACATGTGTCTCCCCGCTTGAGCCTCTGCCGCTTCGCAGCAAAGCTTGGACGAAATCGTCAGCATGTTTCGCGGAGAACGGGCGTCGCGCGCCGCATCGTCGGGCGGAGATTAAGTTCAGCCCTAACTCTTTCATCTATCCGAAATTGAAGCTAGGCACAAGCGATGCAGCAAGTCAATTTATTGTAACAGGGGCAAAAATCTGGGCAAATACTCAGGCATATTACCGATGCACGGGCGTCATGCCCGCGCAGGCGGGCATCCATGGCGGCAAAAACACAGTTCCTGCATAATGCTGCCATGGGTTCCCGCCTTCGCGGGAACGACGCTACAGCGGTCAAAAATTTTAGCCGCCGGCATCAGAAGCCTTAGCCTGATTCTGAGCCGGAAAATTGAAAAACTCCGCGAGCTGGCCGGGCGCCCTGTCCTGTTGGCGCCGCTTCACCGTCATCGGTGCTATTTTGCGCCGGACATAAACTAGAAAGATATGAAGCGCGGGGCAATCAACGCGCTGGCTTTGGAGGGCATTTGTAGCCGATGCCGCGCACGGTCAGCGAGTTGCCGGCTACCGGGACGACCGGGCCGCCAAGTTGGGTTTCCGCCGTCACCACAAGATGGGTGGCGCCGGCGCTCGCAACTGCATTGCGCAGATTGTTCATCGCGTTTTCCTCGAAGAAGGAGCGCCCATAGGCCCCCGTCACATATTCGCAGCCTGCATAGGGCTGGTCGATGACCGTGACCTTTGCGCCGCCGGCGTCGAGGGCCGCCATCGAGCAGGCGCTAGCACTCAAGGCGGTGAGGATCGCGAACGTATTCGAACCTAAGCGCATAGCCGTTCTCTAGCAGGCGTGAAACGTGTTGATCTGAACCAGATAGGCAAGTCCGTTATCCTGGCTGAACGGCACGAAGATGACATTGGCGCCGAGCTGCTTGGCACGCTGGCGAAGCTCCAGGTCGTGCATGTCCTTGATTTGGCCCTCGACGTTGAAAACATCGACGCCCATCTTGGAGACCAGCTGGCGGAAGGAAATCAGGTCGCCCACATAACGGCATTTCCCGCCGGGGGGGTCGTTGACGATCTTGATGTAGGCGAGGTCCGGAGCGAGCTTCGGGTCTACGCCTGCGCCTTGCATTGCGCAGCCGCCGGCCGCGAGCGCCAGGACGAGCGGCACGCCCCAGATGAAGCCCCTCAGCACTTGACCGCCTCCGCGGTGAGCGTGGTGTTGTACCATTCATACGAGGTGCCCGTGCGGGCCCCGAACGAGCGCATGCCTTCGCTCACAGTGTCCCGGATCACGATACGGTTGGCGCCGAGCGCGGCGGCCTGCCGCTTCAAGTCCTCAAGCGGCGACGGCTCGACAACGCCGTTGACTGGCGGGTACTTTTGCAGAATCCCTTGAACCGTCCTAGGCGGATCGAACTTCGTCTGGACGATGCCTTTGACGGTGCAGCCCTTCGAGGAGCCGGCAACGGTAACGCCCTCCGCCCCGCAGCTGCCCGCGCTCGCCAAAAAAACGGCGGCGGCAGCGCACAATACCCGGTAGAACTTCATGAGCCTCATCCCCCTGGTTCAGCCCGCCTCGATCCAGCTAATCATTGCGGCCGGACTATGTCGCCGCTCCCGGCCTGGCTGAAAAAATCCGGGGTGCCACGCGTCTGGCAACTTCGCGCCGTTTCGTCATCCCGTGTCTGCGCTGCGGCATGAAATGCTGCGGCGCAGACACGGGATCTTAAAGGGCGCCGCCGCTCGTAAAGATCCCGGATAAACGCTAAAGCGTTTTCCGGGATGACGAGAGTGGACTACTTGATCTTGAACCTATTCTTCACCGCGAGCAGGAACAGGAAGATCAGCGTGGCGCTCACCGGGATTTGCGCGAGCGTCTCCACGAACGTCACCGTGGGCGGGATGTGCGGCTGCTCCGCGCTGCCAGTATAGAGGCAGAGATAAGCCTGGTTCACCCGCGCGTCGCGCGTGCCGCCGAAGATCACCAGCGCGTTCTTCACCGAGAGAAACAGCGCCTGCACCACAGCACCCCCGGCCTCCTCGCAGCGCGCCTCCACGCCCGCCGCCGCCCGCTGCCAGTAGAACGCCGCGAACACTGCAACGCTGACGAGCCAAAAGAAGGTCGGCCGCACAATGGAGCGCCCGCAATCCGCGAACGCGTCGTAAAACAGGCCGATCCAGGTGCCGATGGACCACCATTTGTCCACGGTCCAGCGCCGCGCGCGCAGCTCGCCCTTGTAGGCCATCTGCTCGCGCTCGTAATCCGCGCTCTGGATCGCCATGCGGCGGAGCGCGCGATATTGCGGCACCAGCTTCGCGTTGCCCCCGCGCCAGAAGGGCGGCGGCAGAAACTTCACATCGTCGAGATCGGGCGCCTGCTTGAAATCCGCCTGATTGAAGGCCGGCACCTGCGCGAATTCCGCGCCGGTCATGTCGAAGGCCCGCTCCACTTTGACGCCCTTGAAGCTGGCTTCCCGGAATTTCGCTTTCTGATAGTTCGTGTAGTTTTGGAAGGTGGCGCTTCGGAACTGGGCACGGCCGGAGAAGGTGGCGCTTTCGAACGAGGCGGTGCCGGAGAAGGTGGCGCTTCCGAACCGGGTGTCGCCGGAGAAGGTAGCGCTGTCGAACCAGGTATTGCCGGAGAAGGTGGCGCTTCCGAACCGGGCATCGCCGGAGAAGGTGGCGCTTCCGAACGAGGCAGTGCCGGAGAAGGTGGCGCTTTCGAACGAGGCATCGCCGGAGAAGGTGGCGCTTTCGAACGAGGTAAAGCCGGAGAAGGTGGCGCTTCCGAACCGGGCATCGCCGGAGAAGGTGGCGCGTTCGAACCAGGCAACGCCGGAGAAGGTGGTGCTTGCGAACGAGGCATAGCCGGAGAAGGTGGCGCTTTGGAACCGGGCATCACCGGAGAAGGTGGTGCGTTCGAACCAGGCAACGCCGGAGAAGGTGGCGCTTTCGAACAAGACAACGCCGGAGAAGGCGGCGCTTTCGAACCAGGCGTCGCTTGGAAAAACGAATTCCGAAAAATCGATAGTCTGTCTCTCAAGCTCTATCGATTTGACAGGCTGGCCTCCTTCCGCGGGATCTTTCTTCCCTTTTTCCTCCGGCTCTTCGGTCCCCTCCGCCCCCCGTGCAAGAAAGAGGCAGCGGAAGAAACTGGCACGGGCCTTTTCGAGCCAGGCTTGCGTTTCCGGGTTTTCTCCTTCCTCCGGCTCCCAGGTCTCCGGCTCCAAGGACCGTTCGCGGCGCGCCTTCCAAACACCCGCTTCCTCCAGCGCCTTGCGCTCCGCGAGCATTTTCTCCGCCCAGGCGTTCCACGCCTCGCGGCCCTGCAAAAACAGCGCAACCGTCTCGTCCCAATTCATGCGCTCGCCCCCCGAGTGTTCCGGCTACGCTTATGGCCGGAACTGCTTGCTTTGACAATCGGGATAGCGAGGCTTGACCGATGGGAGAACCGTCAGCAAGGAAGCAGGGAGGCGGTTATATTGCGCCGCTCGTGAAGGATTCGCAAAAGCGTGACCGTATCCGGCGCCGGCGCATATTCGTAGAAAACCAGGTAGGGCGAGACGGCGAGAACGCGAACGGCAGGTCCCAGCTTCCGGCGCGGCGCACCCATTTTGGGGCGATGGCCGAGTTTGCGAACCACGTCCCGGAAGCGCGTGGCATACCGGGCCGCAACTGCCGCCCCCGCCTCGCGCTGCAAATAGGCGAGGATACCGTCCGCATCCGATCTGGCATCGGAGCTGACGATAACCTGCGTCATCCGGCGCGCAGCGAGGCGATTTTTCTGTCAAGCTCCTGGGCGAACTCCTCGCCCGGAATGACCTGCCCCGCGGCCACCGAGCGCCGCGCCTGCTCCACATAGGGGGCGGCCCAAGCGAGATCGTCTTCGGCCATCGCCTTAAAGTCCGCGATGGCAATAGCGACGCCCTCTTCAACGGAGGCGAAGGTGCCGGCCGCGACCTGCTCTTCAAGCCATTTCTGCTGTTCGTGCGAAATTGCTATTTTCATAGTCCCAAATATAACCGCGCCCTGCCCGTGCACGCAAGCGCGCGTCTTTAAATGACTTCCCAGTCTTCCACGCTGAGCCCCGAGACGCGCTGAAATTCACGCAGGTTGCGAGACACAAGCACCAGGCCGCGCGCGCAGGCCTGCCCGGCGATCAGCACGTCATACGGGCCGATGGGCGTTCCCGATGCAGCAAGGACCGCACGTATCTCGCCAGCCTGGCGCGCATCTTCCTTGTCGAACGGGACCACTTCGAGCGCAAGGCCATCGGCGACGGCAAGATTGCGCTCGCGCCGCTGGCTCTTGAACGCGCCAAAATACAGCTCGTAAGCAACGATGGCGGAGATGCCTATATCGGCAGGCCGGTGCTGGCGCGCGCGGTGTGCGAGCGGCCCGCCCGGATCGTTGAGCAAGGCGATCACCGCGTTCGTATCCAGAAGATAGCGCATCAGGGGAAGGCCTTATCCAGCTCCGGACGTTCTTGCATCGGCGGTTGCTCCGTTGCGGCCTCGCGGAAATCCTCGTCCAGCGGCCCGGATAGTGCGTCGAGCCAAGCCCAATCCGCGGGGATGGGTTCCAGAATGACCGCGGCGCCATGCCGGCGGATGCGGACTTCCTCGCCCTCGAAGCGGTAGTCTTTGGGCAGCCGGACCGCCTGGGAGCGGCCCGACCAAAAGATGCGTGCAGTTTCCATGGCGGCCTCCTGATGATATATAGCAAAAGAGTATATCAAGGCACCCGCTAGGTCAAATGCACCACTTTCCGGGATGCCGGGGCGGCTTGAGCGAGGGGAGGAGCGGGAGGGTAGCGAGGCGGCGATCTTGCGCCGCCCGCGGAGAAGGCGCGGAAGCGACGCGCGGCAAGGCTCCCGCAAGGCACAAGCGTACAATTAGAGAATAAATGGCCGGTTTTGCGAATTCCGCAGGGTGTTTTTGCCGTGAGGAGACTCGCGGCAAGATCGATGAGCGTTTATATTGAGTTTGAGAGGAACGATCGCATGGCCGATGAAGAGATACCGGAAAACGTGGACCTTCGCTTTATCGCGGCGCAGCTCGGCAAGGTGCTGGACGGTCAGCGCGAGATGCGCGCGGAACTTGGCGAGATGCGCGAGGGTCAGCGCGAGATGCGCGGGCAGATCGGCGAACTTCAGATCGCAGTTGCCGCAACCCGCGCGGACCTTGGAATTGTCAAAGATGACGTAAACGCCCTCAAGGAAAGCGTGCACATCATCGAGCACGACATCAGCGGTATCAAAATGCGTGTGGAGCGCATCGAACGCCACACCGGCCGTATGAAGGCCTGACCCCGGGCCGGAATCTGAGCGTCTTATGCCGCTCCCCGAAAATCGGTGCCCTAAGACTCCACCCCGGATTTCGAGCCGCAAAACTCCACGCGGGAAAGCGGGCCGGCGCTGGACGGATCGGCCAAAATCGCGGAGAGACAATCGGCGAGAATCCCGGCCCATTCGCTCTGGCCTTTGGCCTCGCGGATCTGGTCCTGGCGGAGTTCCACCAGCGCGTTGGGGAGGCCGCGCAGCGTCGCGTGCCGGTAGATGCTGTCATTGCGCAAATGGCCCGCATAAGGCTCGTTGTCGCCGATTTCGAGGCCCGTGCGCGTGCGCAGCTCCCGCAGCAGCGGCACAGCGAGGCGCGGGTCCTGGTCCCAGAGGATGCCTGCGTGCCATTTGCGCGGCACGCCCCGCCACGCCTCGGTGAAGCTGTGCATCGAGACGAAGGCCGGGACGAGCCCGCGCGCGAGCATGGCGTCGAGCTCCGCCGCGATCGTCCTATGATAGGGCGCATGGAACGCCGCGATCCGTTTTGTGCGTTCGCCCGCGCCGAGCGTCGCGTTGCCGGGCACGATGGCGCCGTCCGAAAGCTGCATGATGAGCGTCGGATCGTCCTCGCCGCGATTGGGATCGATAAGCAGCCGCGAAAAGCGCGAGGAGATCACCGTGGCGCCAAGCCGCAGGCCCAGCTCGCGCGCCACATCGAGCGCGCCGATGTCGTAGCCGATGTGCCGGTTCAGTTGAATATCGTCGAGGCCCAGCATGCCGTATTCGGGCGGCAGCAGGTTGGTGGCGTGATCGCAGACGATAAGAACGCTCCTATCGGCGGCACCCCGCTGGATGTCGAAACTCTCCCAGGCTTGGGCGCCGGCTTGCGGGCTTATGCCCGTACTGTCTTGCATGGCTCTTGCGTTTGACGAATCAATCTGGCCGAAGCCTCCGCTTATAACGTAAACGCGCCGCTCCGCCTTTTGAACCATGGTGTTATATCGGGCTGTACAGAGGCGAGCGGGCGAACAGTCCGCAGCGTCATTCCCGCGAAAGCTGGAATCCATTTATCAAGCTGGAACAAGCTCTTATATGGGTCCCCACGCACGTCCGCGGGGCCGGCGCTGCGGAGCTAGCTCCTAAATATCCAGGTTCGCGACCGAGAGGGCGTTTTGCTGGATGAACTCGCGCCGCGGCTCGACCACGTCGCCCATGAGCTTGGAGAAAATCTCGTCGGCGTCGTTCAGCTCGCCGAGCTTCACCTGCATCAGCGTGCGCGCATTTGGATCGAGCGTGGTCTCGTGGAGCTGCGAGGGGTTCATCTCGCCCAAGCCTTTGTAGCGCTGCATGGTAAGGCCGGTGCGGCCGGCGGCGAAGACGGCGTCCATCAGGCTGCGCGGGCCGAACACCGGCGTCTGGTGCGCCTTCCGCTCAATCGTGGACTTGCCCTCAAAAAGGGCGCCGAATTCCGCGTGATAGGAGTGCAGCTTGCGCGCGTCGGCCGACTGGATGAGCGCCCAGTCCACCTGACGCGCATCCTTCACGCCGCGAACCTCGCGCTCGAAGATGAAACCGCCATCAGGGCTCCGGGTCCAGGTCCAGCCGCGCTCGGTTTCCTCGGACAGGGCGGCCAGGCGCTCGACCACCACGGAGGCCAGGCGCCCGGCCTCTTTTTCGTCATCGGCGAGCTTCGGATTGAGCAGGCCCGCAATCGCGGCTTGCTCCACGACCATCCGGTTATAGCGTTGATGCAGCTGATCCAGCACATGCGCGAAAGAGCGCGAGCGATCCACGGCCGAGCGCAAATCGAGCCCCGTGCGGCGCTCGCCATCGGCAAGAGTGAGAACGGCTCCCTCGATGCCGCCATCGATGAGGTAGTCCTCGAAGGCGCGCTCGTCCTTGAGATAGTTCTCCGAGCCTCCGCGCTTGACCTTATAGAGCGGCGGCTGCGCGATGTAGATGTGCCCGGCTTCGAGCAGGGCCGGCATCTGCCGGTAGAAGAAGGTGAGCAGCAGCGTGCGGATGTGTGCGCCGTCGACGTCGGCGTCCGTCATGATGATGATGCGGTGATAGCGCAGCTTGGAGATGTCGAAATCGTCGCGGCCGATGCCGGTTCCGAGCGCGGTGATGAGCGTGCCGATCTCCTGGCTCCCCAGCATCTTATCGAAGCGCGCGCGCTCCACATTGAGGATCTTGCCGCGCAACGGCAGCACGGCTTGGTTCGAGCGGTCGCGGCCCTGTTTGGCCGAGCCGCCAGCGCTGTCGCCCTCGACCAGGAACACTTCGGATTTGGCGGGGTCGCGCTCCTGGCAGTCGGCGAGCTTGCCGGGCAGGTTCGCCACGTCGAGCACGCCCTTGCGCCGCGTCAGCTCGCGCGCTTTGCGGGCTGCCTCGCGCGCGGCGGCGGCTTCGGCAACCTTCATGATAATGAGCTTGGCTTCGGACGGGTGCTCCTCGAACCAGGTGCCGAGCGTGTCCGACATAATGTTTTCGACGGCGGGGCGGACCTCGGAGGAAACGAGCTTGTCCTTGGTCTGGCTTGAGAATTTCGGATCGGCGATCTTGACCGACAGCACGCAGGTCAGCCCTTCGCGCGCGTCGTCGCCGGTGAGCTGCACCTTCTCCTTCTTGGCGATACCCGTCGTCGTTGCGTAGGTGTTGGTCGTGCGCGTCAGCGCCGCGCGAAAGCCGGCCAGGTGCGTTCCGCCATCGCGCTGCGGGATGTTGTTGGTGAAGCAGAAGACGCTTTCGTGATAGCCGTCGTTCCACCAAAGGGCCGCCTCGACGGCCACGCCTTCGCGCTCGCTCTTGATGAAAATCGGCTCTGGGAACAGCGGGGTGCGCGCGCGGTCGAGATATTGGACGAAGGCTTTGAGGCCCCCTTCATATTTGAACTCGCTCTTGGCCGGCTCGACGCCGCGCAAGTCCGTAAGCACGATGTAGACGCCGGAGTTGAGGAAGGCCAGCTCGCGCAGCCGGTGTTCCAGCGTCGCGTAGTCGAAATCGACCATGGTGAAGGTAGCGGGGCTCGGCGTGAACGTCACGCGCGTGCCCTTTTTGCCCGGGGCATCGCCCACCAGTTTGAGCGGCGCTTCGGGGACGCCATCGGCGAAGACCATGAAGTGCTCTTTGCCGTTGCGCCAGATGGTGAGCTCCAGCCGGGTTGACAGCGCGTTCACCACGGACACGCCCACCCCGTGCAGGCCGCCCGAAACCTTATAGGAATTCTGGTCGAATTTGCCGCCGGCATGAAGCTGGGTCATGATGACCTCGGCGGCGGAAACGCCCTCTTGCTGATGGATCTCGGTCGGGATGCCTCGGCCGTTGTCCTCGACGGTTACGGAGCCGTCCGCGTTGAGCGCCACGGACACCACGTCCGCATAGCCCGCGAGCGCCTCGTCGATGGCGTTGTCCACCACCTCGTAGACCATGTGGTGCAGGCCCGAGCCGTCGTCCGTATCGCCGATATACATGCCCGGCCGTTTGCGGACTGCATCGAGGCCCTTCAAGACCTTGATACTGTCCGCGCCATAAGCTTCCACTGCCGCGTCCATGCGCCTTGCTGCTTCCATAGATGATTGTCCGATCGGCCCCCCGGCCCGCCCCATTTGGCTAGTACGCCCCGCGGGAAGTCCTGCCCCATATGCGGCTGGCTCAGACAGGACTTCCCGCGGATCAGGCGTACTAGCAGAACTCTTAAATCTAGTACAGCTTATCGGCCGGAAGTTCGCTTGCGAGCGAGCGGCATGCGGGTGCGAACTTCCGGCCGGCTGTACTAGGATCTATATATGGGGCTTCGAACCGGACTCTGCACCGCCGGCAGGGGAGAAAGTCCCGTCCGATACCCGAAAAAACTGCACCGCCGTGGCATCCCGGAGCGGTGCGAACATGGCGCTATCCGTGCCTGTCATCCAAACTTGCGCGTTCAGGCTTGCGATGGACGAAAACAGCGCCGCGCGGCGGGCCTCATCGAGATGCGCCGCGATCTCATCCAGCAATATCAGGGGGGCGATGCCGCCCGAAACCTCTTTTACAAGGCGGGCCTGGGCGAGCGCAAGCCCTACCAGCAGCGCCTTCTGCTCGCCTGTGGAGCACATTTTCGCGGGCATGCCTTTTGGGCCGTGCGTAACCTCAAGATCGCTGCGGTGCGGGCCAACGAGCGTGCGCGCCGCGGCCCGGTCGCGCTCGCGGCTGTGCGCCAGGGCTTGCGCGTAGGAACGGTGCACCTCCGCTTGCGTTGACGAGCCGGCTTGCGCTTCGAGATGCCCCACCAGCGAAAGCGCCGCCCATGGGAAGACTGAATCCGGCATACGGTCCCGTTCGGCCGCGATTTCCGCGGCGAGGCTTTCGACAGCGCGATGGCGTATTACGGCGATCTCCGCCGCCGCTTGCGCCATTTGCACCTCGATGCCGTCGAGAAGCCTTGGCGGGCTCATGTCTTCGAGCGCCTTGTTGCGCTGGCGCATGGCGCGGTCGAACGTGGCCGCCGCACTGGCATAGGCCGGGTCGAGGCTGAGCGCCAGGCGGTCGATGAAGCGCCGGCGCTCGCTCGCCGCTCCGGTGAAGAGGCTGTCCATGGCGGGCGTCAGCCACAGCATCCTGATACGCGAGAGCGCGCCCGATCCCTTGGCAACGGCTCCGTCGATCTTCACGATGCGAGGCGTGCGCGTGCCCAGAACTCCGCCCGGAGGCGCTTGCACGCCCGTGCCGATCTCGATCTCTTCGGCCCCGGCAAAAACCTTCGCCGCGACCGCCCAGCTGCCGCCGCCGTTGCGCGCAAGCTCGGAAAACGGCAAGGACCGTAAGCCGCGCCCCGCGGTTAGGAGCGAGATGGCTTCGAGGCAGTTGGTCTTGCCCGCACCGTTCGCGCCAAAGAGCACGGCGGGTTCGGGCCGGGGGCTAAGCGTCGCGCTTTTGTAGTTGCGGAAGTCCGTCAGCGTGAGCTTGCCGATCCAGGTGCGGCTATTCTCTCCGCCGCCCGCGTTTTGGGGTGTAGTCATGCGGCAGGTGCCGGGCCATGCTCAGAAGAATCTCCCCTCATCCTGTCCTTCTCCCCATGGGAGAAGGGACGCCTGAACATGGGTCGGAGCGTGCAACATCGTCCCCTCTCCCATGGGGAGAGGGACAGGGTGAGGGGTGTGACGCCAGAATTTTCGCAGTTCGCCATCGACAAGCGCAAGGCCGGCTAAACCCGCATGGGCATCAGCACGTAAAGCGCGGTGGAGTCGCTTTCGTCGGAGATCAGCGTGGGCGAGGAACCGTCGGCTAGTTTGAACAGCGCCTTGCTGCCATCGATCTGTGCCGCGATGTCGAGCAGGTAGCGCGAGTTAAACCCGATCTCTATCGGCTCGTCCTTGTAATCGGCGGAGATTTCTTCAGTTGCCGAGCCCGAATCCGGATTGCTGGCGGACACGACCACGCAGCCTTCGCTGGCGTTGAGCTTCACCGCGCGGCCCTTTTCAGAGGACAGCGTCGAGACGCGGTCCACGGCCTTCACCAAATCGGCGTTTTCGAGAACCAGGAGCTTCTTGTTCCCTGCGGGGATGACGCGCGCGTAGTCCGGGAAGGAGCCGTCGATCAGCTTTGAGGTGAGTACCACATCGCCTACCGCGAAGCGGATTTTGGCCGGACTGAGCGCGATCTCCACCGGCGCCTGGCCATCGTCGAGCAGCTTGATGATCTCCGCCACGGCTTTCCGCGGCACGATCACGCCGGGCATGCCTTCGGTGCCGCTTGAGGCTTCGGTCTCGACCTGCGCGAGCCTGTGGCCGTCGGTTGCGACCGCCCTGAGCCTGGGCAAAGGGCCGCCTTCGACCCGGTGCAGGTAAATGCCGTTCAGGTAATAGCGGGTTTCCTCGGTCGAAATCGCGAAGCGCGACTTTTCGAACAGCCGCTTCAGTTCGCCGCCTTCAACCGTGAAGCGGTGTGGCAGCTCGGCCTGGCCGATGTCCGGGAATTCGTCTGCGGGTAGAATGGAGAGTTCGAAGCTCGCCCGGCCCGCGGCGACTTTCAGCCGCCCCTCGGGGCCTTTGAGCTCGATACGGATCTCCGCGCCGTCCGGTAGCTTGCGCACGATGTCGTGCAGCGTATGCGCCGGAACCGTCGCCGCTCCGGCTGCGCTCACCTTGGCGGGAATGGTTTCAGTCGCCTCCATGTCGAGGTCGGTCGCCTTCAGCGTCAAAACGCCCGAGGCTTCCGCTCCGATCAAAATATTGCTTAGAATCGGGATGGTATTGCGCCGCTCCACGATGCCCGTGATATGGCCAAGGGCGCGGAGCAGCGAATTCCGGTCGGCAACAAAGCGCATGGGTACGGTTACCCCGGTTCATGTTCTCTTTAAACTCACGTTGCAGCATGACCTATGAAACAAGTCTGTCAAGTCCGCCGGATTGGCTTTTCCCGCGTTTTGGATAAGGGCAGTGCGGTCCGTCTGCGGGCAGCCGCTGGCGCTTCACCAAAACTGCACCTTGCATAGGCACCGATTCGCGCCGTAATTCTGACCGGGCGAACAGCAGCGATTGGAGGGAGCCTTGTCCGCAGCCGAACCGAACGAATTCTACAAAGGCCTCAGAAAGCTGCGCATCGCCGCGGAGATTCTATCGGAGGCGCTGCCCTTCATGCAGCGCTACGATCAGGCGACCGTCGTCATCAAATATGGCGGCCATGCCATGGGCGACGCCAAGCTCGCCAAGGGCTTCGCGCGCGACGTCGTCATGCTGGAGCAGGCGAGCGTGAAGCCGGTGGTAGTGCATGGCGGGGGCCCTCAGATCGCGCGCCTGCTCGACCGGCTCGGCATCGTGAGCGAATTTTCCGGGGGCTTGCGCGTGACCGACGCCGCCACCGTCGAGGTTGTCGAGATGGTGCTGGCCGGCACGATCAACAAGCAGATCGTGAACCAGATCAATCAGCTTGGCGGCCACGCCTGCGGTATTTCGGGCAAGGACGGCAATCTGATGATCGCCCGCAAGCTGACGCGCACCGAACGCGACCCCGATTCGAACATCGAGCGCGTGGTCGACCTCGGCTTTGTCGGCGACCCGGAAGAGGTGAACCCGCGCATTGTGCAGGTGCTCGCAGCCAACGAGATCATCCCGGTCGTGGCGCCCTTGGGCTTCGCGCGCGACGGCACCACCTACAATATCAACGCCGATACCTTCGCGAGCGCGCTTGCAGCTTCGCTCAAGGCCAAGCGGTTATTGCTTCTGACCGACGTCGCCGGTGTGCTGGACCGGGACAAGAAGCTTATTCACCACCTTTCGGTATCCCAGGCCAAGGCCATGATCGCAGACGGCACCATTACAGGCGGTATGATCCCGAAGGTCGAGGGCTGCATCGGCGTGATCGAGCAGGGCGTCGAAGGCGTGGTGATCTTGGACGGCCGCGTGCCCCATGCGGTGCTGCTGGAGCTGTTCACCGAGCACGGCGTCGGCACGCTGATCGAGCGCGATTGATGGCTGACGGAGCGCCAAGCCTGAGCCGCGTGGCCGATGCCTTCCTGGGCACGCGGCTTTGGATTTTCGATCTCGACAACACGCTTTATCCAGCGGAATGCAACCTGTTCGCCCAGATCGACCGGCGCATGTCCACATTTATCCAGCACCTGCTTGGGCTCGACCCGGCGGAGGCGCGCGTGGTGCAGAAGCAGCTTTATTACGAGCACGGAACGACGCTTTCCGGGCTGATGACCGAGCACGGCGTGAAGCCCGACGATTTCATGGAGTACGTCCACGACATCGACCTCTCGCCGGTTCAGCACGCGCCGGAGCTCGCCGAAGCCATCGAGCGGCTTGAGGGCCGCAAGTTCATTTTCACCAACGGTTCGGCGCGGCATGCCGAGCGTGTGGCCGGGAAGCTGGGCGTTTTGGATAAATTCGACGGGATTTACGATATCGCGGCCGGCGGTTATGTGCCGAAGCCCAAGCCGGAGGCGTTCAAGCGCTTTCTCGAATATTGCGAGGGCGTCAACTGCAAGGCCGCCATGTTCGAGGACTTGCCGCACAATCTCGAACCCGCGCATGCGCTCGGTATCGTCACCGTGCTGGTGCAGTCGGACTATTTGGACCACCCTTCGCAGCACGCGCTAAAGGGGGCGGCGGCGCTCCCGGATTATATCCAGTTCGAGACCGGCGACCTCACCGGCTTCCTCAATGAGGTTGCGGGCGGTTGAAATCCGGCCATAGCCCCGCAAGTATTGCTGGACCGGCTTTTGCGGGCGCCTCGTGCAGCGGCTGCCAGAAAAGAGGCCGGACACAATGGGATCGGGGATTCTTTTCAAGGCCAGGCTGTCAAGGCCCATTTGTACGTTATAGCCCGCGATGCCACGAAACTTGGTTGTCAGGGACTGCCCCCACCTGCTTTTGCATCTCCTTGAGGAATCGCTTCTGCCGCTTCAGGCCTTCGATCTTCTCTTTCAAAGGGCTCGTCTTTGAAGAAGCATAGCCTGTGTAGCGCAAAAGCCACTTGTGGATGGCAGCCATGTCACGCTATGGTCAGCAAGCTTGCACGCGAGTACAGGGTTGGGTTGTGCTTACTTACCCAAATACGCAGTAGGTGACAAAAAAAGCGTATTGCTGGCTCCTTTCGGGGGACAGGGGGATTGTAAGTACACTCTACCTGACGGGGCAACAACACAATGACACCTAAACAAGCGCGGTTATTGGCGGAAAGCTTTTCGAAAATCGAAAACCGCCTTTACGATCTCGGCTCTCTGGTCCACCGGAGGCTGTTCGAGATTTCCCCTAAATCCCGGCGCCTCTTCAAAGGCGATTTGGAAGAGCAGGCGCAAAAGATGGCGCGTGTTTTCGGCGAGTTCGCCCGCCTCCAGAGACGGTCGCAACACTTCATGCCCGTGACCGGAAAGGCCGGAGAAGTCATCATTCCCGGCATCGGATCGTTGGGCGCGCGCCATGAGATCAATTATGGCGTGCGCTCCAAGCACTATGGCTATATGCGCGAGGCGCTGCTTTACGCCATTAAGAGCTTGCTTGGAAAAGATTACAACGATGAGATCGGCCTGGCTTGGTCGGAAGCCTTCGACATGCTCGCCAACGCCATGCAGAAGGAGGCCGGCGATAACCGTGAGGCGGTGGCGTATTTGAGGCTTTCTCACCGGAGTGAGGAAGCCAGCGCCCCCCTTGTCGCATGGTCGGATCAACTCAGCGTACACGTCGATCAAATCGACAACGAGCATAAGAGGCTGGTTAATCTTCTCAACGTGCTGAACGGTGCTGTCCAGACGGGCGCAGGCCAAGCCGCGCTTGGCGGCGTCCTGAATGGGCTCGTCGACTACGCGTCCTATCACTTCTCCCATGAGGAAGATCTGTTCCGGCGCTCGCGCTATCCCGCCTATGAAAAGCACCGCCGGCAGCATGAGGGCTTTACCGTCAAGGTTCTACAAGTCAATGCGAACTTTCAATCGGGGGCGTCGACAGTGCTGCCCGACGAGGTTCTGGAGTTCCTGAAGGACTGGCTGTCCCACCACATCATGAAATCGGACCGGGCCTTTGGCGCTTATCTCAACGCGAACCCGGCTGCACTTAGGCCCGAATAATGCCTCGCCGTTAGAGGAAACTCGCCCCGCAAGCGCGGAGCGCGGGCCGCTCTATCGCATAGCCACGGCCCAGCCGGGCAATCGTTCTCCAAGGATCCCGATACCATTCTTCGCCGGTACGCTCGCCAGCGCCGGCGGCTAGCTTGAGCAGGGCTCTGGAAAATGCCGCAAAGGATTCCAATTTGAACATTTCGTCAGGCGGCGCTGGCGGGCCGGGAAATTGCGGCTATTATACTTGATAAAGACAGGTATCAATGAATGGCGCAAACCGCGCTCGTGGAACTCATGATGAAGCATAAGCTGCTGTCGCCCGTCCGGATTTTTCGCGGCGCGGGCGTAACTCTCATTTTCGCCCTTGTGCCCGCTCTTGCGCAGGGCGGTCCCGCCCAGGATCTCGCCGCACACGCGGCGGCGGTCAGCGAGAAGGCTCCCGCTCAGAAGGCGCAGCTCGCTCCGCACCGCGCAGTATACGATTTGACGCTCGCCGGCACTGGAGCCGGGTCCAACGTCAGCGACATCCGCGGTAAGCTCTTATACGATTTTCAAGGCTCGGCTTGCCAGGGCTATACGCTCACCACGCGGCTGATCACCGAGGTGTTCGACCGCGACAGCAAACCCAGCACCAGCGATATCCATTCGGAAAGCTGGGAAGATGCGGAAGGAAACCATTTCCGTTTCTCGACATCGCAATCTGCCGATGGCAAGCTAGGCGAGAGCACAAAGGGCACTGCTTACAGACTGCCGCACCATCCGGACACCGTCATTGTGCGTCTTGACAAACCGCGAAGAGGCGCTGTTACGCTCACGGGCAACATTCTTTTTCCCACTCAACATTCGCTGAGCCTGTTAAAAACGGCGCTTGCCGGGCAGACGCGGCTCCAGGCCGATATTTACGATGGCTCCGAGAAGGGCACGAAGGTCTACGAGACGACCTCCGTCATCGGCGCTCCGCTTGAGCTGAGCGCTAATTCGCAGCTTCCTGTTATAAAAAACTCAGGGCTTTTGGACGCGATTCCATCGTGGCCCGTCGTGGTCAGCTATTACGAGCAGGGGCCGAAGAAGGACGGGCTTCCTACCTATGAAATTTCGTTCCGGATGTACGCCAATGGCGTAAGCCGCAAGCTGAAGCTGGATTACGGCACTTTCTCACTTGATGGCGAGTTGTCCAGCATCGACTTTCTTGAGGCAAAGCCCTGCCCGTAGTGTCCCGTCTCCGAATTGCCGCCCCATTTGCCGCACGCTCTCACGGAAGCTTTAGCTGCGCTACCGCGCTTCGCGCTGCTTGAGCGCCCCGGAGACATAAGGGACACCAGCAAATTCAAAGTGCTAGTGTGGCTTGATGCCCCGCAATTGCCTATGCGAGCCTAGCCACAAAGGGTGTAGGCAATTGCGGGACGCCACACTAGCGCGGTGCGCCACTTACGCCCGGTGGGTAAAGCGAGCTGGCACTGGCCAACTCTTGGGAAAAAAGTTAGAGTTTGTTAACATATCGAGGAGAATATAGACGCGCGAATGCTTTTCTATGTAACGGCTCATGCGCTTCTATACTTTTCCAAGACGGACGGCAGCGCGGCGCGTGAACGCAAGCTCACCGCGCCCAAGCCCCCCGCCAACGGCGAGCAGCTCAACCATGGCTAGTACTATTCTGATCGTCGAGGATAACGAGCTCAACATGAAGCTCTTCCACGATCTTTTGGAAGCGCATGGGTACAAGACGCTGCAAACCCGCAATGGCATCGACGCTATTGCGCTAGCGCGCAAGCACAAGCCCGATTTGATCGTCATGGACATCCAGCTGCCCGAGGTTTCCGGCTTGGACGTGACAAAATGGCTGAAGGAAGACGATAGCTTGCGGCACATCCCGATTGTGGCCGTGACGGCCTTTGCCATGAAGGGGGACGAGGAGCGGATAAGGGAGGGCGGCTGCGAAGCCTATGTCTCCAAGCCGATCTCCGTATCGCGCTTTCTGGACACGATACGCCAGCTTGTACCTTCAGCTTCGCCATAAACCCCTGGGGATTACGTGGAAAACTCAAATGGTGCGGATGGCGGGCAAGAAAGCGGGTTCAGTGCTGCCATTGCTTGGGATAAGAACCGAAACCTGTTCTTAAACAGCAACTTGGGACTTGTTCCCGTTAAGTTCGCAACTGAAAATTATAACCGCGTTAACGAGGTTCGGCGCAAATGCGTACAAGTACGGCAGAAAAATGTCGATCACCACTTGCCAACAGAGCATAATTTCTCATACATTTAGCCAGTGAATACCCTGCGGAGTGCTCAGGTCCGCCGCATCTCCTGGGTCCGTAGGGCATGCACCGGAACCTCCAGTCGTCGCAAGCTGGCGGCTCCGGATTAGGCCGTTGGACCACGCCCTCTTGATCCAATGGTGAAAAGATCAGCTCCGTGTCGAAATCGGACTTACCCCGCTGCCGATAGACGCGGAGCTGATCACTACCTTCAGAGACATGGATGGATGTCTTAGCGCCGCTCGCCAGGCTGCGAGCGCATCGCGCCTATTTGATTTTCAATTCTTTGAATTCGACGTGCTTCTTGACCACTGGGTCGTACTTCTTGAGCGCCAGCTTCTCGGTCAGATTCCGCGGGTTCTTCTTCGTCACGTAATAGAAACCGGTTCCAGCGGAACTAACCAATTTGATTTTTTGTGTTACGGGCTTGGCCATGATTGAAATCCGAGGTAACTCCAGGCCGTGAAAGTGGCCCAGGAGGGGGGGTGAAGTCAAGGGGAAGGGCACCATAATCCAACCTGTTTAGAAAGTCACGGTGCATTCCGGCACCGCTCCGTCCTATGCCGCCCGTGGCACGGCGCGCCTGCAACTCGGAGGCTGCGGCAGCGAAATGAGCCTTCCCGCGCCCATCGAATCCCAGCCTTTCCGCTGTTGACACTCGTCGGATTCCACAGAGGAGAGGCCATGCAGAGCCGCGCGCTCTTGCGGCCGGAGCGGCGATCGCCTCTTCGGCGCCGGCGGTCACATTAGCTTGATGAAAGCGGCCGGCGGCGGGCATGTTAAACTTTGTGCCCTGAGTCGCAAACGCGGATGGAGCGAAAGGCTATGAGCTGGCGGCCCGCGGAAGACCCTGTTCCCGGCGACCGCCGGTCTTGCAACGCGATCGACATTGTCATCCTGCCCCGGGTTCGCGATCTGGGCGGATTCAGCGTGCGGCGGGCGCTGCCCTCGGCGCGGCGGCAGATGGTTGGGCCTTTCATCTTCTGGGATCAAATGGGGCCTGCCGAGTTCGCGCTTGGCGAAGGGATCGACGTGCGACCGCATCCGCATATCGGACTTGCCGCGGTGACGTACCTGTTCGAGGGCGAAATCGTGCATCGCGACAGCCTCGGCTCGGCGCAGATTGTCGCGCCTGGCGACGTGAATTGGATGACGGCGGGCAAGGGCATCGTTCATTCCGAGCGCACCGCGCCGGAGTGGAAGGCGCTGCCGGGCCGCCGCATGTCCGGCATCCAGAGCTGGGTCGCGCTGCCCAAGGCCGCCGAAGAGGCCGCGCCCGAATTCTTCCACCATGGCGCGGTGTCGCTGCCGCTCATCGAGGCCGAAGGCAAGCGCGTGCGCGTCATTGCGGGCTCGCTGTTCGGCCAAACCTCGCCGGTGCGCACGTTCTCCGAAATGTTCTACGCAGACGTTGCGCTGGACGCGGGCGCCAAAGTGCCGCTCTCCGCGGAGTACCAGGAGCGCGCCATCTATATCGCCTCCGGAACCGTCGAAATCGCCGGGGACCGCTTCGAAAGCGGCAGACTTCTCGTCTTCCGGCCGGGCGATGAGATCACGGTCGCAGGCATAGAACCGGGCCGCCTGCTCTTCCTCGGCGGCGAGCCTATGGACGGCCCGCGCCACATCTGGTGGAATTTCGTCTCGTCCTCGCGCGAGCGGATCGAGCAGGCGAAGGAGGATTGGGCGCAGAAGCGGTTCGATATAGTGCCCGGCGACGAGACCGATTTCATCCCGCTCCCGGCGTAGCCCAGGGGAAATAGCCCGCCGGATCGCTCACGGCGGCAGGCCCGCTGTAAGTAGACGAGGCCCAGACAAGCGCGGTGACGGCGAACGAGACCAACAGCCAAATCGCGGCGTATTTTGCGAACGATGCGGCTGCATGGCGCAGGCTTGGCTTGGGGCGGCGAATGTAATCGCCCCTGAGATCGTGAAGCATGGTTGGGCGGTATTTCTTTGAAGCTGCTACCAAAGTGGATACATTTCGAGGCTTTTCTGCGGCCCCGCGGCACCCCAATATGCGATGCTCCCGATGCAGGTTTTGGAGCTGAAATGTATAAACCCCGGAGGCTCCCGCGGAGTTTTTTTCTTCCCATCCGTGGGCTTCGCTACCACGTCCGCCGCTGGGGGCCGGAGGCGGGCGAACCGCTGATTTTGCTACATGGCGGGCGCGACGCTTCGGCCACGTTCCAATTCATGGTGGACTGTTTCGAGCGCGACTGGGGCATCGTGGCGCCCGATTGGCGCGGCCATGGCAAGAGCGAGCGGGCGCCGCAGGGCTACTGGTTCCCGGATTACCTGGCCGATCTCGACGCCATCCTGGAGGCGCTGTTCCCCGGCCAGCCGGTGCCGCTGGTGGGCCACAGCCTCGGCGGCAACGCGGCTTGCACCTATGCGGGCTTGCGGCCCGGGCGCGTGTCGCGGCTGGTGTCGCTCGACGGCTTCGGCTTGCCGGACCTTGGGCCCCAGGCAGCGCCCGCGCAGCTCCAGCGCTGGCTTGCCGGCTGGCGCGAACCGCCGCCGCCGCACAAGACCTATGCGAGCGTCGCGGATATGGCCGCGCGCCTGCGCCAAGCCAACCCCCGGCTCGACGAAGCGAAATCGCTCTTCCTCGCCTCCGGGCTCAGCGAGCGCCTGGCGGACGGCCGCTTCACCTGGGACTTCGATCCGCGCCACCGCGCGCCCTTCGCCACGCTGCACCGCCGGGCCGAATGGGCCGCCTGCCTCGCGCTGGTGCGCGCGCCAGGCGCTGTTCATCGGCTCGGACCTGCCGTTCCCGCCGGCACTACGGGACGAGCCCGAAGGGCTGGCGGCGCGGGCCGCGGCCATTCCGGCTGCGCGCTTCGAGCGCGTCGCGGGCACCGGCCACAACCTGCACCACGACGAGCCAGAGACACTCGCCGCGCTGGTGGAGGGATTCCTCACCGGCGGCTGAGCGGGGTTCGAGGCGTTGCCGCTTTTTAACTTGGAAACAATTTTAGGAGAAAACGTCTTAAAGGAGCGTTACGCTCCGGACGGTTCGGCATCGCATCGGCGAGGAAGAAAAACGGCATTGGAGCTGGCATTTGTTCAAAGCAACACCGGGGGATTAACGCTCTCCAAGAGAATGGATGGACTCCATCGGAGGTTGCGCGCGGCGTGGTGCAAGTGAAAATGCCGCGCTATCTTTCTATGTAGACTTACCATACTGAACTATTTTAAATGCTCATAAACTCATATTTTCTCACCAATGCTTGCGGCGGCCCTGGCCTTGCTTCTGCTGCGGGGAGTGCCCCAAGCAAAAGCGAATTTTTCGCGTTTTTCACACACCATGCAGCGTAAGCTATTGCTATTGCACGATATTTTTTCGATTGCCGTTAACCCTTTCTGCAGCTGGAGATTGCGTTTTGTGGTTAATGCGCGCAATAATCTATCATTAACGGGTATTTTGAATCGCAAGAATCGAGGCAAAAACGCGAAAAGATTCGCAGAGACACGGCGGCGGAAAAGATGACGTCCGCGCATTAACCATGCGAAAATTTACTATAGCGCCGCCTACGCTCGCTTAGTAACCGCGCATTTGCCAACGGTAGGCGCTACTTAGGCTTGCGAGGGGCAGCCCGGCAGTGTTTGCCCGTGGCTCCTTGCGCCGAACCCTGGCACTTGCTCCGCGCCTCCCGCGCGCGCCACATCGCCGATAGCTGCTGCGAGCGGCGCATCATGTCCATCTGGTTCATCATCTGTTGGTGCGTCATCCAAGCCTGGGTATTCGCGGAAGGGTTCTGCGCCTGCACAGCGCCGGCGCTCAAAAGCGAAAGCAGCGCGGCGGCAGCCAGCGCATTCATGCGTATCCACATCGTGCGATCCCCCAGGATGTAATTAAATCCTGGCTAAGTCGTCAGTGTGGCCGCATTATGTAGCCGCCGGCGCGGTTTTCAGCCTGTCCGGCGTCACTGGGACCGAGACGGCGCGAACGCTAATCGCTACTCGCCGGCACGGCCGCTTCTATGGCCGCCGCGGCAGACGATGTGAGCAGGAAAAGACGGTCCGGATGCAGAGGAAATAGGCGAAAGCCGAACCCCTCATAGAACGCAACCGCCCGCGCGTCCTTGGCCTCGACAACGATGGCAAACACAGCCAGCGTCTTGCTGGCGCTTAAAATGCGGCGAACGGCGTCGGCCAAGAGCAACCCACCGATGCCTTGTCCCCGAACCCGCTCATCCCGCGCCAGACGCCCGATAAGCGCTGCTGGTATGACATCGTATCGCGGGAGCTTGTGCGCGATCCCTTCGGGAAGATCGGTCAGGCTAAGGGTGAATGCGCTGAGGCTATAAAAGCCGATGACGCCGAGGGTGCCGCCGGCCGCGACGAACACCCTGGCGACGTTGCGGCGGCCATCCTGACCCGCCCGCCGGTGGAACCAGCCGTCAAGATCGGGCTGCCCGCAGGTGAAGGCCGCGCGGTTGTGATGTTTGCCGAGCGGTTCGATAACGAACCCCACGTACTCAGCCCAGAAGATCGCGGTGGCGGCGAAGGGCGGCGATCAGCTTGTCCGCCGGTTCGGGCGGATCGAGCACCGCTTGCAGGAAAGCGTCCCGGTCGGCGCCAGCCAGCTCCATGCGTTCATGTTCTTCCAGGATGCGGCGCGCGCCCTCATAGGCGAGATCGCCCGCAGTCAGACCGCTGACCGCCATGGCCCGCTGGATCAGATCCTTGACCGAAGCGGCAACGCGCAGCTCAATGCGTTCCTTCTTGCGTTCGCGGACGGCAGGCATCGCTTTCTCCTTCACGCAAGAAATGTACGGTAAAATGCCGTGCTATGTCAAGCTGAGCGGCACCCGCAAGACCGTTGGCGCCGATGCCTCTAGGCTATGCCGTCAAATGGGGTAGGAGCGCCCGGCCGCTATTCGTCATCGCGCGGAACGCCACAGGACTTGCTGGCCTTGTATAGAGCAATCCAGCGGTCACGAACCTGCGCAAAGAAGCCAGGCGGCAAAAAGCCATAAGCCACGCGGCGCGGAGCACGGCGGCTGGAATTTCGAGCGCGTGTGTGCCGTGCTGCGGGGGAGAATGCGTGACCGGCAACGCAAAAACACGGAATTCGTCCGTGCCGCCGCGCTGAACGGCCATGACGATGGCCGCCGGCCTGTTTTTCGTGCCCTCTTCCCGGCCGCGCGCGGCATCGTCCGCCCATAAGTAGTTGTAACGCAACACGAGGCCGGGGAGCGGAGAAGGAATTTTCACGATAGGGGCTGCGCCTCGGGAGCAGGATTAAGCGCCGCCTCAAGTTCCTGCAGAAACCGCCTTTGATCGGTTTCGGAAGGGACAGCCGCCGCTTCCGCCGCCGCGGCCTCTTCGGGCGTCAGGCTGCTGGTGAGGCGCGCGCGCCGGACAGCGCGCTGCAACTGTTCGAAGTAGGCGGCGGATACGATGACGACGTGCGGCCGGTCGTGTTTGGTGACAACAACGGGCTCACGCTGGGCGGCGTCGATGGTCTGGCCCAGCTTCTTGTGCAACTCAACTGACGTAACGCGCATTTGGGTCATATGGTGTCATCCCCCATTCTCCGCATTATATCCATAATGCGAACTTTCCTCAAGGGCGCCAAGCGCCCGCAAGACCGCTGGCATGCTTATCCTATGTCCTTATCCCGCGCCGCCTGCCGCAGCGCCGCGCTCATGCGGCCTGCGCCAATCCCCGCCGCCGGCCTTGAAATGCTCCACCACACCGCGGTCGAGGCTCAGCGTCACCTCCTCGCGCTCCTTCGCTTCCGCCGCCTGCCGCTCGTCAAAGGCGCGCACAAGCTTCTCGAATAGCTCCGGCGGCATCCGCTCGCGGGTGGGCTTCAAATTGCGAAGCATGGTCTCCGTCAGCGGCGGAGAATCCACCGCGTCCCAATCTTCCTGGGCGATGTGGTCAGGCTTTTTCTTGCGCATCCGTATGCCCGCCGCCCTCCCGGCCCGCCAGCCAGCGCTTCAGCGACGCGGCACTCTCAGCGGAAGGCCGCCCCGCCAGCAGCGCCTCCACGCTCACATCCTCGTCCAGCTCCGGCCAGTGCAAGCCCTCGCCCTGGCCGACGAGGCGGGCACGCGCGCGCTCTTCCGCCGTGCCATACAGCAGCCGGGGAAACCAAGCCAGCGGGGCCGCTATAGTGCGCCCATCGTCGAGCGCCACCTCCAGCATGTCCGGCGTCACCGAAACCGAAACGGCGCGAACACTCATCGCCCGTCTCCACCTGCTACGTAATCCTTCCGCCACATAGCCCAGCATCAGTCCTTATCGACGTCCTCATCAAAATCGAGGCTGCCCTGCGACTCTTCCGGTGGGCTCGGAAGATCCGCAAATGCCAGCACCTGTGGACCATTAGGTCCAACTAACTTCTTAAAATCAGGATCGTTGGAATAGATGCGGCTCACGCCTTCCACACGCGCAATGGCAACAATCTGGCGGTCGTACTTTATCACCTGCCAGTCTGTTTTGAGGCCAGACCTCTTGTCTCCGCTCCCTATTGCTTCTTTTATCATCGCAGCCGCCTCCACTGCAGCGCGGATATCGAAATCCGCCACGCGGAATGATGGGCTTTTGCTCATCACGGCCAGATATTTCGGTCCAGCCTCGCCCGCCTTCACGAGGTATTCGCTCAGGGCTGGCGTTGGAATCACAATCCGTTCTTTGGCTTTTTCAAGCTCTGCAAACAAATAATTTAGCTTGCGCCTAGCTCCAGGCTCAGGCTCATTCGCTTTTGGGTCGAATAATGGAATAAGAAACGATGCATCAAATACCACCATCAATCATCCCCGTGCCGTAAGCGTCGCAATTCGTCATAGGGGTCTTCAACGTCGCGCCAGCCATTTCCTTCGATAGACCTCAATTCCGCAAGCACCTCTCTCAGAGGCCGCTCATCCAAGGCCTCGAAGCTACCCACTTTAAAGCTGTGCAGCTTCCAAGCCCCCTCGCTGTCGCGGCTCCACCGTCCGCGCCCAGTCACCCGCACCATGTCGAAGAGGTACGTCGCCAACTTTTTGGCTTGTTCCTTCGTCACTGTGCACGGGTAGGCTTTTAGACCGTCATCGATCCAGGCCTTGATTTCCGTCCGCCCACCGACGCGTACCAACCGGCCTTCAATGGTTCCATCCTGCTGGAAAGGACCATAAGTGAGGATCACTGGACGTTTGATGCCGGGGAATGGGATAATCTCTGCGCCACCTTCCATCCTGCCAGACGAATTGTCCTGAACAAGCATTTCATTCAGGCGCTTGTACGAGGTTCGAACTTCGGGCGGTGCGGTTCCGTCTTGCAGGCCTTTTACCCGGCTCTCCACCTTCGGTGCGGCTGTTTGGTCAACCTTTGCAACAAGCACCGCGCTACCGCGCTTCACGCGGTCGAAGTGGACATTAGTGGTCTCACCAAGCAGCAAAGCCCATTCGCGCACATACTCGGCCAAGCGCGACATCGGCAACGTCTCGGGCGTGAAGCCATCGATGACGTACCTGTATTCCAGTGATTCCTCTACCAAGACATCCATGCCCGGCGCTCCAAATATCCAACCTATACGCGATTTGACGTAGCTTGTCGCGCAAGCTGTGGAAAGATACACATATCTATATAAAAATGGGATTGCATGATCGTAGCGCCTGCCTGGCAACGCCTGCGATCAGCCCTGCCCACTCCGCGCGGCCAAACACATCCTCCCCGTCGCCCCAGTATCGCGCGTTGCTCTATTGGGAAAAGACACATACCCTTACGCAAAATGCTTGGGGAGGGCGTTTCCGGATGACAGAGGTTCTGACCTATCGCGGCGCGGTCTATCCGTGGCATTGCGACCACATGGGCCACATGAACGTCATGTTTTATGTGGGCAAGTTCGACGAGGCGACGTGGAACCTGTTCGCGGGGCTGGGGATCACGCCGGCTTACCTGCGCGAGCAGCATCGCGGTATGGCGGCGGTGCAGCAGAACATCGCGTATAAGCAGGAGCTTTTGGCTGGCAGCATCGTCGAGGTGCGGAGCCGCGTGGCCGAGGTGCGCGAGAAAACGATCCGCTTCGTGCACGAGATGCGCAACGCGGAGACCGGCGAGGTTGCGGCGGTTTGCGAGCTGACGGCGGTGCATACGGACCGGCAGACGCGCAAGGCGTGCCCCTTCCCCGCCGATGTCATGGCGAAGATACAGGCGGCGATCCCCGCCGCGCCAGACCGCTGAAGGGGATCATGCCGCCAGAACTGGGTGGAGCAGCGGCATTGCGGCGGCATCGAGCTCGATCAGAATGAAGCAAGCGACGCCGCCGGGATCGAAGTGCAGCCGCACCCTGCCGTAGCCCTCGAGCACTCTTTCGATAAACCGGATTCCAGACCCTCGGTGCGCGCGGGGCTTAACCTCCGGTCCGCCGTACTCGCTCCAGCCGATGGCAAGTATGCGGGCGCCCCGGTTGCGCCGGATGCTCCATTCGATCTTGACGCAGCCGGCGGGTGAACTCAGCGCACCGTATTTGTGCGCGTTCGTGGCGAGCTCATGGAAGACGAGGTGCAGGGCAAGCAGCAATTCCGGTTCCAGTTGCAGGTCGGGACCGCAGGCATGTATGAGAGCGCCGCTTGCAGCGTGTGGACGCACCGTTTGCTTGACCAGCTGAGTAAGCCCAAGCCTGCCGCTGTCTAATTGGGCCTTCGTCCCGTAGTTACGGCAGAGCTCGGCCCGGTAATCCCCGGCACTTGCCGATTGCGTCTGCCTGACCGCGGTTTGGATCGCTCCGAAAATTTTGCGTATCCGCCGGCTGAATTCCCCAAGCAGAAGGCCGGGAGCTTTTTCGTCCAGATCGAGGCCGGCACGTAGCGATTGGCGCATTTTCACCTCCATGCGCGACTATCGCAGCGATTTGGAAATGCCGGCCTTATTCGCGCCCATCTATTGCGGCGCCGGAATTAAGGAGTGTTTTACAATTGGCGGAGCGCTTGAGCGATTACTTGCCTCCGGCTGTACTAGCCAAGCTCATCGTCCTCGTACTGCCCGGCGATCTCGATGCCGGCCAGTTTCATCGCCGCGCGAATATCGGGATGGACGTCTTCAACATCGAACGGATCCATATCGTGCCAGGTGAACAGTTCCAGCAGTTTGGCAGTGAACTCGATCCGGGTTTGCCGGTCCGGGATATTTGCCTGCACGGCGGGCCAGATTTCTATGAACAGGGTGCTTCCAGATCGCCAGCTCATAGGGATATCCTTCCTTCTTGTTACGCACGCCGAAGCAGTCTCGCCTATCGCTCCCGCTGTCAAGGTCTCACGCCCCCCAATTGCTTGTAATGCATATTTGCATTATGCTGCGGGTTGAGAGGACGTAGGAGGACAATGCCAATGGCCGTATTGACCGTCACCGCCCGCGGGCAGGTGACATTCCGCAAGGACGTGCTGCAGCATCTCGGCGTCGAACCGGGGGGCAAGATCGTGCTTGAATTGCTGCCGGACGGCCGGGGCGTGCTGAGGGCCGCCAAGCCTGCCGGGACGATCGAAGGCTTCATCGGCCTGCTCGCGGGCCGGACCGAAAAAGCCGCAAGCATCGAAGAAATCGGCGAGGCTGCCGCCCAAGGCTGGGCCGGTAAAAAGTGAGGGTCGCCGCCGATACCAACGTCCTTGTTCGCGCTGTGGTGCGCGACGATCCCGCGCAGGGGGATATCGCCGCCAAGCTCTTGGCCGATGCCGAGTTGATCGCTGTCGCTTTGCCATGCCTATGCGAGTTTGTCTGGGTGCTTGGCAAGGTCTACGGGCTTGAGCCCGCCGCCGCGGCAGCCGCGATCCGGGCCCTCTTGGCGGCGGCAAATGTGGAAATGAACCGGCCCGCCGTCGAGGCAGGCTTGGCCGTGCTCGATGCCGGCGGCGATTTCGCGGACGGCGTCATCGCGTATGAGGGGCGCTGGCTTGGCGGAGAAACATTCGTTTCATTCGACAAGAAGGCGGTGGCGCTGCTCGCGGCGCAAGGGCTGCACGCGCGCGCCTTATGACGCCGGAACCGTATAAGTTTCCCCGGTATCAACAATCCCTCACGGTTTTTTGCCCGGTTCGACTTTAGGCTAATGCGGGTTTCCAATCGAGCACAAGCCAGCGGCCAAGGCTTGGCTTGCAGGCTCAATAACACGCGGCAAGCATCTGAAAATGTCCGGGAAAAACCGAATTAGACGATAGTATCGGTTCACGAATTCGTTACTGCGCGGATATTTTGAAGGTTGAAGATCTTGAGCTGCTCTTCCGGTGATTGGTGGACACCCCCGGGACCGCCTTCTAGCGTTGTGGCAGGAACATGCGGTAATGCGTACCATGCAGGAATTGTTCTCTATTGGGAGTTACCCCCGGCGCTAGCAGCTTGGCAGTCAAGCCGGCTTACCGGGCTCTCGCCAAGCAGGCTCATGCCGATGTCATTCTGGGCGGCCCGGCGATTGGTAGACACCCCCTGAGGCGGTCTCCTAGCATCCTCCAAAGAACAAACGCGATTACTGTGTAAGGTCATATCATGCAAGATTTGTACTCGATACTGGGAGTTCCCCGCGATGCGGAAAGCTTGGCAATCAAGGCCGCTTACCGCACCCTCGCCAAGCAGGCCCATCCCGATGTCAATCTCGGCGACGATGCGGCTGAAGACCGGACGAAGGAAATCAATCTCGCCTATAAGATTCTAGGCGATCCGGAGTTGCGCGCGGCGTATGACAAAGAACTGGGCCGCCTTTCCGGCCGGAGGCGCAAGATTTTCTTCATGTATGCGTCGGCGGGAGCCTCTGGGATAGCCGCTTTTGCTATTACCGTGGGCGGACTGACCGCTACGATCCCGTGGTTGCAGACCGGCCATCCCGAACAGCAAATCCAGTTGGCATCGAACGCAAGCGGGAACCAAATCGGGCATACCGCCGGTGAAGCGCCGGTGAGCGAAGGTTCGGATTCTGGCCATGCCGTTACGCAGACGCGGCAGGCCGGCGGCATCCGGGCCGAAGCGGCGCAGGAGATTGCGAGTGCCGGGCCCGAGGCTTCCGAGGCCCAGCACGGTGACGGTGTCCAGCAAGCGCCAGTGCGCATCGCGTCCGCCGCACCCGTGGCTTCCGAGGCCCAGCACGATAGCGCAGCCCATGAGCGTTCCGGCACATCTCTTCTAGGGGCCGCGGGCACAACGCGGCGGCGGGGTCCGAGATGGCGGCCGCTTCACTGCCGTCCCCGTCCAATGAGGCGCCAGCGCGGGAGACGGGCTCCGAGCAGGCCGCCCTTTTCCAAGACGTCCAGCCGGCAGCCGCTGCAGTTCCTCCGGATGCAAGTGCTAGGCAAGTAGCGGCGGCCGGTCCAAGCGGGCAGGCCAGCGCTGAACCGGAGGAGACAGGCGTTCATCGCGAACGCACCCCGGCCAAGAAAATAGCCAAGAGATCCGATGAGCGGGCGAAGCTGGCGGATACCGCGGATTTCCTTCCGCCAAGACTGCGCCAAGAGGCGGGAACGGTGCCGTGGCCAGCCTCCCGCAAGACGATGGCCCTCCACTGGCAAAGCGGCGGTGCGCCAATCGTCCCCACGCGATAACCGCGCCGGCCGGAAATTGGCGCGCTTGCCGCTCAGTTTTCATGACTTGGCTTGACCCGGCCATCCATGAAAAATTCCATGCACTCAGTGCGTTGCGAGCTTGACCCGTAATAGGGGCAAAAATCCGGGCCGGTAAGTAGTTCACCGCGTTAAGCCAAGCTGTATGCCGCCGGCCCCGCGGGAGAGGGGACCCATCTCAGAGCTTGTTCCAACGGGATAAATGGATCCCCGCCTTCGAGCGTGTGAAAGAATTAAATCCGGAACCGTTGCAACACACACGGCCGTCATTCCCGCGCAGGCGGGAATCCATTTATCAATCTGGAACAAGCTCTTAGCATGGGTCCCCGCCTTCGCGGGGACGACGCTGCGGCCCGGATGTCATGCGTTTCAGCCAGTTCAGCTATTTTTTCACACGCTCTTGCGCGGGAGTGACGCTCGTGCATCAGCGCACCGGCAATTGCCTGCCCGGACTTTTGCCCCTATTACATGGTTCGTTTCGCGTAAGGCCCACAAGAAGTTTACCGCCTAAAATAGCGGGCGCACCGGCGGTGCAGGGTATACTGGCCCTCTATAGGCGCTCCAATGAAGCCATAACCGGAGATAGCGATGCCGGAAGCAATTTCACTCAGCGTTCCCACAGGCGTTCAAGTCGCGGGCGCCTTGAACCCCGGCTATGAGCGCGTGCTCACGGAGCGAGCGCTGGAGTTCGTGGCCGCCCTCGCGCGCCGGTTCGAGTTGCAGCGCCAGCGCCTCTTGCAAGCCCGCGCCGAGCGCCAGGCGGCCTGGGACGCGGGCGGGCTACCCGGCTTTTTGCCCGAGACGAAGGCCATCCGCGAGGACGATTGGAAAGTAGCACCCATCCCGGACGATCTGCTCGACCGCCGCGTCGAGATTACCGGGCCTACGTCGCGCAAGATGGTCGTCAACGCGTTGAACTCCGGCGCCAGCGTGTTCATGGCGGACTTCGAGGACGCACTCTCCCCCACCTGGCCGAATGTGATCGAGGGCCAGATCAACCTCATGGACTATTGGCTCGGCCAGATCGATTTCACCGAGGAAGACACCGGCAAGCACTACGCCATCGGGCCAACGCCTGCGATCCTCATGGTCCGGCCGCGCGGCTGGCACCTGTCCGAGGACCACATTATCGTCGATGGCGATACCGTCGCGGGCGCCTTCGTGGATTTCGGCCTCTACATCTTCCACAACGCGCAAGCCATCCTCGACCGCGGCACGGGCCCCTATTTCTATCTGCCGAAGATGGAAAGCCATCGCGAAGCGGGGCTCTGGAACGAGGTGTTCCTGTTCGCGCAGGAGCGGCTGCAGATCCCGGCCGGCACCATCAAGGCGACGGCGCTGATCGAGACCTTGCCCGCCGTCTTCGAGATGCATGAGATTCTGCACGAGCTGCGCGAGCACATCGCCGGGCTCAATTGCGGCCGCTGGGACTACATCTTCTCCTACATCAAGACGCTTAGGGCGAAGCCGGAATATCTGCTTCCCGACCGTAGCCAAGTGGTGATGAGCAAGGCGTTCCTCAAAGCCTATGCCGAGCTTCTGATCCAGACGTGCCATAGGCGCGGCGCGTTTGCGATGGGCGGCATGGCGGCCTTCATCCCGAACCGGCGCGACCCCGAAGTGACGGAGAAGGCGCTGGCGGCCGTGCGCGAGGATAAGCTGCGCGAGGTGCAATACGGGCATGACGGCACCTGGGTGGCCCATCCCGATCTCGTGCCCACCGCGCTTGAGGTCTTCAACGAGCACATGCCGCAGCAGAACCAGCTCGATAAGCTGCGCGAGGATGTGAAGGTTGGCCAAAAGGAGCTGCTACAGCCGCACGAAGGCACCCGCTCCGAAGAAGGCTTGCGCGTGAACATCCGCGTTGGCGTGCAGTATATCGAGGCGTGGCTGCGCGGAAACGGCGCCGTGCCGCTCTATAACCTGATGGAAGATGCCGCCACCGCCGAAATCTCGCGCACGCAGATTTGGCAATGGCTCCGTTACGGCGCCACGCTTGCGGACGGGCAGCGCGTCACGGCGGAGCTGGTTGAGGGGTGCCTGGCGGACGAAATGGCCAAGCTCAAGACCACGCTCGGCGATGCCTATACGAAGGGGCGCTTCGAGGAGGCGATTGGGCTTTTCAAGCAGCTCGTGCTGAGCGATAAGCTTGAGGCGTTTCTGACGCTGCCGGCCTATAAGCTTATCGCATAGGGAAAAGACCCCCACACCCCAGCCCTCTCCCCAAGGGGAGAGGGGGAAGAGGCTGCGGCCCTCGCTTCAAGGGAGGCGGCAGTTCTGGCGTCCCCTCGCCCCATCCGCATTCGCTTGCGAATGCGGACACTCTAAGTTGCAAGCTCGCCAAGGCGAGCTTGCCGAGAGGGACAGGGTGAGGGGGGACTCTTCTAAGCCACTACCTGGGTTTACTGGATTCGCACAATGAACGGGGCGCCTGCGCCAATCCCAATCCTGAGCGGGTTGGCTGAACTTTCCGCGAGCCGCAAGGCTTGGTTTTGCGACGTGTGGGGCGTGTTGCACGATGGCCTGACGGCGTTCCCGTCAGCCGTGGAGGCGTGCCGCGCGTTCAAGCAGCGCGGCGGCGAAATTATCCTGGTCTCGAACTCGCCGCGCACTTCCGCGCCGGTTCTCGATCACCTGCATTCCGCGGGCGTGCCGCACGATTGCTTCAATGCCTTAGTGACCTCGGGCGACGTGACGCGCAGCTTTGTCGAAGCCTATTCGGCCGAACCGCTGTTCCATCTCGGACCGGAGCGCGACAAGTGCCTGTTCGACGGCCTGAACGTGCATTTCACAATGCCCGCCAACGCCGCCGCCGTTGTCTGTACCGGCTTTTTCGATGAAGACCATGAGACGGTGGAGGACTACGAGCCCATGCTGGCCTCGTTTGCGGCCCGCGGCGTGCCGATGATCTGCGCGAACCCCGATCTCGTTGTCGAGCGCGGTTCGAGGCTCATCCCTTGCTCGGGCCTGCTCGCGCAAGCGTATGCGGCGCTCGGTCAAACCGTCATCCAGGCCGGCAAGCCCTACGCGCCCATTTACGAGGCCGCGATGCGGAAGCTTTCGAGGCCGCTGCCCCAGAGTGCGCTCTTAGCTATAGGCGACGGCATCGGCACCGACATCCAAGGCGCCTGCGCCCAAGGCATCGACGGGGTCTATATCGCGAGCCGCGTCAATCTGGGCGACGCCGCGGAGGGCCAGGCTCACGAGCGCAATGCTTGATAGGCTTTTCGCCGGTAAGCCCTACCGGCCGGCGGCAGCCATGCCGCAGTTGCGATGGTGATTCCAGGTCCGGCTCGGCATTTCCGCCGCCGTCATCCCGGAAACGCCGCAGGCGTTATCTACCGTCTTGGCTGTCAAGCGGTTTGGGCGTGGCGCCAGGGCTCGCCGGAGCGGAGGATGGCGTTGAGCGTGACGATGAGTTTCCGCATAACGGCTGTGATAACCACTTTGGCAGGTTTGCCGTCACGTTTGAGCCTTTCCGCGAAGCTTTTCATGATGGGGTTATACCGGATCGCGGTCAGGGCCGCCATGTAAAGCGCCTTGCGGACGGTGGCGCGGCCTGCCTCGATATGGCGGGGGAGGTGCTTTTTGCCGCTGTCATCGTCGAAGGGGGCAACGCCAGCCATGCTGGCTGCCCCGGCCCTGCTGAATGTGCCAAGCTCCGGCATATAGGCGAGCAGAACCGTAGCGGTTCCAGGGCCGATGGACTTCAGGGTGCGCATAAGGTCTGCTTTGCGGGCAAGCTCCTTGCTGGCTTGAATGTGCGCTGCGATCCTGGCCTCGAGCGCCGCCAGGGCTTTGCACAGCACCGCGATGTGCTGCTTGAGGCTCCGGGTGACGGCGGCGTGACGGACATGCTCGAGCCGGTTCGTTTCGGCACGCAGCATAGCTTGGACTTGGTCCCGCCGCCCCCTCAAATCGATCAGAGCCTCCTGCTCGGGTGTGCGGGGGGCGTAAAGATGCAGATCGTCGGTCTTCGAGCCGTAGAGGGCAAGCACGCGAGCGTCGAGCGGATCGTTCTTTGCGATAAGGCCAAGATAGTTGGCGAAGTGCCGGACCCGCGAGCCATGGGCCTTGTGGGCTGCGATCCCGAGTTCAACACAGATCTCAAGCAGATCCCGCTCGTAGCCGCCGGTCGCCTCGCAGACAACGAGGAGAGGGCCAATGCTCAAATTGGCGTTGCGGTGCATCTGCGCGATAAGCAGCTTGCGGATCGCCTTCGGTTTGTTGGCGATGGTGTGGCGTTCATCGCCGGGCAGGATGTGGACGGCAAGGCTCTCCTTGCCAACGTCGAACGCGACGATGTGGTTGAATGTCTTCTGAGCTGCGCTCATAGTCATGGTGCGATTCCGTGTTCCTGGATTGTATGCGGCCGTGACAGGCCTTTCTACCGTTCGGATGGACGCGGAACAGAAGCGGCGCGGGTCAAAGATAAGGCTGGACTGTGCAGTCTATCCGGGATACGGCCGCGCGCCGCCCATGAGGGAGGGTGGCCACCCTCCCTCATGGGCTGACCTTCACCGATTCGAGGCCGGAAAGGTCAACCGGCAGAAACATACAATCCGGGATCTTTACGAACGCCGGCGCCCGTTAAGATCCCGTGTCTGCGCAGCAGCATTGCATGCTGCAACGCGCACGGGATGACAAAGCCCGGCGGCAGCCATGCCTGCACCTGCGATGGTGACCTTTTGGCCAACTTGCGCAAAGCCCTAGCCCACACGTATATGATTATGTTGCGCTGCAACGAAGGCCGTTACCCGTTGTTTAACCAAAGAAGCGGGTGAGTGACTTTCCTGTTTCCGCGGCGTTGGGTGCGGCTGGCGTTGCGTAGGAGGAATAATGAACATTATGACCGCCGCGATAAGTCCGGGGTACTTTTTCGAGGACCTTCAAATTGGCATGGAGGCGAGCCTCGTCCATACCGTCAGCGGCGATGCCGTTAGCGCCTTCGCGCAGATTAGCGGCGACCTCAATCCGATCCATCTTGACGAAGCCTATGCCAAGGAAACCCCCTTCCGGCGGCGCGTTGCGCACGGAATGCTGAGTGCGGCCTATATTTCCGCGGTGTTCGGAACGAAGCTTCCTGGGCCGGGATGCATCTACATCTCGCAAACGCTCAATTTCAAGGCGCCCGTCCACATCGGCGATCACGTCACCGCGACCGTCAAAATCTCCGGCTTGATAGAGCACCGGAAAAGGGCGATTTTCGCTTGCACCTGTTCGGTAGGCGCAAAGGTCGTGCTCGAAGGCGAGGCGGTGATCATGATCCCCTCGCGCGCTGGGAAATAGAGAGGCGGAATGGACGTTGTCCAGGGCTGGCGGGAAGTTCCCGAGCATTTTAGGGGAGCTTCGCTCGCAATCGGCACTTTCGACGGCGTGCATTGCGGTCATCGCATCGTGCTCGACGCCGCCAAGGCGAAAGCAGCCGTTGGCGGCCTCCCCATGGGCGCGATGGTGTTCGAGCCTTACCCCAGGATGTTCTTTCAGCCGCAAAGGCCGTTCTTTCGCTTGACAAGCCTGCCGCGCAAGCTTGAGCTGTTTGCGGCGCATGGCTGCGGCTTCACGGCGGTGATCCCGTTCGACCGTGCGCTTGCGGAGCTTACCGCGCAGGAATTCGTGCGCATCGTTCTCGCCGAGGCTTACGCCATCAAGCACGCCTCGGTTGGCTACAACTTCTTTTTCGGAAAGGGCCGTGGCGGAAATCCAAGCGTTCTCGCTGAGGAAGGCCGCAAGCACGGATTCGGTGTCACAGTGGTCGAAGCCCAAGGCAATGCCGGCGAAATCTTCTCTTCCACCCGCGTGCGCGAATTGCTCGCCGAAGGCGACGTGGCCGCGGCGGCCGAGCTCCTGGGCCGCTATTGGCGGATTTCCGGCATAGTGGAAAGCGGCGCGGGGCGCGGGCAGGGCCTGGGCTTCCCCACAGCCAACATCCGCCTCGAAGAAGGCGTTACCTTAAAGCACGGCATTTATGCCGTTCACGCCTATGTGGATGGCAAGAAGCTTCGCGGCGCGGCTTATCTCGGCACGCGGCCGACATTCGATGCCGGCTTGCCGCTGCTCGAAACCTTCCTGTTCGATTTCGATGGGAGCCTATACGGCAAGACTTTGGAAATCGAGTTCATCGCCTTTATCCGCGAGGACACAAAATTCCGCTCGATCGAGACGCTTGCCGCCCAAATCGCGGCGGACGTGGCCAAGGCGAAGGAACTTCTCGCCGGCGTCGAAAGCGAATAGGCTCTAATACTGCCGGGCGTAATTGTTGACCGTTCCGGCGTCGTTCCCGCGAAGGCGGGGACCCATCTTAGAGCTTGTTCCAACGGGATAATGGATCCCCGCTTGCGCGGGAATGACGCCCGTGCATCGGCGCACCGGCAATTGCCTGCCCAGACTTTTGACCCTCTTACCTTTACAGGTGAACCGGATGTTACGAAGCGCGTTCGTTCTTGCCATCGCACTGGCGGGTATCGCTGGGGCGACTCTTATCGGGATGATCGCGTTCGGCACGAGCGATCCGCCACCCCCATTAGCCTCGATCGACGGCGCGTTCGAGAAAATCGATTTCAGCGATCTGCCCGTGGTAGAGAGAGTCCCCTCACGGAAGGGCGGTTCGATTGCCTTCCGGCAATGGAAGCCCGCATCTACGGACGGTAGTGGCCTTTTTATCATCGCGATCCATGGCTCGTCCGGTTCGAGCGTGAGCCTGCATGCGTTTGCGAAGGCACTCTCGCAGGAAGGCATGCTGGTTTACGCACCGGATATCCGGGGGCATGGCGAGACTGGCCGGCGCGGCGATATCGATTATGCTGGGCAGCTCGACGGCGATCTTGAGGATTTCGTCACTGCCGTTCAGAGCCGCCATCCTGGCAAACGCGCCGTTCTCCTCGGCTTTTCCTCTGGAGGAGGCTTTGCTCTGCACGCCGCCGCGTCCCGTTTTGGCGGCTTATTCGAGCGCGTTGTGCTTCTCTCGCCGATGTTGGGTCCGGAGGCGCCAACCGTCAAGGATCAGGGCGACGCATGGGCTAGGCCGTTCATTCCGAGAATTATCGGGCTTTCGGTCCTCAGCGGCCTGGGAATCCACGCTTTCGACGGTCTCCCCGTGATCGCATTCGCGATCGATCCCGCTAGAGCCAACTTGCTTGCCGGCACCTATTCCTTCCGTCTCCTCAAAGCGTTCGGCACCGGCGACTACGCTGCGGACCTGAGGAATGCGCACGCTCCGCTGCAGGTTTTGGTAGGCGGCAAGGATGAGCTGTTCAAGGCTGAGCTGTTCGCGCCAACGGTGCACGCCGTCCGGCCCGATGTGCCGGTTCGCATTGTTGCCGGCGTAGACCACATCGGGATGATAACCGATCCCCGCGCGGTTCCTGCAATTGCCGCAGCTTTGCGAGGCCATTCCTAATACGAAAGGTGCGCCAAGAATGCGGCTTCCCATTTCGTTAGCACCACGCTACAGACATGCGGCGAATGCGGCCTAACACCCGAATGGCATAGCATATAACGGACGCTCCTATCCTTCCTCCTTGTGGGGAGAGGGATACAACGCCTCGCCGGAGAAGAGCCGGGGCGGAGGTGCAGCCTGTGCCGCCAGGGGTCTTATGCACATTCGCGGCAATGCCGCACAGGAAGGACCATGATCGACCGCCGTAGCTTTCTCCAACTCGCGCTCGCTGCCCAGGCATTCGCGGCTTTGCCCGCGCGCGCCAGCACACCCGGCCTGCACCTGGGCGAACCGCAACCGTTTTCTTACGACTGGCTGAAGTCTCACGCGCAAACGCTCGCGGGCGCGGTCTACAGCCCGCCGCCGCGCCCGGATCCCAAAATCGTTTCGTCCATCGACTACGACGCTCATGGCCAGCTACACTTCAAGACGGATTACGCGCTGTTCGGCGATGGCGATCCGAGCCCTTTTCCGGTCACCTTCATGCATGTGGGGATGTATTTCCCCAAGACCGTGCGCATGTACGCCCTCGAGCTGGGCGGGGGACAAGAGGTCGCGCGGGAAATTCTCTACGACCCAAGCTATTTCACCATTCCGGCCGGAAACCCCGCGGCGCAATTGCCTGTAACCCCATCGCCCATGGCGGGCTTTTGGGTGCGTGAGCCGAAGGACGGATCTGAGAATTGGCGCAAAGCCGAGCCTTGGGTCTCCTTCCTGGGCGCTTCCTATTTCCGCGCCAAAGGCGAGCTTGGCCAGGTCGGGATGTCCGCGAGGGGGATCACGCTGTCCCCCGGCGATAGTTCGCCCGAGGAATTCCCGGACTTCGTGGCCTTCTGGTTCGAGCCCGCGCCGGCAGGCTCCAAATCGATCACAGTTTACGCATTGCTCGACAGCCCAAGCGTCGCCGGCGCCTACCGCTTCATCCTGGAACGCACCAAAGGCGTGGTCATGGAGATCGAGACCTCGCTGTTTTTCAGGCAAGCCGTGGAGCGGCTCGGCCTCGCGCCGCTGACTTCGATGTACTGGTATTCCGAGACGGTGAAGCGGGCCGGGATCGACTGGCGGCCGGAGGTGCACGATTCCGATGGCCTTGCGATGTGGACAGGTGCTGGCGAGCACATCTGGCGGCCGCTCAACAATCCCGCGCACATTACCGTATCGGCCTTCCAGGACGAGCATCCGCGCGGGTTCGGGCTTTTGCAGCGCGACCGCAATTTCGACCACTATCTGGACGGCGTGGGCTACGAGAAGCGGCCTTCCACCTGGGTCGAGCCGCTCGGCGATTGGGGCAAGGGCAGCATCCAGCTCGTTGAAATCCCTACGGACGACGAGATCAACGACAACGTTACCGCCTATTGGTGGCCGGATAAGCCCGTCGTGGCCGGCAGCCACGTCGAGCTTCGCTACCGGTTGCATTGGCTCGCGGACGAGCCCTATCCGACGCCGCTTGGCCGCTGTGTGGCCACCCGCTTGGGCCGCGGCGGACAGGCTGGCAAGCCGCGCCCCAACGGTGTGCGCAAGTTCGCGGTCGAGTTCCTGGGCGGGCCACTGGAGCACCTCCCTTACGGTGTGATCCCCGAACTGGTGCTGTGGTCGTCGCGCGGGGAGTACACCTACACCTACGCCGAAGCGGTTCCCGACGGCGTGCCGGGCCATTGGCGCGCGCTGTTCGACCTAACTGCCGGCGGCAACGATCCAATCGAAATGCGCCTGTACCTCAAGGCCGGCGACCAGGTGCTGACCGAAACCTGGCTGTACCAGTACCGGCCTTTCACCACCATCGGCTACCCGGTGGGGTATTAGCGGTAGTGGGACGGACCAGCCCTAGAGTGCGTCCGGAAAAAGTGTGAGCGGTTTTTCCGATAAGACGCACGGCTAAACAAAGACTTAGAGCCCCGCTTTTGATTCCATCAAAAGCGGATAGGCTCTAATAATCCACCTTCATGAAATAGAGCCCGCAGGCCGGCGCCACGGGGCCGCAAGCCGCGCGGTCGCGGGCTTCGAGCGCGCGCCGCAGGTCTTCCGGCTGCCATTTGCCCTCGCCCGCAAGCTTCAGGCTACCCGCCATGGAGCGCACCTGACGATGGAGGAAAGAGCGCGCGCTGGCAGCGATAAAAATGCCGTCGCCATCGCGGAACACGTCCAGTCTATCGAGCGTGCGCAGCGGCGATTTCCCCTGGCATTGGGACGAGCGGAAGGTCGTGAAATCGTGGCGGCCGATGAGATGCCGGGCCGCCTCGTGCATCGCCGCCGCATCGAGCGGCACGGGCACCTGCCAGGCGCGGTTGCGGTCGAGCGCCAGCCGTGCGCGCCGGTTGACGATGCGATAGAGATAGTGCCTGGCCTTCGCGGAAAAGCGCGCGTCGAAGGTTTCAGCGGCGGTCTCGCAGGTGAGGATTGCGATGGGAGCGGGCCCCAGATGGAAGTTTAGCGCGTCGCGTACCGTTTCCGGCGGGTACTCCCGCTCAAGATCGAAATGCGCCACCTGCCCCCGCGCATGCACCCCGGCATCCGTGCGGCCCGCGCCACGCGGCACAACGCGAACGCCGCTGAGCGCCTGGATGGCGCGCGCGAGTTCGCCCTGAACGGACGGCCCGTTCGCCTGGATTTGCCAACCGGCGAAGGGCGTGCCGTCATATTCGATGGTGATTTTGTAACGGGGCATGCAGAGGCATTAGCGCAGAATGCTTGCGGTGGCTAGCTAGGGAATGTCCCCCGCCTAACCGATGGCAGCGAGTGCGACCGCCAGCCGACGGTATAAAAGAAAAGGCAATGCATGCGTTTCCGCTCGCAAAGCCTCCAAAGGGCGCTTACGTCTTGGCAGCCTAAGTGTCAAGGATACAAAACGGCAATGGCGGCTCAGCGTGCCGGGCTCAATCTCCGACTTGTAGGCGCGCAGCAGGGGCCAGGGAGAAGGCGATCACCTTAATCGTCACGTCTTTTAAAGTGCCGATTCGCCCGCTACCATTAACAGAGTGCGACTCGTTCGCAGCCCAGAACTGAATAGACATGGCGGCCACTGACATCGAATGGACGGATGCGACATGGAACCCGGTTGCCGGGTGCTCCATCGTGTCGAAAGGTTGCACCAACTGCTACGCCATGAATTTGGCGCGCCGTTTAGAGGCGATGAGAGTTCCGAAGTATGCTGGATTGACCCGCAAGTCTGGCGGGCGATCCGTCTGGAACGGCGTCGTTCGCGAGGATTTGGAGGCGCTTCGAATACCGTACGGTTGGAAGAAACCTCGCACAATATTCGTTAACTCCATGAGTGATCTTTTTCACCCGGCGGTGAGCGACCACTTCATTGAGTCTGTGTGGCAGGTGATGCGCGAAACTCCTCGGCATCAATACCAGATTTTGACCAAACGTCCGGCGCGTATGGCAGAATTCGTCGGCAGGCGCATTTCCGCAATATTGCCGAACGTTTGGCTCGGAACCAGTGTCGAGGATGGAGAGGCGGTGGTCAGGATAGACGATCTGCGCGCTGTTCCCGCAGCAATGCGATTTATCTCTTTCGAGCCCCTCCTTGGCTGCGTTGGGACTGTGAACCTTTCTGGTATCCACTGGGCCATCGTCGGCGGCGAGAGTGGATTTGGCGCGCGCCCGATACGTGAGGAGTGGATTGACAGCATTCATAGGCAATGCATCGCAAGCGGCACTGCTTTTTTCTTTAAGCAGTGGGGTGTCTGGGGAAAAGACGCAAAACGCCGCTCAAAAAGGGCGAACGGGCGCGAGTACCGTGGCAAGACCTGGGATGAGATGCCTCAGCCGATTCTCCAAGTGAATTGACAATATCGGATTAGTAGCGTTGGTCTTGGTAGGATAGATATGACCGAAAAGCCTTATGCATGGAAAGAGGGCGCAACGCTTTTGGAGCATTCGCGCCGCAAACACAAAATCGTACGGGAGTACTTTGCCGACTATCTTCGCACCCGCTGCCAGTTACCGCAGCAGGCGAAGTTTCGGCTTGCTGTAATCGATGGATTTGCCGGCGGCGGTCGCTACGAATGCGGTGGCCCAGGTTCACCTCTTATTTTCATTGAGGAACTTGATCGCGCCGTGGAGTCTCTTAATGTCGTGCGAGCCGCGAACGGGATGGCACCGATCGATATTGAGTGCCTAATGGTCTTCAATGATTTCGACCGCGACGTAATCGAAATCCTGAAGGCACATGTTGCTCCCCTCGAAGCCAAGGTTAAAGCATCGTCTCCTCGCCTACATCTTCGCATTGAATATATGTATAAAGCTTTCGAAGAGGCCTACCCAGCAATCAAGCAGCTGTTGACTTTAGGACGCTATTCGAACGCGCTATTTAACCTAGACCAGTGCGGCCACAGCCGCGTTGAAAAAAGTTCACTGATGGACATCCTTCAATCGTTCCGATCCGCCGAAATCTTCTACACTTTTGGGATCACCTCTCTCCTTACCTTCCTGAAAAAGTCTGATCCTGTCAGTCTCCATTCGCAGCTTGTTCCGTTTGGCATATCAGAAGACCAATTGCAGAGCCTCCAAGGCGCCATGCTAAGCAAGCGCGAATGGCTTGGAGCGGCGGAGCGCATTGTCTTCAATGCTTTCAGTAGGTGTGCAGCCTATGTCAGCCCGTTCTCAATCCATAATCCAGACGGATGGCGCTACTGGCTCATTCACTTCGCAAACTCGCACGTTGCCCGACAGGTCTACAATAACACCCTGCACGACAATAGTAGCCTCCAAGCCCACTTCGGCCGCTCCGGCCTCGAAATGCTCTCCTACGATCCCTCTCATGACGGGCTTGACCTCTACCTTTTCGACGATCACGGGCGGGAGCGATCCAGGCGGCAATTGCTCGATGACATTCCTCGTCTGGTTTCGGAGAGCGGAGACGCGATCACAGTGGCAGACTTTTACGGTGGCATCTATAACATGACGCCGGCTCATTCGGACGACGTGCATGCAGCGATCATCGAGAATCCTGACCTGGAAGTAATTACACCTGCAGGAGGCGAACGGCGCAAGGCCAATACCATTGCCGTAGGGGATACAATCAGACTGAAAAAGCAGCTGACATTCTTTCCGATGTTTCCCGGGACGCGGGCGCTAGACACTTAGCTTGCCCTGGGACCGGCCTATATCTGCCGCAGTGCCTGTATCTGAGCTTGGAACCCATGTCAGCCAGTATGCTTTTCATGGGTTCCCGCCTTCGCGTCCTCAGTACTTATACAGCTCCGACTTGTAGGGCCCCTGGAGCGGCACGCCGATATAGTCCGCCTGCTCCGCCGTGAGCTGCGTCAGCTTAACGCCGAGCTTTTCGAGGTGCAGCCGGGCGACCATCTCGTCGAGGTGCTTGGGCAGCGTGTAGACCTTGTTTTCGTACTTGCCGTTCCCAGCCCACAGCTCGATCTGCGCGAGCACCTGGTTCGTGAACGAAGCGCTCATGACGAAGCTCGGATGCCCGGTGGCGTTGCCCAGGTTGACGAGCCGGCCTTCGGACAAGAGCAGGATGCGCTTGCCATCGGGGAACTCGATCATATCGACCTGCGGCTTCACGTTGATCCATTTGAGGTTGCGCAGGGCGGCCACCTGGATCTCGTTATCGAAGTGCCCGATGTTGCAGACGATGGCCATGTCTTTCATCTTGCGCATGTGCTCGATGGTGATCACGTCCACATTGCCGGTGGCGGTGACGAAAATGTCGGCCTTGTCAGCCCAATCGTCGAGCGTCACGACCTCGTGCCCATCCATCGCGGCCTGAAGCGCGCAAATCGGATCGACCTCGGTCACGGACACACGCGCGCCCGCGCCGCGCAGCGATTGCGCCGAGCCCTTGCCCACGTCGCCGTAGCCGCAGACGACCGCGAGCTTGCCGGCCATCATCACGTCCGTGCCGCGGCGGATGCCGTCGACGAGGCTTTCGCGGCAGCCATAGCGGTTGTCGAACTTCGATTTCGTGACGCTGTCGTTCACGTTGAACGCGGGAAACGCCAGGACGCCCTTCTTCTCCATCAAATAAAGCCGGTGCACGCCCGTGGTGGTTTCCTCGGACACGCCCTTGATGTTCGCTTTGACCTTCGAGTACCAGCCGGGCGTACGCTCCAGCCGCGCCTTGATGGTCTTGAACAGGCTCTCCTCTTCCTCGCTCTTCGGATTTGAGAGCACGGCCGGGTTACTTTCCGCCTCCGCGCCGAGCTGGACGATCAGCGTTGCGTCGCCGCCATCGTCGAGGATCATGTTTGCCGTCTCGCCGCCCGGCCATTCCAGGATGCGGTCGACATACTGCCAATATTCGTCGAGCGTCTCACCCTTGACGGCGAAGACCGGCGTGCCCCTCGCGGCAATCGCGGCGGCGGCGTGATCCTGCGTCGAGAAGATATTGCAAGAAGACCAGCGCACCGTCGCGCCGAGCGCCTGCAGGCTTTCGATCAGCACCGCGGTCTGGATCGTCATGTGCAGGCAGCCCGCGATCCTGGCACCTTTGAGCGGCTGCTCCTTGCCGAACTTTTCGCGGACGGCCATGAGACCGGGCATCTCGATCTCGGCAATGTCCATCTCCTTGCGGCCCCATTCCGCCAGGCTCAGATCCTTGACGTGGAAATCCTTCGAGGAAGATGCAGTTTCATAGGCTGTTGCTGACACAGAATTCTCCTTGGTCCGTTCTCATTTGGACGATAAAGCTGCTGAGTGGTAGCGTGCGCTGTCTTGAAATGCAATAAAGACATAAACATCGCTTTATGTCCTGGATAGCGGCGCGAGCCTGCATCATGCTGTGAAACCCCTAATCTTCTGTGGAGAACTCAACATGGCTTGCCTTGCCCGGCTTCTCTGTATCGGCCTCTTTATCGGCTTCGCGGCTCCCGCATTTGCGTTGGAGGACACGCCGCAAAACCGGGCTCAGGAGGCTAACCGCTACCTGCAGGCTGTTCCGCCCGAAGACATCTCCGGCGAGATGGTGAGAAATATCGCGCAAAGCTTGCCCGAACAGCAACAGCAGGCCTTCAGCGCGGCCATGCAGAAGAACCTAAACGTGACCGGGATCAACGCCGCCGCGCAGGCGGCCCTTGTGAAAGTGTTCACTGCCGATGAGTTGAAGGCGCTTGCCGACTTTTATAGCGCGCCGGCGACGAAGGCCGCGATGGCGAAAATGGGGACCTATATGTCCGAGCTCATGCCGGCGATCGAGAAGGAAGTCGATGCCGCGGCCGGGAAAGCCGAGAAGGAAACCGGCGTCAAACTGGATGCGAAGCCTGAGCAATAGAATTGGAGTTGCTTCGGCGTTTGTAACGATCCTGGGGTAACGCCTTCGGCCTTTCCTGGACTTAATTACCCCGATGCTTCCGCCTGCTGCCTACCCCTCATCCTGTCCTTCTCCCGCAAGGGGAGAAGGGACGCTAGAATTAGCCTCTGCGCGTTGGGCAGGGCACTTCCCCTCTCCCCTCGCGGGAGAGGGGCAGGGGTGAGGGGGCTTTCCGAATGCAAGCGGAAGCATCGGTGTAATCAAGTGCCGGGATGACGCTGGTTCGATCGAAGGCGCGCAGGCTTTATTCCGCCGACGCGACCGCCTCTACTCCATCGCGCCGATAGATATCGCGGCGGAATTCCACTGTGCCATCGGCCGTTGCCCAGGCCGTGATGTAAACCCAGAACAGCGGAACGCGCTTTTTGAGGCGGATATTCAGCCGCTCGCCGGTTTGCTTCATGCGCAGCACCTGCTGAACGGTCCAGCCATTGTCCTCCAGAAGCCAGGCCACGAGCTGATGGACGTTCTGCACGCGCACGCAGCCCGAGCTTTCGGCCCGGAAGCTTTGCGAGAAAATGCTGGGGGCGGCCGTATCGTGCATGTAAACGTGATGGGGGCTTTGAAAGTTGAGCTTTACGAAGCCGAGCGGATTTTCCGGGCCGCCATTCTGTACATAGAAATAATGCAGCGGCGCGTCCGAGTTCCAATCGATCGACATTGGATCGATTTTCTGGCCTTTCTGATAGGCCGCGAAATCGGCATACGCGTCGATCTTATGCTCCGCAAGCGCATCCTGGCCCTTGCGCTGCGCCTCGCGCCCTCTGGGGATTAGGTCGGACTTCAAAACCGTCGGCGGAACGAACCAGTCCTTATTGAAATTGATCTCTTCGATGGCCGAGTTGACCATAGGAGAAGGGCGGTCGGGCTTGCCAACCACGCCGGTATGGCGGGAGACGACCTGATTATTGTTGATGGCCTCGATTTGCGCCGACGGGATATTCACGACGATATATTTGCCGGCAGGGGTGCCGGCCGACAAGCTCTGCAGCCGGGGCAGGTTGGTGCGAAGCTGGCGCAGCCGTGCGGAAACGGGCACATTCAGCTCCTCAATCGTATTGCGGTCGAGAAAGCCGGTCGCGGGCAGGCCGTAGCGCGCTTGCGCCTTCTTCACGGCATGCTCGACGTAGGAATCGTAGATTTCCGGATAGCCGCCATAGGCTTGCAAATCGCCCGTCGCTTGCAGGCGCTTGCGCAGCTGGACCACGGCGGGATGGCTCATGCCCGTGCGCAGCTCAATCATCGGAAGCATCGCCCAGCCGCCACGCGCCACCAGTTCGGCATATTGCCGGATCGTATTCCTGGTGGCCGTAACGTTCTCCCTAGCGAGCGTCGGGAAACCGAGCTCCGGCTGCGCTTCAACTTCGTGGGCGAGTGCGCGGCCGGATTGATCGAAGGCCTCGCCCGATTGATCGAACCCAAGCCAATCGTCTAATCTAGAGCTTCGTTGAGCGTTCGCCTCGAACGCGCTCGCCGCAAGCATGAGGGCAGCTCCGCCAACCGCGATCAGCCATCCCCGTTTCACGATCCCCATCATGCCTTCCAAACCGTTCAATTTGAGAATGGACGCCGCCGGAGCCGGAAGCGCTTCCCTCATCGTGGTGATGAAGGCAAATTATGGCCATAAGGGGGTTATTTTCGCATTAGCGAAGGGAGGACGGCGCGCGCCATTGCAGGCGGGTTGCCTGGGCGCGCGATTACTGGGACGCCACCGGGAGCAAGCGCATCCCGGTATTAAAGCTGATAACGTATCTGGTCGCCCCAGAAGCGTTCGAGCTTGACGGAGATTTGGTTGAAGTGCTTGAGGTCCGGCACGCCCACGCCGCCAACCTTCTCAAGCATGGTCAACTGCCGCTCCAAGAGCTTGTTCACCATCTCGGAGATGGCTTTGCCCTTGTCTGTGAGCTTCACGCGGACCGAGCGCTTGTCCGTGCGGGAGCGCTGATGATGGATGTAGCCGCTTTCGACCAGCTTCTTCAGGTTGTAGGAAACATTGGAGCCGAGATAGAGGCCGCGGGTCTTAAGCTCGCCCGCCGTCAGCTCCACGTCTCCGATGTTGAACAGCAGGAGGGCCTGGACGCTATTGACGTCGGTGCGGCCCACGCGCTCAAATTCGTCCTTGATGAGATCGAGCAGCAGCCGGTGCAGCCTCTCGATCATCCGCAGGGTGACAAGGTAGTTGGATTTAAGGTTCTGGTCGTCTGGCTGGACACGTACGAAATCTGCAATCATGTCACGAAATATCCTCTAGGTTGCGCTTGCTTCCACTACCTACAACCTAAACGAGAAAACTTACCGGTGGATTAATTGTCAGCAAGTTTTAGAGAAATCTCCTCTGCACTTGCAGCGCCGCGTTTTCCGGTTGTTGGGGCTGTCATGTAAGAGGGGCAAAGTCCGGGCAAGCAATTGCCGGTGCGCTGATCCACGAGCGTCATTCCCGCGAAGGCGGGAATCGCATTTATCCGGTTGGAACAAGCTCAAAGATGGGTCCCCTCTCCCGCGGGGCCGGCGGCATGCAGCTTGGCTTAACGCGGTGAGCTACTTACCTGCCCGGACTTTTGCCCCTATTACGCTATGGGTGGGCAGCGGAGCCGCGACTAAAATTGAGACTGTATAAGGCCGATTCCGGATGTTTGTTTGCGTCGAAAGGTATGGCGAAAACTGGTCATGAGCGGAAGGCCGAATTTGGGCAGATAGGCCCAATTCGTCTGAGTGATGGACTTCTCGCGATTGCGAGAATCGATCTAGCTTTACAGGTGCGTGGACATTCGCGAATTGGGCAGCCCCGCGAAAATGTTCCTAACTGTCTCCCATCATTCAAACTCGATTTACACCGGCACTTGCAAATGCCAGGGAAGAAGAAAAGGCTGGTGGCCCTGGCGGTGGGGGCGCAGAACACACAGATAAAGCAAGGCGCTCCACGTCGGACAAACATTCAAGTGGTCGCAAGCGAAAAAAGATGGATCAGCGCGACGGCGAAAAGGGCGACAAAAGAAGACCACACCAGCGCTAGTAACCTCCGAGGCCGAGTAGGCATATTCCGTAACCGGAGGAAGCGCAAACGCAGGTTAGATTGAGGTGCACAATGGAAATTAAGAGCCGCATGGGGCTACAAGTGGGCGACACCTGTGAGATATTTAGAACATTTGAGCCGGATACCAAATTATATTGCCACGTACTAGATTTGTCAGATGAGTGGGTTGTTGTCAGTAGGCGAGATTTCGATGGAGAGCACCTTGGTGTAACCTTGTTTGGCTTCGACAGCATCTCTTTGGTCAGGTACGGATCGAAGCATGTAAATTTTCTTTTTTCACAGGAACCGACAATCAAATTTCCAAACGCTCCAACAGGTGAGTTATCTATTGAATGGCTCAAAGATCGGAAGTCGTTGTTCGGGAGTGTTACAATATTTTGTGAGGATATTTCGCGTGATTTAGCCATCATAGGGACAATTCATGATGCAAACGATAATGCCGTCTTTATAAACGAGTATAGACCTATACACTCCCTAGAGAGGACCATATGCGCTATACGAAAAGATGACATCACCCGCGTCGAGGCAGGAGGAGCGTATGAAAATCGTCTTGTAAGTTATTACAAGGCGTAGGGCATATGCCATCATAAGGCGTAGAAGCACAACTTGTCGGTCTTGGTTTTTGTAATTCCGGAGTTGGTAGTTAAGCAGTGGCGCCTAAAAATCCAGCGTATGACCGCTCTCGACCCGTAGCAGCGCCTGCTAGGCATTCATTAGGCAAGCCAGGAATGCTTAGCCCAACTCATTCCTTCGGTTTCGAAAGCTTCCGTCTCATCTCGATGCATGGATCTTTGCGCTCCGTACGCGGAGTGAAAATAATTATGTCAACCGCCGGTTCCCCATTGGGGTCTCGCGGTACATAATCGCGGGGATCCTCCCGGCCATCTTCAACCTCGATCAGCATAACGGAGGTGGGTCTACCTCGCAGCCCCTGCCGGCCGAAGAACCTTGGCACCCCGCGGTCTTTACGCGCGTGGCCATTTCCCGCGAGGAGCACGGCAGATCCGGTTTTGGTCCCGGCGGTCGAAAGTGCCAACGCTAAGCGGCTGTCGCGATATCGCTGTGCAATGGCCATGTTTGCAAATCGCTCTTTTGCCATTAGGCCGCAGTGCGACTCTTCGAGTTCGGTCAGTAAAGCATCTTGTAACGCCGGCGAGAGCGGCTCACTGGTCTGAAACCGCGTGCGTTCTGCCATAGGCAACGCGTCCAACCCATCGATTGAAATTTTTTTGACGACTGCCGAAGGCGGGTCGCCCGCAAAAATCGGCAGGTGAGCCTCAAGGACCATCGAGAACAACGGCTCGAATATTTTTTGATCTGGCCAGCCGGACTTGTTCCACGACAACGAGGCGAAAAGCTGAGTTACCACTGCTGGCAACGGCTGTGAACCAGCTCCAGCAGCTACGCTGTCGACCGCTTGCTGCTGATCGGCGCGAATGTGCTCAAAAATAATAGCCGGTGCCTTTACAGGTGGAGATTGCCCAGGCCGGTGAACAAAGATCGACCGCAAGAGTTCAGCCCGCAAAATATGATGAGTTGGATTGTCGTGCATTTCACCGAGAATAAGAAGGCGGGGGCCATCCTCGGGCAGATAGGACTGCGAGAATTCTGTTCGCAAGGATTGAACCAACCGGCTGAGAGCACGGCCAGGACACACATCGGGCACCGCGCCCGGGGACCGTAGATCGTAGACCTGACCGATCAAAGGGTGCGCCAAAGGTTCGCGGAACGATGGGAGAAGATCGAGGCTCAGCCACCGCTCGCGATCGGCTTCGCACAAATTACCGGCAACCGCTGCGCCCCCAAGGAGACAACCGGTCAACACGAAGCCGCAGAAGAGTAGCCGATTTAAAGCAAGGCTCAGCATATCGATCCTACTCCCTTCACCGAACAATGCAAGTATGTCATTTCATAACAATGGGTTACGCAATTTTTGGCTAACAATTACAATAGCCGTAGTCACACTACCATTGAATTCCGCCTCAACTTTTCCCTTTTCCTTGGACGAACCTGACATTCAGTTCGCCCAAAAGGTCCAGTTCCGCTACCGCAATGAAGTGGCCCAAATGATTCTCAGCGTTCGAGCGCTCTCAAAGCGAAAAGGCCAGACCGTTCTTCCGGTGCCAGTCCTTGATTTCTCGTGTTAGAACACCGACAATGTTCCTCTCAAAACGGGAAAAAATCATGAGCATCGTTATCGAAGACGCGCAACTCGAAAGCCTCGCTCGGGAACTCGCCAAGTCCAAAGGCGTCCCGGTGGCAGATGTTGTGCGGGAAAGCTTGTTGTCTCTGGCCAAGAAAGGAAGCTTTGCCGCTCGGCCAGCGCCCCTTAGAGAGCGCCTTGCTGCGCTTGCGGGTGAGGTCGATGCGCTCCCCAAACGCGCGCCGCTCGATCTGAGGAGCGATGACGAAATTCTGGGCTATAACGAGCATGGCACATGGTGATCGACACCTCTGCCGTGCTTGCATGGCTCAAAAATGAAGCTGAGCGCGAGCGCATCGTCGCTGCCTTGGAACACTATACTACCTGCCGCATTTCGGCAGTCAGTGTGCTTGAAGCACATATTGTTGTGAGGGCGCGCGAGCACCCGGACATGATCGACAAATTCCATCAGGAAGCCTACAGCCTTGACGGTGCCTGCACCAATCAGGCTGAAAGCTATTTCTCCCGGCTCCGCCGTTCAGAGATTGGCCACCATCACCACGTCGCTGGCCCGTATCTCCTTCGCTACGCTCAGGAAAGCGCTTGGCGCGAAGACAACCGCCGCGTCCCAAATGGCGATCAAGTGCACCGTATCGCGGCACTTGCCCTTACCCGCAAGCCTTCGGTGGATTTCTCGGGCTATTGGCAGCGGCACGTTAGCAAATAATTGACACTAAGGATTTAACCAATCTTTATCCGGTCTGGTGATTAAGCGAGCTGAAAAATACGCCTTATCGAGGTCAAAAATAGTTTTCAACCGGTAGGTTTTGTTATTGTCATCACGCTCAACCAAAAAACAGGCATCATATGAATTCGTCACGGACATAAAAGGCAAAAGTAGTTGCATTCTACTCTCTTCTACATAATAAACTGGTATCGCTAGCTTATAATTTCGTTTTATCTTTGGAATTAGATATTCTATGGCTCCCTTTAGGTAGTTTCGTACCACCTCGTCTACCGTGGTTGATGGGAAACCGGCCCTTTCCTTCGCTCGCACGATAAGGTGATCGAAGCCGTCCCTGTCCAAAGTATACGAAGTATCAAAGACAAAATCTCGACTATCTGTCGAGTACCATGCAAGTTCTGGGACATTCTTTCCAAAACGCCTACGGTAATCTTCGTCAGTAGGGGTGATACACTTTTTGTACACCCAATCAGGTACTATTTTTGGGAGGTAAATCAGAACGTGGTTTGTATTTTTGAAACACCATCAAAAGGTCACATTCGTGCACGTCTTGAAGGCCGGTGTTGAATGTTACCCACTGACCATCGGCTGAATAAGCAAAGTATCTTCCGCTATCATTAAGCGCTGATTCAAGTTCTAGCAATCGCTTGAATGTATAGTTTAGATAGTTCTTTAGCTTGGGAACTTCTGTTCCTTTATATTTATTCTTAAATCTATCCTGACAAAACTGCCAGGAATTGAACCCGTCGCTTGTTTTCCTAGCCATCTCTTGAAAAGGGAAATCTGGCGCTTCGCCGTTAGAATAAAAGAAATGAGCGAATATGCTTTCTGGCTCTTGATCACGGTGAAGCTTAAACAGGCTTTTCCAATTCTTCATGCGCGTTCTTTTAGGAAAGGTTTTTTATTCGATACAAAAATAGCCTCGGCCAGGAGGCCGAGGCTATTCGAAACTGTGTGCCCCGTTTGGGGCTCTTAAACCTTTTACGCCGAGATGGCTGTAGCTATGTAAAAAGAAAGGCGTCGCTTTTGGCTGCGTAGGGGCTTCGGCCGTCGCCGAAACTCTCTGTGTCTCACCTTATATATGTGGGCGCCAACTAACGTCAAGTTGCTATTTGGCAACGTGAGGAGATTTTGGGATCACGGTATATGGGCCGTCACTTAGCCTTTGACAATAGCTTAATCTCGCCGTTTCGGGAGATTTCCCCACTGTGCCATTCGTTTAGGTCTAGTATATGCCATTGGCGGCTCCTTTAGGGAAGCCGCCAAACAAGCGCCGTCCCCCTGTTTGCCATCCCGGATGGCTCAAGGCGCCAGCCTCCACACTCTAACTCCATCCCGCCCCTTCCGGTTAAATACTTCGTTCCGGTGCATATAGCGGTACAAGGCGTTGTTGACGCGGGTGCGGATTGTTTGGGCGAGCTTTGCGTCGTTCATATCAAGGTTGTTGGCCTTGGCAACGATATCGGCTATCGCTCGCGCGTCCAGGCCTTCGGGATTGCCACGCAGGGCGTCGAAGATGGCCCTAGCCAAGTCTCCCCGGCCGAACATCGCCTCCGGCTTCACGTAGGCGTCCGGGTCGCCAAAGATGCGCAAGGTCTCAGAGATCGAAACCAGATCGCAGCGGCAGACCTTGATTTGGCTTTCAAGCTCCGAAATCCGCATGCGGATTTCGTGCTGCTTCGTCTTCAATCCAGATATGACATGAGGTTCGCTCATGCCTTGAAAAATAGGGGCAAATTAGGCAGATTGCTTCTGGCATTTGCGCCATAATACCGGGCTTCTCCGGCATGACGGTTGCGAACTATTCAACCGGATGCAGGAGCATCCGTTGCTTCCATCCCGCGAGCGGTGCGCCCGATCCGGGTTAACGCATCGTTCGTTTCGCGTAGGACCCTACTATGGTAAATGCGCCGATGGTAAATGCACACCCGGCATATTTTCCGCCGCCGTCTTTCTGCGAATCTTTTGCCACTTTGGGTCGATTTCTGCGACTCCAAAATCCTATTAAATATACGCGCCGATTTTGAATTAACCATTGGACGGTGCATTTTGCGCCTGCCGGGCGCGCCACCAACAGAATTTTTCCCTGTATTATCATACATATAAAAGCCACTTAAAGCATCCGAAAGGGGCATTGCCTATAATGGCGCCATAAAGGAAAGCGCGGCCTGCCGCCTGTTTGACGCCAAAAACCGCAAAAATGAGGTTAACAACCGGCAAAGCGTAAGCGAGAGAGCCGGCATTTAGAGTGCGTCCGGAAAAGTGTGAAGCGGTTTTCCGATAAGACGCACGGCGAAACAACAAGCTAGAGCCCGCTTTTGATTCCATCAAAAGCGGGCTCTAGGGGTTGCCTGGCAAGGGCGGGCAGGATCGATTTTTATGGGCTTGCGTTAGGTGGATGTCAGCGCAAGCGGGAGACGCAGCGGTGAAGCTTTTCGAATGCCAGAATTGCGGCCAGCTCATCTATTTCGAGAACACGCAGTGCGAGCGCTGCGGCCATGCGCTTGGCTTCCTGCCCTCCCTCGCGGTGATGACGGCGCTCCGTGCCAATGGAGACGGCAGCTATACGCCGCTCGCCGAGCCTTCGCGCACGGTTTCCTATTGCGCCAACCGTCTACACGGGGCTTGCAACTGGCTGATCGGCGCGCACGCGGACCCCTTGTGCCGCGCCTGCACGCTGAACCGCACCATTCCCGATCTTACGCAGCCCGAGAATTTGCGGCGCTGGCAACGCGTCGAGATCGCCAAGCACCGGCTGGTCTACAGCCTTCTGCGCTTAGGGCTTCCCATCCAAAGCAAGACCGAGGCGCCGGAAACCGGGCTTGCCTTCGATTTCCTGGCGCCGCCGCCCGGCGAAGACGGCCAAGGAAAGATCCTGACGGGACACGATAATGGCGAGATTACGTTGAATGTAGCCGAGGCGGACGATGCGATCCGCGCAGAAGTGCGGCAGAAGATGCACGAGCCATACCGGACGTTACTTGGGCATTTCCGCCACGAAATTGCCCATTATTATTGGATAATACTTGTGAAAGGCGGCAATAACTACAATAAGTTTCGTGATATATTCGGCGACGAAACAATAGATTACCGCCGCGCTCTGCAAGCTTACTACGCCAGCGGCGCGCCAGCGGACTGGCAAGCCCATCACATCAGCGCTTACGCCAGCTCGCACCCGCACGAAGACTGGGCCGAGACCTTCGCGCATTACCTGCACATGATCGACACGCTCGAAACTGCCTATGCCTTCGGCCTGCGCATCAAGCCCCGCGCGGGGCAGGACAGCAATCTCTCGGCCAGCATCTCCTTCGATCCCTACAATCAAACCGGCTTCGGCGCCGTCCTGGAGGCCTGGCTGCCGATGACCTTCGCCGTGAACAGCATCAACCGCAGCATGGGCATCGGCGACCTCTATCCCTTCGTTATCTCGCGCGAGGCCGCGGCCAAGCTGACCCTGGTCCACGACATCGTCCGGAGCTACACCCAGCCGGGCGAACCCATAAGGAAACGCCTCATGCACCTGTTTTTGCCTTAGCTCTGCTGTCATGCCCCCGCTTGAATGAAGCCACGCTGGCGTCATAAAGCGGTGATTACAAGTATGGCTGATGCTGGGGTGTGGGCCAGGCGCAACAAAGTGCGAGTAGAGCCGGACTGCAATGAGCATAAGCCGCTGGGCGTGTTTCGCCTTTTTTATCGCCGTGGCCGTAACGGCGGCCGCAATTGCGCGCGCGCAGCCCGCGTTCGCTGGGGACGGCCCCATTATCCGCGCCATCGAGGTGACGGGGACCAGCCGCACCGAGCCCGCAACGGTCAAGAGCCACCTCGCCTTCTCCGAGGGCCAGCGCTACGAGGCGCGCAAGGCCGATGAAAGCGTGAAGGCGCTGTTTGCCACCGGCCTTTACAGGGACATCCACATCAAGCTCGAAGGCAGCAAAGCCGTTGTCTCCGTTGCCGAAAACCCGCTCGTGAACCGCGTCGCGTTCGAGGGCAACAAGGAGGTCAAGTCCGAGGCTCTTGCCAAGGAAGTTCAGATCAGGGCCGGCCAGCCTTTGGTCCGTGCCCGCATCGAGGTTGAGGTGCAGCGCGTTCTCGATCTCTACCGCCGCCAGGGCTACTACGCCGCGCAGGTGGACCCGAAAATCATCGAGCTAGACCACAATCGCGCCGATCTCGTCTTCGAAATCCGCGAAGGCCCCGAGACCAAGGTTGCCGGCATCAATTTCATCGGCAACCGCTTCTACAGCGACGCCACGCTGCGCGGGGTAATTTCCACCACCGAGACCGGCCTGCTCGATTTTCTCAAGTCCGGCACCACCTACGATCCGGACCGCGTCAACCTGGATCGCGAACTCCTGCACCGCTTCTATTTGAAGAACGGCTTCGCGGATATGCGCGTGCTCTCCGCCGTGGCCGACGCGGACAAGGATGGGAAGGGCTTCTTCATCACCTTCAGCATCGAGGAGGGGCCGCGCTATACGTTCGGCTCGGTGGATCTCGATGGGCGGCTTGGGACTTTGAACGCGAACGCGCTCAAGGCCAAGATCGCGTCCCAGCCCGGAGACATCTACAACGCGGAGCTTGCAGAAAAGACTGTTGAAGCCCTGACCTTGGCCACGGCGCAAATGGGAGAGCCCTTCGCCCAGGTCCGTCCCAGGATCGAGCGCGATCCCGTGCGCCGCACCATCGCGGTCACTTACGCGATCGAGGAGGGGCCGCGCGTCTTTATCGACCGGATCGGCATAGTTGGCAATCAGCGCACTCTCGACGCCGTAATCCGCCGCGAGTTCCGCATTGCCGAAGGCGACGCCTACAGCAAGGTGCTGGTCGAAGCGGGCCGGCAGCGCCTGCTGAAGCTCGGTTACTTCAAGGAGGTGAAGATCGCCAAGGAGCCCGGCCCCGCCCCGGACCGGGTGAACCTCACGATTGCCGTGCTGGAGGACAAAACAGGCGAGATTGGCTTCAACGTTGGCTATTCGACGACCCAGGGCGTGATCGGCGACGTTTCCTACACCGAACGCAACCTGATGGGAACGGGGCAATATCTTGAGGTGAAGCTTTCGGGGAGTTTCTCCGGCGACGGTGCCTTCACTGTAGGCTGGACGGAGCCGCGCTTTCTCGACACCAACCTGGCGTTCGGCGTCGATGTCTTTGTGAAGAATGCCGATTATACGCAGAGTTCGGGCTATGTGGTGGCGGGCTACGAGGATTTCAGGGCCGGCGGCGATCTCCGGCTGAGCGCGATGCTCACCGATAGTCTGACCGTCAGCACGAATTACACCTTGATGTGGGAGAACGTTTACAATGCCGATCCCAACGCGTCGCTAGCGGTGAAGGAGATCCAGGGAACCGCGCTGATTTCATCCATTGGCTATGCCGTGATCTACGACACCCGCGACAACAAAAAGAAGCCAACCCAGGGCCTTTACTTCAAGGGTGCGCAGGACCTCGCAGGCGTTGGCGGCGATGTCGATTACCTCCGCTCTACCGTGGACGGCAGAGCCTATTACCCCGTTACGCAAGATATCACGCTTGCCGCCCGCGTTCAGGGCGGTACGATCGCAGGCTGGGGCGGACAGGATGTCCGGGTCGTGGACGCCTTTTACAAGGGCGGGGAAACGATCCCTGGCTTTGCGCCCGCCGGCATCGGCCCAAGAGATGCCACAACCGGCGACGCGCTCGGCGGCACCACCTTTTATTCCGCGACCACCGAGCTGCGCTTCCCCCTGCCCTTCGTTCCAACCGATCTTGGATTGAGTGGCGCCGTTTTCACCTCCGCCGGCACGCTGTTCGGCACGAATGCCCAGCAGGCCGCCGCCACCTACGCGAAGCAGCACGGCGTCTCGAACACGCTGGCGATTCAGGATTCTTCGGCGCTCCGCTCCTCGGCCGGCGGCAGCCTCATCTGGGATTCGCCGGTCGGTGCGCTGCGCGTAGACTTTGCGGACGTCCTCAGCAAGGCGGCTGGCGACAAGACGCAGGCGGTCAATTTCGGCTATTCCGGCTGGTGAGCCGCACTTACAGAACCTGGCGGAAATAGACCACGCGCTCGGTTTCGGAAAATCCCCAGCGGGCGTGAGCGGTATGCGAAATGTGGTTATCGATTAGCGCATCCGACCCGATTTCGCGGAACCCGCGCGCCGTCACGAACGCTTCGATGTGCGCGATCAGCCGAGCCGCCACGCCTTGCCGCCGGAACTGCGGATCGGTCCAAATGCCTTCGAGGAAGGGCACGGGCTCGCTCTCGCAGCCATTGGCGTATTTGCGGATGGAAAGCTCGGCAAAGCCCGCGGGCAGGCCTGCGGCGGTTTCGGCGATGAAGCCCCAAGCTTCGGAATCGCGCAGCAATTCCGCGATATCGTTGGCATGTATCTCGCGCGCATGGCGGGGCCAAAGCGCCGTTCGCATCTCCGTCCAGATCGCAAGATCCGCTTCGTTCATCTCTCTGACTGAGAATTCCATGTTAGAAGCTCCGGGCCGGCCTTGGACCGTGTCAGCTTACAAATCGGGATCGCCGCCATACCCCACGGCATTATGCCGGACCGTCGCATAAGGCCATGAAATCCGCGCCGGCGGCTGTAAAAAATGCCGGTACGCCGCCGCCATTTGCCGCGCAGCCTCGCGCGCAGGCACCCGGCCCGTTGCCGCAAGTACCATAGCGCCGGCGAGTGTTGAGAACGTGGCGCTTAGCCCCGCGTCGCTTGCCACCAGGCGTTCAGCGCGTCGATAAAGGCCCGCTGCTCTTCGGGTGCGGTGAAAACCCGCAGCGGCACCAGGAGACCGGTATCGGCATTGGACCAGAAAATCACCGCTCCACCGGAGTACGTGATATCCTCGATTGCCTCCCAAGCTGCATGCCATTTCATTTTTGCCCTGGACAGAGCGATGCCGTCCTTATCGATTTGTACGCATTTCACATGTTCGAGAATGGCAGATCTCCGCGCTGAAATCCGCCTGGACCAGACCATGCCCAGCCGGTGGTACATGATCGCCCCCGCGTAGAAAGCGAAGCAGAGAGCCATGACCAGGGCTGTGGAGCGCGAATCTAGCGGCACGCCATAATAGCTATGGGCTATCGCTCCGCCTGAGAAGGATACCGCAACGCCAGCGATTGCGATCCAAACTGAGTAGTTTCCAAGCCGTGCAATACTGTCCTGCTTTTGTCCCCAAACGCGGGCAAATAGTTGTATTTCTTCGTAGGTCAATGCGTAGGAGATATCGAACGTCTTCCCGGTGCCTTCTCCACCCGTCCTCATGCCGGCCCCCTCTTGATTGTTCCATAAATAGGCATTACCCGGGCAGTGAGGCTGCAAAAGGTTCAATATCGCAGCCATCGGACCAGGCGGAGACTGAAATGAACCAGGAGAAGCTTTTGCCTTGGGTCTGGGCCTATCGAGCGCTGGGGGCAAGCATCGCAATCGCTATCATGGAGGTGCTCGCGCAACTGGCGGGAGAGCCGCTCTCGCGTGTCCCGTTCGTAACGTCGATCATTTTGGTGATGGCGATGCCGGGTAGCGGGCCGGCGCATCCACGCGCGATAATAGGCGGCCATCTGTTATCGTCCGCCTGCGGCTTGCTGTGCCTTTGGGTCGCGGGCCCTGGCGAGATATCCAGCGCGGCGGCCGTTGGTTTCGCCACTTTTGCGATGATTGCCTTGCGGGCCATTCACCCGCCGGCGGGCATTGGCGCTTTTCTCGTCCCGGCCTACCAGTTGCCGGCCCATTGGCTTTTAACCCCTGTCCTTACCGGTGCGCTGCTCTTGACGCTCTATAGCGAGCTGTGGCAGCGCGGAGAGCGGTGCCTTACGAGAAACGAACTTCCCTGATCGAATGCGGTTATGGTTCGCGTCGAGGTCCCGGCTATTCGAATAGGCGGCGCGTTGGAGCGGTTTCGCGCGCTCTGGACGATGCCTACCACGCTCATCGGACACGCTGCCGCCCGCATCTGCGGTTGCGCTGGGCCCGAACGCATCGGCGGGCAGGCAACGCACGCCTGGCTCTATCGCTTGCCGCCTGGCCGATTTGAAGGCTTCGGCGCCATCGCCATCGGGCACGCAATCGTCGTGGAGCCGGCGTTTCTCAAGCGGCATGGCGATTGGCTTCTCGCCCACGAACTTGCCCACACGCTCCAGCACGATTGGCTCGGCCCGGCCTATCTGCCGCTGCACGGGCTGGCGCTGCTTACGAGCGCGCTCATTTACGCCATCCGCCCGCGCCCGGGCCTTTCGCCTTGGCATACGTACAACCCGCTTGAGCGCGTTTTCATCTGCGTACCGGTCGATGCCGTTACCCGGCCGCCGCCACCCGGCGACCCTTATGGCGCCAGAGTTTTGCGCGCCTTCGGGCTGGAGGAATAGGGGCGAAGTCCAGCCCCGGAATTGCTCCAAGGGCGGGATTTGACCGCTAGTACAGCCGGCCGGAAGTTCGCACCCGCATGCCGCTCGCGCCGCCACGCGAACTTCCGGCCGATCGGCTGTACTAGATTCAATAGTCTGCTAGTACGCCCGATCCGCGGGAAGTCCTGTCTGAGCCAGCCGCATATGGGGCAGGACTTCCCGCGGGGCGTACTAGTTCTGCACCGCCCCTACGGGGGAACCTGAAAGGCGTCGCAGGCGCTTACTTACGGCAAACCCTAAGCGGATGAAGAGAAGCGCGGCCACGATTGCGGCGTAGATAATGGGCTCGGCGGGCCAGGATTTCACGACCAGGAGGAAGTGCGCCGCCGCCGCGATTGCCGCCACGTAGACCCAGCGATGCAGCTTCTGCCATGCCGCGCCGCCCATGCGCTTGATCATCGTGGCATTCGAGGTGATCGCCAGCGGCACAAGGATAGCAAACGCGAACATGCCGATGGTGATATAGGGCCGCTTCAGGATGTCTTTGACGATGGCGTGCGTGTCGAAGCCCTGATCGAACAGCAGGTAAGCCGAGAGGTGCGCGCAGGCGTAGTAGAAGGCGAGCAGCCCAAGCGCGCGCCGGAAGCGGATCAAGCTCGGGCCGCCGAAGCGCCGTATTGGCGTCACCGCTAGCGCCGCAATGAGGAAACGCAGCGCCCAAAGCCCTAGCAGGTGCTCCAGCGTCTTGACTGGATCGGCCCCGAGCTGATTGTTGAGCGCGAGCCAGAACACCCAAACGCCCGGAACAGCGCCCGCAAGATAGAGCGGCCAGCGCGGCGCCGCGTTGAGCGCGCGCTGGATGCTTCGCTTGGCCGGAAACGCTAATGCTGCCATGTAGTTGAGCTTTCAGGTTTTCTCGATCCGAACTGGCTCAAGACCCCCTCACTCTGTCTCTCTCCCCAAGGGGAGAGAGGACCCTCGAATTACCCGCGAGGAGAATTCAGGCGTCCCTTCTCCCCTTGGGGAGAAGGACAGGATGAGGGGGGACTTGGTGCCTGCACAATCTTAAAAATAGGCTGTCAGGTTCATGCCGGTGTAGAGGCTCGCGACTTGATCTCCGTAACCGTTGAACATAAGCGTCGGCCGGCGGTTGGCGAACAGGCCGTTGCCATCGCCGATCCGCCGTTCGGTTTTCTGGCTCCAGCGGGGATGATCGACTTCCGGGTTAACGTTGGAATAAAAGCCATATTCGCTTGGCGCTTCCATGTTCCAGGACGTCGCCGGCTGCTTCTCCACGAGGCTGATCCGCACAATCGATTTGATGCTCTTGAAGCCGTACTTCCAGGGCACCACAAGCCGGATGGGCGCGCCATCCTGGTTCGGCAGCGTCTGCCCGTAAAGCCCAACGGCCAGGATGGTGAGAGGGTGCATGGCCTCATCCAGCCGCAAGCCTTCGACGTAAGGCCACGTCAGCGGTTGGAACCACCCATTCTGGCCGCGCATCTCCGAAGGCCGCACCAGCGTCTCGAAAGCCACGTATTTGGCGGACCCGAGCGGCTCCACGCGGGCCAGGAGCGCGCTCAGCGGGAAGCCGATCCACGGGATGACCATGGACCAGCCCTCGACGCAGCGTAGGCGGTAGATGCGCTCTTCGAGGCTCACGGGTTTCAGGATATCTTCCAGCGCAAAGGTGGCTGGCTTAGACACCATTCCGTCGATCTTTACGGACCAGGGGTTCGTTTTCAGCGAAGCCGCATACCTCGCAGGATCTCCCTTGTCCGTGCCGAACTCATAGAAGTTGTTATAGCTCGTTACGTCCGTTTTCGGGGTAAGCGGCTCGTTCGTGGAGAAGGCGCTTTTCGAGAACGCCAGCGGCGCCGCAGCGGCTCCCGCCGTTACGCCCCCGAAGACCGCGGTAGCCAGCGCGCCGCCCAGGAACTCGCGGCGCCGCAGATAGATCTCGCGCGGCGTGATCTCAGAGGAAGGGATTGGCTTTAGCTTGAGGGTCATAGGCTTTCTCCGGCTCTAGGCAGGAATACGCCGGTTGTACGCGATCCGTTACATCGCAAATGGGGGCTTGCGTTACGCCGCCATCACATTCGCTTGCGCGCAGCCGGGCTTACACGTGGAAAATGAGGCTTACGATAAACCGCGCCGCGACGATGACCAGAAATGCGACAAACACATATTCGAGCGTGCGCCGGGAAAGCTTGTGAGCAATCTTCACCCCGAGCGGGGCGGCAAGCACGCTCAAGGGGGCGACCACGATGGCTCCCGCGAGGCTCACATAGCCAAGCGAAAGTGGCATGCCCACGGGCACGTTCCAGCCCTCCACGATATAGCCGGTAACGGCGGGGATGGCGATGATGGGGCCGAAGCCAGATGCTGTTCCGACCGCTTTATGGATCGGCCAGCCATAAAGCTTCATATAGGTGGTGATATAAACGCCGCCGCCGATGCCGATCAGCGTCGAGATCAGCCCTATGCCTGCGCCAGCGAGCGCATCCCAAGGCTGCCCTGGGAGCTTTTCCGCGGCAATGGCGCCCCCGTTGCCAAAGCCGATGCGCCAGGCCATGAACAGCGTCGAGGCCACGAACACGCCCTTGAGGAAGCTCGATGGCGCGTGCGCGGCCGCGATGACGCCGGCAGCGGCTCCGGCCGCGATCCAAGGCCCGAGGGTGCGAATCACCGCAAAATCCATCGCTCCGTGCCGCCAATGCGACTGCGCCGAGCGGATCGAGGTCGGAATGATGATCGCAAGCGAGGTCGCGACGCAAACCTGCATGCGGATGCTGTCGCTCACGCCCGCGATGCCGAAGAGCTCATAAAGAATGGGCACGACGATGGCCCCGCCGCCGATGCCCAGCAGCCCCGCAAGAAAACCCATGAGCAGGCCGCCCACCGCGAGCGCGGCAGCAAGCGTTGCGATTTCGCTTAAAGGCAGGCCGGAGATCATGGGAGCGTCCAACGGAGGGTGGTGTGAATGCCGCCGCACACTATCGGGCCGCTCGCGCTTTTGCAATTGGCCGCAGGGTGACGGTACTGCCCCGAACCGAATTCCAGACTGCGCTACTCAGGAACTCGCTAAAGCGATCTTGTGTTCGGGGTTTTGAAGGGGGCACCCAATCGAAGGCCGGAATGGCAATGATTGAACTTGTATTGACCGTTTGCGCAGTGGCACAACCTAACCTCTGCCTGGACCAGCATCTGTTGTTCAACTCGGATAACACGCCCCGGCAGTGCATGATGAGCGCGCCGCCATTCGTAGCCCGGTGGGCCGATCAGCATCGGGAATGGTTCGTCCAGCGCTGGAAATGCCAGTATCCTAAGGTCGAAAAGGATACATGATGCCGCACCGCCCTGCCTGTCCCTCTTTGCGCTAAATCAAACCGATGCCCAGCGGTCTGAGCTAAATGCCGCATTGCAGCATGCCCTCGCCCGGGAAGACCGGCGTTCCCCGCACGTTCGGGCGTGCCGGAGCCGGTATTTCGCTTGTGCGAAATTGCGCAGATATTTCCGGCGGATGCGTGGACAGGCCGGGGAGCGAAGGCGATGAAAGCATACATGATCGGAAGCGGCATCGGCTCTCTGGCCGCCGCGGCATTCATGATCCGGGATGGCGGCGTTCCTGGCAGCGATATCACCATCTATGAGCGCTTAGGCGTTCTGGGCGGCTGTCTCGATGGCGCCCGTTTGCCCGATGGCTCCTACTCGGTTCGCGGCGGCCGGATGCTGACCTTCGACCACTATGAATGCACCTGGGACCTGTTGCGCACGATCCCATCCCTCGAACACTCCGGCCAATCGGTCCGCGACGAAACCGAAGCCTTCAACGAGCTGTACAAAGCGCATTCGCAAGCCCGCCTCGTCGATAAGAACCGGCACAAGATCGACGTTTCGACCATGGGATTTCAGCATGGCGGACCGGTTGGAGCTCGTAAGGCTCGCCGAGACATCAGAAGAAAAACTTGGGCTGAGCCGCATCACCGATTGGCTCTCCCCGGCTTTCTTCAACAACAACTTCTGGTACATGTGGCAAACCACTTTTGCCTTCCAGGCCTGGCACAGCGCTGTGGAGTTCAAACGCTACCTGCACCGGTTCATGAGCGAATTCCCGCGCATCGAGACGCTCGCAGGCGTGCGCCGGACGGTCTACAATCAATACGACTCGATCACCCGCCCCGTAGCCAGCTGGCTCGCAAGTCAAGGTGTAAAGGTCGTCGGCGGCACGCAGGTCACCGATATGCAGCTCGCCGATGAGGCCGGAAAGGTCCGCGTGACCGGGCTCAGCCTCAAGAAAAGCGGCGGCGAGACCGAAATTGTCTCCGTTGGCGAGGACGATCTCGTCTTCTTGCAGAACGGCTCGATGACCGACGCTTCGAGCCTCGGCTCCATGACAGCCGCGCCGCCGCACCTAACCAAGGTTGAAAGCGAAGGCTGGAAGCTCTGGGAGAAGGTTGCGGAAGGCCGCCCGGAATTCGGCAACCCGGCCGCATTCAATTCGAGCATCCCGGAATCCTATTGGGAATCCTTCCACCGTAACCTGCCGCGCGCCTGCCTACTTCGACAAGATGGAGGAATTCTCCGGCAACGAAGCGGGAACGGGGGGATTGGTGACGTTCAAGGATTTCGAACTGGCTTATGTCGGTAGTGCTCTATCATCAGCCCCATTTCGTGGGCCAGCCCAAAGACGTGTGCATAGTGTTCTGGGGATATGCCCTGCACCCAGACCGGATCGGCGATTTCGTCGCCAAATCGATGACGGACTGCACCGGCGCGGAGATTCTTACGGAGCTGTGCGGCCATCTCAATTTCGACCGCAGCATCTTCGATGGTGCCACCTGCATACCCTGCCGGATGCCCTACATCACGAGCATGTTCATGCCGCGGTCCAAGACGGATCGCCCGCTGCCGGTGCCGAATCGAAGAACCTCGCCTTCGTGAGCCAGTTCGTCGAAATCCCCGATGACGTTGTGTTTACGGTGGAGTTTTCCGTAAGGGCCGCGCAAATGGCGGTTTATCAGCTCCTCGATATCAAGCGGAATATTCCGCCAATCACCCAGCACGACAGGTCGATCAAAACGATCGTCGATTCGATTGCAAAGTCCTTTGCCTGAATGGTCCTGCGCAGCCTGGGCGGAGCCCAGGGCACGCTCACGGCAAGTATTCGCAGCATCGGCATCATTTCTTGCATGGCGCGCCGCCCTTCATCCACCGCTTCCTTGGCGCGGTTGAATTCGAGAACCGCCATATAGGCCAGCCGCGGTCTCACCATGACATGCGGCGGCTCGCCTGCGATCTGGCTCCGCAATATCTGGCTCGTCATGATGTCGAGGGAGGTGGAAAGAACGTCGAAATAGCCGGGCGCGCCGCTCTTCGATCCGAACAGGTTGAGCGTGACCGTGTTCAGGCTTTGCTTGATCCCATCGGGAACGCTATCGAGCAGCTTGTCCAGAAAATCGCGGCTGGGCGCGACGGAGTCATTTGAAGCTGCCTTCGTGATATCCCGCCGTGCATGCGGTTCCATGCTATGGGCATTAGGATTTATCGCTATAACGATCTCCGCCCCCATGGCGCGGCACGCCGAAACGGGAACGGGGTTGGTCATGCCGCCGTCGAGCAGCCATTTTCCGTCCAGCTTTACGGGACTGATAATGCCCGGCATGGCGATGGAAGCCCTCACCGCGTCGACGATCGAACCTCTGTTCAGCCACACCTCCGGCCCGTTTGCAGATCGCTCGCGATGGCCATATACGGCTTTGCGAAGCTCTGGATGGGGCGCATCTTTGTTGCTCGAGTTGTAGCAAGGCGACGACACGTTTGCCTTCGATCAGGCCGCCGCTTGCGAGATTGACGTCGAAGAAGCTCGCCACTTTCAGCCAATTCACGGTATAGGCCCATTGTTCGAGCGCATCGAGCTCCCCGGCGACGTAGGCCGCGCCAACAAGCGAGCCCATTGAGCAGCCCGCCACTATATCCGGCTCGATGCCTTCTTCAGCGAGGGCGCGCAAGGCGCCGATATGACACCACCCGCGCGCCCCGCCGCTGCCCAGCGCTATGCCGATCTTGGGTTTCTTCATCGCCTTTTTTCTCCTTGCTCGCCGCCTATCGTTGCTTGATCTATTCCAAGAAAAGCATGGGCATAGCCTCCGCCGCGCCGGGTGCGGGGCATCCCTCGCCGCTTTTCTTGCTGGCGGCCGCATCGCGCGCGGCGGCAATTGCTGCCTCCAGAACCTCAAGCCCAGCGCCGGGCTTGACGCTCTCTTCCGTCAGCAGCCGGCGGAAGCCGCGCGCGCCAGGCTTTCCGTTTATGAGCCCGGTCATGTGGCGTGTTATGCAGGAAAGTTTCGTGCCGCGTTCCAGTTCGCGAGCGGCGTAGGCGAGCATCCGCTCCAAGACGGCATCGGCGCTCATGGCCGGCGTGCGCCGAATATGACGCGGTCCACATCGGCGAGGATCCCCGGCGTTTTGTAGGCCGCCCGGCCGAGCATGACACCGTCTACCTCATCGAGATGGGCGAGCGCCTTTTCAAGCGTCCCGATGCCTCCGTTGAGCACGATGGTAAGCTCGGGGAAAGCCGCCTTCAGCCCTAAACGCGCTCGTAGTCGAGCGGTGGGACGTCGCGATTTTCCTTGGGGCTGAGCCCCTGAAGCCAAGCCTTGCGGGCATGCACGATGAAGATACCGCAGCCCGCGCCGGCCACGGTTTCGATGAACCTGGAAAGATCGGCCTCGCTGTCCTGATCGTCGATGCCGATCCGGCATTTCACGGTTACGGGCACGCTGCCGCCCACCGCGCTCAGCATGGCCGAAACGCATGCGCCGGCGAGACCGGGCTCCGCCATGAGGCAAGCGCCGAAGCGGCCGGATTGCACCCGGTCCGACGGGCAGCCGCAATTGAGGTTGAGTTCGCCGTAGCCGAAGGCGGCGCCGGTTTCAGCCGCGCGTGCGAGTTCGTCCGGGTCCGAGCCGCCGAGCTGCAGCGCCACCGGGTGCTCCAAGGGATCGAAGGCCAAAAGCCGCTGCCGGTCGCCATGCGCGATGGCTGCGGACGTAACCATTTCCGTATAAAGGCGCGCGCGCTTGCTCAATTGCCGGTGGAAGTACCGGCAATGGCGGTCCGTCCACTCCATCATGGGCGCGACGCAGAATTTATGTGCCTGGTTCTGTTGCATTCAAGATTAGCGAGGCGATTCAATGCGATGATGATCCAAATTTCCGGGAATTGCCGTAGCGGGCAGCTCAGCGGCAGCGGGCCGCCGCCTGTCTGCGGGCCGGACATGGCATGGGCTGGCGTCCCCGACAGGATTCTCAAACTCGTGACCCCCAGATTAGGAATTGGTGCTCTATCCTGCTGAGCTACGAGGACACGGCCTCCATTAGAGCGAGCTTTCGCAAAAGGTCAACAAGCGAGTCGCAGCTTCGCTGAAGGAGCCGCAAAGTTTATCGCGACCGCTTTGCGCGCCGGGCACAAGCCCGGGTAACCGCTCTGGCCGTGCGAGGATTAGGTGGTGCTGTACTGACGATGCTTTGCGGTTCACCGCCGTTTCGTTCGCTCCGGTAGTATTCCGTTAACGCCATCCGGCA
>CAWAVJ010000030.1:0-10321 GCA_963785355.1 uncultured Alphaproteobacteria bacterium
CCTCAGCAGCAAATCCTGGCGGCCGAAGGTCAGCGTACCGTAGGTCGAGCTGCTCACACCGCCATAAGCTTCGCCGTTCAGGAACTGGCCGTTCCGGGCGCTGTCGCTGGAAGCGACCCAGGATGAAAGGGCTGTCCCGCCGCCTTCAGGATTGACTGCTGCTGAAGGCTCGCCGCGCCATTGCCCAGTTCTCCGGAAAGCGGATTGAAGCCCGTTTCGAGCTTTGCAATAGCGACAAAGCCTGCCCCAATGTTTTCCTCAACCTTCACGCCAACCGTGGACGTCGACAGCGCGTTGTTGTTCAGCCCCGACCGGCTGGGCAGCTGGGCGAGAGAAGGATTGAGCGGAGCGCTGCCCTGGAGCGCCTTCAGCGGCTGGTAGTTCTGCGCGTTGATCCAGTAATCGCTGAAGGCGTAGCCGTGCTCCTGATAGGCATAGCCAACGTCTACGGTTCCGTAGAACGTGACGCCAGCGTACGAGATTTTTTCCGGCAGCGGATCCTTCAAGCTATCCACGCTGAGGTCGGCGGCATGCGCTGACGCGGCGAAGCCGGTAGCCGCCAATACGAATACTACAGTTTTACTCACTTTGTGCCCCTTATGAAGCGGACGCGAAAGGTCCGCGGTCCCACCGAATTGCCCAGCTCAGTTGTGTTGACTGAATCTATAGACAATACAAACGTACTGGGCGCCACAAGGGCACACAAGTGTAAATGGGCCACAGTTGCGCATCACGGGGATCGCAAGCTGCTGTTTTAGTTACGTATTTCCGCTTTAGGGCTGTTCTTGGGGCGCCACTGCCGTAAGACGGCGTTTCGCGAGTTTGTTTTTTCACACTATCCCGCAAGAAAGACATGCAGTGCTCTTGCGCTAAGCTTCATGCATGCATGCATTATGCAATCTTATATTCTGGAAAAGCTGTTGCCGGCAGAGGTAAAAAAGAGAGATACCCTATCCAATTCAGTAGAAGCGCAGCAAATTTCTGCTCTTTACGCAGCAAGAGAACGCAATTTCGTTTTATGGCTTACACTTTGGAGTTATGCGAAAAAATGTTGCCGTCGGCTGAGCCGCAACGTGCGGCAGCTCAAAAAACGGTCCGGCGATCCCTTCGCACACCCGGCTTCGAACTCAGGAAAAGTATCGCAGAAGGCCGGCAATCCGTGGCATGGGGAAGCCAACCGGCGGGGGCGCTCATGGATGGCGTCGAGGCAGCTCGATTGCATCGGCTGGAGCCGGCCAGCAGCCGCAATCTCCGCCAGCGCATCGAGGCTTTGGCAAGCGCGAGCAAGGTGCATCGTGTTCTCGACAGCCCCGGCATCGAGGATCAGGCCATTTTGCAGTGTTTCGGCTTGGTTCTTGTGAGTTGCGCGGTCCCGGTCATTGAGTCCCGAGCGCCGCCCAGGATGGGCACGCGGAAGGCATCAACCTCTTGAAAGCCCGGTGCCCCATCTTTCGTGGAGAAAGCGCTCCCAAGGGGCGAACAGGATCTTATCGACCGCGAGACCCATCACGACAATCACGAGCATGATGCCGATCACCTGATCCATCGCATTCAGTTCACGGCCGTAGTGCAGCAGGTGACCGAGCCCGAAGCCTGAGAGGATCGTGACGAAAATCTCGGCGGCCATCAGCGACCGCCACGCGAACGCCCAGCCTTGCTTCATGCCGGTGATGAGGTATGGAAGCGAGGCCGGAAGAATGACATGGGTCCACTTGTGCAAGCCCTCCGAGCCGAGCGTCCGCGCCGCGCGCGCGTAGATCGGCGGCAGGTTGCGCGTCCCGGCGTCGGTGGCGATGGCGACGGACCACATCGTGCCCATGACCACGACGAAGAGCATGGCGCTTTCGCTCTGTCCGAACCAGACCAGGGCCAGCGGCACCCAGCACACGCTGGGCAGGGTTTGCAGGCCAAGCGCAAGCGCGCCCAGCGTATCTTCGACAAACTTCGAGGTGGTCATAAACAGACCTATCGGGAGGCCGAGAACGATCCCGATTATGTACCCTTCGAGCAGCCTGCGCAGTGTCACGCCGGCGGCACTCACCAAAGTACCGTCGCGCAATGCCGAGCGGAGGTAGTCCGCCACTTCGAGCGGCGAGGGAAACAGGACCGGCGACCAGCGGCCGGAGACAGCGGCGGCGTGCCAAACCAGTACAAGAAGCGCAAAAAACGCGAACGCGCGGGCAGCCCGTTTCATTCCGCAACCTCCGCGGTAAGATAGCCTTTGAGCGCGGCGGTGATCGTCCTTGCGTGGGCCGCGACCTCGCTGCTGTTTATGTCGCGCGGCCTGGACAGCGGAATCTCGAACTGCTCGCGCAGGCGGCCGGGACGCGCGGAAAGCAGAATCACGCGGTCGCCAAGGCAGACGGCCTCCCGCACATTATGGGTGACGAGGATGATGGTCTTGCGCTTCGCTTGGCTGATGCGCTGGATATCGGCATAGAGCTGTTCGCGGGTCAAAGCATCGAGCGCGGCCATGGGTTCGTCCATGAGCAGCACGCGGGGATCGGGCGCCAGCGAACGGGCGAGAGCAACCCGCTGCTTCATGCCGCCGGAAAGCTCATGCACATAAGATTTGGCGAACTTCTCAAGCCCGACGAGCTGCAGATGTTCGATCGCGGCGGCGCGGCGTTCTTCGCCGGTCAGGTCAGGGCAAAGCTTGAGGCCGAACATGACGTTTCCGAAGACGTTCAGCCAAGGAAAAAGCGCCGGCTCCTGAAACATCACGAGGCGATGACGCCCCGGCCCCTCAACCGGAACGCCATCCGAGAGCACACGGCCTACGTCCGGCTTTGTCAGGCCGGCGACGATATCGAGAAGGGTCGATTTTCCGCAGCCGCTCGGGCCAACGAGGCAAACAAACTCGCCATCCTCCACTGTCAGGGAGATGTCATCAAGCGCGTGGACGTTGGTTCTCGATGTGCGGAACCACTTGCTGACTCCTTCAATGGCCAGTTTGGTACCCAAAGACTTAGCCTGTTCGACGCGCATAAGCATCAGGGTAACTCGACGATAGCCGAAATGTCCCCGCTGTCGCGCAAAAAGCCGGCCAAGCGGGCGCTCTTCAAGAACCCGTCGAGTTGCTCGCGCGAAACGCTGCTTGTAAGCACGATGCGCTTCCAGGCGCGGGCGGTTAGCTCGGGCGCGACCGGAGAGTGCGTCTCAGCCTCAATCTCCTCCCGCGCGAGTCTTTGCGCTTCACCAGGATTTGCCTTGATCCACTCCGTCAGCTCCTTATGCGCGGCCGCAAAGCCCGCCACCAACTTCCGGTGCGCGGCGAGAGCGCGCACGCTGGAGGCTAGCACGGTGGTAATCGAGGTTTTGTCTTCGACAAGGACTCTGCCCCCTGCTTCGATTTCCAGCCGCGAAACCCACGGTTCGATGGTCCAAACGGCGTCCACTTGCTTGGTCTTGAAGAGCGACAGCTGGTCGGGATTGGCAGCAGGCAGCACCTGCGCGTCGCCGCCGGTCTGAGTGATGTTCAGGCCGCCGCCGATGAGCCAAGCCCGCGCCGAGACATCCTGCGTGTTACCGAACTGCGGTGTCGCGATCTTGCGCCCCTTGAAATCCGAAGGCGCGTTCAGCGGCAGGTCCGGCTGTACGACCAGGCCAGCCCCACCTTCCGCCGCACCCGCTACAATACGGATCTCCGCGCCGCGCGATTTCACATAGGCGTTGATGGCAGGGTTCGGCCCGACATAGGTGAGGTCGATGGAATCCGCGAAGATTGCCTCCATCGCGCTCGGCCCGGCATTGTAGACGAACCATTCGATTTTCACGCCGGGCAGCCGCTGCTCGAACCATCCCTTGCCCTGCCGGCTCATGGCGTGCGCGACGAGGCCCTGGACATGCGTGATATTAGGGAAGTGCCCAACGCGCAGCGTCTGGGTTTCACTCTGTGCGGGGCTCGCCATCGCGAGCAGCGCGAGTCCGATCGGCCCAAGCCATCGCCGCTGCCTACCCAGTCCGCTTGCCTGCAAACTCCGGCCCATTTTGCCTCCTCTGAGCCGCATCGTGACACGCCGCCCCCAAGCCTATGTTCAAGAGTTCGCACGATACAAGTTCCGAGAGGCAACGGCTAGGAAGCGCGCCCAGGAAAAGGGAAATAAAATTCGTATTCACACTCATCGAAAGGGGGCGATAGAAAAAACCCTCAAAACATTGGGGTATGTAGCAAAAAGTAACCTTGGGTGCGAGCCTGCCGGATTTTGGCACCTTTAAAGCGGGTTCCCTTCAATACGGCAGAGAGCGCAACAACCCAGCAACTCGCGTTGTTACTGGGCGTACAGCGCCGCGGCTCGCGCTCGCGGCCTAATTTCAGTTGCGGCGGTTGACGGTCACTTGCAGCTCGGGGCGGTGGTTGAGGGTCTGATAAACCACGCAATAGCGCTCCGTGAGCTTGATAAGCTGGGCGACGGCGTCCTCCGGCGCATCGGTTTCGAGGTCGAAGGCGAGGCGGATGGCCTTGAACCCAACGGGGGCTTCCTTATCCACGCCAAGTGTGCCGCGGAAGTCGAGATCGCCCTCGGCCCGCACAACGCCCTTGGTCAGCGAAATGCCAAGCGCCGTCGCCACTGCCTTCAACGTGACACCCGCGCAGGCCACGAGCGCCTCCAGCAGCATGTCGCCCGAGCACAGCTCAAGTCCGCTGCCGCCCGTCGCCGGGTGCAGGCCGGCAGCCGCCAGCGCGCGCCCCGTCTCGACCTTGCAGGCGATGGCTTGATCGTCGATGGCCCCTAGCGCCTTCAGCGTGATGACCGCAGCTTGAGGCTCGGCGCGATAGCGCTCCTTGATCGGAGCCTGCATGGCTCTCAGCGCGTCTTTATCCATGCGTTTCCTCTCTTACCACCAATTGCCCGCGCCCTCGGCGATCCGTTCGCGCGGTTTGCTTGACGGGAGCATCGAAGCATCGAGCGAGGCAAGCACGCGCCGCTTCAATGTATCGAAGGCTTCCGAGCGCCGGTTGCGCGGGCGCCCCAGCGGAATATCGACGATTTCGAAAATCCGTCCCGGCTTAGGCGACATCACTACGACCTGGGACCCGAGGGTTACCGCTTCGTCCACATCATGCGTTACGATGAGCACCGCCGGCTTTGAGGTCTCCCAAAGCGACAGCAGATGGTCATGCAGGCTGGCGCGCGTGAAGGCGTCCAGCGCGGAGAAAGGCTCGTCAAGCAGAAGCGCTTTCGGCCCGGCAACCAGCGCCCGTGCGATCGCAATGCGCTGCTGCTGGCCGCCCGACAACTCACGCGGCAAGCGCTTCGCGTAGTCGCTCAAGCCTACGCGGTGAAGCACTGCCTCTACTCTGGCCCTGCGTTCGCCTGCCGCGATGTGAGCAATGCCGAAAGCCACATTGTCCTCGACACTAAGCCACGGAAAAAGCCTGGGTTCCTGGAAGACGATGCCGGCTGCTGGATGCGGCGCGGAGATTGTCTCACCATCGACGGCGATCCGGCCGCTGCTTGCGAGATCGAGGCCGGCGATCAGGCGGAGGAGCGTTGTCTTGCCGCAACCCGAGCCGCCGATAACGGCTGTGATGGCACCGGCGGGAACAGCGAGTGTTACCGCGCGGAGCGCTTCGGTGCCGTTGGCATAGGTTTTGGAAAGGCGGTCGATGGTCAGCATAGGGTCTCACAGCCGCGTGTGTATCGTATCCTGCCAGGCGATGAAGGGCTTGGTCAGCAGAATGAGCACGCTGTCGGCGGCCTTGCCCAGCAGGGCGAAGGCGACGATCGCAGCCAGAATTTGATCGGGCTTGCCCAGTTGCTGCCCGTCTACCAGGAGGTAGCCTAGCCCCTCGCTCGCACCCATGAATTCCGCCGCGACGACGAACATGAACCCAAGACCCAGCCCGGACCGCAGCGATATCGCCCAAGAGGGTAGCACCGCGGGCAGGAGGACGCGGCGAACCATTTCGAAACGCGATAGCCGGAAGGAGCGCCCAACCTCGATCAGCTTGCGGTCGACGCTCCGGATGGCGCCTTCGACACCCAGATAGACTGGAAAAAATACGCCAAGGCCAATGAGAGTGAGCTTCGAGGCTTCGAAGATCCCAAGCCAAAGAATAAATAGCGGCACCCATGCAATCGATGGCACCGCCCTCAGCGCCTGGAGCGTTGGGTCAAGGAGGCGCCGGGCCAGCCCGGAGGCGCCCATCGCCGCTCCAAGCAATGTTCCAGCCGCCGCCCCTATGCCAAATCCGCCAAGGACGCGGCCCAGCGTTGCACAGGTGTGCAACCAAAGCTCCCCGCTTTGGGCGAGCGCCGCCAGGGTTGAAACGATCCGGCTTGGCGGAGGCATGAGCCGCCCGGTCGCAAGTCCGGCCCGCACCGCGCCCTCCCAGGCAAGCGCAAGCAGCACCGGAATAACGAGACCAAGCAGCAGCTTGATAGAGAAGCCTTCGGGACGGCGATGCGGCGCCGCCGGCTGTGCGGCGACGCTCTCCATGGCTTCGCTTGTCAGGTCGGTGACCGTCATGGTGAGGTGACCGCCGGCCCGCTATTTCGCGGCTGTCAAGTAGCGGCCGTCGATCAGGCTATCGACCCCGCCCTGCACATCGACGCCTTGGGCGATTACGCCAGCCTGCTGAAGAGCAAGCCCGGCCGCCAGGATGGACTGGCGTTGCGGCTCGCCTATGGAGTTGCTCGAAAAGCTGGTGCGTGACCCCAGTTGCCGTTCCACGACCGCCTCTGGCAGTTTCGTGAATGCGGCGAAAAGCTTCTTAAGGCCCGCCGGATGCGCTAGCGCCCAGTCCCGCGCCTCCTCATAGGCCGCGATCACCTTTTTAACCGCATCTGGATGCGCGGCAGCAAAGTCCTCCCGCACATTCAAGATGCCCCAAGTATTCGCTTCGGGCTTCCGGTAGAATAGCACGGCGCCGCTACTCTCCTCAGCCGCGGCCATCATCGGGTCGAGTCCTGCCCAGGCATCGACATCGCCACGTTCCAGCGCTGCGCGGCCATCTTGATGCTGGAGCGGCACCACCGTTACATCTTTTTCTGTCAGCCCGGCTCCAGCAAGCGCCCGCACCAGGAAGATATGAGGGTCCGTGCCCCGGGTGACCGCCACGCGCTTGCCCTTCAAGTCCTCAATTTTTGTAATGCCGGTGTCCTTGCGGGTCACAAGGGCCGTCCATTCCGGGCGCGAGTAGACATAGACCGATTTGATGGGGTTGCCGTTCAGCCGGGCGAGCAGCGCCGCGGCGCCGGCTGTGGAGCCGAAATCGATGGATGATGCGTTGAGAAACTCAAGGGCCTTGTTGGAGCCGAGGGATTGAACCCAGACGATAGAGATGCCGTCTTTCTCGAAGGCTTTCTCCAAGGTCTTTTGCTCTTTAAGAACAAGGCTTAGAGGGTTGTAGGTTGCGTAGTCGAGCCGGATCTCTGAAAACCCGCTTGCGAAGGCGTTTGAAGCAAAGGCCATCAAAGCTGCGGCAACGATATAAGCTATTCGCATCACTTCCCCTTATCGCATTCATCTGGCGCGCCGGCGCTTAAAAGCCCACGCCGTCGTTAGAAATCGGCGCTTCGCCAATTTCGCCTTTCCAGGTCCAAGAGAGGGTTAAAACCGGCTTTTGTCAACAAGGCCGTTGGAATATTCTTGCGACGACAGGGTAAAACAGGCTTGCCTTTGGAACACAATTTTTGTCCGTAGCTGTGTGGTTAGAATTTCGTTGCTAGTATCTGCCGATTGAGCCTTTCTAGCAGCCTAGACGCTGGCGCACAACGCCACGTCTTTCCTTTGAATCGTAAGAAGGCTGAACGGCTATGGGAAATGTGAGGCTTGACAATTGAAGGACCTCCTCTGCCTCCCAGCAGTTTGATATCCGCTGCACGCCCTGGCCCAGAGTGGACGGTGGTGGCCGGAACGCGATAACGGGAATGTCCCCGGCATCGGCGCAAACCAGAGGAAAATAGTTTGGGGCACGAGCTCCGGTTGGGGCCATCCCGGGCGTAGCCCGCTTAGGGATCTGGAAGCGGTCGCATGGAGGTAAACACCTATTTAATACAGCTTCGTCTGTAGAGGGCCGATTTGAGGAAAACTAAATGTCCCTTGAGCAACGGCCTGTACGCCCGCTTGTGGCCCATCGCGTCGGCAGCCTGACGGAAGCTATCGGATCATTCCGGCCGTTGTTCGAACCGCGCCTAGACAGCTGCCGACCGAACTATACAAAAGAGGCTCCTATCCATATCCGGGCACCGCCGCGTATAATATCGTCGGCCTTGTCCGCTGGATGAGGTATCGCGTCAACGCTTCAGATGCCGGTCTTCCCGGCGATCGCCGGGGTAGCGAGCCATGCTCTCGATCTTCGGATGTCAAGGCAGAGGTTCCGGCCGCGATTAAACGCGAACCTGTGCCCGGACGCGCTCAAGCGCGGTGGAGTAAAGACACATCCGGTGTGGAGTAGAGGGAAGCGCGGCGATCTGAAAGGCGGCGAACGCATCGGCGTCCGTGAGGCATGGCGCCTTATCGGCAGTGCTGGCCTCGCCGGGCCAACGGACCGGGCACCAAGCCCCGTCTCCATCCTGGACCAGGGCGCCGCCGCCGCCGATCTGGCCAATCACACCGCCGTTGTCCGTCAAGATGACGGCGAGCAGCGCTGTGGCATAGTCGCCGATGGACCGGCGGGCTTGGTGGGCCTGACGCTCGAGCAATAATTGAACCTCGCCCACCGCGCCGCGCAGGAGCGCCGCCAAGCGGTCACTTTTTAAATACCCGGCCATGTCTTCCTCAAGAATGTTCAGCAGGGCCGAAACCGCCAGCGCGGCGCCAACTCCCGCCCGCGCGACCGGGCCCGTGCCGGGTGCGATGGCTGCGATCAGCACCGGTTTCGCAGTCCCGCGCTTCCAGATCCTGCAATCGAAGGCTTCCTGGCACGGCAATCCCGTGCGGGCGTACGGCGTGCTGGTCCAGGCCCACGAGTGACCGGTTCGATAAAGGTCGATTCTTTGGTGGTTGCGTCCGGCGCCGGCGAGTTCCGCATGCGGCACACAAACGGCTTGAGGCCGATGGTCGCTGTGCACGAGGCGCAAAGCCGCCCGCGCGCCAACCGGCTGAGTGCCTGCGGGCCTCGGCGGCGCGCCAGCCGCAGCGGAATGTGGCCCACTCGTCGCGACAAATCGTCTGTTTTCGTAGCTCGTATCCATGCTGGCCCCCGGCTGATTCTTCGTCCGCTTTTGAACATACACGCATGGGGTGACAAAACCTGTCATACGTGCCGGACACTGTTTTGAGGTGCGATCAGGGCAGCGAGGGAAAATCCGGGCGGCGGTAGGCATGCACCATCGTGCGCAGGCGTTCGGGGGCGAGCACCTCGACGTCATGGCCCCAGGCATAGAGATGCCAAGCCATTTCCAAATGACCAGCCGCGGAGAAGCGCACGATCAGCGAGCCATCGGGCTGATCCTCCATGACCTGAGCGGGGTGAAATTCGAAGCCCCGGGCATGCGGGGCAGCGCGCGGGGAGAAGCGCCAGACCACTTCGCCGAACTCTTCCTCATTCTGGAAGACACCGAAGGCGCGATTGGCGAAGAATTGCAGATTGAAGGCCGGATCGCGCTCGAAGGCCTCCCCGCTAACCTTCGCTGCGCGAATCTTTTCCACCACGTAAAGACGGAACGAACCGCCGCGGGCCTCTGCAGGGCGGGCAACCAGGTATTGGCGCAGTCCGGTGAGGAGGCCGTAAGGAGCGAGCCGCCTGGTTCTGGGCGCCGGATCGCCACGGGACTGATACTCGACTTCGAGGATGCGGCAGGCCTTGACCGCCTCAGCGATGGCTGCGCCGATCTTGCGGCCGATGCGCTGGCGTGGCCCCGGACGCGCCGCCAAGCCTTGGGCTTCGAGCAGCGCCTCGTGATCGGTTTCCAGCCGGACGGCCTTTGTGCGCGGCACCAGGGCCATGATCTTCTCGCGCAAGGCAAGGAGGTCGGCGGCCTCGGCAGCGAGCCCGGATCGCTTGAGGGTTTCGATGGCGATGTCGAGCGCGGCCAGTTCCTCGGGCGACAATGACATGAGATCCCGGAGCGCGCCCGAGGGTAGGAGCCAGCGTTTGCGTCCCTGCTCGCCGATGGTGACGCTTGTATCGGGGAACTGCGTTTCGAGTGCGCGCAACATGCGCTGCGCCGTGCGCTTGGATACCGAAAACCGCTCCGTCACCTCATCGAGGCTGACACCCGCGTGGCGCGCCGCTGCAAAGGTCGCCAGCTCTAGCAACTGTTCTGCTTTCAAGAATGACATGGCGCCGGCTCCTAAGCCTATTCGGGTTGGCAGGTGCTCATTGTCAATCGGCATAAGCCGGTATCTGCTTTCGCGCTAATACCTTGAT
>CAWAVJ010000031.1:0-166454 GCA_963785355.1 uncultured Alphaproteobacteria bacterium
ACGGCATAGCGCGACTTTGGTTGTTTCGGTTTCTCTTCAATGCTGATTGCCTTGCCAGCGGCGTCGAACTCCACCACGCCGTAGCGTTCGGGATCTTGTACCGGGTACGCGAAGACCAGTGCGCCGCTCTTGAGCGTCGCAGCATGCTGCAGGTCGCGCGAAAACGATTGGCCGTAAAAGATGTTGTCGCCAAGGATGAGCGAACAAGTATCGTTGCCGATGAACTCGCGGCCGATGGTGAAGGCCTGCGCAAGCCCGTCGGGGCTGGGCTGTACCGCATAGGTCAGGTTGATTCCCCAGCGCTTGCCGTCACCCAGCAGCTCGGCGAACCGGTGGGTATCCCCGGGAGTTGAGATGACGAGAATGTCTCGCAACCCGGCAAGCATCAATGTGCTCAGCGGGTAATAGATCATTGGCTTGTCGTAGACGGGTAAGAGCTGCTTTGAAACAACGTGCGTGACCGGGTAGAGGCGGGTTCCCGAGCCCCCGGCAAGAATGATCCCTTTCATTGCGCGATCCTCTCCTCATAGTTTTGCTTGATCCACGTAAGGTACGCTCCGCTGCGCACATTCTCGATCCAGGATGCGTGATTCAGATACCACTCCACGGTATTACGCAGGCCACGCTCAAAATCGACGGAAGGTCTCCATCCGAGTTCGCGGTCGATTTTGCGCGCATCAATCGCATAACGGCGATCGTGGCCGGGACGGTCAGCCACAAACGTGATCAGCTTGCGCCGCGGGCCTATGATTGCATCGGGACGAAGTTCGTCGACGAGGTCGCAGATCGTATTCACGACGTGGAGATTGTTGCGCTCGCTGTTGCCGCCAATGTTGTAAGTCTCGCCGGGTTTGCCGCGTTCCAGAACCGTGCGGATCGCCGAACAATGATCGTCAACAAACAGCCAGTCACGCACATTCTGCCCATCGCCGTAGACCGGCAGGGACGTTCCTTCGAGGGCGTTCAGGATCATGAGTGGAATCAGTTTTTCAGGGAACTGGAACGGACCGTAATTGTTGGAGCAGTTGGTCGTAAGCACCGGAAGCTTGAAGGTGTGGAAGTAAGCGCGCGCCAGGTGATCTGACGAAGCTTTTGAGGCTGCGTAAGGGCTGTTCGGCGCGTAAGGAGTGGTTTCGGAGAACGACGGATCGTCAGGCGCCAGCGTGCCGTACACCTCATCTGTGGAAACGTGCAGAAAGCGGAACGATTTTTTTGCCGCGTCATCCAGGGCTGACCAGTAGCGCCGCGTTTGCTCGAGCAGGGTATAGGTGCCTTGTACATTGGTGTGGATAAATGCACCTGGATCGACGATCGAACGATCCACGTGACTCTCCGCGGCAAAGTGGACGATGGCGCGAGGGCGATGCGCCTCCAGCGCGGCAGCTACGGCTGTCGCATCGCATATGTCGGCGCGCACCAGCTGGTAACGTCTATCTTCTTCGAGCGCGGCAAGGTTGGCGGGGTTGCCGGCGTAGGTCAGCAGGTCGAGATTCACGACCGGCGTTCCCATGGTCTCGATCCAGCGCAACAAAAAGTTTGAACCAATAAATCCGGCGCCACCGGTAACGAGAATCCTGTCCTTTATATCTGTCATCGAGGAACTGTTCCTTTAAAGTGGGGAGTCAGCAGACTGGCGACAGCACGTTTTCCTATTGACCCAGCCGATGCTGCAATGGGCCTACTGCAACTGCACTCCGCGTAAGTCTATCGTAATTCGCGGGATGAGGTTTTGAAGGCCCAGTGGAGATGTATCACGGAAAGACGAAAGCTGTGGTCACTCAGGCATGGGCCATGCATAAACTTTGATGCGCTTCAGGCGAGGAACATGCAATCGCCATAGCTGAAAAAACGATACCGGCTTTCCACAGCATGCCGATATGCGCCGAGCACGTGCTCCCGCCCGGCAAATGCGCTTACCAGCATCAACAGGCTCGACTGCGGAAGATGAAAATTGGTTAACAGCGCACTCACCACCTGGAAATCAAACCCGGGCGAAATGAAAATTTCTGTCTCCCCTGAGTGAGCTGCCAGCGGTGCAGATCCGGCGCGCTTCGCCGCGGACTCCAGGGTGCGCACCACCGTTGTGCCAACGGCGACAATGCGACGTCCCTCGCTGCGGGCGCGATTCACGGCTTCGGCCGTGTCCGTGGCAATGCTGTAACGTTCTCGATGGAGGCGCACGTCGGCGATATGCTCCACGCGCAAGGGCGCAAAGGTGCCAAGCCCGACGTGCAGCGTCACTCGCGCAATCTCGACTCCCCGCGCGACGATGTGGTCCAGTATTTGCGGTGTAAAGTGCAGGCCAGCTGTCGGCGCTGCGACAGATCCACGCTCTCTTGAAAACACAGTTTGATAGCGCTCGCGGTCCGAAGCCGCGTCATCGCGATGGATATACGGCGGCAGGGGCACGTGTCCGATGCGGTCCAGAACTCCGAAGAAGTCTTCAGTCGGCGCAAACTCGAGCAGCCGGTCGCCAAACTCGCCGCGCTCCAGAACCTCGGCCTTGAGCACGATCTCGCCTTCTTGCGCTGGAAAAACAAGCTGTTCGCCGATCGCGATTTTACGTCCCGGCCTCACCAGTGCGTGCCAGCGATTGTCGCCCTCGGGTTCGGTCAACATTACTTCAATGCGACCAGTGGGCTTTTCCTTCTCGCGGCGCAGCGTTCGACGGGCATAGAGACGGGCCGGAATCACGCGGCTGTCATTCAGTACCAGCAGGTCTCCAGGGCGCAGCAGGGAAGGGAATTCGGTGAACTGGCTGTCGCCCAACTCGCCTGTGGCGCGGTCCACTGCCAGCATCCGGCTCTGCCCGCGCTCCGCTGGCGGCTCTTGTGCAATCAGTTCTTCGGGAAGCAGAAAGTCAAAATCGATGACACGGAGACCGCTCATGATGGTTGTTGTCCCAGGTGCGCGAGGGCCCGCAGTCGCGCGCGTTCGATAGCGTCATTCAACTCCTTGCGCTTGGCTTCAAACCGCTCAGCCGGTAAATCAGATGGCACACGCGTCCACTGTGCCCAACTCACGACGATCCGCGTAAAGGGCTTGGGAATGAGAAACCGGTCCCACGAATTCATCGTCCAGGCGCGTTCTGGCTGCAGGTGGAAGGCACCGATTGGCGCGTCGGTAGTCTGCGCCAGTTTGATTGGCCCCATCTTGGTTTCGTAGATCGGCCCACGCGGCCCATCCGCGGTAAAGATTGCCGTGCGCCCAGTTTCAATCACACTCTTGAGCCCGAGCAGTCCTTCGCGGGCGCTTCGTGAACTCGACCCGCGCACCGCGTCGAAGCCGAACATGCGCAGGATTCGGGTGATGAGTTCGCCGTCGAAACTGCGACTGATAAGGATGACCGCGCCGGAGCGGCGAAAGTACATGGTGCAGGGCAGCACGCATTGGTGCCAGAAGCAGTAGATCTCGGGTCCCGCTTTCTGCCCGAAGACGACCGGCGTTACGCCATCTTCCGCGATCACTTCGAAACGCCAAGTCAGCCCGACCACCCACAGCAGAGCCCATACGACCCGCGGAACGACGGCCAACACAATTCGCTGGCCTACTGTGAATTTAGTTCTGTCCCGGTCGGTCATTTCCCTGATTCTACGCGTTGCCCGCTGGACAAGAACTCTCAGATCGCATGCTGGGCCAGCAATCCTTTTGAGTTGCTTATGCTTCAGCTGTAGCGTAGCCACCGCACCAGTTCGGGAAGCGTGGCGCGCTTGCCATACATCAGAATGCCGACGCGGTAGAGCTTTGCCGATATCCAAAGAACGATGAAGATGCTGACAACCAGAAGCCCGATGGAAACGGCAAATTGCCATGCCGGCGGAATCTGGGAAGACATGCGCAGGAACATGATGATTGGAGCCGTGGGCGGGAAGAAGGAAGCGGCTACCGACCAGAACGAATTTGAGTCGTTGATGACCAGCATGATAAGCGCGAAGCTTATCCACGTCGGCGCGGCGGCCAGCGGCATGTACATCTGCAGTTCCTGCTCTGTCTCGCATGAGGCGGCGAGGCCTGCAAAAAGTGAGCTGTAGAGCAGGTAGCCGAGCACGAAATAGACGGGGAACAATATCGCTTCTGTGGCGGACACGTGAACGGCATAGTCGCCCGAGAGCATAGTTGCGGCCATCGGAGTTCCAATCATGATGGCGCCAGCGACCAGCCAGATTCCGATCTGCGTCAGGCCAACGGCACCCACGCCGATCAGTTTGCCGGCAAGCATGTCTGTTGGTTTGGCGATGGCAAGCATCACTTCGAAAATGCGCGATGTCTTTTCCTGGATGATGGAGCGCGCGACGTTCATGCCGTAGATCATGGTGGTCATCGAAAGCAGGATGGCCATGATGTAGCCCTTGTAGAACGAGACAGCTGCGTTGCTCTTCACCACGCTGCCGTCCTTCTTCACCTGGAAGGTCTGAATGTGTACACCGTCGACCAATTTGTCTGCCGCGTCGTGCTGCATTCCGCCACTGGAGAGCCGTGCATCGAGAATGGCGTGATTGACCGCTTCGTGAAGGCGGCTACCGGTCATAAAGTCACCGGACGAAGGGGACATGTAGGTGGCCGTAGGCAACTGGCCTTGCTGCGTATCCACCCACAGGAAGCCGTCGATCTTCCGAGCCCGCACCTCGTTTATCAGGGCCGTGCGATCTGAAGAGGTTGCCGGCGCAATTACGTCGACCCTGGCCTTGGCTTCCTTGTCTCCGATGATCTGTCCCTTGATTTCAGCTGCGAGCAGGGGATCGCTGGAGGCAACCGCCAGGTGCTTGCCAGAGCCCAGGCCCAAGCTTGATAGGTAGCCTATTCCGAAGACAGCGGCAAAAATCGCCGGCACGCCGAAGGTCGTCATTTTAAAGGCGCGACCGCGCACTTGCTCGAGGTATTCGCGTCTTGCAACCAGCCAGATATTACGCATCGACTTTGCCTCCGACTGTCTGAATGAAGATTTCTTCGAGCGAGGGCTCAACCATTTCGAAGCGAAAAATTCGTGCGCCTGCAGAGGCTTCGCGCAACAGCTTCTGCGCGTCGCCATGTTCCTTCAGCCGAATCTCGGCGTGCCCGGAGAAGTTTTTGGCTTCGGCGATCTCGGAGCTGTTGAGGAAGTCGGCGCTGCCCTCGAATTCGACGATGACGTGGTTGCGTTCGTAGCGAGACTTGATGTCGCGCACGCGCGCCGGAAAGCACGGCCTCACCTTTATTGATAAGGCAGATGGAGTCGCAGAGCTTTTCCACCTGGTCCATGCGATGTGTAGAGAAAACGATGGCCTTGCCTTCGTCTTTCAGCTCTAGCAGAGTCTGCTCTAGCAGCTGGGCATTGACGGGATCGAGACCGCTGAAGGGCTCATCCATCACGATAAGGCCGGGGTCGTGCAGAAGCGACGCGATGAACTGAATCTTCTGCTGCATGCCCTTGGAAAGCTCTTCGGTCTTCTTGGGAAGAGACTCCTCGATGTCCAGCCTTTTTGCCCACTCAGTCGCACGCTTGCGCGCCTCGGCGGCGGCAAGGCCGTGCAGCTCGCCGAAGAAGACGAGTTGCTCGAGCACTTTCATCTTCTTGTAAAGACCGCGCTCTTCCGGCAGGTAGCCCACGCGCTCGAGGCTGGCGCGCTCGAACGGCTTGCCGAAAAGGCTGATTGTGCCAGAGTCGGGCAGGGTGATGCCCATCATCATGCGGATGGAACTGGTTTTGCCGGCGCCATTCGGGCCAAGCAGGCCGAACATCTGGCCAGCATCGATGGAGAGGCTCAGATCGCGAACCGCAACCTTGCTCTCGTAGGCCTTGGTTACCCCTGCGAGTTCAACGACCGGCATTCATACTCCTGGTGTTCGAGTTTCGGACGGATCGGTGGTCGGGTCCAGGTATCTCTGCTTGTCAGTACTCCCAAGCACTACGGATTACGAGATCCTTTGGTTCCGGCTGAGCAAGCGCTAATTGTGCTTGTTGTACTCCGGCGGACCTGCGATCACGAGTGCGTCTTTGTCTCCGTACACATACCAGCAGCACCAATCGGTTTCATGATTCGGCTGATCCAGCGGCGAGATCAGGTCGCGATAGATGACGCGACCGAACATGAAGAGTTTCTCTTCCCACTTTTCCACGCGCTTGAACTGCTCATCGGAAGCGCAATAGGAGCGGACATCCGCGCGGCGGAAGGGGCGGATTCCCGCAGATTCGCCGGGGAGCAGGATGATGGGTTCAAACGGCGTCGCTGATTTCCCGCTTTCAAAGTCAGGGGTAGCCGGCAATTTTGTTTCATCGGGGGCGATTTTGACACAGTCGGACTTGGCCAGGATTCGGGCCGGAGTACGCCCGCGGTTCGTAGCCATCACTTTAAAACCGTGTTCGACGGTCAAAAAAGGCTCGACAGTGACGACGATCCAGGGACGGCCGGAATCGACAATCGCCTGTGAGCTTTCGAGCGCGGCATTGGCGCACTGCAGGGCGGCTTGCGCGGCAGAGACGCCGAATTCAGTCTGCCGCTGAATGTTCTTCAAGATTCGCAGCGACAGCAGGACGCCGATGTAGCCCAGGATGACGAGAACGAGGAGAGCTCCCCAAAGCACGCGATCATGCCATGTCCAGGGAACAGGTTGGACAGGCGCGGAGGTAACCACAATCTGCGGAGGCTGAACGGGGGCAGATGGGTCGCCGAGGGGCGAGTCGGTTTGGGGGGATCGAGCGGCGTTTGTGGGTGAAGTGCCGGGAATGGAGACTGATCCCGGAGCGACCTTTTGCCCTTGCGGCATTGTCCTTGGGCTGTCGGAGGCAGGTCGAGGAGTGGATTCGGGATCGGTCTGGGCGCGACTGAGTGCAGGCGATAGTCCGAATGCCAGGATCAATATAAGAGAAGCGAGTCGCCTGAACATTAGAAGAAGGATACAACGCCCGAAGCCAAACCGGCGTATGCCCCATAAAGGCTCGAATGCAGAAAGCAAACAGGGATACGTGAGAGCTTTGTCGTGCCCACCGGGGTACAGACGCTAACGAATCCGTCTCACAAAGGGGATGTTCACCAGAAAGTGAAGTCAAATAGCACGCTTTGGGGGTTGCCGCGAACTTCTTATTTCTGGCGAGATGACGGCAGATGGTGAAAGAATGGTCACACTTGGATTTGTCATCCTGTGCAAAGCCACCGACGGGCATTACTCCGGTGTATACCCTTTATTGCACAGGGGTACTCCCTACGTGTACTTCCGTGTACACTTCTCTCGATACCCCAACGTAACGCACTGAATCCAGCGCGAGTTGACATGCGCACAAATGGGGGCAGAATGGCTTTTTACAGACAGCCATCTGGACGGGGAGCTGAGGAGGATAAGTTTGCAACATTTGCAACACCCCTATGCCTGGTGGCCGACGCTCGCTGTACTTGTCGTGGCGACCATTACCGACATTCAGAGCCGGCGGATTCCAAACTGGCTGGTTTTTCCATTTCTACTATCCGGTCTTGTCGTTTCGACGTGGGTGGCAGGGTGGCATGGACTCGGCCAGAGCCTGTGCGGAATGTTGCTTGGGGGCCTGATCTATGGATTGCTGGCGATGATGGGCGGCATGGGGATGGGAGACGTAAAGTTGTGTGCTGCCATCGGAGCGTGGATCTGGTGGAAGCAACTCGTTTTCGCATTGGTGTTCATCGGGGTGATAGGCGGAATCATGGCGCTTGGGTGGGCCATCGTCGGAGGCTTTCTGGGAGAGATGTTTACAGGAGCAGGAGATTTGCTTTTCGGCTGGAGAGAGCGCGGTTTGCATGCGCCGGAAGACCTCAAGCTCTCCAACCCGAAAGCGCGCAAGATGCCTTATGCACCAGCAATCGCTATCGGTACTCTCATTTCCTTTTTTTCTCATTGAGAACGAACTTGAAAAACGACTACAGTATGCTGACAATGCCCCGAATTCGGTTACCCCGCAACTCTGGCGAAAGAACCTGGGAGCTTTCATTCTGTGACTGACAACATGCACGATTCTGATCCGCTGGGCGGCAATATACTGTCCATCGCGCTGATCTGCCCTAGTGAGCAGCGCAGAAGGACAATTGCGAGTGCATTGAACAACTCGCATGCCGCGATTGTGCGGGAATACTCCTCTTATCCCCCGACTCTGAAAGAAATGCCCAGGATGCTGGGCGAGAAGGCGTTCGATGCCGTCATTATCGACCTCGAGTCCGACGTCGAATATGCCTTGGAGCTGGTAGAGTTCGTCGCTGCGAACAGTGCAACTACGGTGATGGTGTACACATCGCGGGTCGATCCCAATTTAATGGTTCGATCGATGCGAGCCGGGGCGCGAGAGTTTCTGTCGGATCCAATTGACTCTGGAGCGCTTTCGGATGCATTGTTACGCGCTTCCTCACGCCGCCAAGGAGGTAAATCCTCAAAGAAGACCGGTGGAAAAATCCTGGTGTTTCTTGGTGGTAAAGGCGGATCTGGCGTCACCACGGTGGCCTGCAATTTTGCGGTCGCGCTGGTGCAGGAGTGCCAGCAAAGTGCCGTCCTGATCGACCTGGATCTTCCCCTCGGCGACGCTGCCCTCAGCCTCGGCCTTACCACGCAGTTCTCCACGGCCGATGCGTTGCAGAACGCAGACCGCATGGATACGAATTTCTTTTCCAAGCTGCTGACGACCCACAGTTCCGGCCTTCCCGTGCTCGCGGCCCCGGGCAGGTTCCCTCAGATTCAGGCGAGCAATGATTCGATCGACAAAATGCTGCAGGTCGCTCGACAGGATTTCGCTTATGTTGTGATTGATGCAGGATCGCGATTCGATCTGACCGACGCGGCCTGGTTCGAGCAAGCTGACACGGCCTATCTGGTGATGCAAGCCGGCATTCCTGAGCTGCGCAATTCGCACCGGCTGATCTCAGAGTTTTTCAAATCGGGAACTCCCAAACTCGAAATCGTGCTGAATCGATATGTGAAGAGCTCCATGGGAGTGGACGAAGAGCACATCGAGAAGGCACTTACCAAGCCGATCGCGTGGAAGATTCCCAGCGATTACTACAATGTGCGTCGCATGCAGAACGAGGCGGTTCCGCTGGCGCTCGATGATTCAAGCATTGCAAGGGTACTCCAGGACATGGCACGAGCGGCTTGCGGGATGCCACCCAAGCCGGAAAAGCGAAAAGGCTTTAGCCTTTTCAAATAATCCCCGTTATTTGACGGATTTTGTAATTGAGGACGGCGCATCGTGGAATCAATGAATCTGGAAAACTTCAAAGCAGAAGTACACCGTACGCTGCTGTCGAAGCTCGATCTGGAAAAGCTCTCCCGCATCAACTCCAGTCAAGCCCGGCAGGCTGTCTCGAGCATTATCACCGAGATTATCAGTGATCGTCGGGTGCCGCTCAGCTTCGACGAACAGGAGAAGATCCAGACCGACCTGCTGGATGAGGTCTTTGGTCTGGGGCCTCTCGAGCCACTGCTGAAGGATCAGAAGATCTCGGACATCATGGTCAACGACAAGGACCATGTGTTCATTGAAAAAGGAGGCTTGCTGACTCGTGCGGATGCCTCGTTTCGCGATGACCGTCATCTGCTTCAAATCATTGACCGCATCGTCTCGCGTGTCGGACGCCGTGTGGATGAGTCGTCGCCAATGGTCGACGCGCGTTTGCCTGACGGCTCGCGCGTAAACGCAATTATTCCTCCACTGGCGCTGGATGGCCCTTCGATGTCCATCCGCCGCTTTGGCACTGGTCCTCTGGCTGCCAACCAACTTGTACAGCTGAAGAGTATTTCTGCGGAGATGATGGAGTTGCTGTCAGCGGCAGTTCGCGCACGGCTCAGCATTCTGATCTCAGGCGGTACCGGCGCCGGCAAGACGACCTTCCTCAATATTCTTTCGCAGTACATTCCTCAGAATGAACGAGTCATCACGATTGAGGATGCCGCTGAATTGCAGCTTGCGCAGGAAAACATTGTTCGCCTGGAAACGCGTCCGCCCAACGTCGAGGGTCAGGGCGCGATTCGACAAAGGCAATTGCTTATCAACTGCCTTCGTATGCGTCCCGACCGCATCATCATCGGTGAGTGCCGTGGCGAGGAAGCATTTGACATGCTTCAGGCCATGAACACAGGTCACGAAGGTTCGATGACGACCGTCCACGCCAACACAGCACGCGACGCCCTGACCCGCCTTGAATCGATGGTGGCGATGACTAACCTGAACCTTCCCGAAAAGACGGTTCGGGCACAGATCGCTTCAGCTCTGACTATCGTGGTGCAGGCTTCCCGTTTGAGTGATGGCTCCCGTAAGTGCGTGAGCATTCACGAGATTACAGGTATGGAAGAGAACGTCATCAGTATGCAGGAAATCTTTGCGTTTCAAAAGAAAGGCATTGGGCCGAACGGTAGAGTGCAGGGCGCTTTTGTGCCCAGTCGCATCCGTCCAAAGTTCCTCGAACAACTACGTACTGCCGGCATCTTCTTGCCGCCGAGCTTGTTTGAGAAAGTAACGGAAGTGAACTGAGCAAGAGCGTCTGCGGAGGGAAATATGGCAATTATTGTCATACTCGTGTTTCTGGGAGTTTTCGGGGTAGTAATTCTGATCGCCGCAGCCAGCGGGACTGGAGCGACAGAGCAAACCCGCGCGATCATGACCAGACTTGAGTCTGCGATCGCCGTGGGTAAGCCGGAGATGGCCGACCTCATCGTAGACGTTCGTAAGAACGAGCTGATGAGCTCGATTCCCTGGCTGGATCGCTACCTGTCTAAGCTTGAGCTTGCACCGCGCATTCGCCGGCTCCTCTATCAGGCAAATGTGAAGTGGACGGTGGGCGGACTTAGCCTTCTCTGCGGTGTGTGTTTCATCGTGCCGGCATACCTGGTGTATCTGCGGACTGACTCGGTATTGTTCGGAATGGTTGTTGGACTGATTGCCGGTTTGGGGCCGATAGGCTGGGTATATCAGAAGCGGAAAATGCGCATGCACAAGTTTGAGGAAGGTATCCCAGAGGCGCTCGAACTCATTGTGAGCGCGCTTCGCGTAGGACACAGCTTGAATGCTGCGATGGGCCTTGTATCTCGCGAGTGTGCCGATCCGGTGGGCGGAGAGTTCCGGGCGACTTTTGACGAAATGAATTACGGTTTGGAGCTGAAGTCGGCACTTGACAACCTTGTCACGCGGGTTCCGTTGCAGGACGTCAAAATCGTTTGCACGGCCATTTTGATCCAACGCGAAAGCGGCGGTAATCTCGCCGAAGTGCTGGAAAAAACCTCCCAGGTGATCCGTGAACGCTTCCGCCTCAAGCGACAAGTGATGACGCATACCGCCCAAGGGCGTTTGACTGGATTAATTCTGACGTTGCTTCCGGTTGTTCTGGGCTTCTTGCTGTACCTGGTGAACCCGGACCTGATGAGTATTTTGTGGAAGAAGGAACTGGGAATCAAGCTTCTATACGCCGCGGGCGCAATGATCATCGTTGGCGGACTGATTATTCGCAAGATCGTAAACATGGACGTTTAGCGAGGGGAATATGGCATTTGCAATTGTTGCGTTCTTGATCGCCTTCCTGCTTATCGGTAGCGGCGGTCTGCTGATTTTCTATCGCGACAACATTCAGGAGCGCATCTCTTCGGCCCTGTATCCGCGAGCCAACAAGAAAACCATTTCCAACACGCTCGAAGAAACACGTCATGTGATCGGCGGCGTGGTTGAGCAGTTTGAAAAAATTCTGCCAAGAAGCCAGGCAGAAACTGGGATCGTGCAGCAGCGACTGGTTCGCGCGGGGTTGCGTTCCGATACCGCCGTCAAATCTTTCTATGCGGCCAAGGTCATGACGCCAATATTTCTCTTATTGCTGGCGTGGGTTACGGGGGCGATTCATCTAAGTCCTTTCTTCGTTCTGACCCTCGCAGCCGGAATCGGGTTCCTGTTACCGGATTTCTGGCTGGGGAGAAAGATTGCAAACCGCCAGGCAGAGATTAGAAAGGGATTGCCGGACGTTCTTGATCTGCTGGTGATCTGCGTTGAGGCCGGACTGAGTTTGGACCAGGCGACGGCTCGCACCGCGCAGGAGCTGAGCAAATCGCAACCGGCGCTGAGCGATGAGCTTGGAATTGTTGCTCTAGAGCAGCGTGCCGGTCGGGCTCGTTCTGATGCGTGGAAACACTTGGCGGAACGCACCGATGTTGATGTCGTGCGAAACCTCGTATCGATGCTTGTGCAAGCCGAGCAGTTCGGAACCAGCATCGGCAAAACTCTCCGGGTGCACTCAGACACGTTGCGTACGAAGCGTGTTCAGGAAATTGAAGAGAAGGCGGCAAAGCTTTCTGTCAAGCTTTTGTTCCCTCTGGTTATCTTCATCTTTCCTTCGTTGTTTGTGGTCGTGCTCGGCCCAGCCATGCTCACCATGGTGGATTCGTTCAAAGAGTTTTTCGGACATTGAGTTCTTTAACCATTTCATGAAGGGAGAGAATCGACATGGACCAAACCACGATTATCCGGATCGTATCCGGGGTATTGTTTGTCATCGTGCTGGTTATTCTGATTCAGCGACGTCGCACACGGGTCAAGTAGCCCGGTCTGCTTCAAGGGTGCCGGCGGAGTGCGCGGTTAATTCATTCTTCGTGCTTCCGTCCGGCGCTTTTGCCTCGCAGAACACCGTTCTATGATGGTGATATCATCGGTCTCCGGCGTGGGCCGAAGGGATTCGATAGCAGACTTCAACTTGCTTTCCTCCTCGCCCGATCGAAAATGCTATTTATCGATTGAGCGGATATCATTCGGGGTGACACTTACGCAGAATTGACTGCGTTACCTGGCAACTTGGGGGGTCGGGATCGAAAGCTGCTCTAATTCGTTCCAACCTTCATCGGGGCAGCTTTCTGAAGAGGCGCAGATCATGGAAACACGCAAGTACTGTGTTTACAACCAGACCCGAGAGAGCTTTCTGAGTTTGGGCGTTACCGTTGCCGATACCGCCGCCAAGCAACTGAAAGTTCTCATGGAAAACCTTTCCATCAAGGCCGACACAGGCTTGTGGCTGACGCCGTTTCGTGGAGTTCCTGCCACCAAAGGGCTCACGCCGGTGGATCTGATTTACCTGGACGACGACAACCGGGTCATCCAAGCGATAGAGTCCTTCCCAAACCATGCGATCGAACCGACGAGAGAACAGCCTGCAAGCGCCTTAGTACTTGCGGGGCATACGATCTTTTCGACGCAGACTCAGCCTGGCGACATACTCCTCATCTGCGTCGCAGATGAAATGGAAGAGCGTCTGGCTCGTTCATCGAACGCGACCGGCTTCAATAGTGGAGGAAGCGGGCCCGCAGAAGCAAAATCCTCTCCTGTGGCCGTGGCAGAGCGATCTTCAGAAATCGACCAAGCGGCAGAACTGCAGATTGCGCATCAGCGCCTCGCCGAAAAGGATAGCGCTGACTTAGACGCTGTCCAGAACGCCTCGTGGTTTATCCGCTTTTTGCGCTGGCTCTCAACCGACCGCCGTGGATCCAAGCGACATCCTTTACCGGGGCTGGTCGCCTACTACTGGACCGGCGGTGCGCCACAGGCTTTTCATATTGCTGATATCAGCACCAATGGATTGTATCTGCTGACCGATGAACGCTGGTTCCCGGGGACGATGATTCTAATGACGCTTCAGCGGACAAATACGGATGGCGACGATCCAGACGATTTCATCTCCGTGCTGACGAAGGTTATTCGTTGGGGCACCGACGGGGTCGGTCTTTCATTTGTGCCGTCGAATACAGTCGATTTGAACAGCGGTGAGGCGTTGCCCGAAACCGGCGTTGGCAAGAAAGCGCTGCATCGCTTTATTCAGCGCGTTCAGCAACCGTCCTAAATCGGTTTCCTCACAAGAAAGATCTTGAGCGTCGCGTTTTCTGTCAGATGACGCGAACCCGGGCGAGAAAGCAATAGCCGGTTCCAGAGCATTCTGACCTTCGGATGCCAAAACCGGCTACTGACTGACCTCTGGAATAATCAGAAGCACTTCAAGTTTGGCAACCTGACCGTCACGAGTGCCGGCCCTGAACTGCCATTGCTGGAGAGCGCCCAGGACAAGCTGTTCGCGAGCGAATCCCATATCCGTCGGAAAAACCACGGATAGTTTCTCAAAGTGGCCGGACTCATCGACAAAACCATGAACCATCACCGAATCGGAAGATGCGTCGTCGGGATTCAGGTTCGGACGAACGATATAGTACGGCCATGGCGCCTCGAGACGTGCTCTCCCTGAGTTTGCGGAGTCAGCGGCGCGCGGAAGTGAATACTGCAGGATCCAACTCTTCTCCAATCCAACATGCAGGTATACCGAGTATGCGAGGCGCCCCTTCCAGACCTCTGAGGTTTCGGGATACTGCTCATCCAGGGATGATCCCACTACAACGACTCCGAACGTGCCATTCTTTGGCACGCTGATACGTGTCATGGAGCCATTCTCGCCGTCTCCTGTGCCGTGCCCGTTTGATGATCCTGATCCCGATCCCGGATTATGTCCTGTACCTTGCCCACCAGCTGTGCCTGCTTGCGTGCCATTTCCCGCTGCGCCGTTTCCAGGGCCCTTCTGGGAGCCGCCGCTCCCGGGACCCGCGGATTGGCCGCCACTAGCATTTTGTCCTTTGCCTGAGCCCTTATCCGAACCTGTGCTGCCTGAGTCACCAGAACCATGTTGCAAAGAACTGGCTACCTTGCCGGTTCCGAGCCCGCCCTGTTCGGTGCCTTCCGCAGACTGATTTGCGCCGGGCATCGTGACCGTGCCCTGATTCAATTGAAGATCTGAAGCAGATAGGATTGCCGCCGGTGTGGCTTCAAGGCTCGAAATTGAACCCGTCTCCGGAATTCGCTGAACATCCAAGTCGCGTTTCAACACTACCGGAGAAGTGTTGCTGGGCATCGGCATGGGGAGCTTCGATTGGAATCGGGTGGCCGATATATTGAGGTCTGCGATCAGTGTTTCCTTATTCGGAAAGTTCAGCTTTGGCTTATCCAGCGTGATCGACGGTGGCGCTGGCTTTGGCGGAGTAAGGATCTGGATCTTCGGACGATGACCGGACCAAAGCAACATTGCTGGAAGCGGAGTATCCTTCGGCAGCATCTTGTTGGGATCGACGTCTGGGTCAATCAATGTCTGCGGTGCCAGTTTTCGGTGCATGAAACGGACTCGGCTCGATGCGGGAGCCGCAAGCTTTTCGTGAGCCGAAGACTCGGCGCCCGATGAGGAAGACTTGGGATACATGCTCCCGCTTCCGCCGTCTTTCTGAATAGGTGGATACGGCATATTCATTTCGACGTGCTGCATCATGTACACATCCGGTGTATTGAGCCGGAATTGTGGAGCGTACACGAATGCCGAGAGTACCAGCGCGATCGCGGAGGCGTGCAAAACAGCCGATGCCACCAGCGCCGAAGGCCCACGACGGGGCTCCGGCTGCACTGTAAATAAGCTGATTGTGCGCGATGACCTCATTCGCCGGGTGACCCCTCTCGTTCGGCATGCCTGCTCGCACTCTACATAGGGAACAGGGGTGTTACTGGTTGAGTGTTGCTCCTTGTGGGGCCCCTAACTCAAGGGCGATAGAGTTACACGGGAAAAAGGTCACAGCTTGTAAAGTCGCGTGATCCCTGTCTGCAAGGCAAACGTGTATTCAAGTATGCGCGTCGATCCATTGCACCACAAGATCAAATTAGGTAGTGAGAATAACTTTGGTCAGTCCGTGCACTGGTTGTTTTGGGAGTTAAATATAAGCGTTTTTTCATTCACATTCAAAACGCTTTGGTACCGTTGACAGGGCACGCGTGACATGAGGAGATACTGTCACTAAACCGAAGAAACAGGACGCGAGAGGTGAAGCCTTGCGCCGCCATTTCGTTAAAGTGGCTTTCTAGGTACTTCGGTTTGGAGGAGCTAAATTCGATGCACTCGAAATGCCACATAATGCTATACTCTAGCGGCATTCACCGGTGCATATCATTCACCATTTCGACCACTAACTCTGTGTGAAGAGACGGCTTCTCCGTGTGTCCTGTAGTCGGGGCCAAGGAAGCAAAAATCAGGCTCTTCACCTCGCGAAGACAGGATTCTGATGAACCGAAGACTGGTAACCATTCTCCTTGCTGCATTCGTAGTGGCAGCACTGTGCTCTGTGCTCGTCTACCGGTTAGTCGGCATGCGCATTGCTGCAGCTAAGCCGCAACCCTCCACGCGAGTGGTTGCCGCCGCTACCGACATTAAGATCGGCACGGTTTTGAGCGCTCCGGATCTGACCACCGTTCAGATTATGGGAACTCCACCGAAAAGCGCGATTCTGGACGCGAAGAATGCGATCGGCCGGGGAGTCACCTCTTCGCTGTATGCTGGGGAGCCAATCCTGGAAGATCGACTCGCTCCGGTGGGATCCGGAGGCGGTCTGGCTGCGACCATCAAGGATGGAATGCGTGCCATCGCCGTTCGCGTCGACCAGGTTGTAGGCGTGGCCGGCTTCGTGCTGCCTGGAATGCGGGTTGATGTCCTAATCTCAGGTGTGCCACCGACCACAGTCGCCACCGCAGGAGCGGCCAACAACACCCAGGTGCGGACAGTGCTCCAGAACATTGAAGTTCTGTCAGCTGGTTCCGACATCCAGAAGGATGCCGAAGGTAAGCCGCAGCAGGTGCAGGTAGTCAATCTGCTTGTCACTCCCGAACAGGCTCAGGTACTCGCCCTGGCCAGCAATGAGACCCGTATTCAGCTGGTGCTCAGGAATCCGCTCGATACCAAGGTAGCCACGGTGCAGGGAACTGCAATGACCAACCTGTTCCTGGATCAGAGCGCCCCGGCCACCAAGCCTAAAGTTAGCAGCCGCCCGGCGGCAGTCAAGAAACCACCAGAGATGTTCACGGTTACCGTGATTAACGGGAATACCAAAACCGAAGATAAATTTGCAACGCCCGGGGGGAAACAGTGAAAGCGAAAACTGCGATCGTCATCGCCAGTGTCAGTGCTTTGACACTTGTATTCTGTGCCGAAGCGGCCTTATTGGCCCAGGCACCCCCGGCAGGGACCCAGCCGACGGCAGCCACGAGTCAGGACTCAACGAATGACCTGTCGCTTGCCGTAGGTAAGTCAGTTGTGCTCGATCTTGCTCGTCCGGTGACGCGAATCGTTGTGGGTCTTGGTGACTACGCCAATGCACAAGCGGTAAGTCCGACACAGATTCTACTCAGTGGGAAGGCGCCTGGAGAAACAAGCCTCATCATCTGGGATCAGAGTGGTGGGCGACAGTTCTTCAATGTCACGGTCCGGCCGAGCACGTTCGCTTCGAACGACACACTTGAGGGCATTCGCCGAGAATTGAGGGCAGAATTGCCCGGTCAGAACGTCAGGGTCTCCCAGGACAATGGGGTGATCTTTCTTCGCGGCACTGTCAGCAATCTGAACAATTCTGATCGCGCCGTGATGATTGCTTCCACCGCAGGCAAAGTTGTAAACCTGCTCAACGTGAATGTGCCCTCTCCTGAACCGCAGATTCTTCTCAAGGTCCGTTTTGCCAGCATCGATCGTACCAAGGAGAAGCAGCTTGGGATTAACATCTTCAGTACAGGGTTTGGAAACACAATCGGTTCAATCTCGACCGGTCAGTACACGCCTACGATCCCGACGATCTCATCCGGGTCTGCGACAGTTGGTTCCGTCACTCCGTTGAATCTCTTTGCGTTCTATCCTGGCATCAATCTCGGTGCGACCATTCAAGCGCTTGAGACAAAGGGGCTAGCCGAAGTTTTGGCAGAACCGAATGTCCTTGCGAAAAACGGACACCAGGCAAGTTTTCTAGCAGGCGGCGAATATCCTTACCCGGTCGCCCAGACGGGAGTTTCCGGCGGAGGGACGGCTCCCATTACGATCCAATATAAGCAGTATGGCGTTTTGCTTGCCTTTTTACCGACGATCACGAATCGCGGAACGATCCGGCTTCAAGTTGCTCCGGAAGTCAGTTCCCTCGATTATGCAAATGCAGTGAACATTGGCGGTGCGACGGTTCCGGCCCTGACGATCCGACGCGTCAAGACGGAAGTTGAACTCGCCGATGGACAGAGCTTCGTTATTGGCGGGTTGCTCGATAATCGCGAAACCGATAATTTCGAAAAGATTCCTTTTCTTGGCGATATTCCAATTCTCGGCAAGTTCTTTCAATCGATGCAAAGGCAAAAATCTAATACGGAGTTAATTGTCATTGTGACTCCGGAACTAGTGAATCCGATCGATGCAGGTACACCGCTTCCGGAACTGAAATATCCGGAAGGGTTCCTGCCTCCGAATTCGCCGATTCCGATGCATACGCCAGACACGAAGGTTGCAGGTGCTGGACCTGCCCCACCTCCGGCAACGATTCCCGTGGAGAAGTTGATTGAAAGCCAGAAGCCGGAAACCCCGTTAGTAGTTGAAGGCTCGATGAGTGTAGGCGGCGGTGGCGGGGGCGCAACTCAAACCCAGTCGGCACCCCAGTAGTGAGTGGTGTTTCAATAACTCTAAAAGAGAATTGAATTTCAACGTGGGTCCCCAGCGCGCACTTCTCGCTGGGGACACCTTCTGTATCGTTCTTTTCCAGCTGGAAAGATGGCTGAGATCTCCAGCGATCGCTACTCTTTTCTTCGTCTTCTGCAGCATAGTTAAGACTATGTTTGCGTCACGCGTATAAAGTGATGGGGCGCTTGATGAAACTGCGCGATTGGTCGTTCTCCAAATTGGGACGACGCACCGAATCGGACACGACGTCGCTTGCAGCCGACTGCCTGCGAGTTATGAACGTGACGCGCAGTACCGAACTCGCAAGCAAGGCAGAGGTCGCCAAGAGTGGAGGCAAAAGGTCTAAAGGACTACTTGGTCGTAAAGGCCTGAGCCCAGGAGAGGGCATGTGGATTTTACCCTGCGAGGCGATTCACACTTTCTTCATGCAATTCTCGATCGATCTTATCTACCTCGACCGGAGAAATCACATCAAGAAAGTCGCGAGCAGCGTGTCGCCATGGCGAATCTCAGCTTGCCTGTCCGCGTACTCAGTAATAGAACTTCCCACCGGAACGGTCCTCAACTCTCAATCTCGTCCAGGAGACCTTGTTGAATTTACGCCGTCCCTCCAATCCACGGACGCCTCCCGGCGTTAACGGGGTTTAGATGAGTCCCGGAATCAGCCGAAGAATGCGATTAGGGCGCAAATCGGTAGTGATGCCTCTTGAGAAGGGAATTCCTCAATGAGTTTTCAGAAAATCTTGAGCTTCCTTCTCATCCTTTTCGCTGGCGGTATGCTGTTTGCCGCTGGTTTTATAGCGTCCTCTGCGTTGCGCGTACAGGACCTTGCGCAGTATTGGGCAGGCGCACACCTGATTCGCGAGAATCCCTATTCTGAAACGCTTGTTACCGATTTTGAGAGATCGTTTGGGTATTCATTGCAAGCACCCGCAATGGTGATGCGGAACCCTCCGTCAGCTCTCGCACTCATCCTGCCGTTTCGATACATGAGCTACAACATCGCTTTTGCTTTCTGGATGCTTGTGAGCGTCATCGTGGTTGCGAGCTGCGCTCGTGTTTCGTCAAGTCTCAGCGGCAACTCGGAACCGCTGGCTCCCGCATTCCTGTGCCTCTTATACGGCCCGACCGTGGCTCTCCTTATGGTTGGTCAGATTACAGTTCTAGTTCTACTTGGCGTCACGTTGTTTCTAGTTCTGTCAGAGCGGAAACGCGATTGGCTGGCCGGCGCATTCCTGTCACTGACCTTCGTAAAGCCTCACGTCATTCTGTTGTTTTTGATTGCCATTCTGCTTTGGTCTATTAAAGCGAAACGATGGGCCATACTTCTGTCGTTTGGCCTCTCACTTGCCGTGACGAGCGTCTTTGTCCTTATCTTGAATCCGCACATTTTTCTGCAATACATTGCATTCGCTCGCCAGTTCGCTGGAGAGACGACTCCGTACCCCAATGTGGGCGGTATGCTCTACGTCGTATCCGGATACCGGGGCTTGGCTTTTTTCCCGCAGGTTGCTGGACTCGTCTGGCTGGCGTTGTACTGGCGAAGGCATCGATCCAACTGGGATTGGAAAGCGCATGGAATGGTAGTTTTGCTTGTCTCAGTGGCCTGCAGTTATTACAGCTTCCCCTTTGACCAAATCGTTGTGTTGCCAGCACTGATGGCGGCATTCGCGAACGGCAATCGGCGCATTTTTCTAGGGGCATTTGTCGTGACGAATCTCGGTTATGCGCTCTACATCTCCAATATTTCTGGACGGTTCGGATTTGGATATATGTTCTTGTGGTGGACCGCGAGTGCGTGGTTGGTCACGTATCTCATTTGTCTGAATTCGCGGTGGGGCAATCAAACAAAGACTGCGACCTTTGAACAATGTTCGTGAGTAAGTCACACACCGGTCTTCTATCAATCGATGCGCTGTCTTCGCAGTTCGATCTTGGGCAATTCACCTATTGGCGAGAAAAACACGAGACTGGCTGGCCAGTGCATACCGCTTTTGATAATTGGAAAGCCATATCTTGCACAGCTATTTATTTTTGTTGGTGGGATGCTCTTCTCACTGACAGGTCTGCATGTTCGTGCGTAACTTCCACAAATGAACCGCATGTGTTTTAACGATGTAAATACAGGTTCAGCCCAGAACGTTATAGCTGCGGGCACATTATCTCCCGCGTCGACGGCCCGAAGATGTCTTCTTAAGTTCATCGTTGCGCACAAGATGGTGGGGGACTGATCTGGCATTCGACAGCCAAGGTTAGCTTGCTGTTCGCACTGCAGCATGCTGGCGGCATCGGAGTTCGGCGACCGCATCACTTGATCGAAAGCGTCCTCCGCGGCTTCGTTCCAATGCCAGGTGTCGCCGAAAGCCTCGATTTGAGCCTGGCTCTCCTCTCCACCGGGCGCTTTGAAGAGCACATTGTAGGTCGCATTGGAGTTGAACGGCGGGTCGAGATAAATAAGATCGACGCTCTCATCGGCCACGCTTTCGCGCAAAACGGAGAGGTTGTCGCCGTAATGGAGGGTGTTATCGGACATCGGCGGGACCAAAACTTTGTTCTTGTCTTGTTCTCGCCGAGCTTTCGAGTCGCCGCAACCTAAATCTTTTGGTTATACGCGCCGATTTCGGGGTAGGTGCTGAGATGCGCGTCGATTTCGGCGAAGATGGCGCGCATGTTGGCCTCGGAGACGGGGCTTTCGACCACGACCACCAGCTCCGGTTTGTTCGAGGAGGCGCGGACCAGGCCCCAGGTGCCGTCTTCGAGCACGATGCGAATGCCGTTCACCGTGATGACCTCGCGGATGCGCTGGCCGGCAAGCGTGGCCCCGCGTTCGCTAAGCGCCTTGAAATGCGCGCTGACGCGCTCCACCACGCCGTATTTCACCTCGTCGCCGCAATGGGGCGACATGGTCGGCGATTGCCAGGTCTTCGGCAAGCCGCGGTAGAGATCGGCCATGCTCTTATCCGCATTGTGCGAGAGCATGTCGCAGATCGCAATCGCCGCCACGAGCCCGTCGTCATAACCGCGGCCGAGCGGCGGACTGAAGAAGAAGTGGCCTGACTTCTCGAAGCCGGCCAGCGCGCCGGTCTCGTGAGAGTAGCGCTTGATATAGGAGTGGCCGGTCTTCCAATAGACAGTGTGCGCGCCGTTCGCCTGCAGCACCGGGTCGGTCGTAAACAGGCCGGTCGATTTCACGTCCACCACGAAATGTGCGTTCGCGTGCGCCGCCGAGAAATCGCGCGCCAGCATCACGCCCATCTTGTCGGCGAAAATCTCGTTGCCCTCGTTATCCACCACGCCGCAGCGGTCGCCGTCGCCGTCGAAGGCGAGGCCCACATCAGCAACCGACTCCTTCACCGCATCGCAGATCGCGTGTAGCATTTTCAGGTCTTCCGGGTTTGGATTGTGGTTCGGGAAATTGTAATCGAGATCGGTATTGAGCGGCACAACTTTCAAGCCGAGCCGTTCCAGCACTTGCGGCGCGAACGCGCCCGCCGTGCCGTTCCCGCAAGCCACCACGGCCTTGATCTTGCGCTTGAAGGGCGCGCGGCTGGTGAGGTCGTCCATATAGCGCTGGGCCATATCGCCATGGAAATAGTAGCTGCCGCCGGCATGCGTCTGGTAGCGGCCTTCGAGCACCATGTGCTTGAGCGCGGTCATCTCGTCCGGGCCGAAGGTGAGCGGACGCCCCATGCCCATCTTGATGCCCGTCCAGCCGTTGTCGTTGTGGCTCGCCGTCACCATCGCGACACCCTCGACCTCCAGCGCGAACTGCGCGAAATACGCCATCGGCGACAGCGCCAGCCCGATGTCGTGCACCTCGGCGCCGCCAGCGAGCATGCCGCACATCAGCGCGTACTTAATGCTCGACGAGTAGGAGCGGTAATCGTGGCCCGTGACGATCCGCACCGGAACGCCGCGCTCGCGCATCAGCGTGGCGAGTGCCATGCCGATGGTCTGCAAGCCCATCAGGTTGACCTCCTGCGGGAACAGCCAGCGCGCGTCGTATTCCCGGAAGCCCGTGGGCTTAACGAAGGGCAGCCGCTCGAAATCGGCGGTGTTGGGCGCAAGGTCGGTGCGCGGCGCGGGAAGGGCTTGGGCGGTCATGGCAACTCCGGGCTGTGGCTGGGAATTGCATAGCTTGGCGCTGGAGCGCTGCCAAGGCCGTTTCGCCAAAAGCTGCGGGCCGTGCTGCCTTATTCGAAAATCGTTGCCACCCTGGCGAGGATTTCGTCCATAAGATCGGGCGGCAGTGTCTCGACCTTACGGCCGCGGCGCGCGCGAATGTCGAGCACGCGCGGCTGGTCGCAGCGAACCACCCCGGTTGTTTTTGCGCCGGTTAGCGGGACGGCAAAGCCAATGCGCCGTGCGAAGGCACCGCCGCTCGTGACCGGTACGATCACGGGAAGTTGTGTCGCCGTATTGAATTCGTCCGGCGAAACGATCAGCACCGGACGCCGCCCCTGCTGCTCATTGCCCTGCGTGGGGTCCAGCGAAACCATGTAAACGTCGCCGCGCTTCACAGCGGCTCGCTGCCAACCGCTGGCGCGTCAACCCATTCGCGCTCCCCAGCCTCCTGCGGCTGCGAATAGCCGGATTGCGCGAGAAGGCCAGCCATAGTGTATCGCGGGCGCCGGCAAGGTTCGATCACGAGGCGGCCGTCTTCGATAGCGACCGCGACGGTAGCACCCGCCTGCAGGTCCAAAATGTCTAGAAGAGCGGGCGGCACGGTCAGCATCACCGATCCCCCAACTTTGCGCAGATTCGTAGTGTGCATGGCGAGCCTCTTTGGTTATACAAAAATATAACACCGGCTCCGTTGCAATGCAAGGACGCCGCGCAACCGTGTCGCGAGAACAGGCGCGTTGCTTCTCCTGCATTTATAGTACGTTTTCTGCTCGCGTGTGCTATTGTCACACACATGAGCGAAAAGGCAGACTTATCGCAGAACGCGACCACGGTCTTGAGCGTGCGCCTCAGCAAGCACGAGCGGGCGCTGCTGGAGGCCGCCTCGGAACAGGCCAGAACCAACGTCAGCGATTTCGTGCGCCGGAAGGCCCTCGACGCCGCCGAACTCGACATGATGGAGCGGCGGATAATCACTATTCCCGCCGCGGACTGGGAGGCGTTCGAGCGCTGGGCGCAAGCTCCCGCTCAGGATGTTCCGGGGCTTCGCGATCTCGTCGCACGTCCGCCCACATGGCAGGAGTAACGCCGCCCCGCCCCCTCCGCGAGACCGATAATCGCGACGAGTTCGATTGCGGCAAGGAATCCCTCAATTTGTGGTTCCGGCGCCATGCTTGGGCGAACCAGGCGGCATCGGTTTCCCGCACCAGCGTCATAACGGCGATACCGGACGGCAGTATTATCGGCTTCGTTTCGCTCAGCACCGCGCAAATCGAGCGCGCCTTTCTGCCCCGGCCGCAGCATCGCAACAAGCCCGATCCCGTGCCGGCCGCGCTTCTCGGGCAGCTCGCGGTTCACAAGGATCATCAAGGCTGCGGGCATGCGCGCTCCCTGTTGCTGTTCGCGCTCAAGACTTCGATGCGCCTGGCGCAGGAAGTGGGCTGCTTTGGCGTCGTCACGCATCCCGTCGATCAAGCCGCGCGCACCTTCTATGCCCGCTGGGGATTTCAGGACCTGCCCTTCGATCCGAGGGGCGCGATGATTGTCCGCATGATTGACCTTGAGCGTTCTCTCGGCGGCCTGGTTTGAATTCCGGATTGGTCGCCGTATTCATCACCCCACTCCGTCACAGCATCGATGAATGATTGATCCTCGTCTGCCTGGAGGCTGGATGCGACGCTCAGACACTGCTGATGCGCTTCGCAGCCGCTGACCGGATCGGGCGGGTCCATAGGATAATGCTGTGCCTCATAGGCGTCGATCAACGTCGCAAGGATATCGAGCCGGTCGCCCTCCGGCGTGCCGAGCGAGGTTCCCCACAGCCGTTCGGCCTCGGCGAGTGCCTCCTCGTAATCCGCTTCCGAGCGGATCGGCTTCAGATCGGCCATTGTGGTCCACTTCCGTTACGTCTATGCGGTCATAATCCTTGTGGCTGCCAACCCTTTCGATCCAGACGATGCCTTCATCGGCGCCTGTGCCTTTGGAATTGCCGCTCAGCTTCGCAGCTGCCGGATACGCACGCGTGAGGGTTCGATCACGGCCAAATTATCCAGCAGTTTGTCCGCATATGTCCTTACGATATGCGATACACGCCCGGCCTCCGCCGCGTTCGACAGCCTATCCAACTCCAGCAACATAACGCCGCGAACGGCCATCCGCTGGCGAATGACAAGTTCGCCGAAATCCCGGTCTTCCGTTATCAGAATGCGCCCTTCAGCATCCGCTGTCTCAAGCACGCTTCTGTCCGGTATACCGGAGCGTGTTTCCGAGATCGACGCCACCTCAAAGCCATCCGCGCGCAATCGCTCAATGACGAGGCGCGATACGTTTTCGTCCGCAAGAAAGCGCATAGGTTACTCGGCGGCGACAATGGTCTCGTGCTGCATGTAATCGGCCGCAAAAGCCAGCGCTGCTCTTAAATCGTCCTGTGTGAGCTGGGGATACGCTTCGAGCAGATCGGAGAAGCTGCGGCCGGCACCGAGTTTGCGCAGAATCAGCTCTACCGTGATCCGGGTGCCCTTGATGCAGGGCTTGCCCATCATCACTGCCGGGTCAGCCGCAATATGTGGATGGTGCATGGACGCTCCTTTTTTGTCCGGTCAGGCGCCAGCCCTTGCTTGCATTGTACAGTTGGCCGGTTTCGCTGTCATCTTCGGTGGCCGTGTCTAATGTCTTGAGTGCCGCGGACAACTGCCAGTATGGCTCGGGGTATCTTCAGGTGATGACATCCGGCTGTTCGCGGCCGGTGAACTCGCGCAGGCGGGCGAGGTTGCGGGAGGTTGCGATCAGGTCCGCGAGCGCGGCTTGTGTGTCCTGCGCGAGCAGCGCCGGGTCCGCCTCGTAGCGCTCGATATAGACGCGCAGCGTCGCGCCGGTGGTGCCGGTGCCGGACAGGCGGTAGACGATGCGCGCGCCGTCCTCGAAGATCACGCGCAGGCCCTGGTTCTTCGACACGCTGCCGTCGACCGGATCGGTGTAGCTGAAATCGTCAGCCTTTGCGACGAGCCGGCCGCCAACGCTCGTGCCGGCGAGGCCGGGAAGCCGTTCGCCCAGCGCCTTCATCAGCGCCTGCGCGGCGGGCGTGTCGATGCCCTCGTAGTCGTGGCGGGTGTAGTAGTTGCGCCCGTAGGTGGCCCAGTGCTCGCGCGCGATTTCCGCCACGCTTTGCCGCCGCGCTGCGATAACGCTGAGCCACAGCAGCACGGCCCACACGCCATCCTTCTCGCGTACATGGTTGCTGCCGGTGCCCGCGCTCTCCTCGCCGCAGAGCGTGATGCGCCCGGCGTCGAGCAGATTGCCGAAGAACTTCCAGCCGGTGGGCGTCTCGTAGCAGGGCACGCCGAGCTTGGCGGCAACGCGATCCACGGCGCCGCTGGTGGGCATCGAGCGCGCGACACCCGCGATGCCGCCCCGGTAGGCCGGCGCCAGATGCGCGTTCGCCGCTAGCATCGCCAGCGAATCCGAAGGCGAAATGAAGATGCCGCGGCCGATGATGAGGTTGCGGTCGCCGTCGCCATCGGAGGCCGCGCCGAGGTCTGGCGCATCCGGCCCCATCATCAGGTCGAGCAGCGTCTTGGCGTGCACCAGATTGGGATCGGGATGGTGGCCGCCGAAATCGGGCAGGGGAGTGCCGTTGCGCACGGTGCCGGCGGGCGCGCCCAGCTCGCGCTCGAAGATCGCATGCGCGTAAGGCCCGGTGACGGCGTGCATCGCGTCGAAGGTGAGCCGCAGGCCGCCCGCGAACGCCGCGCGCAGCGCCTCGAAGTCGAACAGCTCGCGCATCAGTTCGACATAATCCGCCACTGGATCGAAGACCTCGACCTGCATTTCGCCAACGCGGTGGCTGCCGATGCGGCTGAGGTCTACATCGGGCGTGTCCAGGGTCAGGATCTCGGCGATCTTCAGCGTCTCGGCGTAGATCGCATCGGTGATCTTCTCGGGCGCCGGGCCGCCATTGGCGGCGTTGAACTTGATGCCGAAATCGCCGTCCGCCCGCCTGGATTGTGGCTCGCCGACAGGATCAGGCCGCCGAACGCGCGGTGCTTGCGGATGACGCAGGATGCGGCGGGCGTGGACAGGATGCCGCCGGCGCCAACCAGCGCGCGGCCGAAGCCGTTGGCCGCGGCGATGCGGATCACGGTCTGGATCGCTTCGGCGTTGTAGTAGCGGCCGTCGCCGCCAACAACGAGCGTCGAGCCGGCGAAACCTTCCACGGGCCGGACGGCGTTGAACACGGATTGCACGAAATTCGCCAGGTATTGCCCTTGCGAACTCGGTGACTTTCTTGCGAAGCCCGCTGGTGCCGGGCTTCATGCCGGCAATCGGGCTGGTGGCGATGCGTTCGACGGTCATGGGGCTGCCTCGGTAATTTTCGGATTTGCATAATCGCGCCGGCCTGCGCTGCCAAGCCGGTGTGAGGATAACGATTTAGTCCGACTTGGAAGGCATCTTCAGGCCGCTTGCAACAGGGAATCCGCCTCAACCGCAGCGGCGCTAAAGCCTCGCATAAGGATCGGGCGGTTTCCGGGCGGCCTAACACTCGCAGGCGCAGCGAAAGCGAGCCGCGTGCGCACCAAAACCAGACCGGCGAGGCAAGCCGGCTCGTTTTCGCCGGCAGGTAGGCGCGGCAAGCACAGAATTATACTCTGTTGCGAAGTTAATCTTGTGCAAATTTCAGCATTGTAATAGCAACGTCATAAGCAGCTTCCGTGTTCAACCATACGTTGCGCAGAGAAGATCTGCAATCTAATTAAAAAAGAATATCTTGATACGGAGTAAAGCTCCGCCTAAAGTCCCCCACAGGGCTAAGCCCCTGTTAAAAAGCATTACGAGGGAAATGTAATGACTAGGCTGACAATTCAACTAAGCGTTGCAGCGAAGTCTCGGAATATTCGGGGCAGGGATTCTGTCACCGTATGCGGAGGCTCAGACTCTTACCCCAACCGCGCCGGCGGCATCCCGCTGGACCCCGGCGTCGAACATACAGAAACCAGCCGATGTTGGTGTTCGCGCGCACACATTCCTTCATGTCCTGGGCTTGCCCGGCAAGAATATTACCCCGCCGAAAGTGACTTCGAGCGGCGTCACCCCGATGATCGCGAACCCGCCGTTCCCAGGCTATGCCTTCGAAACGCCGCAGTCCGCTGCCTGCGTCTACGGTCTTGTCCCCGGCGCTACCACGTGCAATCCCAATACTGCCAGTGCTACTCCCAGTTCTACGAAGCCATTGGCGATAGCGATCGTCGACGCTTACGACAACCCGAGCGCTGCGTCGGATTGGGCGCAATTCTCGGCGCAGTTTGGCCTTACGGGTGGAAGCCTCACAGTCGTATATGCCAGCGGCGCGCAGCCCCTGCCAGATCTTGGTTGGGCGCTTAAATCCTCGCTGGACATCGAGTGGGCTCACGCGATGTCGCCGACTGCAACGGTTTACCTGGTCGAGGCAGCCACGAACAGCTTTGCCGATCTTGGACAAGCCATTGCAGTAGCCACTAGCTTAGTTTCGGGTACGCCTGGTGGCGTCGTGTCCATGAGCTGGGGCGGAAGCGAGTTTCCGGAAGAAACCTCCCTCGATAGCTATTTCTCAGGCGCCAAAACGGTCACCTACCTCGCAAGCTCTGGCGATGCGCCCGGCGTTGAATGGCCGAGTGCTTCGCCATATGTAGTCGGCGTGGGGGGCACATCGCTGAGCCGCAGCCCTTACACAGGCAATTTCGAGGGTGAGCTGACCTGGCAGCAAACCGGCGGCGGGGTCAGCTACTATGAAGCGAGGCCGTCCTATCAAAGCAAGATCTCCACGAAAGTCGGCGCCTACAGGGGGGTCCCCGATATTGCCGCCGTTGCCGATCCGGACACCGGCGTGTGGGTCTACAGCGGCTATAACGGCGGCTGGTGGGTCGTCGGCGGAACGAGTGTGGCCTCCCCTCTCTCGGCCGGCATTTTGAGCTGGAAGGGTGTTGGGACCACCAAGTCTCAACAAGTGCTGACTGAAATCTACACCAGTACCGCGTTCCGCGATATCACCGCCGGAAACTGCGGCCCCTATGCTGGCTGGATAGCCGCCAAGGGCTGGGATCCCTGCACCGGCATGGGCAGCATCGCCGCAAAAACCACGAAACTCGTTGTTACTGGCGGCTTCGCCCAGTAAGCCGGCACCTCACCTGCTGGATCTAGGCAGAAAGCCCCTTAAGGGGCTTTCTGTTTTTTTGTGCCAGACATGGCGCGAAGCGAGCGAAAATTATGTCTATTGCAAGTAACTCCGGTGTACAAAGTTGTATAGCCAACCACGAGTTGCAGAAAAGCGTAATCCAGATAAATATATTGATACTGGTAAAAGCCGCGCCTATAGTCCCCTCTCACGGCTAAGCCCGTGTATGAAATGCGTTATGAGGGGAAAACAATGACTAGACTGCCAGGCTCAACTATGCGTTGCAGCGAGTCTCGGAATATTTGGGGCAGGGCTCCTGCCGCCGTGCGCCGGGGCCCAAACTCCAACCCCAACCCTACCGCCTCCATCCCAAATGACGTCGCCGTCGAACCTGCAAACTCCGGGCGACGCGGGTAACAGCGCTCACACATTCCTTCGTGGCCTGATATTGCCGGTGAAAGGCATTACCCCGCCGAAAGTGACTTCGCGCAGCGTCACCCCGATGGCAGCGCCGTTTTCCGGCTATTACTAAGAAACACCGCAATCGCTTGCCTGCATCTACGGTCTCACCCCCTCGGTAACCGGATGTAATCCTGACACCGCCACTGCCATTCCCAGCTCTTCGAAACCGTTGACGATAGCGATCGTCGACGCTTTCGATAATCCTTACGCTCTCCAGGATCTGCAGGTATTTTCGACGCAGTTCGGCCTGCCGATGCCTAATACCTTTGGTTCTCCAACCTTCAACTTCCAAGTCGTATATGCTACCGGCACCCAGCCTGCGTTTAACGAAGGGTGGTCGACCGAGATCGGTCTGGACATCGAGTGGGCTCACGCGATGTCGCCAACCGCGAACATAATTCTGGTTGAGGCGGCGACGAACAGCTGGGTGGATCTTATGGCGGCTGTCCAAGTGGCCGCTAGCCAAGTTGCGAGCGCGGGTGGCGGCTTCGTGTCCATGAGCTGGGGCAACGGAGAGTTTCCCTTCCAGACCACTTACGACAGCACCTTCTCAAGCGCCAGTCCAACGGTCACCTTCCTAGCAGCCACAGGGGATGCGCCCGGCGTTCATTGGCCGAGTTCTTCGCAATATGTCGTGGCCGTGGGCGGCACGTCGTTGAGCCGCAATCCTTCCACAGGCAATTTCTTGACCGAACAGACATGGACACCGGCAGGCGGCGGGATCAGCGCTCTTGAAACGATGCCAAGCTTCCAAAAAAGCATCTCCTCGAAACTCGGCGGCCACCGGGGTACGCCCGATATCGCGGCTATTGCTAATCCGGACACCGGTGTGTGGGTCTACGATGCCGGCTATTGCTTCGGGTCTTTCGCCTGGTGCATTGTTGGAGGGACGAGCGTGGCCACGCCTGTCTCGGCCGGCATTTTGAGCCTGAAGGGCGTGGGGACCAGCAAGCCTCAGCAAATGCTAACTGACATCTACACCAGCACCGCATTTCACGATGTCACCTACGGAGACTGCGGCCCCTATGTTGGCTGGAAGGCCGCCACGGGCTGGGATCTTTGTACGGGCAAGGGCAGCATGATTGGGGGAACCACGAAATTGGTCGTTACTTCGGGCTACGCCCCGTGAGCTGGCATCTTACCCTCTAAGTCATGGCATTAAGCCCCTAACGGGGCTTTTTGTTTTGTGCGCCAGGCGCATCGCGCCGGTTTTGGACGGGCCTCGGGGGATGAGGCGAGCGGTCAGGCGGAAAAAAGACAAAATCCGCAGCGAATTGGAACCCCCGCCTTGTGAAGACGCCCGCCGCCATTCAACCCGGAGCCCCGCCGCGATGCGAACGCCCGCTATTATCCTGCTCTGCTCGTTGCTGTCCGCAAATGCCTTGGCGAAGGACGCGGCAGGACTTTTCGATAAACCGGTCAAGGTTGTGAAGGTTCCGCTTCCGGCCGATCCGCTGAACCCGCAGGCGAAGCCGGCCGTCTCGTGCTTCTATTTCAAAGACTTTGCCGCCAAGCAGATCGACCGCGGTGAGGTTGGCGCAGAGCTCTCCATTGTCCCGCTTCCGGCCGGTGGAGAGGCGTACAAATGCCGTGAGGCGGCCGCGCCCGGCGAAATAGCCGTGTCCAAAGAGTGGTCCGGCTACTTCAAGGGCGCCAAAGGGGCTTACATCTTTTTCGATGCCAGCGACGGCATCAATGGCGGCTTGGGATTCGCCATTTTCAGCGCATCCGAGGGCAAGAAGCTTTTCGACGATACCGCCAAGGCCCTGCACGCGGTGGATCTGGCACCGTCCGGATTGGTGCTGCACTACACGCGAGTTTATGACGCCGGCTGCTCGCTCTTCGCCGATCCGGCCGGCTGCTGGGCGAAGGTCAAGCAGAGCACGGGGCTAACGCAGGCGTCCGCGCCCGATTGCGCCGCGCCGTACAAGGCCGAGGAGAAAAGGATGAAGGGGACGCCCAATCAGGCCAAGGTTGCTTCCCTGCCAAGCGTCGTGGATTACGAGGCCGTTGCGGCGCTGGAAGCCGGACAAGGCAAAATCTCTCCTGCCCAGGGGAAGCTTGCCTGCCGGCTTTCGGATTGAGCGGCGGTGGCGCAGTCACTGCTAGAGCACTGCGCTTTGAACCGGAATCGCCGTCATTGCGAGCGAAGCGAAGCAATCCAGGAACCACGAATGCCCGCGTGAGAAACGTTCCCCTGGATCGCCACGGCGGCAAAAAAGCCGCCTCGCGATGACGATGGCAGAAGTATTCAACCGGATTTCGTATCAAGCCATGCGGCTCAGCGGCTTGTGGGCGCGGTCCCGGCCTGCGGGCCCGCGCCGATGGCGCCAAGCTCCTCACGCACGCTCAGGAAGTTGACGAAGTTCGCCTCCGATACCGTGCCGGCGAGCTTCGAGCCTTCGAGCACGGCCAGATGCCCGATCCCGTTCGCTTGCAGCTTGCGCAACGCCTCGAACGCGGGCGCCGCCGGCGGCACCACCGTGTCGTGCGTGAAGCGGGCGGCGATGGCGCGCACGTAAGTATCGTGCCACTGCGATTGCGGAACCTGCTTGAGCTGCTCCGGCCCGACATAGCCGATGGCCTGCCCGTTCTCGGCGACGATCACGAATTTGCGGTTCAGCCGGTAAAGATAATCCCGCACCAGCTCGTCGACGGTAATGCCGGGCGGCGCGGTAAGCGGCGCACGGTCCATCAAATCGGCGACCGACGCGCCCTTGAGGCTGAGCGCGGTCCCGGTTTGGTTGCGCGACTGCGAGGCCGCGGCGGCCAGGAACAGGCCGATAAGGATCTGCCAGATGCCGCCGAGCTTGCTGCCCGCGGCGATTTGGATCAGCCCAGAGAGAACGAGAAGTCCGCCGAAAGCCGTGCCGAACAGGGATGCGATACGGGTTGCGCGCCTTAAGTTTCCGGTGCGCCACCAGATGAGCGACCGCAGCACGCGCCCGCCATCGAGCGGAAAGGCTGGAACGAGGTTGAAGAGCGCAAGCACGGTATTGATGCGGGCAAGAAAGTGCAGAACCTCCGCAACCGTTTGCAAGCCGGCGGCGCTGGCCCCCGCTTTGGCGCCAACGCAAATTCCAGCAATGCCAATGCTCGCGACTGGGCCGACAATGGCAACCCAGAACTCCGAGCGCGGCGTCTCCGGCTCCTGCCGAAGCTCGGCCACGCCGCCGAAAATGAAAAGCGTAATACCGCCAATCGGCAGGCCGAAGCCGCGTGCCGCCACGGCATGTGCCAGCTCATGCAGAATAATGGAGAGGAAAAGGCCCGCGGCCCCCGCAACGCCCATGACGATATAAGTGCGCAGCCCCTGGTGCGGCAGCTCCTCTGGGAAAATCTGCAGGCTGAGCGTGAACACGAGGTAGAACGCGAGGAAGAACCACGAGATGTCGATGCTGACGCGGAAGCCCAGCAGCGAAAAGAGATGAATGCGGGCCGGGAACATGCGGCTCCTCCAAAGGGGGTCTAGTGTGGCGTCCCGCAATTGCCTGCACCGTTTGCGGCTAGGCTCTCATAGGCAATTGCGGGACCTAAGCCACACTGGCAACTTGAGTCCGATAGCGTCCCGTCTCCGAATTGCCGCCACACCTGCCGCACGCTCGTACGGCAATTCGAAAGACAGAAGGGACACTAGCGGGTGTCATATCCAATTTGCCTGAACGCTTCCAGCCCCGTCGTTGCGAGGCGCTTTTTCGCCTTGGCGCTCCAGGAGCGGCTTGCACTGCGCCCGGTGTGAGCCGGCGCTGCCCGCTCCGTTTATTTGAAACGGCGCGCGCCAAAGTTCAAGCGCCCGGATGCCGCCTTTGGCGGTTCCAGGATGGCGGGTAGCGGGTCGCATTGGCGCCTTCCCTACGGGCCTAGCCGTCATTATAGCGTAATTCTATTTGCAGGCGCGGCGTCAAGGTTAACGCAACCTAAACGTTGCATTATCAAGTCCACGCGCGATAATAACCGCCGTCTCCCTCCCCTAGCCGCCAAAATCGGCTAGGGGTCCTTCTCAGAGGCGCTGCTATGGTGGAAACCCTCGAAGTATTTGGGATCGTGTTTTTTTTCCTTGGAATAGCTATTAGCTGGCGGGTCTATGAGGATCGCCGGCACGGCTAGGGGGCGTCCCGCAATTGCCTATATCGTTCGTAGCTGAACGCTCACGGGCAATTGCGGGACATAAGACCGGCTTGAGCTTTGAATCGTCGCAAGGATTAACGGAAGGTTCTTATCGCGTAAGGCCGTATCGTGCTTAATGCGCGCATGGTAAACGCGAGCCCGGCATATTTTCCGCCGCCGTCTTTCTGCGGATCTTTTCCCCGCAATGGGCCGAGGCTGTGTGAAAAGTCTGGCTTCAGGGACTGCCTTTAAGAATCGCCTTGCGAGGAGCGCGGGGAGATTCGATGACGGGCTTCGTGACTGGTGCGGACCGGATGCAGGGAACGATGTTTCCCGCGCAGCTGGAAGACTATGTAGCCGGGGACAACCCGGTAGGGGCGATCGGCTTCTTCATCGATCGGCTCGGCCTCGCCAAGCTTGGCTTTGGGGGCGTGAAGCCGAAGGGGACCGGAAGGCCTGCTTACCACCCCGCGGCGATGTTGAAGATCTACGTTTACGGCTACCTCAACCGCGTTCAATCGAGCCGCCGCCTTGAGCGGGAATGCCAGCGTAACGTCGAGGCGATGAGGTATAATGACGATGCGGCGCAGCACCGTGGAGCATCCCTTCGGAACTCTCAAGTTTTGGATGGGCCCGGCACACTTCCTGATGAAACGCCTGTACAATGCGAAGACGGAAATGTCGCTTCATGTTCTGTCCTACAACATGAAGCGTGTCATAAATATCCTCGGTGTGCCAGGATTACTGCAGGCAATGCGGGCCTACGCCAAAAAAGGCAGCTTGCTGTTCATTTATGTTTGTGCTGCCGCTCTCATAGCGACTCTGTCCGCGGTTTTCTGCGCAAGACAAGCGCGATTCCAGCCTGGATAAACCGCCATCCCGCAATGTGCCGTTTCCAGCCGGACTAAAACCGCATTTTCACACAGCCTCGGATCTGAAAGCGGGCGCGCCGATCTAACAAAATATTTAGTGCCGGTTCGTCTGTAGGGGAGCGGCGACTTGCGAAGTTCTAATCTGGCAGCGACTTTCCGCTTTTGTATACCACAACCAGCCGCGCCCCCATCGTCGCAAGCTATTGATGGCAATGCTCACTATTGGCCCTGACCGCCAGATTCCCAGCATTTCGGGTGTGGCCCGCTGAGGGATCTAAAAGCGGGCGCATTGACCAGCCCGAGCCTCAGATTCCGCATGTGCCCCCTCGAACGAACGCACCTGCCTCTTAAGTTGCCTGCTCCGTGACGCGCCTGAAACGCAGCACGGCAAGGCCCAAGAACAGGCTGGCGATCAGCGCGACCGCCAAAAAGCGCGGCCACACTTCATAAATTCCCGCACCCCGATAAAGAATTGCTTGCGCGAATGAAACAAAATGCGTGGAAGGCGAGGCTTGCATGACGGTGCGCAGCCATGCGGGCTGGCTGTCGAGTGGGGTATTGGAGCCGGACAGGATATTCATGGGCATCGCGACCAGCATGTAAAGCAGGCCAAGCTGCGGCATGGTGCGCGCGACAGTTGCGAGGAAGATGCCGATGGAGGTTGAGAAGAACAGGTAGAGGCAGACGCCCAGCATGAACAGCGGCACGGAGCCGTTGATCGGAATGTGCAAAAGCCCCTGTACCACGAATTCAAGAGACAAGCCCGCTGCCACGGCGATGATAAGGCCGTTCGCCCACACTTTCGCCAGCGCGATCTCAAACGGCGTGAGCGGCATCACCAGCAGGTGATCCATCGTCCCGTGTTCGCGCTCGCGCACCACTGCCGCGCCAGCCAAAATGATCGCGAGCATGGTGATGTTGTTGATGATGCCCATGACGCTGGTGAACCAGCCGGTCGTTACGTTCGGGTTGAACGCCACGCGAATGGCGAGGTTGACGGGCGGCTGAGCAACCCGCTCGGAGCGCGTGATAAAGCGGTTGACCTCGTCGTTGATAATCTGCGAGGCGTAGCCCGAGCCAAGACCCGCCTGAACCATCGCCGTCGCGTCCACGAGAAGCTGAAGCGTTGGGCTGCGGCCGGCGCGCACATCGCGCTCAAAATTGGGCGGGATGTCGATGACGAAAGTAAAACGGCCCAAATTCATGAGCCCGTCGATGTCACGCTCCTCGATATATATAGGCTTCTTGAAGTAGGGCGGCAAAAACCCGCTCGCGATTTGCCGCGAAAGCGTGGAATGGTCCTCGTCCACTATCGCGATCGACGCATGCCTGACCTCTTGGGTGTTGCTCTGCGACTGCGCCATGACCGCCAGCGAGAAGGTATAGAACACCAAGCCCAAGAGCACGTAATCGTGCAGAAAGCTCCTCAGCTCCTTGACGCCCAGCCAAAAAATGTTCGAGAGCGCCAGCATTTCTTGGCCCTACCGTTCCTGCTTGCGCAGAAAAAGCAAACTCAACAGCAGAAGCGCTGGCACGAACAAGCAAAGCCATCCGAGCCGTCCAATCAGGTCGGCAAATCCTAATCCTTTCGTGTACGTGCCAACGCAGATTGGAACGAAATAGGTCATGGGGAAAATGTGCCCCATGAAGGCTGGGAAGCCCGATAGTGAGGAAACGGGCACCATCATGCCTGAAAACTGTGTGGCTGGCAGAAACGTGAGAATGGCGGTCCCGAACAGCGCCGCGATCTGCGTGCTGGTGAAGGATGAAATGAACATCCCGTAGCCGCTGGTGGCCGAGACAAACACGAGCGCCCCCGCCGCAAGCATGAAAAAGCTGCCCTTCAAGGGCACGTGGAAGACGGCCCAAGCCATAAATGCCATCAGCAGGAAGTTCCAAAAGGCGAGCGCGATATAAGGAAGCTGTTTGCCGATCAGAAACTCGACACGCGATACCGGCGTCACATAGAGATTGGTGATCGTTCCAAGCTCCTTCTCGCGCACGACCGCAAGCGCCATGAGAATCGCAGGGAACAGCGCGAGCATCAGAGCCATGGTTCCCGGCACTTGAGCGTAAATACTGTCGAAAGACTGATTGTAGCGGAAGCGAACCTCCACATTGGCGAGGGGCTTCTGCGGGGGCGCGATATTCAGCGCCGGGTCGCTCAGGTAGCTCTGATACACGCCGGTCAGATATTCGCGCATGGTTTCGGCCCGGAACGGCATCGCGCCATCCACCCAAACGCCGATTTCAGGGTGCAGGCCGTGCCTTGAGGTCGCGGCCAAATCCAGGGGGAATCTCGATGGTTGCATTCGCCGAGCCGTCCTTGAGCGCCCGCTGCTGCTCCTCTGCATTTTTCAGCGGGGCCTTCTCGGTGAAATAGGGTGAGCCGCGCAGCTCTCCCAAAAATGCCCTGCTCTCCGGGCTGCCGTCGCGGTCGAGCACCCGCCAGGAAAGATTGTTGACGTCGGTGGTGATGCCGAAGCCGAAAATCAGCATCAGGAAAGCCGTGCCAAGCACGGCGAAGGACAGGCGGATAGGGTCCCTGCGCAGCTCCAGAGCCTCGCGGATGCTGTAGGCGAAGAGCCGCCTGAAGCTGAAGAGGATGGAAGGTTGTTCGCTGGCTGGGGGCCGGGTTGTCTCCACTGGCGTGGCGAATGTCTCTTCAGCCGCCCATAGCGCTCCCCCGCGCGCGGCCTCGGCTTCCTTCAAACAGCCGATGAACGCATCCTCAAGATCGCTGGCCCCGCGGCTCGCCACGATTTCGCCGGGCGTTCCGGTAATCAGCACCCGCCCTGCATCCATGAGGGCGATCCGGTCGCAGCGCGCCGCCTCGTTCATGAAATGAGTGGAAACGAAGATGGTTACGCCCTGATCGCGCGACAGCTCGATCAGGATTTCCCAAAACCGGTCCCGTGCTATTGGGTCGACACCCGAAGTCGGCTCGTCCAGGATCAGCATATCCGGCTCGTGGACAACCGCGACCGCAAGAGACAGGCGCTGGCGGATGCCAAGAGGCAAGCTCTCAGCACGCAGGTCCACATAGGGGCTGAGATCGAAGCGGGTCAAAAGTGCCGCGATGCGCTTTTCTGCTTTCTCCCTCGGGATATGAAAAAGCCGGGCATGCAGGTCCAAATTCTGCCTGACGGTCAGTTCGCTATAGAGCGAGAAGGATTGCGACATATAACCGACACGCCGGCGCAGGTTGATATCGTTGGCGTCGATAAACTCGCCGAACAGGAATGCCTCGCCGGCGCTGGCCGGGAGCAAGCCCGTCAGCATCTTCATGGTGGTGGTCTTGCCGCAACCGTTCGAGCCCACGAAGCCGAAAATCTCGCCGCGCTCGATGGTAAAGCTCACATTATCAACGGCGGTGAAGTCCCCAAACGTGCGGGTCAGCCCCCGTGCAACAACCACAGGTTCCGTATCCTGCAACCTCCGTGGAGGCATTCGCACTGCATGATGGCCGGCGCGCTGTTTTTCGGGCAGCAAGCCAATGAAGGCATCTTCGATGCTTTCGGTCCCGGCCTGCGCCTTGAGTGAGGAAGGCGAGCCAGTGGCCAGCACCTTTCCAGCGCTCATAGCCACGAGCCAATCGAAGCGTTCCGCCTCCTCCATATAGGCGGTGGCCACCAGCACGCTCATGCCGGGCTGCCGGCCTCGCATCCGCGCGATCAGTTCCCAGAATTGCCTGCGCGATAAAGGATCGACGCCGGTCGTGGGCTCGTCCAGAATCAAAAGCTCGGGATCGTGGATAAGCGAGCAGCAAAGGCCGAGCTTTTGCCGCATGCCGCCCGAGAGTTTTTTGGCAGGCCGATCCGCAAAAGGGGTAAGACCGGTGCTTCTTAAGAGGTCCGCTATGCGGTAATCGCGCTCATCCGGAGATTGGCCGAACAGCCGGCCGAAGAATTCGATATTTTCGCGGATGCTTAGGTCTGGATAGAGGTTCTTGCCGAGGCCCTGCGGCATGTAAGCGATACGCGGGCAAACGGCGCTGCGGTGGGCTTTGGAGCGCATGTCCCCGCCAAGTACCTCCGCTTCGCCCGTCTCGATGCGCCTGGCACCCGCGATCACGGCCAGCAAGGAAGATTTGCCGACGCCGTCGGGACCGATGAAGCCTGCCATGATCCCGGCGGGGATAGCTAGAGAGACATCGTCGAGAGCCGCAACCTTCTTATAGTGATGGCTTAGATGCGAAACCCGCGCAACGATGGATCCGCCTGTTGGGTCCGGCCGGAGCGTTAGGCCGGGGGTGGCAGTTTTAGTCATTGCACCAGGTTCTTCTCAAACCGCTCTGGCCAAGCCGTTTTGGGATCGATGCGGGCGTAAGCGACACCAGGGAGGCCGCTGCGCACGGATTCGACATGTTCCTTCAGCAGCTCGGGATCGATCCGGACACGGACCCTAAACATCAGCTTATCGCGCTCTTCTTTCGTCTCCACGAACTTCGGGTCGAACTGGTTTTGCGTCGCGATCATGGAGACATGAGCGGGTATGGGCCTGCTCGGATAAGCATCCAAAACGATGCGGGCATCCGACCCGGCCTTTACCCTGCCGGCGTCGGCGGTTGAAAGGTAGATGTCCATGTAGACGTAGTTGACATCGAGCATTGTGAAGACCTTCCCGCCCGCGGGCAGCACCTCGCCGGTGTTGGCGAGCCGGTACTGGATGCGCCCTTCGCGCGGTGCCACCAGCGTGTTGTCGGCGATGTTCACCTTGAGCAGCTCAGCGTTGTGCGTGGCTGCCTCGTTGGCATGCTGAGCTTCCAGCAGCCTCGCCTGTCCGGCTCGAAGCGCTGCCTGCGCCGCGTTCAATTGCTGTGTGCGCTGATCGAACAATTCATGCGTGGCCCAGCCTTGCTTTACAAGATTTTGCGTGCGCTCGAATTCCTGCTGGGCGAGCTTCTCCTGCGTATCGAGTTGCACAACATTGTGGCGCGCTTCATCGATAGCCTTTTCAGTCTGGCGGACCTGGGCGTTTGCGGCATCGAGCTGCGCTTCTATATCGCGGGTGTCCATGACGGCGAGCACTTGGCTGCTGTGCACGAGATCGCCCTCATCCACAAAAAGTTTGAGGATACGGCCCGCAAATTTCGTTTGAATGTCGATCTCGTCGGCTTCGAGCCTGCCGTTACCTGCGGCGATTCCAGGCGGAAGCGGCGGCACGCGATGCGACCACCAATAGCCGCCCGCTACTCCGCCGGCGATGATGAAACCGGCAATCACGAAAAATCGCGTCCATCGCCTGGGCTTTTTCACAAGGATCGCCGCCGGCAAATGCGGCTCGCGGACGGCCGGCGCCTTTTCCGCTTCGAGCGTCTGCTCGGCAGAGCCTAATTCATGCTTGTCTCTTGTAGTGGGTTCCAAGCCGGTTCTCCAAGCCAATTCAGGCGCTGTTGGAAGGGTAGCATGACCTCTTTATATCAAAGCTGATGGTCCAACGCCCCATTTTCTTGCCGGGCATGACGGGGAGAAGACGGCTGCAATACCGCCCCGTCAGTTCAATCACCTCGCTTGCTGTTAGTCCCTTTGAACCCGCCGCCAAGTTGCGCGCAGGTGGCACCCCTCGGCGCCTCTTCAAAGCTAGCCTATCATGCTGCGGCGCCCGGCCGCTGATCCATTTCGTCCGAAGTCTGCCAAAGCGGCCATTCTGGCGCAATGCCGGTCGCGGTTCCCGTTGGGTCGCGGTAGAGACGAGGATTACTCCTCGCCCCCCGCACAGATCCCGGCGTGCGCTGCTAACGCACCGGGCTCCTCCTTTGGGTTCTGGCGTCGAAGCGGTATAACGGCAGCGGGTGCAGGCGCGCTACCGCACGGCGCTACTTGAGCGCAATGCCGCAGCGGTCCGTCCATCGTATGCTGTCTCCTCTTCGCCGGGCTTTCATGAAGAAGCAAAATGAGCCTGCACTAAAATCTCAGCTCTTGTGCTCTTCGCGCCATTTTCTCACCGCAGCAAGCGCATTCTCGATATGCTTTTCGGCGCCCAGGTCCGCGTAAGCATGGATGATCTTTCCCTCGGGCGAGATCACATACGAAATCCGCTTGGCGAAGAAGGCCCCGGCGAGTGGCACGCTAAAGGCCGCGTCGTAAGCCCTGATGACGGAAAAATCCGGATCGGCGCCGACAGGGAAGCGGTCGCGGCACTCCTTGCTTGAGAATTCGCGCTGGGTGGCGATGTCATCGCCGGAGATGCCTATTACGCTCGCGCCGGCGGCAGTGAAATTCTCGATGTTCTCGGCGAACTCGTGCGCCTCAGCCGTGCAAATGCGGGTGAAAGATTTGGGATAGAAATAAAGAACGACCGGCCCTTTTTTGAGCGCTGCGGTGAGCGAGAAGGTGAATGTCTTGCCGCCTTGGGCCGCCTGCACGGTAAAATCGGGCGCGGCATCGCCTGGCTTCAAAGCCGCTCTCGCGGCCGTGACAAAAAGGGTGAGGCACAGCGCAAGAAGAAGGTTTGGCAGCTTCATGGGGCGCCTTCAATGCTTGAGCCGCATGAGCGGTACCAGCATAAGCACCGCATGCTGTTGTTATAGGGATCGCTTCGCCGCTATCAAAGAGGCGCCCGGTAGACGCGTTTCTATTTTTTTCAGCCGCAAGCCGGCCATGACCGTAGCCCCCTCGAATGCGGACGCGAAAAAGCGAGCCTTGAGGCGTTCACTCATCCGTTGGGGATACCGGCTTTTGTATAGTTAGGTAGGTGCTCACCCTCGCGCTGCTCGAATGAGATGGGTTGATAGCATGCGCCCAAGATTTGCGGACTATATTCGCTGCATTTCTGATGAGGCCATATCGAGGATTACTGCCAGGGCAGCGCTTGAGCTTATACCCTGCTCAAGCGCGTGTTCGTATGCAACGATCAGTGCGCTTTGAAACTCCTCAAGCGGGTCCGCGAGATCGCGGTTGCTCTCGCACGTCTCCCAAACGATTGCCGTAGCTTTCTGCCTTTGGCGGGCACTCATTCGACGCTGTCCTTTATTATTTACATATCTAGACCAAAAAAGCGGGTTAACGCCTTCGTGTCCGCATAGCCTTTCAGCCGGCTATACTGCACTGCGCATTCCCCGGCGCCCCTCACCATTCACGCAGCCACTGAATTAATACTACGAAAGCGCCAGCGGTGCCCATCGGGTAATTACCTAATCCGTCAAGCAGATTCTGCGCCTGTTGATATGCCCTCGGAAATACCCGAACCTAGTCCACAGGCCCAGTTCGACGCTAGAGCTGCTGCCTGTTCCTAGTCTGCACCACATACAGGAGACAAGTAATATGACCGAGCAGTTGAACTGCCGCCAAAAAACACCGCTTCCGCCGGATCCCGCATTCCTGTTCGACCGGGTCGAGTGCTACTATCGGGACCGGATCGAGGCGAGCTGGAAGGGCCGGCATCCCTTGAAGGGCCTGAGCCCCGGACCGGGCGCGATCAAGTTGCGCAGCAACGACTACTTGTGCCTAGCCGCCAATCCGCGCGTGATCGAAGCCGAGGTCCACGCGCTGCAAGCCAGCGGCCATGGCGATTCGGTGTCGCGAGCGTTCGTGCATCACGAGGCCGACGGTCTCAATGCTTTCGAACAGCGCGTGGCGCGCCTGATGGGCGCAGAAGCCGCCGTGCTTGCCAATTCGGGTTATTGCGCCAATATTGGCCTGATCCAGGCAATCTGCCGTCCAGATACGCCTGTATTCATCGACATGAAGGCGCATTTATCGCTTTGGGAAGGCGTAAAGGCCGCAGGCGCCAAGCCCACGCCATTCCGCCACAACGATTGGGAGCATCTTGATCGGTTGATCGCGAAGGTTGGGCCCGGCGTGATCGCGATCGATGCGCTTTACAGTACCGACGGCAACATTGCCGCTCTCGAGGACTTCGCCGGGGTCGCCGAGCGGCGCGGCTGCGCGCTGGTCGTCGATGAGACGCATTCCTTCGGCACACACGGGCCTGGCGGCGCCGGCCTTGTTGCGGCACGCGGTCTCAGCGATCGCGTGCACTTTCGAACTACCGGCCTTTCCAAGGCAGTGGCGAGCCGCGGCGGCCTGGTCGTATGCTCGCAGCGCAATGCCGAGTTCCTGCGCTACGAATCGCTGCCTACGATCTTCAGCACCCAAGTTCTGGCACACGAGGTGGCGGGGTTTAACGCTGCCCTCGATATTTTCGCCAGCGAGCCCTGGCGGCAGCGGCTGCTGCACAGCAATCATCGTTACCTCACCCAGGGCCTCGACGAGTTGGGCTACAACGTCGCTCTGTCCAAATCGCAGATCATCGCCCTAGAGGCCGGGGAGATACTCGACGCGATCAAGCTGCGCGATGCGCTGGAGCGCCGCGGCATCTTCGGCGCGATCTTCTTCCCGCCGGCGACGCCCGAGAAGCGCTGCATTATCCGCTTCACGGTGAACTGCGGCCTAACCGGTGCCGAGCTCGATCGCGTGCTGGCCGTATGCGCCGAGATCAGGGACGAGGTCGGTCTGGCATCGTGGCCGTCGACACGGCGCCGAAACCGTCAGACGCTCGAGACCGGCCTGCCGGTCGCGCTTGCGGCATGAGCTTGGCTGGACACGGCGGACACAGGGCCGGCCGTGTCCAGCTTTGCCTCGATAATGGGTAGCCTGATCTTGAAGGTGGTACCTTTGCCAGGTTCCGATGAGCAGACGACGCTGCCGTCGAACCCCTCGATGACACGGCGGCAGAAGGACAGTCCGATGCCTGTGCCGCCGGTGTCCGCGTGACTGGTCGCGAACGGTACGAAAATATAGGGTAGTTTCATAGACTCTATGCCGCGGCCGGTGTCGCTGACCGAGAGTAAGTGACTGCCCGGCGCCGTTCTCGCCTCGATAACGATATGCCCTGTTCCTGCCGCGGCGATCGCGCGCAGTGCATTTTTGACGAGGTTGAAAATGACGTGAACCATAAGCACCTCGACACCCCGATAGATGAAGTTGTGGTGGACGAGAACCGTGATCAGCTCGCGCTCACCGGGCCGGAAGTGGAAGCGGCTGAGCGCGCGTTCGATGGTGCCGGCGATGGTATAGAACTTTATCAGCTCTTGGGAGTAGTTCTCGTCCTTTAGGCTGGTGAGGAGCATATCGATGACGAGGTTCGCGGCGACGACGTGCTCGGCGATGCGTTGCAGAGCACCACTGACGCGGGCCATATCGCCGTCGCTCAGGCTGTCATCGCAACCCCGCTCTCGCGCCCACTGGTTAACCGCGCTCAGGCGGCCGATGTGATCGCCGGTTTTGCCGGCGTCGAGCCGGATGCCAAGAAGGGGCGTGCGCATCTCATGCGCTATGCTGCTCGCAAGCGTGCGCGCTGCCATGAGCTTTTCACGCGCGATCACGCGCTCGCTGTGTGTGAGGAAAACCACCGCAGTTAAGATGAAGCCGTAGATTGGGAGCGCGACCAGATATTCGGTGGGGACTTTGGCCGCCCCGGACAGCAGCCAATAGCCGATCAGACCGATCAGCGGCCCCATGAAGGAGACAAGAACGCCGTTCGCGAGATCGTAGAGCAGAAACGTGAACAGGATAATCACGGTCTCCGACATCAGCCAGACGTTATTGACACCGTTCATGAGCAACATGAGCGTGAAAAACGCCGGTCCGCCGAACAGCACGGCCCAGTAGCAGTAAGCCAGGTAATCGGACATGAGCCGCGGCGGCCAATAGCGCCGGAGTGCCATCGGTATGCAGAGCGCCGTTCCTGCAAGCCTCAGCGGCAAGCTCTCGTAGGGTTGCGGGAAGGCATATTCCCAGATAAAATAATACAATGGAAACGCAATAACCCCGATCAGCCCAACTGCGGGCAGCTTGAATTCCGCGAGGGCGTGGTACTCGGCATACGCACTGCGAAGACGGCGCACGAGATGCCATGGCCGCGCAAGTAAGTCTCGCTCCATCCGGCGCCGAGCACCGGGCACAATGCCTAGCCGCACAATTACCAACTTTCACTTGCACGATATCACGTGCGCTGATTATAGGGTTGTCCGGGTTTCCGGAAGTGCTTTGCGAGCGCACTGGCATAGGAGGATCGGAACTGGACCCATGAGCGCCTTGCTGCCCCTCTACCACCCGACGACATGCCTTGTCATCGATGATGACCGGCTTTACCTCGACAGCTTCAATTACAATTATGCCGATGTCACGCTTTGTGCAACCGAGCATCGGCCGGAACAAGCGATCGAGCGCCTTCTAAATGATGCCGGGCTAACCGGGTTGGCAATCGATGAAGCTAATCTTCCGCCGGCAGGCGAAGGAGTGGCCGGCGATCCTGTCGTTCGTCTGCCGGCATCGCGCATCGCCGCAATGGCCCGCGATCCGGCGCGCTTTTCGCGGGTTTCCGTGGCCATCATCGACTTCGCCATGCCGAGCATGACGGGTGTCGAACTCTGCCGGAAGATTAAGCACCTGCCGGTCAAGAAGGTTCTACTCACCGGTAAGACCGGGGATGCGACGGCTGTCGCCGCCTTCAACGAGGGCTTAATCGATCTCTTCCTGGTCAAGCACGACCCCGACCTGCCCGAAAAGCTGAAGCGGATCATCCGGGACCTGCAGTACGCCTATTTCAAAGACCTTACCGCGCCGCTGGAACCTATTGCAAAGCTTGAGGACGCGGCATTCCTCGACGATCCAGGGATTGCGAGCTGGTATCACGAGTTCTTCGGGCGCATTGGCGCGGTCGAGCACTCTCTTCTGTTATCTCCGCCAGGCCTGATGCTGGCCGACGAGGCGGGCCGGGTCACTATCGTATGGATCAGCGGCCAGGACCGGATGCGCGCCCAACTGGAGATTGCGATTGAAGAGGGCGCCCCCGGGGCGCTCGTGAAACGTCTGCGCGCAGGCGATGCGATACTCGCCTGCCCTACGCAGACCGGGTTCTACGAACAGAAACACGTATCCGATTGGCAGAAGTATGTTTTGCCGTGCGAGGAGATCAGGGGAAACTCCCTCTGGAAAGTGGCGATCCAGCGGGAGCCGGCACCCAGCCGTTCGGCCGTTTCGTTGCGGCAGTATCGCCGGTTACAGGCCAAACCAGGCTGTGCAACTTAGCAGATCCAGCCCCGGCGCAACGCGATCGCCACGACCTGAGCACGTGTCTTGGCGTCGAGCTTGCGCTTCATCTCTTCCACACGAAAGTTGATCGTCTTCGGGCTGAGATTGAGCTTGGCCGCGATCTCCCGGTCTGTGAGCCCGTTGGCGATATGCAACAGAATTTCCTTGTTGCGCTCGCTCAGAAAACTCTTTAGCGGGTCAGTCATTGATATGTGGCCTCGCCCCTCCGAACGGCTAACTCTAGCTCCTTAGCGTCAGGGTTGCTTGCACAATTGTGCACAGCTAACGTTGCCGCAAAGTAAGTAGTTATATACGGGCTCCCGGACCGGCCCAAAAGGCGTGCGTGCACGCGAGTGCTATAGCCGCGTCGATGCCCCGGCCGCAGAGGCTCGTGTTGGGCGGCTTTATGAGGCGGCGGGTGCCGGCGAACGGCGACGGCCGGGCAGTTTGCGCATGAGGGCGTGATCGCAGCCACGGGCCAGCGGCACGGCCCATTAACCTGGGCCATGCTCGAGAGGCTGAAACACGGCGACGCCGATGGCGACAGCTATTTCCAGCTCTCCGAGCTGGTCGCGCATTCGTTATGACCGCAGCACCCTCGAATGCAGACGCGCAACAAGCACGTTTTGAAACGATCGCCAAAACCCGGTCCGAGATCCGCTTCTGTATAGCTAGGTAGGTAGCACGCGCTCGACCGGGTTCAGCTCGGGCGAGTAGGCCGGCAGCGGGAGCAGGGTAATGTTGGCCGGAACGGCCAGGGCATTGGAGCCGTGCCAGCCTGCCCGATCGAGGATCGTCACCACATGCTCGTCCTCAGCGATTGGCCGCGTCTGTCACATCTGGTGGAAGCGGGGGCAGCGCCCGCCAGAAGGCGCCGCGACACCCGCATATCGCCCTCGGACTTCGCCAGCCGCCGGAGCACAACTACAGTCCGATCCTTGCGTATCGTAAGTGCCACCATCCCCGCCTCCATCCGAATCAATGGAAGCGGGGAATCATAATCCGCGCCGCCTGGGAATCCTCGCGAGTCAGTTTATCGGCTCGGCGGTATTAGGCCGCGATGCCGTTTAATAGGGAGGCGCCTTGCGCTGGCGCTGGACTTTCGCAGCCTCGGTCCACCACGCAAGATCGTCCGCGAAACGCGGGAAGGCGCCCTCCAGGAACTTGCCCGCGGCGCCGGTTGGCTCACCCTCCGCGCTGAGCGTCTCTCCAATCGGACCGGCCATCAGCGTACTCGAAATCACAACCATGCCCATTTCCGCGAGCGTCCCATGCCAGGCAACGTTCGCCCTGGCCCCGGCGATCCGTCCCGCGGAATAGCTGGCAATAGCCGCCGGGCGCCAGAACCACTCCTCCAGGAAATGATCCGTCAGGTTTTTGAGACCGGGCTGCATGCCCCAATTATACTCGCCAGTGACAAATACAAAGGCGTCAGCCTGCCGGACCTTGCCTGCGAGTTCTTCCATGGGAGGCGGCGCCTCGCCCTTGGGGTATTCCTTATACATGCGATCGAGCATCGGCAGGCCGATTGCCTTTGCGTCGATCAGCTCGGCGGCGCCGCCGCGCTTGTTGAGGCGGTCCACGATATAGGTTGCCAGTCTGATGCCCATCCGGTCCCGCCGGTAGGAGCCATAGAATACCAGGATGCGATCAGTCATGCGCCCTCGTAGCGTGGACACTTGCTCCGCTGGTTTTAGCTGCATCTTCGATCATCGCGGCGACTTCGGCCGGTCTCGACTGGTATACGGAATGGCTCGCGCCCTCGATTTCCACCGTCCAGCTTCCAGCGCGCTTAGCATACATTCTTTCAAGATCCGGATTGATGATGCGATCGGCCTCGGCGACCATGTACCAGCTCGGCTTTGTCTTCCAAGCTGGCTCGCCGTCGGCGCCGCGAACACCTGCGCTGCGGTCAGCATCTGCGAGTGCGCCTCGAACTCGGCCTCCGGGCGCGGAAGGTCCGCAGCGAAATCCTCAGGGAAACGCGCCGGATCGATATAAGTGAACCCATCGGGAGTCTTTTGCAGGGATTTGTAAGCGGGCGGGAAGCGCTTGCCGTTGCCCACCTCGGTTTCTCCCGTGTCCAGCGCGTGCGCGGCAATGTAGACGAGGGCCGAAACCTTCGGATCGTTTCCGGCTTCGGTGATGATCGCGCCGCCATAGCTGTGCGCAACGAGAACGCACGGGCCGACCTGCATGGCAAGGATACGCTTGGTGGCCGCCACATCGTCTGTAAACGACGTCAAGGGCTGCTGCACAATGCTGACATGGTATCCTTTGCGCGTCAGCATATCGTACACGGGACGCCAGCCGGAGCCGCCGGCGAAGGCGCCATGCACGAGCACGACGTTGCGCACCGGAGACGCATGCGCGGGAACAGCCACGGCAGCGGCGCTGAGCGCAATGCCGAGATAGAGCAGAAGCCTTGAAAACATAGGGATCCCCTTCGCGTTACGGCATTACCGGCTGTCGCAGTCAACCTCGCGCACGCCGTCCAGTTCCGGACATAGCTGCATGCTCGCGGGTAAAACAATGGTGAGTTTGCGCTTCTGTTCGATACAGAAGCCGTACGCGTGTAACACCGGTCGACGGCGATATCGGTTTCAACCGGCGCTAAGCATTTGCGGGGGGGCCTGCTTCAGCCGGGCGAATTGTTCGATGGAGCTGCAGCGCTCGACTACGTCCGGATCGCCGCGTAACAATTCGAACTTCGTGTCCTCGCCTTCCCGCCAGAAACTGATGTCGAGCCGATGCTTGCCCACACGAAGGTCGAATAGACTGAGATCGGGCAGCCAGTGCGGCAGCATCGGATCGACGTAGAGTTTGCCGTTCGGTGCGTCCGGCATAATGCCCAGCATGGCCTGCATCAGGCTGAATACCGAGCCCGCGGCCCAGGCTTGCGGCACATTGGCGCCAAGATATTGCACGGGAAAGGCCGCTCCGTGCTGCGGAACGGTGTAGAGTTCGGGCAGCCTATTCAATAGGAAATGGGTTCCGGCCTCGCTTATGTCACGCGCGATGCGGGCTGCTTCGGCGCCGAAGCCGTAGCGTTTGAAACCAAGGGCGATGATGCCGTTGTCATGCGGCCAAACCGATCCAGTCTGGTAATTGTAAGGGTTGAAGGCCGGGTTCTGCGTGGAAAGCGTGCGTATGCCCCAGCCGCTCCACATGTCGGGCGCCATGAGCCGCTCCACCACCTTGCGGGCGCGTCCGGCGGGCACGATGCCCGACAACAGACAGTGGCCGGGATTGGAGGCGACGGTCAGCACTTTCCTTTTGTCACCGTCGAGGGCGAGGGCATAGAATTCGGAATCTTCGTCCCAAAACACTTCGTTGAAGCGCTTGAACATGGCAGAGGCCTTCGCGCGCAGCTCGCGGGCGCGGCCGGGCTTGCCGAGCGCGTCGAAGACTTGCGCCATGCTAACCCAGGCGTCGAAAACGTAGCTCTGCAACTCGCAAAGCGCCTTTGGCCCCTTCACCTGCGATCCGTCCGGATAGACGATGCAGTCGCCCGAGTCCTTCCAGCCCATATTTTCGTAACCGGCCGGTGAGCGGGTTTGATATTCCTGGAACCCGTCGCCGTCGCGGTCACCGTAATTGTCGATCCAGCCGAGACAGCGTTCTGCTGTGTCCAAATGCCGTTCGAGCAGCGCTCTGTCACCCATCGCCCGCCAGGCCGCGTGCAGTGTAATCAAATAAAGCGGCGTGGCGTCGGCTGTGCCGTAATAGGGGGTATGGGGGATCAGCTTGAAATGCGCGAGCTCGCCGTAGCGCATCTCGTGAAGGATTTTGCCGGGCTCCGCATCGCGGTAGGCATCGTCCTCTTTCGCTTGTAGCGATCCGAGTATGTCCAGCGCACCGCGGGCGAACTCGGGATAGATCGGCAGGTTCTGGAGCGAGACGATCAGACTGTCGCGGCCGAAGGGAGCAACGAACCAGGGCAGGCCCGCCGCAGGCAGAAACACCATATGATCGGTCCCGGCGATGGGCAGGCGCAGCGCGGCCATGTCCTCAAGGGCTTGGCGGTAAAGGCGATAGAACTCTTCGTTGCTGGTGCGGATCTTCAATACCGCCCCCAGCCAGTCTTCGAGCGTTTCCGCGTGCCGCAACTTATGGCTATCGTGAACGCAGTGGCGCGGGGCCGCGAAATGCCGGTCGCCATCCGCCAGCGCGTAACAAAGGCAGCTATGCCACGCCTCGCCCGGCGCAAGGCATACCTCGAAGCTGAGACGCCCATTGGCGTATACCGGCTTGGGCTCGCCGCGCTGAGCCGTCACCGTCAACGAGCGCATGAAACCGGCGTTGCAATAGGTTGTGCGCAGCTCTTGCTTCGAATCGGACCATTCCGTTGTAATGCGCCCGCGGCGCACGATCCTGCCCGATTTCACCTCGAAAATATCGGCGAAGTCGGAGCGCAGCGCGATTTCGAGCTGGAACCTCACCCGCTTCATGCTGTGATTGCCGATATCGAGGTCCTCGTGCATGCCATCGCCGATGGACCGGCTAACGGTGAGGCCGAGCGTACGCGGCGGAATAGCGCCGTCCTCTGTCAGAAAGGCCCGGTTGGTAAGATCGACGGCCGAGGTGTAGTAGGTTGTGGCCCCCCCATTCAAGAGATCCCAATGCTCGCCATTGGCGTAGATCCTCCAGCTGCTGAGCACGCGCGTATCGAAGAAAAAGAGGCCGCACTCGCTCGGCCAGCGGATCTGTGCATCGGAATTGGTTACGAGCACGGTGTGCCCATGGTGAATGGTAATCTGTGGCGGGCCTACCTCAACTTTGAACGGCATGGTGTCTCTCCAAGCGCTCGCGAACACCGGACTGTTCCGCTGCCTCGCGGCCGGCGAGATGCGCGGCGCCTTTCGCGGCGCTATCGGGTCCCGAAAATACGTCGATTTCCATGAGAGCACCTAACTGCCTGGTTTCTCCAAATGTCCGCCGGACTTGTAGCGCATGGCCGGCAGCAGTTTGTCCGCGAACTCCGCCTCGCCGCGCGAGCTGAAACGCTCGAAGAGTGCCGGGGCGAGCACTGGCTCAGGCACGCCTTCGCCGATAGCGGCCCTTATGGTCCACCGGCCTTCGCCTGAATCCGCGACGCGCCCGCCGAATCCGGAGAGCGAGGGATCTTTCGCCAAGGCCGCCGCCGTAAGGTCGAGGAGCCACGATGCAATGACGCTGCCGCGCCGCCAAGACATAGAGTTGCTTATCGAACCCTGCTGTCATCGTGAGCTGCCTTTGCTTTGCGGTACCGCTCGATCAGATTGTTCGTCGAGCTGTCGTGGCTGAGCTTGGTGCCGGTCTTGTCTTCCAGTTCCCCCAAAATGCGCTGCGCGAGCACCTTGCCGAGTTCGACGCCCCACTGGTCGAACGCGTCGATGTCCCAGATTACGCTTTGGGTGAAAACGCTGTGCTCGTAGAGCGCGACCAGCCGGCCGAGTGCCGCGGGTGTCAGCCGTTCCATGAGAATGGTGTTTGAAGGCCGGTTGCCTTCGAATGTCCGGTGCGGAACGAGCCAGTCCGGCGTGCCCTCCGCTTTCACCTCTTCGCTTGTCTTGCCAAAGGCGAGCGCTTCGGCTTGAGCGAAAACATTGGCGAGAAGCATGTCATGGTGCCGGCCGGGCGGGTTCAGCGGCTGCTCGAAGGCGATGAAATCGCAAGGAATGAGCCGCGTTCCCTGGTGGATGAGCTGGTAAAACGAGTGCTGGCCGTTGGTGCCCGGCTCGCCCCAGTAAATCGGGCCGGTCCGATAATCGGCCTCAACTCCGCCAAGCGTCACATGTTTGCCGTTGCTCTCCATGGTGAGTTGCTGGAGATAGGCCGGAAAGCGCTTGAGATATTGCTCATAAGGCAAGACCGCGACGGTCTCAGCGCCGAAAAAGTTGTTATACCAGACTGTCAGCATGCCCATCAGCACGGGCAGGTTCTGCTCGAACGGCGCGGTGCGGAAATGCTCGTCCATTTCGTGGAAGCCGCCGAGCAGGCTGCGGAAGTTTTCCGGGCCGATCGCCAGCATTGTCGAAAGGCCTATGGCGGAATCCATGGAGTACCGCCCGCCGACCCAGTCCCAGAATTCGAACATGTTCGCCGTATCGATGCCGAATTCGGCAACCTTGGACGCATTTGTGGACAAGGCCACGAAATGCTTAGCAACCGCCTTCGTGTCGCCGCCGAATGCTTCGAGCAGCCAGCCCCGCGCGCTGTGCGCGTTTGTCATCGTCTCCAGCGTGGTGAACGTTTTCGAGGCGACGATAAACAGCGTTTCTGCCGGATCGAGATCGCGCACCGCTTCAACAAAATCGGTGCCGTCGACATTGGAGACGAAGCGGAACGTCATGCTCCGGTTGCTGTAGTGCTTCAGGGCCTCGTAGGCCATCGCGGGCCCGAGATCGGAGCCGCCGATGCCGATATTGACGGCATTCCGTATGGGTTTGCCTGTGTGGCCGGTCCAGCTTCCGCCGCGGACGCGCTCCGAGAAGAACGCCATCTTGGCGAGAACGGCATGAACCTCGGGCACAACGTTCAGGCCGTCCACGATAATGGAGGCTCCTTCGGGTGCGCGAAGGGCTACGTGCAGGGCGGCACGGTTTTCAGTCTTATTGATCTTCTCGCCCTGGAACATGCCGTCGATGCGGGCGCGCAGGCCGGACTGTTCCGCTAGATCGAGAAGGAGTTTGAGCGTTTCATCGCTGACGCGATTTTTCGAGTAATCCAAGAAAACGCCAGCAGCCTCGGCGGTCAGCCGCAGCCCGCGTTCCGGATCGCCCGCGAATAGGTTCCGCAAGGCCACGTCACGCATCTTCCTCTGATGATCTTCCAGCGCCTTCCATGCCGCGGCTTTGCCTGCCGGCCATATGGGTGTTTGCATTCCGGTGCCTCCTATCTCTCCATTCCGGTCGCAGACACCTTTATACTTCGCCAGGTTGGCTGCTATGGGGCTATGGCATTTCCCACAGCTAACCGGCCTTTTCCAGAACCGCGGATTTGGACGCGATCACGCCCATGAGGTCATTCCAGGATTTGACGAACGATTTCGCTCCTTCGTCCTGAAGCTTGGCCGCAAGCGCATCGGCATCGATACCCGCCTTGGCGAACTGCGCCAGCACCTCCTCGTAATCGCCACCGTCCTCCGGCATCGCCGGCGGTGCCGTCCCCGCTTGCGATGAAACCCTCGACGGTCTAATGGTTCCGCGTCATTGCATCGTAACGGGGACCTGGCGTTCGTTTCCGTCTAATACGAACCGCCATAAGTTTTTAGCGGTTTGTTAGCCATGCCCGGAAGGTTGGGCCTCCAAATCTAGCGGTTTCCGGCGGCTGAGCGCAGCGCCGGGCGTTTACGTTTTCGCGCAAGCCACGCCTGCCGGAAGCTGCACCGGCCCGCGTTGTCCAGCCCCGCCGCCAGCCGCGCCCGGCCCCGCTCTCAGCCCCACAAATGACGCCATGGCAAGCCTCCTGACCGCTCCCGCGCCTTCCCATAACGCAATCGTGGACCAATGCTCCTTACCGATGCGCTAACGCCGCGCAGGGCAATCGCTGGCCCAGCCGGATGAGGTTTTCCGCCATTCCCGGCGGGCGCCTGGGGGAAGAAACAACGCGGCGGCGCCCAGTCAAACCTTTGCAAGAGGCAACCTTCTATTTGCACTGCCCGGCTCGCCCTGGCCCTTAAAGCCAACGGCGCCTGTATTCCTTTGCAAATAGTCTTCTCTGCTTACTGTGGCAGGAGCATTTTTTAAATATACGCAAACCTATGTCTTCTGCTAATACCGTCGCGCAGGCTTGACTTTCTTCCTGCCGCGGCGCGCTGCGAAGAATAAGCCTTTCCCGCAGAACTTAAGACGTATACAGACGAATAAGTCATTGCAATTACACCATTAACCTATGCTTGCCGTTAACTAATTCCGCAACCCCAGATTGGGATTCGTAGTTAACGCACGCAACAATCTAATATTAACGGGTATTTTGGAATCGCAGAATTCGACCTAAAGTGGCAAAAGATTTGCAGAAAGACGGCGGCGGAAAAGATGGCGGACGCGCGTTAACCAACCCAAAAGTAACCATGGTACGGTGCTACGGGATTGCTATCCTGCCGAGCCAGCCTGCTCCGCCGAAGCGGCCTCCGGCTAAGCAAACATTCCTGGCTTGCCCAACAAATGCCCAGCAGCCTGTTATGGGTCGTGAGCAGACTTGAGGCGGGCAAATCACGTGGTCTATTACAACTCCGACAGCGAAAAAGGGTATCTATTACAAGCCGCAATTATGTTGAGCAGGCGAACGCCGAACTCATTTCGGACGCTCTACATATATCGAAGAATTTCTTGCAGATTTGACTGAAATGACGTTCGCGCGACCTCAAATCTCGCTGGTTGTCCGCGGAACATACCGCCTTTCAATGGAGGCCAGTCGGCCCCTTGTTCTTTTGCCTCTGAGAAAACGACGTCGTATGGCTTAGTTCGTTCTTTCCAACAGTAACGTCCATATGGCATCCTGCGTGAATCTGTAGGAGACCTACTGTCTACATAAAATAGTGCGATTAGCGTTTCCAGCTTATCAAACAAATATTCCGGGCTTGCCGAATGCTTGGATGCTAGCGGTTCCAAAAGAGCTCCAACATGGTCGCTCATAGGTGTATGCCGCTTCTGAGGATGGAGAGCGTTCGCTAGGTCTCCACCTGCACAGAACATCAGAGTTCTTGGCATTCCAAACGAAATACCCCGATGGGTAATCTCAACTTCGAAAAGTGCTTGGAGAAAACCATAGTTGTTATTGGCTACGGCACCCAGTCCGCCTGAATAGGCTAACAAAGCGACGGGGTACAATTGCAGACCGAGCCAAGCGGCGTTGCCAATATTGGGGCCACGTGGCATGACGTTCCTTAAAGAATTGACGAAATAGTCATACTGATCAGGTTTCGCCCAAAACCCTCCACAGTAGAACACGTGACGCAAAAGTTCTGTGACGACCTCATATTGCTCGACTTGTTTGCGAAAACTCGCAGCGTCCGGATTTGGCATTTCGGGATTAGCCCTGGTGCGGACGTATTCGCTAAGCTTTGTTGCCTCGTCCAACAAAAGATCAAAAAGCCGGATGCGGTGCTCCGCGGAGACGATATATCTTTTTAGCGACGCTACAGCTACATCAACCGAAATCGGAGATCTAAGACGAAGTTCTTCCAGGCTTACAACCTTCTCTTCGACCTGAGAGAAGAACGTGTCCGCATCCTTGATCTTAATAAGCTGCGCTTGCCGAAGCGTCGCTAATTTCTGAGCTTTCGGACCAAGCGTTTGAGGGTCTGCCCAATAAGTAGTATAGCGCCTTGATTTGCAGCCTTCAATCGAGGCTCTAAGAGCGGTGTCCCACTCTCCAGACCAGCCACAAATTATGAGGCCATATTCATCGAGTATCAGATCTATGTAACTATTTAGTTTCTGATCGTACTTTTCCAATTCATCAGCGGTGTTCTTAATGCGATCATCAAGGTAATCGCCGTGCAACTTTATCACCACGCACCGCTGGTGAGAAATTGGCGCTGCGCCTTCCGCCGCATCTGGCGTTGATATCACTATGGGTTCTATTCCTTCATCACGAAGGGCAATTTCCACAAGCCTATCGAAATTAGTTGTCAAAATAACTTTGACAAATCCTTCTGAGACTAGACGCGCGATAACTCGATGAGCCTTGGTCGGCGCCTTTCGGCCTTGTGCGTGCTCCTCTGGTGTAGGTTCAAAATACGGATGCAATATGCTTCTGCGTTCCGCGCGGCTCTTGCTCAAGGCCTTTAGTAGCGAGGAGTAATCAAGTTCCTCTCCGTACTTATCGATGTACCACCGTTCGGGATCTTCAACATTAGGTAGTCCCTCCAAGGCAGCAAGTCTGCGAGCCAAATCTAGGGTAATCTCCCAGCCAGTGGGGATGCCAGCCGCCCTAGAGATACCAGAACCTAGAAGAACCGCAAAAACGCCCTTATTCGTCTGGATTGAGTGGGCAAGAGTCAATATCGGATCGATCAAGGTTGGCTTCCTGAACAATTAGTGTTGGCTTTGGGCGCATCATATGCCTCGTCGCCGGAGTTAGAAGATCTTTTTCGAAAAATGCACTGTTAACTCAGTTTCCCTGTTCCCCTGAGAGTGGGGGGCTAGCAAGCTGCGGAGAAATAGAGGGCGTGGCCACGGAACCGTCAGGTTTTTGGCGTCTGGTATAATGCTACCTGGCCAATCAGGACACCCGCCGGCCCGCGAAATCGCTCAAGCGGAAGTTCGCCCGGAAGGCTTGGCCGAGCGTGCCCGCGTTCAGCGGATCGAGCGGCGGCAGGCAGCCTAGGCGGCGCGCCTTGCCGAGGCTAAGGATCGTGCTTTCCACCTCATCGTCACGCTCGCCAATAAAAGCAACGCCATGCAGCTCGATCGCGCGGCGCGCCATCGCTTCGAGCGATAGCAAAGTGTGATTGATGGTTCCGAGCGAAGTCAGCGCGCACAGGACCACCGGCAGGCCCCAGGATGCGAACAGATCGATCTGGAGAAGGTCCGGCGCCAGCGGAACCATCAATCCGCCGGCCCCCTCGATCACGAGCGCGCCAGGCCGCGCCGGCACCGCCAGCCGGCTTGCCTCGATCCTGACGCCCTCCCTTGCCGCGGCGATGTGAGGCGACGCGGGCAGCTTCAAGCGGTAGGCTTCGGGCAGGATACGATCTTGGCTCAAGCCGGAAAGGCGCCGCACGGTTTCGCTATCCGTTCCGGCCTCAAGTCCCGATTGGACGGGCTTCCAATAGCTTGCGCCAAGTGCTGCGGCCAGCGCCGCGCTAAAGACGGTCTTGCCAACCCCCGTGTCCGTGCCGGTGACAACAAAGCGCACGCTCGCTACTCCAGGCGTTCAAGCTCGAAGCGGAGCGCCTCGATCATCCCGGCGGCAATTCCAGCGGATATATTCAACGTGAGCGCGATCCGCAGCCGCGCGGTGCCCTCGGGAACGGTCGGCGGCCGGATGGCGCGAATATCGTAGCCGTGTGCGCGCATCGCAGCGGCGAGCGCTGTGGCGCGGGTGTCGAGCCGGCGATCACCGGCAGGATTTGCGAGCCGCCCGGGCGAACGCCGCACTGGCTTTCAAGCGCGGCGTTTGCAAATTCGATCAGGCCCCCGAGCCGCTCGCGCCGCTCCGGCTCGCGCTTGCAAAGGCGTAAGGCCGCGCGCACTGCCGCTGCTGTGAGCGGCGATGGCGCGGTCGAGTAAATGAACGGCCGCGAATAGTTGACCAGGAAATCGCGGAACACACGCGGCCCGCAGAGAAGGGCGCCCGCCGAGCCGAGCCCTTTCCCGCAAGTGTGGAGCGAGACCACATCCGGCCGCCCTTCGAGCCATGCGCTTAAACCCCGCCCGTCCGGCCCGAAAACGCCCGTGGCGTGCGCTTCGTCGGCCGCAAGCACGCCGTCATGCCGGCTCGCGATTTCGGCGAGGTCCGGGAGCGGCGCGCGGTCGCCGTCCATGCTGTAGAGGCTTTCCACCGCGATCCAGGGGCGCCCCTTGCCGCCGGCCGCTCTCCAGGCGCGGATCTTATCCTCGAAAGCAGCCGCATCGTTGTGCGCGGCCTCGGCCACTTCCGCCCGGCCCGCGCGCATGCCGTCATGGGCGCTCGCATGTATGAGCGCGTCGTAAACCACCAAATCGCCGCGCTGGGGCAGGGCAGCGAACAGTGCGTAGTTCGCGGCAAACCCGCTGCTGAAGTAAAGCGCGGATTCGGCGCCGAAAAACTGCGCCGCTTCTTCTTCCAGCGCTACGTGCTCAGGATGATTGCCGCGAAGCAGCCGCGACCCGCCCGCACCCGCCGGAACGCCGCGGTCCAAAGCCTCCCGGATCGCCTGTTTCAGCTCGGGCGAGTCCGCGAGGCCCAGATAATCGTTCGAGGTGAAGTCATGGCCCGCCGGGGGAGCGAGCTGCCGGAGCCGTCCGCGCGCCTGAAGTCCCGCCAGCAGCTCCTCATAAGGCTTCATTGAAACGAATGGACATGTCACTGCGCAGACACTTCTCGCTGCCGCAACCCCTTCTTGGCAAATTCAGCGGATTCTTGTGGCAAGTCTTCAAATATATGGAAGTCTAAACGCTTTTCGACGTGAAAATATTGCGTCGAGCCACCCTCGAGAATGAGATTTTGCTTAAGCATTGGACCGGATGACAAGCTCATATCCAGTGACAGGACATGCTCGCCGGAAGGGGCCTTTACCATCAAATAGTCGCCGTTTGTAAGAGCGCCAATGCGTTTTCCGTCCAGAAACACAGCCGAATCCGTATTAAGATTGTCGAGGAAGCCAATGTTGAGCCCGCTTTTTGGCCAATAAAAATAAATTGTTCCCGTCCCGCTCGGTATCTTCGGACCGGTCGAAAGCAACGCTAGAGCCGTAGCGGCGTTAAGTTCGGCGGTGTATATATTGAGCCCTTTATCGATGATTTGGAAATAGAGCGGATTTTGCGCGGAAACCGTGATCTGGGACTCGTACGTTTTCGATAAATTATCGAGAACGCCGTTCTTCTGTTTCACCACGAGTTTGTGCGGGCCGTTCGGAACGCTCACAGTCAGCGGCGCATCGAAATCGACCGTACCGGCGGCGGCCGTGTCAATCAGCACTTCGATCTTAGAATGGAACGTACTACCCAGGAAGGTGTCTTCGCGGGGCCACAAAATGGTGACCTGTCCTGTTGGGCTCTCAGCAGCGCTTGCCGTTTTGTTGCTCTTCGCGCAAGGGCAATCGCACTTTTGAGCGGCGAACGCGCCATAAACAAAATGATATAATAGAAGGCTGATGGCGAGAAAGAGGCTATTGGGAAAAGCTTTGCCGAGCCAAACAAGCTTTTTTTTCATACGGAAGAGCTCCATTGCCGAACTTGAAGAACAATGCTCCGATCGCTTTACAACATCGGTCTTCAAAGGCTTTCAAGCGATCCGAAATGCGTTCCCCGGTCTTGGCGCAGACGTAGCCGCTTACGCAGCACAGTTCAAGCGCTTGCTTGGCTACCGCTTCCCCGGCGTTGGCGAGGCCATCAGGACCGTCGCCGATAGTCGCGATATAAGTCGGCTTCGATAGCGGCGATATAAGATTCGACGGCTTGGTCGGGTTCGGCGCGGCCCTCCTCCCAATCGCGCAGCGCCGGTAAAGGAATGCCGTAGCGATTTGCAAATTGCTCTTGGGTGAGCCGCAGCCTCGCGCGCAAGAGTTTGACGCGCGCCACCGGCTTCGTATTTGCAGGCTGCTCCCCTGCCGGAGTCTGCGCACCCCGGCCGGCGAAAGCAGCCTCAAGAATGTCTTTAGCGCTTCTTTCCATGGTATCGCCGTTTCACAAGGATTGAGCCGGCGTTGGCGCTTCCTCCACTAGCATCGGCGCCAGGCCCAGCTTCGAGAATAGCGCTCTATCCTTGTCTTCGGCTGGATTGCCAGGCGGTCAAAAGTGTGCAGCCGAGAAAGATCGAGTTGGCGCCGGCCAAAAAGCACAGCGCTTGCAGCTCATCGCTCATCGAGGCACGGCCCGCCGAGAGCCGCACCATCGAGCGCGGCATCATGATGCGGGCAAGCGCAATCGTCCGCACGAACTCAAGCGGATCGAGCGGCTCCGCATCCTCAAGCGGCGTGCCCGGAATCGGGATCAGCAGGTTGACCGGAACGCTTTCGGGGTGCCGGGGCATGTTCGCGAGCGTGACCAGCATATCGACCCGGTCTGCCTCGCCCTCGCCCATGCCAACGATGCCGCCGCAGCAGACCTTGAGGCCGGCAGAGCGCACGTTATCGAGCGTATCGAGCCGCTCAGCGAAGCTTCGCGTCGAGACGATCTCGCTATAATAGCGTTCCGACGTATCGATGTTGTGATTGTAGTAATCGAGGCCCGCGCCCTTGAGCCGCTCCGCGTCGCCATGGGTGAGCATGCCCAGCGTCATGCAGGTTTCCATCCCGAGCGCCTTCACGCCCTCCACCATCGCGCAAATCGCGTCGAAATCGCGCCCCTTGGGGTTGCGCCACGCCGCGCCCATGCAATAGCGCGTCGCACCCGCCGCTTTCGCCTTGCGCGCCTCCGCAATCACGCGCTCGACCTCCATCAGCTTGGAGGCGGTAAGCCCGGTCTCGTGATGCGCGGACTGGCCGCAATAGGCGCAATCCTCGGGGCAGCCGCCCGTCTTCACGGAAAGAAGGCTGCTCATTTGCACCCTGTTCGGATCGAAATGGCGCCGGTGCACGGTTTGGGCCAGAAAGAGGAGGTCGTTGAACGGGGCTTGGTACAGGGCTTCAGCCTCAGATCGCGTCCAATCGTGGCGCTCACCGGCATCGCCGGACATAGGGTTGAACAAGGCGTTAAGCCCTCTCAAAATCTGCGGATTCCGCTCTTGTAAACCGGCTCCAGGCGTCGCGCAACCCGGCAGCGCTAAGCAAACATTCCTGGCTTGCCCAACGAATGCCCCAGCAGCTGCTAGGGGTCGCTACCCACCATTCAAGATATCCGAACCGGATTCTGAAGCCTCCCAACAAGCAGAAACGAGCCCGTTGGGGTGAGGCGGCCCAATTCGAATTCCGCAGGCAGGCCGGCGGGCGCGGTAATGCCGGGTTCGTTTTTCCGGTGGCGCGGGCGTCTCGCCGGATGTCCACGCATAGCCAAATTTCATAACACTCTCCTACATCCGCACTCACAAGACCTTGCGCCGCACTATCCCGGCACGCGCCTCGTTGTTCCCTTATTGTTCACATTGCTTGCGCGAACCTTGTTTCGCCGCACCTGCCCGTTTTGCTTGTGGATTGCGGCATCGTTTCCCGGTTTGGTTGTGGATAACCTCTTGCGTTCCGGTTGCGTTCCCGTTTGGCTGCTGCCATCTTATGGCCAGCCGCAAAGCAGTTTTGAATTACAGAGTATAGTAACCGTATGCCCGCGGGATCGCTTAAAAGAGCGTTAGCGTAGTTGAGAGTTCGATGAAGTACTCGATTATACCGGAGGCCGATAGGCCGATTAAATGTCATTGCAATGGTGAGTTGTATTTGGAGATGGAAAACCTATCGCTGACGGATGGCTACCCGGTCCAGCCTGTTCCATGGCGGCAAAATGCTAGGTTCCGGCCCATGCTCGATAACGCGGCGCATTTCACAGAAGGGGGCTTGCGATTGCAGCCCATCCGGCTCGGCGCAGTGACGCTGGAATGCCCGGTTATTCTTGCGCCGATGTCCGGGGTCGCCGACAGGCCATTCCGCCGCATCGTCCGGAAATTCGGAGCGGAGCTGGTTGTGACCGAGATGCTCGCCAGCAAGGCGGTGATCCGCGAGCACCGCAAGACGCTGCGAATGTCGGAGCGGGAGGCGGACGAGGGCCTTCTGGCGGTGCAACTGGCGGGCCGCGAGCCCGAAATCATGGCCGAAGCAGCCCGTCTGGCCGAGGACCGAGGAGCGGACATCGTCGACCTCAATTTCGGCTGCCCGGTGAAAAAGGTGGTCAAAGACCTCGTGGGGGCGGCGCTGATGCGCGACGAGGCACATGCGGCGAAAATTTTCGAGGCGGTGGTGAAGGCGGTGAAGCTGCCGGTGACACTCAAGATGAGGATGGGCTGGAGCCCGGACCGGCTCAACGCGCCGCGTCTGGCGAAAATCGCGGAGGACTGCGGGATCGCCATGGTCACCGTGCACGGCCGCACGCGCTGCCAGTTCTACAGCGGCGAGGCCGACTGGGGCTTTGTGCGGCAGGTCAAGCGCGCGGTTTCCATTCCCGTCGTGCTGAACGGCGACATTCGCAGCGGTACCGATGCGGCGCGCGCGCTGGCGTTGTCCGGGGCCGATGGCGTGATGATCGGGCGCGGGGCTTATGGTCGCCCGTGGATCATCGCACAGGTGGCGGCATTCTTACGCGGGGACGCCGCACCGGCCAGGCCCACGTTGCGCGTGCAATTCGAAACGGTAATGGAGCATTTCGAGGGCATACTGGCGTATTACGGCGAGCGCGCGGGGGTGCGGATCGCGCGGAAGCATCTCGGCTGGTACAGCGCGGGTCTGCCGGGCGCGGCGGAGTTTCGCGCTGGCGTTAACGGGGCCGGCGAGGCGGCAGCGGTGCGCGGGTTGATCGCCAAGTTTTGGGGGCCGATGGTGTAAGCATTGGCAATGCCGCGCGGCCTAGTACCCACTATCGCTGAAGGATGAGTTATATTCATAGGGCATTACCCCTCACCCTAGCCCTCTCCCACAGGGAGAGGGAACTCGCTCGCAGCCGTTGAGAAGGCGTTCCTTCTCCCATTGGGAGAAGGACAGGATGAGGGGTAATGCGCGTTGTGCAGATCACTGATTCCGGGTACTAGCTCACGCAGCGGCCTGTTCCGGGGCCTGGCCGGCTTCCCATTCAATGCGCTCGCTTGGGAAGCGCACCGTGACGATGGTTCCGCGCCCAGGGCTGCTATCGACGGTCAAGGTTCCACCGTGCAATTCAGTCAGCTGAATGGCCAGCGGCAGCCCCAGCCCCGTTCCCTCGTAACGCCGGGCGAGGCTGCTATCCACCTGCCGGAACAGCTGCACCGCATCCTGGATTTCATGGCTCGCCATACCGATTCCGGTGTCCCGCACGGTCACGATCAAGCCTCCGCCGGCATCCGCGCGGGCGGCGAGCTCGACCGACCCGCCCGGGGGCGTGAATTTGATTGCGTTCGAAAGCAGGTTTATAAGTATTTGCTTCAGCTTGGTGTTATCGCCGTGTATAAGAGCGCCGGTACCGGAGAGCGAACGCTTGAGCGAAACGCCGCCTTTCGCAGCCTGAGGTTCGACCGCGAGCAGGCTTTCTTCCACGAGTGCCGCGAGCTGAACCGCTTCCTCGCGCAGCTCGAATTTCCCGGCCTCGATCCGTGTCACGTCGAGGATGTCGTTGACGATGTTGAGAAGATGCGCGCCTGAGCGGTGGATGTCGGCGGCGTATTCGGCATAGCGCGACGCGTCGTCGCCGAAGAGCCGGTCGCGGATGATTTCCGAAAATCCGAGGACGGCATTCAGCGGCGTACGCAGTTCGTGGCTCATATTCGCAAGAAAGACGGACTTCGCCCGGTTCGCTTCCTCCGCCCGCCGCCTCGCCAAGACGAGTTCCTTGTTCGACCGGCGCAGCTTGATGCGCTCTTTCGCCAGTTCGCCGGTTATGGCGAGCAGCGCCGCGCGCTCGATATGCACCTTCTCGCTTTCCTGATCGAGCGCCACGGCGTGTTCGACGCGCTGGGAGATCTCGCGGTTGAGCATGAACATCATGATCAGCGGAAGGCTTAAAGCGGCGACGCCGATACCGATTATGAACAGTGTCTGGTTGCCCGGCTCGGCGAGCGCCTCGGCTTCCCCGATCCCGGCGACAACGAACAGGGGATATCCGGGCACCTTGCGCCAATGATAAAACCGCCTCGTTCCGCCTGCCGGGCTCCAGCTCGAATATTCGCCAGCCTCGTCCAGCCCCGCGAGCTTTGCCGCCTCGAATACTTCGGCCGGGATGGCACTCGCGGAACGGCCGGGGTCCGCTGCCTGCGCGTTCCGCGTCAAGACGGCTCCGCCGCTGCCCGCGGCGGCGTCAACGGCGTCGATTGAAGCTGTCCGCCCGAGCAGCACTTTCCGGCGCAAAGCCGCAAGGAACTCCGGATTGAGCGAAAACTTGATAACGCCAGAGAATTGGCCGCCTGCCGTATCGGGGTTCGCCCTTGCCGGGATCGCCAGACGCATGGATATTTTTCCAGACCGAGGCTCGACAACAAAATCTGGATGAGGATCGTGGCGATGGGCGGCGAAGAAATCGCGCTCTGAGGGGTAAACGCGGTTCGGGTCTTGCTCTGGAGCCGCTGCCCGCGCTTTGCCTTGGGCGTCCACAAGCACGATTTGGATGGCGGGGCTTAGAAGCTCGGGAACTTTCGCTTTCCAAGCGTCGATATCGAAATCCGGCCCCTCCTTTTCGATACGATCTTTTAGCAGCTCCATGGCGCCGGTAAGTCCATTGAGCGTGCCGCTAATTTGTTGCTCGAAGCTCGCGGACAGAGTGGCAGCCTCGATGCGCGCTTGCTCCAAGGCGGCCTCGCGTTCCTTTAGAACCGCTACCGTAACAAGTACGCACATAGCGCCCATAATCGCGGCACCAAAGACAGCGATGCGGCTTTTTAGCAACCGGGCAGCTTTGCGCTGGAAGTTCTCGCTTGATTCAGAGTGCATCTGAGGCTAAACAGTAGCTCCCTTGTTACCGTGTTTGGCATAAGATAGCAAAGCATCTACCGTCTATTAGTATTAGTCCTAAATGATACAAAGCAAAACGTAATACTGATACGCAATTTACGCCAGACAAAATATTTATACTAAATCGGACTAAAATTGCTCCACATCGCGGACGTGCCGGCGCTGGCCTGGGCTTCGCTGGCGTAGCGGCCTCCGCCGGAAGCAGGTTCGCCGCAGCCCCGGCACGGGAATCGCATTTGAGATTTTGGTTATGGCCTTTTGCGCGGTTTTGTGCGGGGCGGAGGATTGCCCGGATATGGCGCTCCAGGTCATATCAAATCCGCTGATTGCTTCGCCAGCCCCCGCAAAGACCCCCTCACTCTGTCTCTCTCCCAGCAAGCTCGCCTTGGCGAGCTTGCTGGGAGAGTATCCGCATCCGCAAGCGGATGCGGATGGGAGAGAGGACGCTAGAATTCACGCTGCGGATTGTTCCAGGCGTCCCTTCTCCCCGTCCGCACCCGCTTGCGGGTGCGGCAGCAAAAGATGCAAGCACGCCAAGGCGTGCTTGCGCGGAGAAGGACAGGATGAGGGGGGACTTTGGGAAGCAATCAACCGGATTTCGTATTAGTCCCGCAACGTACCCCGGCCGCAGTGAATCTCCCCGCCTTCTGCGCAAAGACTGTGCACAGTTGCGTGCAGTTTGCACAACATTTTGGCCTAGATTTATGTACGGGCGCAGCATGTTGTTGTGCTAAGCTTTTCAGCGATTTGCAGCGGCGGCTTGACCTCGGCTCGGGCCAGCGGGGGCGGCTCATAAACGTAGCCGCGAAATGAAGATGGCGACGATAGCAGCTTTAGAGAAACTGGCGGCCACAGGAACCCTCGACGGTTACAATCCTGGCCGGTATTATTGCGAGCTGAAGGGCTCCGTGGAACGCCAGAACCGGCACCTCGCCGCGCTGTGGCAGCGCCTTCAGGAAATCGAGCTTGGCAAGCTTCGCGAGCGGGCCGGGGATGCGGAGCGGGAGCTTTTTACACTCGGCATAACCTTCACGGTTTACTCCGACCGCTCCGCGATCGACCGCATCCTGCCGTTCGACGTCATCCCGCGGGTTATCACCGCCTCCGATTGGCGCAGATCGACCGCGGCATGAAGCAGCGCATCAAGGCGCTCAACTTGTTTCTGTGGGACGTCTATCACGAGCGCAAGATCCTGAAGCACAGCATCGTTCCGCCGGAGCTGGTGCTGGGCAACCCGAACTACCGGCCGAGATGATAGGCTTACGACCCGCCTTGCGGCACCTACGTCCATATCGCGGCACCGATATCATGCGCGACGAGAGCCGGCGACTTCACGGTGCTGGAGGACAACGCGCGCACACCGTCGGGCGTCTCCTATGTGGTCGAGAACCGCCACCTGATGCAGCGTGCGTTCCCCGACCTAATGGAAGGTTTCGCCATCCAAAGCGTGTCGGAGTACGGCGTGCAGCTGCAGCGACGAGCTGATCGAGATCGCGCCGGCGGGCGTGCCCGATCCGCAGATCGTGCTGCTGTCGCCCGGCATCTTCAATTCGGCCTATTTCGAGCATGTCTTCCTGGCGCGCGAGATGGGCGTCCCGCTGGTGGAAGGCCGCGATCTCTTCGTGGAGGACGACCGGGTATTCATGCACACCGTCGTCCGGGCCGGCCCCCGTTCATGTCGATCTATCGCCGGCTCAACGACGACTTCCTCGACCCCGAAGTTTTCAGACCCGAGAGCGTGCTGGGCGTCAAAGGGCTCATGCGTGCGGTGCGGAAGGGCACGGTCACGCTTGCCAATGCCGTCGGCACCGGCGTCTGCGACGACAAGGCGGTCTACGCCTACATGCCGCGTATTATCCGCTATTACCTGGACGAGGAGCCGGTGCTGCCCATCGTCGAAACCCATATCTGCCGCGAGGCGGACGCGCTGGCCTATACGCTCGAAAATATGGATAAGCTGGTGGTGAAGCCGGTAGGCGAGTCCGGCGGCTATGGCATCTGCGTCGGGCCGAAAGCGTCGAAGGCCGAGATCGAGCTGGCCCGCGAGCAATTGAAGGCCGATCCAGCGAACTACATAAGCCAGCCCATGATCGAGCTTTCCGTTTGCCCGACGCTGACGGAGGAGGATGGCGTGGAGCCCCGCCATGTGGACCTCAGGCCCTTCGCCGTTACCGGCAAGGAAACTTGGCTTCTGCCGGGCGGGCTGACGCGCGTGGCGTTGCGCAAGAATTCGATTATCGTGAATTCCAGCCAGGGCGGCGGTACGAAAGACACCTGGGTCTTGAGGGAAGACTGAGATGATGAGCAGCCTCCTTTCACGCCACGCCGAAAGCATCTTCTGGATGGCGCGCTATTTCGAGCGCGCGGAAAGCCTGGCGCGCGTGCTTGAAACGCAGACTTCGTTTCAGCGCGGGCGCGATGACAATTCCTGGGCCTGGATCGTGGCGCTTTACTCGGACGAAAAGGCGTTCGCGGATGCCTTCGGGGAGGCAAGCGCGGACAACGTGATCCGCTTTTATATGGCACACGCGGATAATCCGGGCTCGATCCAGTCTTCGATCCGGGCGGCGCGGGAAAATGCGCGGGCGCTCCGGCCGATGCTGTCCACGGATATGTGGTATGGGCTGAACGATTTCCACAATCGGCTCGGCGCGTTCGGGCCGGGCGACTTCTCCGAAGTGCGGCTGTCGCGCACCTGCGAGGCGATCAAGCGCGGCTGCTATGCGCAGCTCGGCGCCGCCGAAAGCACCTTTTACCGCGATGAAACCTGGCCGTTTTTCCGGCTCGGCCAGTTGGTGGAGCGCGCCGACCAAACCAGCCGGCTGCTCGATGTACGCTTCGCCCAACAGCACACCGGGCTCGCGCGCGACGAAGGGCGCTACGACTTCACCTTCTGGACGATCCTCTTGCGCGCGGCTTCGGCCTACCACTCCTACCGGCGCATTTTCCCGCGCCACATCGATCCGAAGGAAGTCGCAGGCTTCCTGATCTTCGATCAGTGCCTGCCGCGCTCGCTTGCATTTTGCCTCGCCGAAATCCAGGCGATGATCGAGCTCTTGCGCCGCAATTTCGGCTTACGCAACGCGGCAGACGCGGCTGAGAAAGTGGAGGCGACGATCGCTGGCCTCAACGCTGCGAGGCGGGATGAACGCCTGCTCGAAAGCCTGCACAGTTTCAACGATTGGATACAGCTAAGTCTGATTCAGTTCACGGACGATCTCGGGCGGGCGTTCTTCGGCTACGCCGGGGAGACCGATACGGCCGCGCCTCCGCCGGCAGGCCAGACGCAGTCGCAGACGCAGACAATGGCCGTGAACTAAGCAGAGTTTCTTGGCTTCCCCAACGCATGGCCTTCCCAGGCGTCGTGACGGTAACGGCCAGTGGGGTGAATTTTGCTGCATAAGGCCGTTTGCGGTCACCCGAACTATTCGCGGGAACGTCCCTTGCTAGGGTATAACCGGCGGTAGCCGATCTCGACGGCATCGGCAACATTATAGCTGTGGTCCTGAGTGGACTTTGAGAATGCCACGTCCTTTCAGTGATGCTATTTCGGCGCTTAGGATACTCCGAACAATAACTGCTACGAATTCGCGGTCGGCCTAGGCTTGATGGTGTAGTTCCATTCAGGATGAAAATCATCGCCTGCGATATTCAACATCTCCATCTCGGCATCGCTGACGTGGATGCCCTTTTCGTAGGTTCGTGTATCGAGGACGCACTCGACCTTCAGCCCAGTCTTTGTCGTGGTGGCGCCGATCAATTCGACGATGGCGAGACGGTCTGTCAGCGGGCGGCCTCTCCAGTTCTGGGTGATATGGCAAAACATGCGGTGCTCGATCTTATTCCACTTGGATGTACCGGGCGGATAGTGGAGGACATGGAGCACAAGCCCCGTCTCATCGGCGAGTTTCTGCAATTCGGCCTTCCAGAGCCGCACACGCGCACCATTTGAACCGCCGCAGTCTGCCGTGATCGTTAGCTCGCGTGCTTTTGGATAGCGTTGGCGCCCCATGCGTCCGAACCAAGTGCGGATGGCCTCGACGGCGAACTCGGCCGTATCGCTCGTGATACCTACGCTGACGAACCCGGTGTTGGCCGCCACGTCGTAGACGCCATAGGGCACAGCCTTGCCCAATTCCTTATCGGCGAAATCGTGCACGTTCACACGCAGAGGATCGCCCTTAGGCCGGTAATCGGAGCCGCCATTCTTGTAGTTGCCAACCAGTTCCTTCTTCTTCGTATCGACCGAAATCGCCGGTTGCCGTGCCGCCTGCGCCGCAATGACCTTGTTATTGATGTGTTCGAACTGCGCGTTCCGTTCCGGATGCCGCGAGCCTTCATTCGTTTTGCGATTGAACTGGCGAGAAAAACCATGCTTTTTCAGCTCCTTGTCCACGGTATCGGCGCTAATCGAATGGCCCATCGCCGTCAGCGTGTCAGCCAGCTTGTCCATGCTCTTCGAGACCCAGATCAGCGACCGCATGGGATCGCCCAGCGTTGCGGGCGCGACAAGCCGCTTCAGTTCCGGAATCAGCTCCGGATCGTTCTCGCTCACCGCCTTGCGTCCGCCGCCAGCACGGCGAATCCGTCCCTTCGCCAGGGGCTCCGCATCAAGATCGTCCTCGCCGCGATTGATCGTCGAACGTGCAAGCCCAGTGATCCCCGCGACAATCGCCAGACCGCCCCAGCCAGCGGTTCGTACCTCGGCCGCGGCGAACATGCGCCGCCCCCGTTCATCAAGATTGCTGCCAACTGTTTCCCAGCGGTAGCGAATTGCGTCTTCATCGATCATGGGGCCGGCATACATCTGTTTGCCGGGGCGCGGAATCCCAGCAAATTGAGTCAAACGGTCGCAGATCGCGATTCAGTTATTGTTCGGAGTGTCCTTAGCGTTTTTCGTAGCTCGACAATATTACGATATCGAATGCATCTGTGGCCGCTTACGTCAAACGGAAGCCTAATGCCATCCTTTGCAACAAGTATTGTTGGCTTTCTGTGCGCCCAGGCAAACCCGATCTCCAAAAATACGTTTGGATTCATGTTATTAAGCAAGGCAACAACACCACAGCTGCCAATTATTCTATTTCTTATTTCGGTAACGATATCTCCCGCAAATGACTCAAGATTTAATCGCTCACAAATAAAGTCATTTGACTTTGCAGCCTCGTGAAAGCCTATATAGAACTCGTCCAAAAACTCTTCCGCGAATGGCATGGCAACGAACAGGCGAGGTATTTCCTCAGCACGAGCCCCAAAATCAATGATGTCACTCGATCTTGAGCAGCTGTTCAGACTAGTCCCTGCTCCCGTTCCAATGGTGACGGTCGAGCGTTGCCCGCCAGCCGAAAGGCCGAATTCTTGAAGATGCGCATGCAAAATATCTTCGAGTGACTTGCAACGCTCCTTCGAAAACTCAGCGATGGTTAGTCTTTGAAGAGGGCATTCTGCTTTATTATACTCAGATACGACTCCTGCGATCATCGAAAGGAATGATTGCTCCAGATCAAGACCGTAGCCCGCGCCATGAACTGTTAATGCGATGTGGCGTATTGGACGGGGATGTTTTCGTACAAAATCTATAGCGCGGCGCCCGAACTCTTGAATGAGTTCATAGCGAAAATTCCGAAGTGGACCGACACCAAGGAAAAGAACCTCTGTGGCGGCTAGACCAGCTCCCGAGATCAGGCGAGCACTGCCTGCTTCCACGCCCCCATCAAATGAAAGAATATTTGCTATTGCTTTATCAGCTCCGTAAAACTCATCAGCATACTTGAGTACCACAAGATCGGCGGGCACTTCAATAATATTAATATTATCGATCATTATCTCCACGATGCACCCAGTTGGCTACGTTCGTCTCATTGGATCGGCTGACACCAACATTATCACCTAATTGTCGCAATTGCGACATTCGGTAACGGCCCCTTGTGGGGCGGTGTCGTGGCCGTTTGTACAACGGGACCGTACATCGGCTCACAAGAGCCTTTGCATACCCCAGTTAATCTGAATGGATCCCCTTGTCAGGTGTTGAGCGCGATTTCCGGAGTTGGAGGTAGTGCTGGCGTTGGTTTCTCCCGCCTCAATTTCCGGAATCGACCCATAGTAGGCTGCCGGGCATTCGTTGCGCAACCCAGGAATGATTGTTTAGTAATGCCGGCTCACGATTTGGCTTCGACTGGCATCGTCTTTTGAACCATGTGCCCTGTGGCAAAATCGGTCGTCGCGAACTTGAGCCCCGCCTTCTTCCAGGCCTCCAGCCCGCCATCGATGTGCGTCACCTCGCCAATGCCGGCGGCGATGCACTTCTTCGCCACCATGGTGGAGCGCTTGCCCGAACCGCAATGGAAGACGAGCGGTTTGCTGCTCCCCACGGGCAGTTTGGCAGGATCGAACCCCGACATGGGGAACAGCATCGCGCCTGGAATGTGCTCGAAGGCATATTCAACCGGTGTGCGCACGTCGATAATCACGATCTGGCTGGCGTCGAACCGCTCTTTGGCCTCCTGCGGCGTGAGGCTCACAAGTATCCCATTTTCCAAGGCTTCCTGCTTCGGCATGAGGCGCACCTTTCAGATTTTGGCTTACGGACAGCACTTGGCCTGCGCGATTACTGCCTGCCCTCTAAGCCGGCAAATTGGCGAATGCGGGGCGGCCTTCCTGCCGCTTGTGCAGAAGGCCCCGTTCTTCTATTTCTGCTGACATGACAACTCTTCTCGAAGACCGGGTAGCTGCAACGGCACCCACGCCCTCAAGACCCTCGCTTGCGGGCATGACCAAGCCCGAGCTGATGGCGGCGCTGGCCACGGCGGGCGTGCCCGAGGCGCAAAGCAAGATGCGCGCGGCGCAGCTTTGGAACTGGCTCTACGCCCGTGGCGCGCGGGATTTCGGCGAGCTTACCAATGTCGCCAAGAGCTTGCGTGCTGAGCTCGATGCCCGCTTTACGCTGGCGCGGCCCGAAATCGCGGCGGAGCAGGTCTCTGAGGATGGCACGCGGAAATGGCTGCTAAGGCTAGAGCCGCAAGCGACGGCTGAGCGCGCGCCGGAAATCGAGACGGTGTATATCCCTGAGCCGGATCGCGGCACGCTCTGCATTTCGAGCCAAGTCGGCTGCACGCTCACCTGCACGTTCTGCCATACCGGGACGCAGCGCCTCGTGCGCAATCTCACGCCCTCCGAGATTCTTGGCCAAATCCTCGTCGCCCGCGATCGCATCGGCGACTGGCCCGGAGCCAGCGCCCCAGCGAGCAGCCACGGCATCCCCGATGCGGAGCGCAAGATCACAAACATCGTGCTGATGGGCATGGGCGAGCCGCTCTACAATTTCGACAATGTGAAAGCCGCCATCACGGTTGCCACCGACCCTGACGCGCTTGCGTTCTCGAAGCGGCGCACCACGCTTTCGACCTCCGGCGTGGTGCCGATGATCGGGCGCGCGGGCGCGGAGATGAACGTGATGCTGGCGATTTCGCTGCACGCCGTGCGCGACGAGCTTCGCGACGAGCTGGTGCCGATCAACCGCAAATATCCGATTGCGGCGCTTTTGGACGCCTGCCGCAACTATCCGGGGCTTTCCAACGCGCGCCGGATCACCTTCGAATACGTCATGTTGAAGGGCGTGAACGACTTCGTCGCCGAGGCCAAGGAGCTGGTGCGCCTCTTGGCCAAAATTCCGGCGAAAATCAATTTAATCCCCTTCAATCCGTGGCCCGGCACGCGCTATGAGTGCTCCGATTGGGCGCAGATCGAGCGGTTCGCGGATATCGTCAACCGCGCGGGCTATGCGAGCCCGATCCGCACCCCGCGCGGGCGCGACATCATGGCGGCGTGCGGCCAGCTTAAATCGGCGAGCGAAAAGCTGCGGGCGAGCAGTTTGCGGGGCGCTGGCGAGGCCGGGGCAAATGCGCAATAGGAGCGAGACAGGCCAATGAGCTTTACGCATATCCTGCGAGTGCTGTTCGCGATTGCGTTATCCGGGGCTATCGGATGGGTTTCCCTTCTTGCGTTCAACGCTATAAAGATAATGCAGCAGCTCGAGGCGTTCGAGGCCGCATCGTCCGATGGCGAATTTGCTAAGCTGGTGCGCGTGATGGAGGAGGCGGTTCGCAATATCGACGGCGGCTCGGCGCTGTTCCTGGCGGCCGGGATCGCGGGCGTCCTCTTGAGCGAGATTTTCAAAACGCGCCTGTTGCTGTTCTACGCCGGGGCAACCGGCGCGCTTACCGCAGTACTCGCGGCTGCGTTATGGCAGCAGACCAATATGGCAGGAAATGCGCAAGCCGCCGCGGCGCTCGCCATTGCGGGGTTCGTTGCGGGCGGCGTCTATTGGATGATCGCAGGGCCTTCCACGCCGCGCGGATAAAGGCGGCTTAAGTGGACGTTCGCTTAAGCGCTTGCAAGCAGCAGCCGCAACGCTCGGCACTAAACATTGCGGTAAGCCTCTTAATTGATTATTATGCTTTCGGAAATGCGGGACCGGCGGCCGTCCCGCATGATCGCGCGGCGCTGAAGGAGAAGGCCCGTGTACGGATGTTATTCCGTTCATCGATTGCTTCTCGCTTTGCTTATCGCGCTTTCCGCGATGCCAAGCGCGCGGGCACAGCAAAATGGCAGCGAAGCGCCGCATCGTGTTGCCGCGCTCGCCGCGGTAACGGGCGTGATAGGCCCGGCAACCGCGCACTACGTTCAGAGCGCCGTGGACGAAGCACGCAAGCGGCAGGCGGAGATACTTATCCTCAGGCTGGATACGCCCGGCGGCTTACTCAGCAGCACGCGCGAGATTATCGAGACTATTCTGGCGTCCCCCGTCCCGGTCGTGGGCTACGTCGCCCCTTCCGGCGCGCATGCAGCAAGCGCGGGCACTTACATACTCTATGCAACCTCCATAGCGGCCATGGCGCCAGGAACGAATATAGGCGCGGCAACGCCTGTACAGATCGGTGGCCTGCCCGGTTTGCCTTCCACGAACGAGCCGCAGCCGGCCGGAGAGAAAGGAAAGGGCAAGGGCGAAGACAAGACAAAGCCCGTGGCTGCCCCGCTGCCTACCCTGGAAACCAAGGCAGCGAACGACGCCGTTTCCTTGATCCGCGGCCTCGCCGAGCTTCGGGGCCGCAACGCCGACTGGGCCGAGAAGGCCGTGCGCGAAGCAGCAACGCTGAATGCGCGGGAAGCTCTTGAGCAGCATGCCATCGATTTGGTTGCGCCGGATATCCAGGCGCTGTTGCAGGCGCTCAATGGCCGCAAGGTTGCGATAGCGGGCCAGGAACGCACGCTGCGGACCGCCGGCATCGAGGTTGTGCCTATCGAGCCGGACTTCATGACCAAAGCGCTTGGCGCCATCGCCAACCCCAATGTGGCGCTGATCCTGATGCTGATCGGCACCTACGGGCTGATCTTCGAGCTGATGAGCCCCGGCGCCGTTGCCCCGGGCGTCATCGGCGCGATTTGCCTGGTTCTCGGGCTCTATGCGCTTTCGGAACTGCCGCTCGATTACGCCGGACTTGCGCTGGTGGTGCTCGGCATCTCTTTCATGATCGCCGAAGCGTTCATGCCCACCTTCGGCATTCTGGGCTTCGGCGGGATCGCCGCTTTCGTCATCGGCGCGGCGATGCTCATCGACACCAACATCCCTGCCTACCGCGTATCCTACAGCGTCATTGCTACCATGGCTGCAATTAGCGCCGGATTTTTCGTGCTGCTCATGGGCTTTGTCTGGCGCTCGCAAAGGCGAAAGGCGGTCAGCGGCGCCGAGCAATTGACGGGCAGCGAGGCGGTTGTCTTGAGCTGGCAGGATGGCGAAGGCTACGTTTGGGCCCAAGGCGAGCGCTGGCACGCGCGGGGCGGCAAGGAATTCGTGGCAGGACAGAGAGTAGCGGTGCAAAAGCTCGATGGCCTGACGCTCGTGGTTGGCACGAAATGAAACTATGCGTTGGCAAGAAATATAAGGATTGAGACGGTCATGCCGGTTGAAACATTCGCCCAGAATATCGTTCCCTTCATCTTTCTGGCCTTGATTGTGCTTTGGTTTTTCGCCATGGCAATTCGCATCTTCCGCGAATACGAGCGCGGCGTTGTGTTTACGCTGGGGCGCTTCACCAGGGTCGCCGGGCCCGGCCTTGTGATCATCGTGCCGGTGATCCAGCAGGTGATGAAAACGGACTTGCGTACCGTCGTGGATGTCGTTCCGCCGCAAGACGTGATCACGCGCGACAACGTCTCCGTGAAGGTGAATGCGGTCATCTATTACCGCATTGTCGATCCGGAGCGCGCCATCATCAACGTCGCCAACTATATGGCGGCGACGAGCCAGCTCGCGCAGACAACGCTGCGCTCCGTGCTCGGCAGGCATGAGCTGGACGAGCTTTTGGCCGAGCGCGACAAGCTCAACGTTGACATTCAGACGATCCTCGACCGGCATACCGACCCCTGGGGCATCAAGGTTTCGAACGTCGAGATCAAGGACGTCGACCTCAACGAGAACATGATCCGGGCCATTGCGAAGCAGGCCGAAGCCGAGCGCCTGCGCCGCGCCAAGATCATCAATGCCGAAGGCGAGCAGCAGGCGGCCGAGAAGCTGGTCGAGGCCGGCAAGATGCTGTCGCCGGTGCCGGCCGCGATGCAGCTCCGCTATTTCGCCGCGTTGCACGATATCGCGGGCGAGCGGGCATCCACCATCGTGTTCCCGGTTCCGATGGATTTGTTCGACAAGCTGAAGGGCTAACGCGAGGATATGATACGGGAATTTCCGCCCGATTATGAACTCGTTGCGTTTTTCGAAGCCGAGCCCGTTGTCCTCGATCCTGAGGCACCCTGGGTCTACAACACCCTCGATTTCCAGACTGTGCGAAATGGGATCGAAGTACGGTGCCGCATCGCTCCGTCATACCGAGAACTTACAGTGCGCCTGATGCTGGAGGGCGAGGAGCTGGCGAAATATGAGTTGTGCGGCGCCGAGACCTTTCGCCTTGTGATGGAAAAGGGGCGTGAGGTCCTGGCAGTGGCTTTTGCCCCGGAGAAGCTGCTGGACAACTTTGCGCTACAGCTAAAGCCACGGGTGTGGGCGGCGTGGGGCAACTTGCATCAGTTTCCATAGATCCCGGCTTATACCAAATCCAGGCGTTTGCTTCGCAACGCCCCCTTCATCGCCCGCCTTCGCGGGTGCGGGCTTAGTCTTTCTCCAAGCAAGCCCGCCGGCATTAAATTAGGTGGCATTAGGCCGTGAGCTGACTTACGGGCCGTTTGCGGCAGCGTCTCTTATCTGGAGTTAAGCGCTCCTCTCGAATTGGTGTTTCATGTCCCCGGCCGTACTGCGGTGTGGAGGACGGCACTCGCCGCGTAAACGCCAGCTTATCCGTCATTCGATCATGAAGCGGTTCCTCGTTGCGGGCGGGGACAGAACGGCGGCGCCGGCGTCCCGGCGCGGCCGAAGACGATCGCGTACATCTAAGTCTCCACTACACGGCTACTTTTCAAAGAACTCCGCAGGCGTGCCGCCACTATGCCTGGCGATACGAAAGTGAATTGCGGATGGCCTAATGATGGTAGCGATCCGGCGTGAACGCAACCAGAACAGGAGGGTTTTTCCACAAGTTTTCCGATAATTCAGGCGGAGCTGCGCGAATAAGTTGTAAGGCTGCGCAGCGGCAAGGTCCACGCAAGCTACATGCGAACAATACGGCAACGAAGATGGGCGCGCCCCGGAGGCATGCGGCGCGAGTTTTGCCAGTGCGGAGCAGGATGAAGTTATGAAACTTGGCCATGCGTGTACATTTCCCAACAAGCCGCGCGGCGAAACGCCCGCGCCGCCGGCGGAAAATCGAGCCCCGGCATTGCCGCGCCCGCTGGCCCGCCGCGCGCTATCCAGCCAGATAGCCGGGCGCGCTTGTCACGCTGTGCTTGCCGTCCTTCGCGCGATGGACGCCGCCAGCATCTTGCGTCTGGCGGGCTCGGTCTTAGCCCAGGCGCTCCACGCTTGGCGGCCCGGCCAAGCCAGCGCAACCGTCCCGCGTCATACCCGCCGCCGCCGGCGCCGGGCCGCCTCACCCCAGCTGGCCCGTTTTCGCTTATCAGGGGCCTTCAGACTACGGTTCGGATATCTTGAACGGCAGGGATCGACCCATAGCGACGTGAGGCACGGGGTATCAGCGTCAGATTTTTGAGCGGCAGGTGCGGTTTCTGGGATCGTGCCTTCGTAGGAGCGCTATCGCCCGCCTTACTGCGTGTCGACTGTATAGACAGCCGTAGGGGCGTACCATGGTAAATTTTCGGTTGGTAAATGGGCACGCGCCATCTTTTCCGCCGCCGTCTTTCTGCGAATCTTTTGCCACTTTAGGTCGAATTCTACGATTCCAAAATACCCGTTAATATTAGATTGTTGCGCGCGTTAACCACGAATCCAAACCTGGAGTTGCAGAAATAGTTAACAGCAAGCACAGGTTAGTTCTTTAATATCAAACGCTTATTCGTCCGTATAGAGAGTGTCCGTTGCCAGAACGGCCTTTTCTTGGCTGCGCGCCGCGAGGGGAAGAAAGTCAAGCTCGTAGCGATGTATTGGCAGAAGATATGGGTTTGCGAGTATTTAAAAAATGCAGACGCCACAGTATGCAAGGAAGAGAATTTTCGGGGAAATGCTGCCGGCGCCGGCTCCAAAGGTCTGCGGGAGCCGCGCGTGCAAAATAGAAAGCGAACTCCTGCGAAGTTTTGCTTGGGCTCCTCCGCAGCGAGTTCTTCCTTCAGGCGCCGGCCGGGAGTGGCGGAAAGCCTCGTCCGGCTGGGCAAACGATTGCGCTGCGCGGCATTAGCACATCGGTAAGGAGCTATGGTTCACGATAGAGCCATGGGGAAGGCGCGAGGCGGCCGGGAGGCGTTGAATGGCGTTATTTGCAGGATCGGGAGCGGGACCAGGGCGGTTGCCGGCAGGGAGGCTGCGGGATCGGGCAGCGCGGGCTGGAGGAGCTTCCGGTGTGCGGCGCGCACGCCAAAAAGTAAACGCGTGCCGCTGCCCTCAGCCCCCGGAAATCGAAAGGATTAGCAGGTTATCCCCCGGACATGACTAACAAACCGCTAAAAACTTGTGGCGGCTTGTAGCGGCGGCTAAGCGTCTCACTTGGCGGCGAGAGAGCCGAAAATCGCGGCGTGGGTTTTGAGCGCGTACATATCCGTCATGCCGGCGACGAAATCGCCAACCGCGCGCTGGCGGCCGGCCGCATCCCCGGCGGCGAACGCGGGCCATAGCTCCGCATCGGCGTGCATGGCCTCGGGGTGCGCGGAGAAATAATCGTAAAGCTCGCGCAGCATCGCCTGCGCGTTCGCCATTTTCTCCGTAATGGCGGGATGGCGGTACACCCTCTCCATCAGGAAGCTTCGCAAGCCGGCGATATCGGCGGCCATCGCCGCGGAAAAGTCCGCAAGCGGCGCCTTCAACGCGCGCACATCGCCGCTGGAGCGCGGCGCGGCAGCCTCGATCCTGGCCCGGCTCGCGGCCAGCACGTCCTCCACCATGGCCGCGATCATGCGCCGGTTCATCTCGCAGACGAGCGTTGCGCCGGGCATATCGCCGTAGCGGGCGCGGACGGCGGCAATCGCGCGCGCGGCCATCGGCACCTCTTCTAGCTCGCTGACCGCGATGTAGCCCGCGCGGAATCCGTCGTCGATGTCGTGGTTGTTATAGGCGATATCGTCGGCCACAGCCGCGATCTGGCCCTCCAGCGAGCAATAGGTGCCAAGCCCGAGGTCCTGAACCTGCGCGAACTCGCGGATGGCATGCGGCAGTCCTTTTTCTGCATAGCGGCCGATGGGTAGGCCGTCCGCATCGGTAAGCGGACCGTTGTGCTTGACGATGCCCTCCAGCGTCTCCCAGGTCAGGTTCAGCCCGCGGAACGCCGCATAGCGGTGCTCCAAATGCGTCACGATGCGCAGGCTCTGCGCATTATGGTCGAAGCCGCCAATGGCTTGCATCGCTGCGTTCAGCGCGTCTTCGCCGGCATGCCCGAAGGGCGTGTGGCCAAGGTCGTGGGCGAGCGCAATCGTCTCGACCAAGTCTTCGTTGAGCGCGAGCGCGCGGCCGAGCGTGCGCGCGATCTGCGCCACCTCCAAGCTATGCGTCAGCCGCGTGCGGTAATGATCGCCCTCGTGATAGATGAAAACCTGCGTCTTATGGATGAGCCGGCGGAACGCGGTCGAATGCACGATGCGGTCGCGGTCGCGCTGATAGACGGTGCGCGTAGGGCAAGCCGGCTCCTCGTAAAGCCGGCCGCGGCTTTCTTCCGGGTGCGCGGCGTAGGCTGCAAGCGCGGGCATGCGTGGTCTCCTTGAGCAGCGCCGGTTGACAACGGCGCGCGAACATCCAAACTCTTCCACGAAGGTTCAAAACAGGCGAACAAACCGTCATGCCGGACAATGCGAACATAAGCGTCAGCGATCGCGCCGCCAACCGTATCCGCGAAATTATGGCGCAGGAGGCGGGACAGACCGCGCTGCGCATCAGTGTGGCGGGCGGCGGCTGCTCGGGATTCCGCTACGATTTCGAGATCGTGACCGGGCCGGACGCGGACGATCTCGTCATCGAGAAAGACGGCGCGCGCGTGGCCATCGACCCCATCTCCGTGCCCTATATGGCGGGCTCCGAGATCGACTTTGTGGACGATCTCATGGGCGCATCGTTCAAGATCCACAATCCGAACGCGACCGCGTCCTGCGGCTGCGGCACATCCTTCTCGATCTAGCGAAGGCCCCGTGCTCAAGGTTGCAACCTGGAACGTCAACTCGATCAAGCAGCGCGAAGCGGCAGCGGCGGCTTGGCTCAAGCAGGCCGCGCCGGACATACTTTGCCTGCAGGAACTGAAATGCCAGGCGGAGGGATTCCCTCGCGGTACGTTCGAGGACCTCGGCTATAATTGCGCGGTGCTCGGCCAAAAGTCGTTCAACGGCGTGGCGATCCTTTCGAAATACCCCATCGACGAGACCCTAACGGCGCTGCCGGGCGACGGCGCGGACGAGCAGGCGCGCTATATCGAGGCGGCGATTTCGCTGCCCGGCGGCGGGGCGATCCGCGTGGCCTCGATCTACGCGCCGAACGGCAACCCGGCGCCATCGCCCAAGCTCGACTACAAGCTTGCCTGGCTCGCCCGGCTCAAGGCGCACGCGCAAACGCTGCTCGCTTATGAAGAAGCGCTGGTGCTCGCCGGCGACTACAACATCATTCCGCGCCCGCTGGACGTTTATAATCCCGCGGCTTGGACCGAAGACGCGCTGTTCCGGCTCGATTCGCGGCAAGCCTTCCGGCGCATCCTGCATCTGGGCCTTAGCGACGCGGTGCTGGCGTGCGACAGCCGCGGGGGCCAATACACGTTCTGGGATTATCAGGCCGGCGCATGGCAGAAGGATTTGGGCCTCAGGATCGATCACATCCTGCTGTCGCCGCAAGCCCTCGCGCGGCTATCGAGCACGCAAATAGACCGCAAACCCCGCGGCTGGGACAAACCCTCCGATCACACGCCCGTCGTGGTGTCGCTCGATCTGTAGGGTCCGGTTACGCGCACTCACGCGGGTGGATGTGCGTGATTTGGTTCGAGCAGGGCAAGCAGGCCTTTGAGCAGATCCGCCGGGCGCGGAGGGCAGCCGCGGATATGCAAGTCGACCGGCACCACATTCTTCACCGCGCCGATCACGGCGTAGCTCCCGGAAAAGACGCCGCCGCCGGCTGCGCAGTCGCCCACCGCCACAACCCACTTGGGATTGGGCGTGGCATTGTAGGTGCGCTCCAGCGCCTCGCACATATTCTTCGTTACGGGACCGGTCACCATGAGCACGTCGGCGTGGCGCGGCGATGCTACGAAGCGCAACCCGAACCGTTCGAGATCGTAGAACGAATTGTTGAGCGCATGAATTTCCAGCTCGCAACCGTTGCAAGAACCGGCATCGACCTCGCGGATTGCAAGGCTGCGGCCGAGCCGGCGCCGTGCGGCGCTGTGGACGTTGGCAGCGAGTTCCGCGAGTGCTGCGTCATCCGCCGCCGGCGGCGCTTCCGTAACCGGCGTCCGGAGCAAGTTCTTGAGAAGGAGCGTGCGCATAACCCTCAAACCTAAAGATCGTGCCCCGAATAGGAGCAATTGAACGACTTGTTGCAGAGCGGGAAATCGGCGACGATGTTGCCCTCGATCACCGCTTCGAGGAGCGGCCACTGGAACCAAGACGGGTCGCGCAAGTGGCAGCGCTCGACGAGGCCGCCGCCATCGAGGCGCACCCACGCGAGCACGTCGCCGCGGAACGATTCGACTAGTCCGAGACCTTCCCGGGTTTGCCCCTTCCTTCCGCCCTCAATAGCAATCCGGACTGGGCCGTCCGGCAGCTGACGCAGAATCTGCCCGATCAGCGAAAGACTCGCCCAAACCTCGCGGATGCGCACCCAGACCCGCGCATTGACGTCGCCTTCTTCCAATACCGGCACATCGAATTGCAGCTCGCCGTAAGGCGGGTAGGCCAGCGCCTTGCGCGCATCGAACCCGCGGCCCGACGCCCGGCCAACGTAACCGCCCGCACCGAACTGCCGCGCCAGCGCCGGCCGCAGCACGCCGGTCGCGACGGTGCGGTCCTGAAGGGAAGCGCTGTTGTCATAGATCTCGATGAGTTCCTCAAACGGGCGCGGGAGGTTTTTGAGAAGCGCCTGCAACTGCGGAATTCCTTCGCCGCTGAGCTCGGCAGCGACCCCCCCGGGCACGATGCGGTCCATCATCAGCCGATGGCCGAAGCAGGCATCGGCCGTGCGCAGGACGCGCTCGCGCAGGATGCCGCATTGCGCGTGTATGAGGGAAAAGGCTGCGTCGTTGCAGATCGCGCCGATATCGCCGATGTGATTGGCGAGGCGTTCCAGCTCGGCCATCAGCGCACGCAAGTAGTGAGCGCGCGGCGGAACTTCGATTTCCAGCGCCGCCTCGACAGCATGCGCGAAGCCAAGCGCGTAGGCCACCGTGCTGTCGCCCGAGGTGCGTCCGGCAAGCGCCGCCGCCTTGTCAAGCGTCGCGCCTGCCATCAGCGACTCAATACCTTTATGGACATAGCCGAGGCGCTGTTCGAGCCGCGCTACGGCCTCGCCGTTGGCGGTGAACCGGAAATGTCCCGGCTCTATGATGCCGGCATGCACCGGCCCGACCGGGATCTGGTGGAAGTTTGCGCCTTCCGCCGGCAGAAAATCGTAATGCACGGGCGCCACCGGCACCTCCCTCCGGGCGCCAAGCGGATGCTGCACGCCCCAGAAGCCGAGGTCGAGCCAGGGCCGCGGGTCGGGTAATCCCACCGGATCGAACCCGTAGAGATCGCGGATCGCGCGTTCCTGGCGGATTGCGGGCGGGTGGAGCGCCCCAACTGACGGAAACCTTCCATGATGACATTCGAAAGTGACCACGGCGATTTCGCCCGCGCTCCCGTCGAGCACGGCCATGTGCACGGCGCCGGTGCCGCCCACCGCTCCGGTGTCCCCCCACAGGCCGAGCAGCGCCCAGTGACCGGCCGCCATCTGACCGGCGGTGAACTGCCAGCCGTTCTCATCCACGACGGCGCGCGGCCACGGACGGTGCCCCGCGGCTGGGCGGCCTTCAATCGTATCGATCAGTGCTGGCATGCGGTTTCACCTTATCCCAGCAGCTTTGCCACGTTCATGAACCAGGCGGCGAGCGCAGGCGGCATATAGACCCCTGCGGCAAACACAAGCGCGAGGTGAGCGAACATCGGAACGTCGGATGCCTTCGCATGCGCGTTAGTGCCGCGCGGCTCGCCGAAGGCGATGCCGTTGAGGCGCAGGAACAGCGCTCCGGTACCAACGAGGATCCCGAACACCAGTGGGATCGCCAGCCAGGGCTCGCGCGCGAAGGTCGAGCTCACGACCAGGAACTCGCTCATGAAAATGCCGAGCGGAGGCAGGCCGGCGATTGCCACGACGCCCAGTACCAGCCCCCAGCCGAGCACCGGATGGGTCTCGGTGAGCCCGCCCATGCCGGAAATGCGCTGTGTGCCTTTCACCTGTGCGATGTTGCCGACAGCAAAGAAGATCGCCGACTTTGTCAGCGAGTGCATGGTCATATGCAAAAGACCGGCGAAGTTGGCGAGCGGCCCGCCCATGCCGAAGGCGAAAGCGATGATGCCCATGTGCTCGATGGAGGAATAAGCGAACATGCGCTTGATGTCGCGGCGGCGGTATAGCATGAAGGCCGCGAAGACGAGCGATAGCAGTCCCATCGTCACCATAAGCGGACCGGGCGCGACGGCGTTCGGATTCGCCGCGAGCAGCATCTTGAAACGCAACACAGCGTAGAGCGCGACATTGAGGAGGAGCCCGGACAGCACCGCCGAAATCGGAGTAGGTCCCTCCGCATGGGCGTCTGGGAGCCAGGCATGCAGCGGCACAAGTCCTACTTTGGTGCCATAGCCGAGCAGCAGGAACACGAAGGCAATGTTGAGGAGTGCTGGGTCGAACTCGCCCGCGCGCGCCACGAGCTCGGTCCACACCATGGCGTGAAGGCCCTCGTTGATCACCGGCCGCGCCGCCATGAAAACGAGGATTGTACCGAACAGCGCAAGCGCGATGCCGACGCTGCCCAGGATGAAGTATTTCCATGCCGCTTCGATCGCCGCGGGCGTGCGGTAGATGCCGACCATGACCACGGTGGTCAGCGTCGCGAGTTCGATCGCTACCCACATCAGGCCGATATTGTTGGCGACGAGCGCGAGGTTCATCGCAAACATCAGGACTTGGTACATGGCGTGGTAGAAGCGCACGGAGGCCGGCGTCAGCCGTCCGGTTTCGAGCTCGTGGCCGATGTAGCTCGCGCTGAACACACTGGTGGTGAAGCCGACGAACGTGGTGAGCACGATGAAGACGTTATTGAGATCGTCAACGAGCAGATAAAGACCCGGCTGCGGCCTGCCGAACACAAGCGACGCTGCCGCGAGGAAAGTTAGCAGCGACGCCAAGACGTTGAGCCGCGCGCCGAGCCTGTAGCCTGGGAGGACTACGAGCACCGCCGCCGCCAGGGCAGGTGTTATAAGAACGGCGGCCGCCGCATCGAAGGAGGCGATCATCTCCGTTCTCCGCGGAAACGGTCGAGCGCTTGCATGTCCACGGTATCGAAGCGCTCGCGAATTCGAAACAGGAAGATGCCGATGACGATGAAGGCGATGAGGATTGAGAAGGCGACGCTGATCTCGACCACGAGCGGCATGCCCTTGGCGCCGGTGGCAGCCAGCACGAGCCCGTTCTCGATGGACATGAAACCGATGACCTGACTGACGGCGTTGCGCCGGGTCACCATCATCAAAAGCCCGAGCAGCACCACCGAGAGCGCGAAGGCAAGGTCCTCGCGCGCGAGCGGATCTGCGTCGTGCGTCGCCCGTAGCATCACCACCATGGACAAGGCGACGAGCCCCATGCCGAGCAGCATCGCCGTTCCCACGCCCACCACTTTCTCGATCTCGCGGTGTATCCCCAGCCTCAAGATAATCCGGAAGAGCATGAAGGGGATGATCATCGCCTTGAAAACGAGCGCGATCGACGCGGTGACATAAAGATGCGGCGCATGCTGGACGAAGGCCTGCCACGCGACCGAGAGCGCAAGCACGAGCGCGTGGAGCGCGAAAATGTTGATGAGTGCGTAGAGGCGGTCTTGATAGAGCTGCAGGAAGCTCATCAGCACCAGCGAGCCTGCCAGCATGTGGGCAACGTCGAAATCCAGGTTGCGCATCTTAGAGGCTCCGCGAGACGAATAGGAGAAGGGTTGCCAAAAGGCCGAGCATCAGCGCCGCCCCTAGAAATTCGGAAACCCGGAACACGCGCATTTTCGCAATGGCGGTCTCGAAAACAGCCAGCAGAAATCCGCCGGCTGTAAGCTTGGCGGCGTAGGCGGCGAATCCGATAGCTATCGCTTGCAATCCAGCGCCCGGCGGGGCGAGGCCCCAAGGCACGAAGATGCAGGCAATGAGTGAAATGTAGAGGAGCAGCTTGAGCGACGCGGAGAGGTCGATCAGCGCGAGATGGCGGCCGGAATATTCCAGCACCATCGCCTCATGCACCATTGTGAGTTCGAGGTGGGTTGCCGGATTATCGACCGGTATGCGCGCGTTCTCCGCAATCGCCACCATGATCAAGGAAATCAGAGCCAAGCCCAGCGATACCCGCAATCCCACGTCTGGCGAAATCATGAGTCCAGCTATGGTCGAGAGCTGTGTCGAGCCGGCGATAAGCGCCACCGCAAACACGATCATCAGCATGGCCGGCTCTGCGAGCGAGGCGATCGTCACCTCGCGGCTGGAGCCAATGCCGCCGAAACTGGTGCCAACGTCGAGGCCGGCGAGCGCGAGGAAGAAGCGCGCATTGCCCAGCAGTGCGATGATGGCGATGAGGTCCGCCAGCCAGCTAAAGAGCAGGCCGGTGTGGAAGGTTGGCACCAGCGACGCCGCCACCCAGATGCCTGCAAAGATGAGATAGGGAATCGTGCGAAACAGCCACGAGGCGTTCTCCGCGAGCATGACCTCTTTGCGCATGAGCCGTGCCAGGTCGCGATAGGGTTGGATGAGCGGCGGGCCCCGGCGGCGCAGCAATCGTGCTTTCACCTTGCGCACGAAGCCGGTGAGCAGCGGCGCGAGCAGCAGCACGAGAAACATCTGTGTGCCCTGGAGGGCGGTATCGAAGATCATGGCCATATCGCGAGCACCAGAAGCAGGAATACGACCGCGACGAGGACAAAGCTGAGATACTTCCGGATGCTCAGGAATTGCAGGTAATTGAGCCGCTCGCTCGCGTACGCGATGCCGCCGGCGACCGGTGCGTAGAGTGCCTCCCAGACGATGTCGCGCAGCTCAACTGTGAAACGCGCCGGGCGCATGTCGCCAGGAGGGGGCATCTCGCAGGTCTCGCGTGCGCGGAACACGATGGTGCCGAACACACGGCGGATCGGTTGCGCGAAGCTTTCGGCCGTGTACTGCGTCGCCGGATTCGCATCGGGATAGCCGCAATCCCAGGCTGGGCCGCGGCGCAGTTTGCTGGAAGCGAAGCGGTGGATCGCGAGTGCAGCGAGCGTCCCTGAGATGAGCATGAACAGGAACACGAGCAGACCGTTGTAGGAGCTGCGGCTCTCGGCGATCGGTACGATGGAGAGCCATTGGACGCCGGTCTGGAACGGCATACTTTCGCCGGCCAGTTCCTTGACCGCGGGTGCCAGCGCATCGATGAATAGGCCAGGCAGAATTCCGGCGGCGAGGCAGAGCGCGGCCAGGAAGAACATCGAGGCGAGCGAGAACCGGCTAGTTTCATGGGCGCACCCGGCGGCCGGCGTGCGAGGCCGGCCGAGAAAGGTCACGCCGAACGCTTTGACAAAGCAGGCGGCGGCGAGTGCTGCCGACAGCGCCAGCAGCGCGCCAACCGCCGGCACCATGAACTTCAGGCCCCATGGCGGCAATTGCGGGCTCAGCAAGATCGCCTGAAACGTCAGCCATTCGGACACAAAGCCGTTAAGCGGCGGCAGCGCCGAGATAGCGACACAGCCCACCAGGAAGACAAACGCGGTCTGCGGCATGCGGTGAATGAGGCCGCCCAGATGCTCCATATCGCGCTCGCCGGTAGCGGTCTGCACGGCGCCGGCGCCGAAGAATAGCAGGCTCTTGAACACCGAATGGTTGAATACGTGGAGGAGTGCAGCGGTGAGTGCCAGCGCGGCTGCGAATGCCATACCGTGCGCCTGGAATGCCAGCGACAGCCCAAGCCCGATGAAGATGATCCCGATGTTTTCAACCGTGTGGTAGGCGAGCAGCCGCTTGAGGTCGTGCTGCATCAGCGCATAGAGCACGCCCATCACCGCGGTGATGCCGCCAAGCGCTAGCACCACCATGCTCCACCACCAATCCGGCGGCCCGAGCAGGTCGAATACGATGCGCACGAAGCCGTATACGGCGACCTTGGTCATAACGCCGCTCATCAGGGCCGAGACATGGCTTGGCGCCGCCGGGTGCGCGAGCGGCAGCCAGACATGCAGCGGCACGAGTCCGGCCTTGGATCCGGCGCCGGTAAGTGCCAGAAGGAGAACCACCGCGGCAAGCGCGGCTGGCGGATGGCCCGCGCGGATCGCGTCGAAGGCGTAGCCACCGCCGGGTCCAGCGAGCATGCCGAAGGCGAGCAGCAGCGCGAGCGTGCCGAAGCTTGCCATGACGAGATAGACGTAGCCGGCGTATGTATTACCGGGCTCGCGATGATGCGACATGACGAGCGCCCACGAGGTGAGCGACATGAACTCCCAGGCGCTCAGGAACGTGAAAGCATCGTCGGCCAGGACAACCAGATTCATGCCGGCCAGAAAGGCTGGATAAAACGGCAGCACGCGCAGCGGCGCCTCCTCGTGTTTTCCGTAGCCAAGCGCAAATAGGCTGGCGGCGGCAGCGCCGAGATCGGTAACGGCGAGGAAGAAAGCCGCGAGCGCATCGATACGGAAATGAGCGCCGAGCCATGGCAGGCCAAGCGGCAACGTCACGGCCAGCGGAATTGCCCCGGCATGGGTGAGCTGGCCGAACGCGCAGGCAAAGCAAATCAGCGCGATCGCCAAGCATGCGCCGTATATAATGCCGGGCGCCGCGCGCGAGCGTCCGATCATGGCGGCGAGAACCCCGGCGCCCAGCAGGACGGCGATGCAGGAGAGAACAATCGTGAGCACCATCGCGGCTACCTTCCCTGCCGCGGCGCTCTACGCCGGTACGAGAGCGTTGCGAGGCTCGATTTCGCTTTCATGGCCCGCGCTCCGTCTCGATCTGCATGCCACAGCCGCCGCCGGCCGCGCCTGGGCCGCGCATCATCCCATCGCCCGCAGCCATCCGCTGGATAGCCGGCAGCGAAAGTCCGGCAATTTCGGAAAGGCTACGTTGGTTGGTGCCGGCCAAGGCCCGGGCCGCAAGTAACTGTTCTGCAATTATCATAGTTTGAACGTTAGGAACTTCTAGCAATGCGATGTTCTGCCACCGGTTGACGGCAGAACAAGGGGGCAGGAAGGTTGATCGCATTCGATTTTGGATATTGATTCCCGATTTTTGCGTTTTGCAAGCTGATTTCTTATCTCCCTCTCCGGTTAAACCCCGTTTTTTTCGCCATGTGGTTGCGGCTGTCCCGCGGGATCGCATCGGGATGGCGAAACGCGAGACGATGCCCCAGTACGCCCCGCGGGAAATCCTGACCCGTTCGCGGCTGGCGCTGACAGGATTTCCCGCGGATCAGGCGTACTGGCAAATTATTAAATCTACTAGTACAGCTTATCCGAGGCAAGTTCGCTTGCGAACTCGCGGCGAATGGGGTGCGAACTTGCCTCGGGCTGTACTAGTGGCCTCGGCCCCGGTGATGAGATCGATAAGCTCGGTGGTGATTTCCTCCTGCCGCGCTTGGCGCGCTTGGCTTTGCAGTTGATCGAGCCTTTTCGATACATTGTCGCACGCGGCTTGCATCGCCGCAAAGCGCGCCGCATTTTCGCTTCCGATGGATTCCACTGCAGCCTCGGTTAGAAGCGCAAACACATATTCGGCGGCGAGCTTTTCGAATAGTGCCTCCGGCTCCAGGTTGTGAAGCGGCGCCTGCCGCATGCGGCCCTTCCCGAAAGAGGCGATGTCCAGCGGCAGGAGCTGCCGCCTTTCGATTGTTGCCCGGCCGCCCTGGCGGTAGCGGCTGAACATGATGTCTACGCGCGCCACTTGGCTTCTCGCGATCCTGGCATATAGTTCTTTGGCAAGCAGGTCCGCCGTGTTTGCGGCGGCCGCCAGCCGGGTCGCCATCGGCGCTGTCCAGGCAGCATGCCGCCCACGCTCGAAGAGAAGAGCAGCACCGCGGCTGCCCACTACAAACAGGAGATCCCCCTGCTTGAGCTCCGTTTCAGCCGCCTCGGCAAGGCGCTCATTGAAGCCAGCCACAAAGCCATGCTCGGCCGCGTACACAATCATCGCGCGGCGTCCAGTTTGCCCCCGCAGCTCCGGCATTTGCTGCTGCATGAGCATAAGAGCTCCTTCGATTCCCGCTTCCATCGATTCGAGATAGCGGCGGATGCCAGGAAGGGCTCGCTGCGCCTCCTGCACGCGCATCCCCGCCAGCGAGCGCATCGCGCCCATGATGTTCAAGAGCTCGCCCATGCTGGCGATGCGACCCTGGAGTTCGGCGAGACGGGGCATGGCTATGGGACCGCATCTGCGCTTTTGAACGCCGCAAGCGATTGGGCGAGCGCGGCAAGCGACGGCTTCAGGCGGCAGCGAGCCTCATCTGAAAGCGGGGGCGCCTGATCGTCGAGCGCCGGGATTTCAGGCATTTTCTCCCTGAGCCAAGGGCCAAGCGCCGCGCGGAAGGCGGCCACGCTATCAAGTGTGAGGCGATCGAGCACGCCGTCGCTGAGCGCGCACAACAGCGCCACCTGCTCGCCAAGACAAAGCGGCTCGAACTGCCGTTGCTCCAGCACCGCGCGTATCCGCCGGCCGTGCTCGATAACCTTGCGGGTGCGCTCGTCCACCATAGTGCCGAAGCGGGTGAACACCTCCAACTCCAGAAACTGGGCGTATTCGAGCCGCAGACTTTCCGAAAGCGGCTTGAGCACGGGGGCTTGGGTCTTGCCGCCAACGCGCGAGACGCTCTTGCCAACATCCACGGCGGGCTTTTGGTCCTCGTAGAAAAGCCGCGGATCGAGATAGATTTGGCCATCCGTAATCGAGATCAGATTTGTAGGAATGTAGGCGCTGATATTGCCTGCCTGCGTCTCGGCGATGGGCAGCGCCGTCAGCGAGCCGCCGCCGCTCTCCGGTGAGAGCTTTGCCGCGCGCTCCAACAGGCGCGAGTGAATGTAGAAAATATCGCCGGGGTAAGCCTCGCGGCCGGGAGGCCAGGCGCAGCAAGAGCGAGAGTTGCCGGTATGCGTTAGCGTGCTTGGTTAGGTCATCGATGACCAAGAAGACGTCGCGCCCCCGCTCCATAAAATATTCCGCCATTGTACAAGCCGCATAAGGCGTGAGCCATTGCAGGCCCGGCGCGGCGTTGGCTTCGCCGATCACGAAAAGGCAGCGTTCCGGCGCACCGTAGCGGCGCACGGCCTCGATCGCCTGTGCGACCGACGATGCTTTCTGCCCGATTGCCGCATAGACGCAAATAACGCTGCTCGATCGCTGGTTGATGATCGTATCCACGGCGATTGCGGTCTTGCCGGTGCCGCGGTCGCCGATAATGAGTTCGCGCTGGCCCCTGCCCAAGGGGATCATCGCGTCGATGACCAGAAGCCCGGTTGCAAGCGGGCGGGTCACGAGAGAGCGGTCGACGATGGCGGGCGCTGGCTGCTCGACGGGCGCAAACAAAGTGGTTTCCAGAGGCCCGCAGCCATCCAGCGGTGTCCCTAGCGCGTCTACCACGCGGCCGAGCAGCGCTTCGCCAACAGGAACGCGCGCAACTTCGCCGGTGCCGTGCACGATGCTGCCGGAAACGATAGCGCCGGTGCTGCCCAGAAGTACGCAACCGATTGCATCCTCGCCGAGATCGACGGCGAGGCCCAATACGCCGCCTTCAAAAATAAGCAGCTCGTCGAGACGGGTTTCCTGCAAGCCCCGCACCGTGGCCACGCCGTCGCCGATCTGCACCACGCGGCCGATTTGTTCCAGCCGCGGATTAAGGGGCAGGGAAGCGATGTGCTCCCGGCTGTTATCGAGCCACTCGTGCAGTTCCTCAGTGAGCGTTGCCATGAGCCTCGATCTCCGAGCGCAAGGTTGCGAGTTCGCTCTGCCAGGAGAGGCGCAGAACGGCGTCCGGGAAATGCAGCTCCGCGCCCGCAAGGAGCTCCGGGTTCACCTTGAAGATGACGGCGACGCCATCGCCAAGAGACCGGCGCAAGCGCGTTTTCCAAGTTTCGGCCGCGGGGGCAGGAAGCGGCGCAGGGGTAAGCACCGTAAGCTCGTGGCCATTCGCAAGCTGCTTTGCCAGCGCGTCACGTTCCGGCTTCGGCAGCGCATTCAATTGCGTCTCTATCCGTTCGATCCAAGCCTCTCCGCGAAGTTGCCCGGGCATCTCCGCCAGCAGCCGCCGCGCGATTTCCGTGCCGAGATCGAGCGCCGCGCGGCGCGCTTCATCGAGTGCGCGTTCGCGCTCGGCGGCCAGCGTGTTGCGGGCGCCGTCAAGCAGCGCCTGTGCCTCGCGCCGGGCTTCTGCGAGCCGCGCCTCCGCCGCCTCTTGCGCCTGGGCCGCTGCTGCTTTGAGCGCAGCCTCCCGCTCGGCCGTTATGCCCTGCCTCGCGGATGCGGTTGCTTCGAGATTGGCCCGCGCCTTGTCTTCCATCGCCTTGGCATCGTCATATTGCCGCTGCACCTCGGCCTTGCGCGCTGCAATCATGCCTAGCACGGGCCGGTACAGAAAGCGGTACAGCAGGGCGGCCAAGATGACGAAGTTGATCGTCTGGAGCGCTATGGTCCACAAATCCAGGTGCATGCTTAACTTGTGTAAGGATTGGCGAAGAGCAGAAGCAGCGCGACTACAAGGCAGTAGATAGCCATGGTCTCGATCATGGCGAGCCCCACGAAGAGCGTGCGCGAAATCGTGCCCGCCGCCTCGGGCTGCCGCGCGATTGCGTCCATGGCCGCCGCGACGGCGCGGCCCTCGGCCAGCGCCGGCCCAATTGAACCGATTGAGACGGCCAGGGCAGCCCCTATAATGGCAATCAGCTTGGCGTCCATGAAGCCTCCTTATCCCTCTTTCGCATTGCCGGCCGCGGCGCCGATAAAAACGGCGGCGAGGACTGTGAAGATATAGGCCTGCACCAGCCCGACCAGTATTTCGAGCGCCATAAGCGGGATGGGCACAAACAGCCCCGCAAGCGCCACCACCAGCGCGATGACAAACTCGCCGCTCATGATATTGCCAAAGAGGCGCAGCATGAGCGAGAACGTCCGCGTGATCTCGGACAGGATGTTAAGCGGCAGCATGACGAGCTTTGGCTCGGCGAAGCTTGCCAGATAGCCGCGAAAACCGCGCGCCCGCACCCCGTAGTAATGCACCGATAAGAACACGATGAGCGCAAGGGCGGCGGGCGTTTCAAGCTTGGCGGTAGGCGCTTCCACGCCAGGCAGCAGGCCACAGAGATTAGCCGTCGCAAGAAAGATGAACAGCGTGCCAAGCAGCGGCACATACGAACGCGCATCCTTCCGTATAATCTCTCCGATTTGCTGCTCGATGCCTGCCACGACGAGTTCAAGCACGGCTTGGCGCGATCCAGGCTGCTTTTGCAGCCGGCGCGTTATGAGCCAGGACACCGCCGTCAAAGCAAGCATGATGGCCCATGTCGTAACCACGGGACGGGTGATCGCAACTGGTCCGATATGGAAGAGAACCGTACTCGTGAGCGGCGAAGCTTGGTGCATCAGCCCGGCCTCCTTGCCATGCGCAAAGCTATGGCGCGTGCGAGCAAAAAGCGGGCGAATCCCGCCAGCAACGCTGCTGCACCGAGCCTGGCGGCAAGCGCAAGCAAGAGAACTGCCGCGCCAATTCGTCCTGCTGTGAGCGCGACAGGTGCAAGCCAGCCTCTGCCCGTCGCGAATAGGACAGCGGTGCGCTGGACGGCGGCGAAATAAAGAAGGCCAAAGAAGCAGCCTGCAAGCCCGATGGCCGCGAGAAGCGCCGGCGTTGTAATGAGCGCGCCTATCATTCGTTGTGCATCCTGTTCCAGGCGAGCGTGCAGCCAAGCGCGAGCCCGGCAACCAGTAGGCCCAGCGTCCAGAAAATTCCCATGCCGAAGGTCCGGTCGAGCCAGCGGCCCGCGAAAATTCCTATCAAGGTGGGTGTGACAATAGTCCAGCCCAGCGCGCCGATCATCGCCAGATTCTGGCCAATCGATCGTTCGCCCTCTTGCTGCCATTTCGCTTTCCGCCCGGCCCGCGTTTTGACTGCCTCGCTGAGCCGTTCGTGGTTTTGCTGTTCCTCGCTCATTGCTCGTTACCATCGCGAAAGGCGGCGCCAGGCAAGCCTGGGACCGAGGGTTCGCGTTCGGACTTCAGAAAACGGCAGATTTGCCTGATCGCCGCCAGATAAAGCCTTTGCGCATCGGTCCGGGCAGCCCGCTCCTCTTCGTTCTGGCTGTGAAATGTAGCAAGCACCTCGGTCTCCAGCCGGTGCAAATCGTCGCTGGCGATAGCCTCGCGCGTGGCGATGGTGATCGTCTGCCCGCCCTCGACTTGGAGCATGCCGCCGCGAACGGCTACGTGATGCTCGGTGCCCTTTGCATCGCGCCAAGTGGCAACCGAAATAGCAAGCGCGGTCAGAAAATCCGCGTGCCCTGACAGGATCCCGAACGCTCCCGTTTTATCCTCTGCGCGCAGATGCACAACATCGCCGGCGTCAACGGCCACGGAGAGCGGCGTGGTCACGGTCAGCCTCATCGTGCGCTCCTTGAAGCAGTGGCTTCGCGCTGCTGCGCTTCTTCAAGATCGCCAACCATGTACAAAGAACTCTCAGCCCAATTATCGGCTTCGCCATCGAGGATCGCGCGGCAGCCAGCGAGCGTTGCCTCAAGTTCGACAGTGCGTCCGGCCTTGCCCGTAAATGCGGTCGTGACCATGAAGGGCTGGGTCAGGAAGCGCAAGAGCCGGCGCGCGCGGCCCACAACGCGGCGGTCGGCGGCGGAAAGCTCCTCGATACCGAGCAGCGCGATGATCTCCTGCAGGTCGCGATAATGGGAGATGATTTTGCGGACGTCTTGCGCGATGCGGTAATGCGCCTCGCCAACGAGGCGCGGGTCGAGAAGGCTTGACGCCGAGGAGAGAGGGTCGACGGCGGGATACATGCCCTCGCTTGCCATGTCGCGGGATAGGACGATGGACGAATCGAGATGGCTGAAAATCTCGGCCACGGCCGGGTCGGTGAAATCGTCCGCAGGCACATAGACCGCCTGAATCGAGGTGATGGCGCTGCCGGCAACCGAGGCAATCCGTTCCTCGAACTCTGCGATCTCGCTTGCAAGCGTAGGCTGATAGCCCACGCGCGAGGGTAACCTGCCCAGCAAGCCAGATACTTCGCCGCCAGCCTGGACGAGCCTGTAGACGTTATCGATCAAGAGCAGCACATTCTCGTGCGCCTCGTCCCGGAAATACTCCGCAATCGCAAGCGCCGTCAGCCCCGCCCGCCAGCGTGCGCCTGGCGGCTCGTTCATCTGCCCGAATACAAGCGCGGTGCGTCCCAAAACCCCAGACTGCTTCAGCTCAAGCAGAAGCTCGTGCCCCTCTCGCGAGCGCTCGCCAATGCCTGCGAAAACCGAAATGCCCGAATACCGCTCGACCGTGGTGCGGATCAGCTCCATGATCAGCACGGTCTTCCCGACGCCGGCGCCTCCGAACATGGCTGCCTTGCCGCCTTTGACGAGCGGCGCCAGCAGATCGATGACCTTGATGCCGGTATGAAAAATCTCAAGCGTAGCCCCTAGCCGGTCCAGCGCAGGTGCTGCCGCATGGATCGGCCGGCGTTCCGTACCGTTGGGAAGCGGGGCCCCCCGGTCGGAGACCTCGCCGATCGCGTTGAGAAGCCGGCCGAGCACGGGCTCGCCGACCGGCACGCAAATGGGTGCGCCCATTGACCGGACGAGGGCGCCACGGCGAAGCCCCGCAGTGTTTTCAAGCGCGACCGCCCGTATAGACGTGGGGCCAAGATGCTGTTGGACTTCGGCAATAAGCTCGCGAGCCGGACTGAACTCGATCGCGATCGCTTGCTCGACCTCAGGCAATGAGCCAGCGGGAAAGCTCACATCCACGACTGAGCCGCGAACGGAGGTGACGCGCCCGCGAAAGTCCAAGTCGCGGATGCTTTGCGAACCGTCCGTCATGCGCTCACATCCTCCGATGTTCTGGGCCATTGTCACTGTCCATAGCCAAATAGACGGTTACGCGGGAAAACGCCGCCGAGCCTTGATACCCGTCAAAACGTGCTCTTTCGCGCGCGCTTACGCTGCAAGGCGGGCGCGTTGAAATCTGCATCGAATTGGCGGGCACGGCTCAAAATGGACTCTTTCAAGCAGCACTGTTATCAGGCCGTACCTAATTAACGGAGCCATTGGCGGCAAGAGACATGGCGCCGGCCGGTTTACAATGAGGCTGGCATCTGCAGTTTGAAGATTGCGCGCGGTGGTACGGTTCCGATGCGGCACTGGCTATTAGTGAATTGGCCTTTGGGCGAGACAAATGCTGAATGAGCAGGCTTCCTCCTCAACCACAGAAGCTAGCGCGGGACCCAAAAGGTTCTCTCTGCCGCAGATTAAGCCCGCGCCAGGGACGGGCTGGTGGCCCCGGATTGCCGTGGCAGCCGTTGCCGCCCTCCTGATAATAGGCGGTCTGGCGTGGAAACAGTCCGCGAGCGGAACACGAGTTGCCTACACCTTGAGCCCTGTTACGGTTGGCCCTATCACCCGCGCCGTAACGGCCACCGGCACAGTGAACCCTGTGCTCACGATCATTGTGGGCAGCTACGATTCAGGTCCGATCCAGCAGCTTTATTGCGATTATAACGCTCAGGTGCTGCAGGGACAGATTTGCGCGAAAATCGATCCGCGCCCGTACCAAACGGTCGTCGACCAAAATAAGGCCAATCTCGCAGTCGCCAAGGCGCAGCTTGAAAAAGATAAGGCCAATTTAATCTATACAAAGGCGAATTCCGAGCGCCTGGCTAATCTTGCCAAAACGCAAGCCATCTCGGAAGATCAAGCAGAAAACTCCAAAAATAATTACGATCAAGCGCTGGCGCAAGTTGTCTACGACGAAGCAACGATCCAGCAGCGCCAGGCGGAGCTTGAGGCGGCGCTCGTCAATCTGGAATACACGAACATTGTTTCGCCTGTTAACGGCACGGTGGTTTCGCGCAATGTGACGATGGGGCAAACGCTGGCTTCGAGCCTTCAGACGCCGACGCTGTTCCTGATCGCAACCGATCTCACGCAAATGCAGGTCGACGCCAATGTCAGCGAGAGCGATATCGGCGGAGTCAAAACCGGTAACCGGACCGCCTTCACAGTGGACGCTTACCCAAAGCGTACGTTCGAGGGCGTTGTCATGCAGGTGCGCCAATCGCCGCAAACCGTGCAGAACGTCGTTACCTACGATGTCGTCATAGACGTCGACAATCGCGACTTGGCGCTCAAACCGGGACTAACCGCGGCAACCAGGATCGTCGCCGAGGAGCGGCACGATGTTGTCCGTGTGCCGGATCAGGCATTCCGCTATAAGCCCAGCCAAAGCGATTTGGCGAGTGGCGCGCCGCGGGAAGGCGCCTTCGTCTGGGTTCTTCGCAATGGCAAGCCGGTCCCGGCATCGATCAAGACGGGGCTAGACGACGACAGCTACACAGAGGTGTTGGAAGGGCTTAAGGCAGGCGATCAAGTTGTGGTTGGCGAGCGCGCGGCCGGCGCCGGGTCCCATGTCCCGCCGCCGAGATTGTAGCGGGCGGCTCCGGCTATGAGCGAGCCCGTCATCAGGGTCGAGGGGCTTACCCGCATCTACCGCTCCGGGGACGTGGAAGTTCCGGCGCTGCGGGGCGTCAGCCTGACGGTCATGCCCGGTGAGTTCGTCGCAATCATGGGCTCGTCCGGGTCGGGCAAATCCACACTGATGGCGATCCTTGGCTGTCTCGACCGCCCCACCGGCGGCCACTATTTCTTCGAGGGGCTGGATGTGGCGCAGCTCAGCGAGCCCGATCTGGCAAGCATTCGAAGCGAGCGCCTGGGCTTCGTCTTCCAAAGCTTCAATCTTCTTCCGCGCACCAGCGCACTCGAGAACGTGACGCTACCGCTGTTCTATTCGGCCGTTGCGCCGGCCAGCCGGGAGGTCCGCAACCAGCGCGCCCGGGCAGCCTTGAAGCTGCTCGGCCTCGAACAGCGCGAGCGCAACACGCCGGGCCAGCTTTCGGGGGGCAGCAGCAGCGCGTCGCCATCGCGCGTGCCCTCATCAACACACCAAGCCTGCTGCTGGCCGACGAGCCCACCGGCAATCTCGATACGAAGACCTCGCATGAGATTATGGAAACGCTCGTCAAGCTGAACCGCGAGCAGGGCGTGACCATAATTGTTGTGACGCACGAGACCGACATCGCGGCTTACGCGAGCCGCGTGGTGACGATGCGCGACGGGCAGATTATATCCGATCGACGGGCAGAGGCTCACGCGGGTACAGTGCCCCCGGACGACGGGGAGCAGCAAAAGGCCGCCTTCGCTCTCTTCCATCCACATGAGGAGACACCGCCGGCAGCGCGGCCGTCGCAGGCCTTCCTTGCCTTCGGCATGATGATCCTATCCGTGGCAGCTCAGGCGATCAACCGCAACCGGATGCGCTCCGCGCTGACCATGCTTGGCGTTTTCATCGGCGTCGCCGCTCTAATCGCCATGGTCGCCGTGGGGCAAGGGGCGAATGAGGCCGTGCGCAAGCAAATCGAAAGTTTGGGCACAAATCTTATGGTCGTTGTGCCCGGCGCCGTGGCGACGGGCGGCTTCCGCGGCGGCGCTGGCAGCGCCTCGACCTTGACCATTGGTGATGTTCAGGCAATCAGGCGCGAGGCTCCGTCAGTCGCCAAAATAGCCTACCTCCTTCGCCAGCAGGGGCAGGTCCAGTACGGAAGCCAGGATTGGAGTACGATGATACAAGGTGTGAGCGCGGGCTACCCTCCGATCACCAATTGGCAAGTCGCCGATGGCCGCGCGATCACCCAGGATGACGAGAGCAAAGCCGCCCTCGTCGTGCTGCTTGGCCAGACGGTTGTGCGCCAGCTTTTCGCCGCCGATGAAAACCCGATCGGCGCGCTGATGCTGGTTAAGGGAGTGACCTTCCGCGTCATCGGCACCTTGAGCCCGAAGGGACAATCGACCTTCGGACAAGATCAAGACGATCTCGTCATGATTCCGTTCACAACGGCCGAGCGTAAAGTCCTGGGCGTCGCGGCTCCAAGCCAGGCGCTAACCCAGCTCAACTGGGTGTATCTGCCGCCGCCAAATCCCTATAACTTACAATCCCGGATCACGGGTTACGTCAATCAGATCTACGTGCAAGCGGTAAGTTCCGCCGAGGTGCAGCGCGCAATCGACCAGCTCACTGCGGTTCTTAACCGGCGGCACAGGATTTTGCCGGGGCAAACCGCCGATTTCGCTGTTCGTAATCTCAGCCAGATCGCCGAAGCTGCGGAAGGCTCAAGCCGCATCATGGCGCTACTGCTTGCGGCTGTCGCATCCATTTCGCTTGTGGTGGGCGGCATTGGCATCATGAATATCCTTTTGGTGTCGGTCACGGAGCGGACGCGCGAGATCGGCTTGCGGATGGCGATCGGCGCGCGCCGGCTCCACGTACTGCTGCAGTTTCTGGCTGAGGCGGTTTTCCTGAGCGTGAGCGGCGGCATTGCTGGCATCCTGCTCGGCATCGGCTTTGCACTCGCGATCCCGGCGGTCGCGGGATGGCCGGCACCCATTTCCTTGTGGGCGGTTGGAGGAGGCTTTCTTTTTTCCGCAGCGGTTGGGGTTTTCTTCGGCTACTACCCGGCGCGGAAAGCGGCGAGCCTCGATCCTATCGAAGCTCTGCGCTACGAATGAGGGAGGCAAAAGCGATGGACAAGACCCGCCGCAAAACTCGCATCGCACAAAGTGCGCTGGCGGTTTTAGCGATTTTAGCGCCGAAGGCGATCTCCGCGGCACCCCAAACGCTCGATTGCATTTTGACAGACGTCGAGATCAAAAGTTCAGGTGCTAAATTCGAAAGTCAGGTGGGCTCGGAGAAGCGATCGATTGCTGTGTTTTTCGACGACGATGCAAAGACCTTGGCGATCAAGCAGGACGGCATCGATACGCCATTGCGGAATGTTGCGATCTCTCAAACCTCGATAACCGGGGCCGGGACCAAGATCAGCCTCGGCGTCGACCGGTCCTCCTGGCGGATCGTTTTTCAAACCTACGGACAGGGAAGCACGCGCAACGAATTCGGCGAGTGTAGCTTCAGGCCTTAGAGTGCGTCCGGAAAAAGTGTGAGCGGTTTTTCCGATAATATGCCCGGTCAAACAAAGACGGGGCTCTAGGATCATGTCCCGGGTCGGACAAGCGAGACCCACCGGGCTATGACGCTGCCGGAACGCTTCAATTCAGCCGCAGCTCGCTGAGCCGCACGGCAAGTTCCGGCGCGAAGGCGGGTGTCAGCACTTGATCCGCGGCGAAATCGGCAAGCTCGCGGTAGCCCTCCGGCGACGGCTCGCGGTGGATGCGCGTCTCCAGCCGCACGGCGTGGATCACCCACAGCTCCTTGATGCCGAAGCTCGCATAAAGTGCTGCCTTGCGCCCCATGTCGTAGGCGTAGCTCGAATCCGCAACCTCAACGGCGAGATGAACGTTGCTGGCGCCGATGCCGCTCAGTTTTGTCTCCATGCCGAAGAAGATAAAGTCCGGCTCAAGAAAAGTGTCGGACGAAAGCCGGAAGGTTGTTTCTTGCGCTAGAATAAAGTCATCGGAAATCCGTTTAGACCAGTATCTTGTCAAAGCAATTTTCACCACCTCGTGGTGATTGCCTTTCGCCGCCTTCGGCACAACCTCCCCGCCGATCAGCTCGAACCGCTCGTCCTCATCCAGGATGCCGGCCTTAACCATCGCCTCGATCTCGGCCACCGTGAAGCGCCGCCGCGGCAGCCCCTCCGCCGCCTGGGTTGTCCACTCCAAATCCTTGTCGCGCAAATGCATAAGCGTCATGCCGCCAGTGTATCGCATTTGCCACGCGGCGCAAAGCCGCTGGCGCTACAGCCTCCGGGGGTAGCAAATTGCGCACTATTGCAACTCAAGGCTGGTTGTAGGCGCGGCGGCGTGCGATACATTCACCGAACCGGCACAAGTGTTTTTCCTGTCAACGATCAAATACCGGTCTGTTATGCGCAAATGGGGATGCAACATGAGTACACCTACTTTAAGAAACGATTTCTGCTGCGAGGGCCTCGAACTAGATGCGAGCGAGGACGACGTAGCCGATTTCATTGAGAACATGCTCAACGAGCTGTCGCTCTTGGCCGCCGACCGGGTAACGTCGGAGGAGGCGCAGGAGCGCATAAGCGAAAAGATAGTTCTTTTTGAATCCTATTTCATCCGGAAACGGTCGCGGACGCTCTGCTAAGCCCGCTTCATGCGGCGCGGCCGGCTATGCGAAGCCGCTTACCGGCGCAAAGGAACGCTACCGGCACCCCCTACGGCGTATGCCTGACCCCGTAGGGGGCAACATGATTTAAGCGGACGCCGGATGCTGAAAGTTAATCAGTGGTTTACCCTGGAATATTTTGCATAAGACGTTCCGTCTTATTGAATTGATTGAGCCGATGATGGCGGCCAGATTAGGCGGGCGAAGGCCGATGTTGGAAAGGTGCATGCCATGCGAAGTCTCATTCTAGCCCTATTGGCACCCGCAGCAATATTTGCAGCGGCGGCAACTACAGGAGTTGCGGCGGCACCATCGTCCAATATAGCCGTCATCGAAGGGACCGCCCCCGGCAATGAAGTTGCCTATCGGAGAGGCCGCGGTGCCGCAGCTTATCGAGGGCGCGGCGCTGTCTATCGCGGCCGGGCCGTAGTTGCAGGCGGCAGAAGGGTCTATGGTGGCCGTGCCGTTTATGCAAGGCGCGGCGGCGTCTATGTCCGAGGCGGCGGTTACTATGCCCCCGGCTATTCTGGACCTGGCTACTATGAAGGCGGATACTACCGTCGCGGCGCGGTATACGGGCGGCGGGGCGTCTACGTTCGCCGTGGAGCGATTTATGGCCGGGGAGCCTTTGTCGCAGGCCGCAGAGGCTTTGCGGGAAGGCGTTACGCTGGACGTGCTGGTGGCATAAGGCGGCGCAGGTAGCTCGAGGGGATTCTCGTCCCCCAGCGGGAGCCCAATGGCACGCCAAGCCTAAAGACAGGCGGGCAGGAAGCAGTTCGCTTGGCACTCCCGCTTAACGCCCCAACAAGAAAAGCTCTGCTCGATAGGCCAAATGCCGGGAATCGTCCAGTCTTAACAAGCCGTGCGTTTCGCGTAAGCAGCTACTATAGTTAATGCCGGCTTGGTAAACACGCCGGGTTCTTAATTTCTGCCGCCGTCTTTCTGCGAATCTTTTCCCGTTTTTGGCCAATTTCTGCGATTTCCAAAACCCCTTTAAATATATTTGCAGATTTGAACTTAACCATAAAACGGTGCATTCGGCCCTGTCCCGCGGCTCTCGTGTCCGGCAATTTCTCTTTTAAAATCAATACGCAACAAACCCGCTTAAGGATTTCGTAAGGGGCATCGCCTATAATTGCGCCTTAAAGGAAAGGCCCAATCCGAGCCATCCGGTACAGCCCGCGGCAGAGTTGAGGTTAAAATGGAGCTAACGCGAGCGCCGCATGCTCCGTTTGGCCCCCTTGTCTCCAGCGGCCGTTTCCGGCTTATATCCGCTGCGTAAGGCGTAAGGAACTCCATGCAACCGGCCTCGCACAATTTCAAGGAAAACGCCGCGCGGGCTCTCTCCGATCCGCAGCTACAGCGCGCCCTTGGCAACGTGAAGTCCGGCTTCATGGTCAAGCGGGCGCAAGCCCGCGCCGCGCTGCCGGAGTTCGACGAGCTGCGGAACGCCGCGGCGGAAATCAAAGACCATGTGCTGGCCCATCTCGATATCTATCTCGAAGAGTACGAGCGCCGCGTAATCGAGTTCCGGCGGCTACGTGCATTGGGCACGCGATGCTGCTGAGGCGCGCGGGATCGTCGTGCGGCTGTGCCGCGAGGCGGGTGCGAAATCGGTCACCAAGGGCAAGTCCATGGTGTCGGAAGAGATCGGGCTGAATGCCGCGCTGGAGGAGGCAGGCATCGAGCCGGTCGAGACCGACCTTGGCGAATACATCATTCAGCTCCGCCACGAGACGCCAAGCCACATCGTAGCGCCGGCCCTCCACCTCACCCGCGGCCAGATCGAGGGCGATTTCCGCGCCGCTCATAAAAGTCTGCCGCCGGATCGCGATCTAACCCAAATCCCCGAGCTTGTCGGCGAAGCCAGGACGATGCTGCGGCAGAAATTCCTGAACGCCGATGTTGGCATTACGGGCGCGAATTTCCTCATCGCGGAGACGGGCAGCTCCGTGATCGTCACCAACGAAGGCAACGGCGACCTCACCCAGCTCTTGCCGCGCACGCATATCGTGCTCGCCAGCATCGAGAAGCTCGTGCCTACGCTCGAAGACGCCTCCACCATCCTGCGCGTGCTCGCGCGCTCGGCAACCGGCCAGGAGATCACCACCTACACCACGTTCTCCACAGGCCCCCGCCGCGAAGGCGACCCGGACGGACCCGAAGCCTATCACGTGGTGCTGGTGGACAACGGACGCTCGGAGATGCTCGGCACCGTGTTCCAGGACATGCTCCGCTGCATCCGCTGCGGCGCCTGCATAAACCATTGCCCGGTCTACGCCGCGATTGGCGGCCATGCCTATGGCTCGGTCTATCCGGGGCCGATGGGCGCGGTGCTCACACCGCAACTGGTTGGCATTCGCGAGGGCGCCGATCTACCGAATGCTTCGACCTTCTGCGGCCGCTGCCAGTCCGTCTGCCCCATGAACATTCCACTTCCGAAGATGATGCGGCACTGGCGCGAACGCGAATATTCGTCGAAGCCTGCCTTCTCGGTCCCGAAGCTTAGCTTGCGCTCCTGGGCCTTCGCCGCCAAACGGCCGCTTCTGTACCGGCTCGCGGCCGGCATCGGCGCGCGGCTGCTTTCGCTGGCCGCCGGCCGGCAGCGCCGTTTCCGCTATCTGCCGCTTGCGGGCGCCTGGACGAAGTACCGCGACTTGGCAGCACCCGCGCCGCGCAGTTTTCAGTCGCTTTGGCAACAGCGGGAGCGAGCGCGGGAGAGGGAGAGGATGCGCCGTGGCTGATGCTTCCGCAAGAAATGCCCGGCTGGCGGTGCTGGGCCGCGTGCGCGCCAGGCTCGGTGTGCGCAGCGACGAACCTGGGCGGCTTGGGCTCGTGCAATCGCGGCTCAGGGACCCGCAGCCGAACCTCATTCCGGAGCGCGCCAAGGGGGCCAGGGCCGAGCTCATCAAGCTTTTTCAAACGATGCTGGAAAAGGCCGGAGCAAAGGTCAGCCGCGTGCGCGTGCTCAAGGGGCTCCCCGAGGCGATTGCCGCCCAGCTTCGCGAGAATAATCTGCCGCCACGCGTGCGGGCCGGCGCGGACCCGGTTTTCGACGCCTTGCGGGCCGAGCCCAACGGCCTTGAGATTTTGCCGGGCCCGGCGGACGCCAACGATCCGGTTGGCTTAAGCCACGCTATCGCCGCTGCGGCCGAAACGGGAACGCTTTTTCTTGTTTCCGGCGCGGAAAATCCCTCAACGATAAATTTTTTGCCCGAAACGCACCTGATCGTCATTTTTGCCAGCGATATCGCTGGGTCCTATGAGGAAGGCTGGACCAAACTGCGCACTTATGGTCGCGGCACTATGCCGCGCACGGTAAATCTCATCAGCGGCCCATCCCGCACCGCCGATATCGAGCAGACCATTGTCATGGGAGCGCACGGTCCCAAGAAATTGCTGGTGCTAATCGCAGGTTCCGTAGAGTGCGTCCGGAAAAGTGCGAAGCGGTTTTCCGAAAAAGACGCACGGAAAAACAAAAATTTAGAGCCCGCTTTTGATTCCATCGAAAGCGGGCTCTAACACAATTTTTTTGGCGCAGTCCAACTTGTGCGTAGGTTTCAGCAAAGCGCTGCTAGGAAAGCATTTTTTGGGGTTATAAGGTCCTCGTCGCTTTCAAGCCAGCGCCGCCAGCCAAGATAGCTTTGCAGATATTTGGTGGCGACGCCGTTGAAGCGGCGGAGCCATTGCTTAAACCTGCCGCCATAAGCATTGACGTTCTGGATGTGCAGTACCTTCTCGTGCACATGCTCGCCTTTGCTGGCGACGATTAGTTCGTATTCGATCTCTTCCGCCTCGGCGAAGGCGATCAGCGCCTTGTCGCCGTCCATGCACAGCAGCGTATCGTCTTTCGATAGCTTGCCCTCAAGAACTGGCCGCACGGCCGCTTCGGAGCGGTCCGGCAATACGCCGTCGATATGAGCGCCAGTGCGGTCGCGGGCGATCAGGATTGGGATCTGTTCAGCCGATAACCCTGGCTTTTCAGCAACGCCGCCGCGTTTGCGCGCCTTGCGCGGCAGCTTGCGCTGGCCTTTGAAGCTCTCCAGCAGGAAGATTTCATCAACCTCGGCGATACCGGCAAGCGATTGATCCTTCGAGTGATTTCAGGGCCTCCAAGAAACGGTGGCGCCATTTGAAGGCCGTGTTCTTGCTGACTTTGCACACCTTGCCGGCCTTGCGCACCGGGAGCGAGTCATTGAGCGCCCCGGCATATTTCAGCCAGCACTCCTTCTTACGCAGCCGCGCCAGCGGCGTGCCGGTTAGCGGATTGAACGTCCGCTTGCAGTCAAGGCAGCGGCAGCGCTTCAGCCCGTTCCTCTCGCGGCCCCAGCCTTCGGTGCGCCCCGAGCCGCAATGCGGGCATCTGGGATCGGCCTCCAAGCGCTCATTCAGAAGACGCTGCACCTCGTCACCGTCGCCGCGCTCCCGCAATGCCGCGATCGCCTTCTGGGCTTGCGCGTGCGTCACTTCCGCTAGCAATTCATCCAGCCGCTGTTGAAATTTGCGATGTTCCATTGGGTACCCTCCTGCCGGACCGGAACGCCCAGGATGCCCCCCAATTGCGGCGAAAACCTACGCACAAGCTGGACAGCGCCATTTTTTTTGTTCGCTGTTGTGGAACAAATTGAAGCCGCCACAGAATGGTCACATTAAGGCGTGATTGTGGCAACCGGAGGCGAAGCTTATAACCTCCGGAGAAGGGTCACGGTAACCCCGCGCCGGACCTTTCTCCAACTTCACCGCTCTCCGCCATTGCGAGCGAAGCGAAGCAATCCAGAAGGCTACAAGACAGGTGCCAGTTCTGGCGGCAAGGGCCGCCTCGCGATGACGCAAAAGCCGCCGGAGCGCGGTCAGCGCCGGGCTAGGCGCTTTTCATTTAGCCCCGCAAGCTGAACGGCCTCGTCTTCATCCGGCGAATATTGAAAGCTCAGCGGCAACGCGGCATCGTAGCCCAGCACCCGCTCCACGGAGCCGCTGAGGCCAATTAACGGCAGCCGCATCCAAATCAGAAGCAGGTGATCCCGGCCGGCAACCGGGCCGCGAACCGCGCCCTGCATCGGAGTTCCTTCGCCGATGACCTTGCGGTAAACCGAGCGCCAATAATCCCTTTTGTGCTGCAATCCACTGTCGAAAACGGTGCGCCCGGTGATTTCGGTCCCGTAAATCTCGCGCACGCGGGTTCCAGCAAGGCGGCACCTGAGGGATTCCAGTTCTTCGCCAGCGTCGAGCAAGCTAAGTCCCGGAAGCAAATGGGGAATATCGACCGGATCGATATCGTAGCGCGAGGGGATCGGCCGCGATTGCGCGCAGGCACGCCAATAGCCATACAATTCCCGCTGCTCGCGCAATATAGTCTGCGCGCGGAAAGCGAGTTCCGATGGCATTTTCCCCCTCCGATTGTACGTCCGCCGATCCACCCCCGGCAGCAAGCGACTATCAGTGATTTGCGCCAATGAACGCAAGCAATTCACACGCGCGCGGGAGTAAAAAGTTGATGAGCGGCACGGTGGCCCGGCCTGCGGCATGAGCCCCAAAAAGCATGTGTTCCGGCAGGAGCTTGAGGACGAAACCGCTTGGCACTGGCTAAGGTCCCGTCTATGTTCGGCCGGCGAAAATCGAGAGGCCGCTCGATCGCCGCACTTTCCGGCGCAGCATGGCTTTGTTGTATGAGCGCCTGCTGCGAGGCGGAAGCTTGAATGGAGTTATGAGGGCCGGATGAAGGCTGTTATTCTCGCTGGTGGTTTAGGCACGCGCCTTTCTGAAGAGACCCATCTCAAACCCAAACCGATGATCGAGATAGGCGGCCGGCCGATCCTTTGGCATATTCTCAAGATTTTCTCGGCACATGGGGTGAACGATTTCATCATCTGCTGCGGATACAAGGGATACGTAATAAAAGAATATTTCTCCAATTACTTTCTTCATATGTCCGACGTCACATTCGACATGGCGAACAATCGCACGGAAATCCATCAGGCGGGCGCCGAGCCCTGGCGCGTCACGCTAGTCAATACCGGGGAAAATACCCTTACCGGCGGGCGTCTGAAGCGCGTGCGCCAGTATCTTGAGAACGAGCGCTCCTTCTGCTTCACCTACGGCGACGGGGTCGCCGATGTCGACATTTCCGCTCTGATACGGTTTCACGAAGGGCACGGCAAACTTGCGACGGTGACGGCGGTGCAGCCGCCAGGCCGCTACGGGGCCCTTGAGATGGAAGGCACCAAGGTGACGGGCTTCATGGAAAAGCCCAAAGGCGACGGCGGCTGGATCAACGGCGGCTTCTTCGTTCTTGGCCCCAAAGCGATTGACTACATCGACGGCGATGCTTCGAGCTTTGAGGGCGACGCCTTGCACCGAATCGCCGCCGATGGAGAGCTTCAGGTTTATACGCACAGAGGCTTTTGGCAGGCGATGGACACGCTCCGCGACAAAAACCAGTTGGAAGAGCTGTGGCAGCGCGGCGATGCCAAATGGAAGGTTTGGGCTTGAGTTTCTGGTCCGGGAAGCGTGTCCTCCTTACGGGACACACGGGGTTCAAGGGCTCGTGGATGTCGCTTTGGCTTCTACGCCTGGGCGCACAGCTCACGGGCTATGCGCTGCCGCCTGAAACGAAACCCGCGCTGTTCGACCAGCTTGGCCTTGCGCAAGAATTCGACAGCCGCATTGGCGACATCCGCGATGCCGGAGCGGTCAGGCGGCTTGCCCATGAAGTCCGGCCCGAAATTGTCTTCCATTTCGCGGCCCAGCCACTCGTGCTGGCCTCATACGAGGACCCAATCGCAACCTTTGCCACCAACGTAATGGGCACCGCTCATGTGCTCGACGCCCTGCGCGGCCTGGATCAGCCCTGCGTTGCCGTGATGATAACCACCGACAAGGTGTACGAGAATTTGAACTGGGAGCAGCGCTACCGTGAAAGCGATGCACTCGGCGGCCACGATCCCTACAGCGCTTCCAAGGCCGCGTCGGAGATCGCAATTTCGTCCTGGCGCCGCTCTTTCCTGGCCGCTTCGGGTGTGCGCACCGCCTCGGCGCGGGCCGGCAACGTCGCCGGCGCGGGGGACTGGGCCGCCCATCGCATTGTGCCCGACCTTGTGCGCTCGCTCCTGGCACACGAGCCGCTGACCGTGCGAAATCCTCTCGCGGTGCGGCCGTGGCAGCACGTGCTGGAACCGCTCGGCGGCTATCTCGCCTTGGCCGAAGCGCTCGCCATTAGCGGCGACCCGCGCCTTCAGGATGCCTTCAACTTTGGCCCCGCAGCGGACGCGGATCGCAGCGTCCGCGATCTTGTGGAGGAGGCGCTTGCGGCCTGGCCCGGCGAGACCTACGGCTGGAAGGACGCGAGCACCCCGGACGCACCTCACGAGGCGCACTATTTGGCGCTGTCGGTGGACCGGGCGCGGGCGCGCCTTGGCTGGACCCCGCGTTGGGATTTCTCCCGGACTGTACAAGAGACGATGGCCGGGTATTATGCCAGCGTGGACGCCTCGCCAGGGGAACTGCGCGAACGGATGCTAGATACGATCGCGCGCTACGAACCCGCGCACGAAACGGCGGGGGGCCGCACATGCTGACCTGCCGCCACTGTGGAACCGCATTGCACAAGGTGTTCGTGGATATGGGGCACCAGCCCCCGTCGAACGCCTATGTGCCGCCCGGGCGGCTCGGCGCTCCGGAGGTGACTTTTCCCCTAAAAGCCTACGTTTGCGAGGAATGCTGGCTCGTGCAGCTTCCGGCGCACGCGGCGGCGGACGCGCTTTTCACCGCCGATTACGCCTATTTCTCCTCGGTCTCCAAAAGCTGGGTCGCGCACGCGGAGCGCTACGTTGCGGCGATGGTGGAGCGCTTTGGCCTCGGTCCGGAAAGCTTTGTTGTCGAGGTCGCTTCGAACGACGGCTATCTATTGCAGTTCGCCGCCAGCCGCGGCATTCCCTGCCTCGGTATCGAGCCTACGGCTTCCACCGCGGAGGCGGCGCGCAAGAAGGGGATCGAGACCGAAGAGCTCTTTCTCGGCGAGGCCACTGGCAGGGCCATCGCGGCGTCGCGGCGTGAAGCCGATCTCGTGACCGCCAACAACGTTCTCGCCCACGTTCCCGACATCAACGGCTTCGTGCGCGGAATTGGCGCGCTGCTTGCGCCGGAAGGTGTGGCTACCTTCGAATTCCCGCATGTCTTGCGCCTCATCGAGGGGCTGCAATTCGATACGATCTATCACGAGCACTACTCGTATTTATCGCTGCATACGGTGCGCCGGGTGGTGGCTGCCGCCGGGCTCCGCGCCTTCGACGCTGAAGAGCTTGCCACCCATGGCGGCTCTTTGCGCGTCTATGCCTGCCACAAAGGGGCCGGTCACGAGACAAGCCCGCGCCTTGAACGGCTCGCCGCCGCCGAGGCCGATGCGGGAATTACGAGCCCAGCACTCTATGGCCGGCTGCAGGCGGAGGCGGAGCGCATCAAGGACGAGCTTCTCTTGTTCCTTATCGCCGAGAAGCGCGCGGGCCGCAGCGTAGCGGGCTACGGCGCGGCGGCGAAGGGCAACACACTCCTCAATTTTGCGGGCGTGCGCGCGGACCTGCTGCCCTTCGTATGCGACGCCGCTCCTTCAAAACAAGGCCAGTACCTGCCGGGCAGCCACATCCCGATCCGCCCGCCATCGGCGCTTGCGGAGGCGCGGCCGGATACGGTCTTGATCCTGCCTTGGAACATCGCCAGCGAGATCGTAGAAACGAGGTCCTTCGTGCGCGGCTGGGGCGGCCGGTTCGCAGTCGCGGTGCCGCGGCTTGTAATGCTATGACGCCAGGCTCGGAACGGAGGTAATATGACGGACGCGCGTGTGCTCGTCACCGGCGGGACAGGCTTCGTAGGCCGGCATGTACTTCGGGCGCTTGCCGCGCGCGGAATCCCAATACGCGCCGTCATCAGGACCGCAAGCGCATCCCGGTTGCCGGATGGCCTTGGCAGTATCGATGTCCGTGAAACCGGCGATCTTTTCGGCGAAACAGCCGGGTGGTGGGAGGCGGCGTGCCAAGGGATCGGCAAGGCCGTGCACCTTGCCTGGATCGCAACGCCGGGAGTTTATTTGACAGCACCGGAGAACCTGGATTGCCTGCAAGGCACGCTTGCGCTGGCGAAAGGCGCCGCCCGGGCCGGAGTTGCAAAGTTTCTTGGGATCGGGACCTGCTTCGAGTACGACCTCAGCGGCGGTGTACTGCCGGCAGAAACGCCGCTTCGCCCTTCCACGCCCTATGCCGGTGCCAAGGCGGCGGCGTTCCAGGCTTTGTCGCAATGGCTCCCCTCGCAAGGGGTATCGTTCCTTTGGGCGCGGCTATTCTATCTCTATGGCGAAGGTGAAGACCCCCGCAGGCTGGTTCCTTATCTGCATAAGCAGCTTGCTGCAGGGTTACGTGCCGATTTGACGAGCGGGCGCCAAATCCGGGATTTTCTGGATGTGCGCGAGGCCGCTGAGCAATTGGTGGACGCGCTTTATTCCCCCGCAGAGGGGGCCTTCAACCTGTGCTCGGGAGTACCCGTCACCGTTCGCCAACTTGCCGAGCGCATCGCTGACGAATATGGAAGACGCGATCTCCTCAACTTTGGAGCCCGCGCCGATAACATTGTGGATCCTAACTGCGTGCTCGGCCTCCCAGGGCAGGCGCGGCGGCAGAACGGGCAAGGCTGACTTCAAGCTAATGTCTGCGCTGAATTGGGCCAAGCGCGCTATGAACTCGAACGATCTTGATGAAATTGAAAAGGTGCCGAAAAATGCGCTCACTCACGATGCCGGCCGCAACTGACTTTGAGGCAGAAGTCGCCAATCGCATCGCCGGCTACGCCGGCAACGATAAGTTGCGGGACACGGCGGCCGCCTTCCTCGAAGCATCGACCCAGCCAAAATACTCGTACAACTTTAAATGGCTAGGCCGGCCTATCATCCAGTACCCGCAGGATATAGTGGCCTTTCAGGAAGTTGTTTGGGCGGTTAAACCCGATCTCATCATTGAAACCGGCATTGCCCACGGCGGTTCGCTCGTCTTGAGTGCATCGCTTTTGGCGCTTATCGACTATTGCGAAGCGGCGGAGGCCGGCGCGGCAATCGATCCAGCGAAGCCAAAGCGCACTGTGCTTGGGATAGACATCGATATTCGCGCGCACAACCGGGCTGCCATCGGCGCCCACCCCATGCGCTCGCGCATCGAGACGATCGAGGGCTCCTCAATCGCTCCCGAAATTGCCGATCAAGTCCGCGCCCGCGCGAAGGGCAAGCAGCGGGTTCTTGTGGCCCTCGATTCCAACCACACCCATGCACACGTCCTCGAAGAGCTGAAGCTTTACGCCCCGCTCGTGACCCCCGGGAGTTACTGCATCGTATTCGACACTGTTATCGAGGACCTGCCCGATGGCACATACCCCGACCGCCCTTGGGGAAAGGGCAACAACCCAAAAACGGCCGTCTGGGAATACTTGAAGAGCCACCCCGAGTTCAGCATCGACCGTTCCATACACGAGAAACTGCTCATCACCGTGGCTTCGGACGGATATTTGAAACGGGTGTAGCAAGACGCCGCGAAGGGCCCGGCATGGGGATTTCAGCCCATAAAGAGAGTTGGAACAGCTAGTTTCAAGGGTACCACTATCCAAGCGCTGTTAGGTGTTCGAACTATCGTTACGCCGGCCCTAGAAACATCTGGCGTCCATCGCCGCCGCATATCGCAAAAGCGCCTTTAGGTACCATGGGCACACAATCAAGGCTGCTAGTTGGATCGCTGATAACCACGGTAAGGCGCACACTTCGCCTCAAGCGGCCGCATCTGCTGGTGGCATGTATGCCAAAATCGGCCTCCACATTCTTGACCGATGCCTTAGCCGCCTTACCTGGCATGCGGCGCGCGCCGGTGACGTGGGCCTGCGGATGGCGTGAGCACGTCCTTGATGAGATCCAGCTTGCGCGATACGATCTTCGCTCCTGGGTCTCGCAAGTGCATTTGCGCTACAGCGACCACGTAGGGCAGGCCATAGAAGATTATCACCTCACCCCTATCGTGATGACCCGGAATATATTCGATGCCGTCGCTAGCCTTCGCGACCATATCCGCAAAGAACCGACGGTATTTCCAATGATAACGCTCGCGCCGGAGCACGCAAAGCTACCCGACGAAGATTTGGAAGAGCTTATCGCCGAACTCGCAATTCCTTGGTACATTAACTTTTATGTGACTTGGCATGGAATCGATTGTATTCGAGTCTTATTACGACGATGTCCGGGCAAGGCCGTTCGATGTGGTCCGCAATATTTGCGACAGGTCTCGCTTGGCAGCAGGCAGCGACAGCAGCGCCATTGAGAAGGCGATAGAGACGGCAAAAACCCGGGCTCATCGCTTCAACACAGGCGTCTCCGGACGGGGCAAGAGCATTTCGCCTAAAGCCCGCGAGACCATCATAGCGTTTGCGCGGCATTATCCGGCCATCGACTTCGCGCCCATCGGTATCAGGCAACAAACGAGCGTTCTCGCCGCCAAGTGAGCCCCGGTTAGCCAGCCTGCTGCATTGGCAGGCTGCGGCTTGAGCGGCTCATCACGAGTTGCGACGCCCGGCGGAGAAGTTTCGCCCAAGCAAACCAGCGCGCCCAACCGCCCTGAACGGTGCCCTGGCCAATAAGATGCTCGTATGCGGCGACGGCGGCATCGATATCGGTGCGCTCAGCGCCGCTCAAATCGACGACAACCCGATCCAAAGACAAGTAGCTTCGCACCTTTCCGCGCGTGCGCAATCCCGGGTTGCCGCCCGCCGGTTTACAGCGCGAAAGCAAAGCTTCGGCGTCGCAAAGTTCCGGGGACAAATTCCGCTCGGACGCAAATTGTGCGAGAACCTTGGTTCCCTCCTCCATCTTGCTCCGGTCAAGCACATCGAGCGAGCGAATTGCACGCTCGATTTCGCGCTCATAGTCGATGTGCAAGCTTCCGCCAAAAGCATGGCGGTTTGCCGACTCTAAGTGAGACAGCATGCCGATCTGCAGGCTGGAGTGAACCGGGATCGTGTCAACAACCGGGTCCAAGCTTGCCTCGGCCAGGAATTTCATATGCTCCTTGCCGTCGCCTTCGTTCTTTTTCCAGTAGTTGAAGCTGGCGCCATTGCTTTTCGGGCTCGATCCCGACACGATGAATGGATGCGGCACGGTCAGATGCCGCTCGATTACTGCCGGCGAAGCGAAATTAAAATATATATCGGGCCAAGTGGCCATAAAGACCTGCCCAGTCTTAGCCTTAAGCGCCTCGACAACGCGCCGGGACACTATGCCCCGGTAGATACCAGGCGCGTAACGCCAAAGCGATGCACCGCTCCGCTCCAGGTCTTTGCGCACTTGCTCGCCGCTAACCAAGCTGGCGGGACCATAAAGCGAGCTGAATTTAAGCTTGATGCGCCCCTTATTGTCCGGCGCTGTCGGGCTAGGCCAAAGATAGCGGATAAATGAACCCGTCAGAGTGTCGGGCCTGTACTGTTCCAGCAGTGCACGAAGATACGGAAATTGGTTCGGAACCGGGGCGTCATCATCGCCAAGGGTGAAAACGTAATCCCCCTGGGCGTGGCTGACCCCGAATTCGAAATTCTGTCTCATGCTGTATCGCTGCGGCGTGCATACATAGCGGATGCGGCTATCTTTAAACCCGGCGACGATGTCAGCTGTATTGTCTATGCTTGAGTTATCGCTCACGATGATTTCAAGTTGAGGATCGCGAATACGGGCGCACGCAGCAAGGGCGTGCTGCAGAACCTCTGCCCGGTCGCGAGTAGGAATGACAATGCTAATTAGCATAAGATCCTCAGATGCTGGAGCTCACCCCTGCAAAATCTCCATTCGCCTCAACCCAGCTATCATTTCGCCGGCAGCCTGTTCTGGCGGCACGTCTCCGCAAGCGAGGTGAATTTCCGGGCTCTCGGGCGCCTCGTAGGGAGAGGAGATCCCCGTAAAATGAGGGATCAAGCCCTTCCGCGCTTTCTGATAGAGGCCCTTGGGATCGCGCTGTTCGCAAACCTCAAGGGGGGTATCGATGAAAACCTCGACGAATTCGCCTTGCTCGAAGAGATCGCGGGCCATCCTCCGGTCGGCTTTGAAGGGCGATATGAAAGCAACCAAGACTATCAGCCCGGCGTCGGCCATCAAGCGGGCGGCGTGCGCGGCCCTGCGGATATTCTCGACGCGATCCGCATCGGAGAAGCCCAAGTCGCGGCAGAGGCCATGCCGCACGTTATCGCCATCGAGAATAAAGGTGTGCCGGCCGAGCGTAAGGAGTTGGCGCTCCAGGAGGTTCGCGATTGTAGACTTCCCCGATCCGGAAAGGCCCGTGAACCACAAACAGCAGGGCTTTTGACCCTTAAGCTGCGCCCGCTCCGATTTTGTTACGTCAGAGGCCTGCCAAGAGACATTTGTGGCGCCCGCCTTCTCAGGGCGAATTGGGATTGTGGCCGCGGAACCCGCAACCGGACTCGGTGAAATTGAAATGGTTGCTTGAGCCGATGCGCTTGGGTTAGCCATATTGCGTCTCATGGAAACGAACCGGGTGTTCCACATGCACAGGCGTCCCCGCGAACTTCAAGCCACGGTTCATTCTCTGTACAAAAGGACGAGCCCTCATGCCGCGTTTTAGCTGCCATTCAACGGCTTTACAAGGCCTGCTCGCGGTCGATCGAAAGCCGATGCACGACGAGCGTGGCTTTTTCTCACGGTTCTTCTGCCAGGAGGAATTCGCCGCCATGGGGTGCGATTTGCACATCGCGCAGATCAACCACACCCTGACGCGCCAGATTGGGGCGATCCGTGGCATGCATTTTCAGCGGGCTCCGCATGAGGAGACGAAATTCGTTTCCTGCATCGCCGGAGCGGTTTTCGACGTGGCGGTGGATATCCGGCCGGGCTCGCCGACATATCTGCAATGGCATGGGGAGGTCCTGAGCGCTCAAAATGCAAGGTCGCTGCTCATACCTCGCGGGTTTGCCCATGGCTTCCAGACGCTCTCGGAAGATTGCGAGCTCATCTATCTTCACGGCGAGCCTTACGCGCCTGGCTTCGAGGGAGGCCTGCATGCGCTCGATCCGAAGCTCGCTATCGCCTGGCCGTTGCCCGCCGGGCAAATGTCGGCGCGCGACCGGGCGTTTGCCTCGATCGATCTTTAGAGCGTTATCGGCGATGGAAAATACTGGCGGGAGTGACGGGAACTCGAACCCGCGGCCTTCGGCGTGACAGGCCGACGCTCTAACCGACTGAGCTACACCCCCGCATAGGGCAGGCCCCGCAAATTCGCGGCGCCGTCCCTCTACATAACCCGCACGGCTGCGGTACTCAAGCGCTAGTTTTAAAATCGCGCCCGTTTAAAGCAGCCCATGCGCCCGCGCCGCCTCGACAAGCGGCCGCCTCGGGCGCGGGCCGACATGGACGATAACCTCGGACGCGGCGAGGCTGCCAAGCCGCCCGCAGGTTTCGAGATCGCGCCCCGATGCAAGCCCAAATAAGAAGCCGGCCGCGTAGAGATCGCCCGCGCCCGTGGCATCGACGAGCTTCTCGATGGGTACCGCCGGAACGCTTACGCTCCGCCCGCCTTCGAGGATGACGGCTCCCTTCTCGCTGCGCGTGATCGCGGCGATTTCGCATTCCGTTCCGATTGCGGCGCAGGCTTCCTCGAAGGCCGAGCCCGGGAAGAGCGAAAGCAGCTCCCGTTCGTTGGCGAAGACAATATCGACGCGGTCGCGGATGAAGGTGCGGAAGCCGTCGCGGTGGCGGTCCACGCAGAAGGGATCGGACAAGGTGAAGGCGACCTTCGTGCCGGCCGGGCGGGCGATATCCGCGGCGGTATGGAAGGCGGCGCGCGCCTCGACAGGATCGAACAAATAGCCTTCGAGATAAAGGACTTGGCTTTGCTGGATCAGGGCGCGGTCGAGATTGGCATCGCCAAATTCCGCCGCAGCACCCAGATTGGTGTTCATGGTGCGCTCGCCATCCGGTGTAACCAGAATGAGGCAACGGCCGGTGGGCGTTTCGCTCTTCGCCTCACCGTCGCTGAACACCACGCCGATGGAGCGGAGGTCGTGCTCGAACACCCGCGCAAACTGGTCGTGGCCTACCTTGCCCATGAAGCCAGCCTTGCCGCCCAGCGAAGCAATGCCGGCGCAAGTGTTCGCCGCCGAACCGCCCGATGTCTCGACCGCCGGTCCCATTTTTTCGTAAAGCGCCGCGGCCTCCTCCGGCGAGGTGAGCCGCATGGTGCCCTTGGCGAGCGAAAACTCATCCAGCAGCGCCTCCTCGCAGGGGGCGATGATATCGACGAGCGCGTGGCCGATGCCGGTTACTTGCAGGGGCTTATTCATGAAGATCGGGCTTTCGTTGCTGGCGTTTTGGGTTCGAATTTGCAGAGACTGGCTATGACGCAGCGCCAGCACTCGGGCTTGCGCGCCTTGCAAACATAGCGGCCGTGAAGGACGAGCCAATGATGGGCGTTGTGAACGTATTCGGGCGGCACGGTGCGTTCAAGCCCCAGCTCCACTTCGAGCGGCGTTTTGCCGGGGGCCAGCCCGGTGCGGTTCGCGACCCGGAAAATATGCGTATCGACGGCGATGGTTGGCTGCCCGAAGGCGACGTTCAGGACGACATTCGCCGATTTGCGTCCCACCCCCGGCAGCGCTTCAAGGGCGGCGCGGTCTTGCGGCACTTTCCCGCCGTGGTTCTCCACCAGCGCCTTCGAGAGCGCGATCACGTTCTTGGCCTTGGTATTGAACAGGCCGATGGTCTTGATCGCGTCGCGTAAGCCCTCCTCGCCCAGCGCCACCATCTTCTGAGGCGTGTCCGCCTTTGCGAATAGGCTCTTCGTCGCCTTGTTCACGCCCGCGTCCGTCGCTTGCGCCGACAAGACTACCGCGACCAGCAGCGTATACGGATTCACATGCTCAAGCTCGGTCTTGGGATCGGGCATGGCAGCCGCGAGCCTGGCAAAAATCTCTTGCACCTCTGACGCGGTGAGAGACGCGGAGCCGGCACCGGCCTTGTCTGGTTCTTTATCTTGGGCCGTGGGCTTGGCTTTTTGCGCTGCCGCGGGCTTGGCGGGTTTTTTCATCGTTTGTTGCCAATAGCAATAAGGCCGGGCCTGGCGCTTGGGCTAAGCGGCGCGCCCGGCCGGCAGAAATCTACTCAATAGGGCATCTCGCGATCTTTATGGCTTCGTAGCCGTGCATCGGCGGCAAGGCTTTCCGCAAAGCTTCGAGCTTGTCGTAGCTCTGGCTTGGCGAGCCGTAGACGAGGGCATAGCCGTTCAAGAACAGCAGGATTCCGAACAGCCCCACGCCCCCGCTGACGCCGAGCAGCAACCTCGCGCCGGTGATGATCGAGGCGGACGCCAGCACGATGGCGATCTGCAGCATGGCGCCGGAGTAATCGTAGAACGGGTGCTGTGCCAGCGCGATGTTGCGCAGGTTGTCGCAGCTTTCGGCTTTCGCCAGAAGCTCTTTCCTGCCGTTCCCCTTCTTGGGGTTAAACTCCAGCCGGTCATTTTCCTTGTCGTATTCGATCTTCTTGGCGTCCAGGAACTTGCGGGCCGGCTCGGCAGAGATCCGGCGACTCGAGCGTCTTCAGCTCTAACTGATCCGAGGCGATCTGGATCTGTTGCTTGCGGATCGTCTTGGCTTGATAGAAGGCATAATTGTCGTTGACCTGGATGCCGGCCTGCTGCGCGATCTTCATCGCGTCGTTGCTGCCAGTCAAGCTGATCGCGATCAGCACCGCGAGCACGGAAATGTAGATCGCAATCCACTTATCGTGCTTGCGCTCGGCGGTTTCGTCGAAGGTGTCGGCGGGCGTGCCGCTCACTACGCCAACCTTGCGCTCCTCGCGCTCGTGCCCGTGCAGTGCGGCATCGTCCTGCGTGGCCACCGGGCTCACCCCCGGCCTTTGCGGCGCTCTCGGCTTCGGTTTGCGCTGACTATTCTTTTTCATTCCCCCTCGCAAACTCTTATGTTTTGAGCGTCGTCTTGGACGCGGCGGTTCCATCCGCATTCAAGCGGTACACATAGGGTTCCCCGGTCCCGAGGTTAAGCTTCACGATCTCTTCGGGCGACAGTTTGTCGAGCTGCATGATTAATGCGCGCAAGGAATTGCCGTGCGCGGAGACCAGCACGTTCTTACCGGCCAGAACCTGCGGCAGGATCTTCGCCTCGTAATAGGGCAGTACGCGCGCGGCCGTGTCCTTCAGGCTCTCGCCCCCGGGAGGTGCGATATCGAAGGAGCGGCGCCAGATATGCACCTGCTCGTCGCCCCAGCGCTTGCGGGCATCGTCCTTGTTCAAGCCGCAGAGATCGCCATAGTCGCGCTCGTTAAGCGCCTGGTCCTTGATCGTTTCCAGGCCCCGCTGGCCCAGCTCTTCCAGCATGATCTCAAGCGTGAGCTGAGCCCTTTTGAGCGCGCTCGTGAACGCGATATCGAAATGGAAGCCTTGGGCTTCGATGAGTTTGCCCGCGCGATGCGCCTTGGCGACGCCGGTTTCGGTCAGGCCAACGTCGCGCCAGCCGGTGAACAGATTGAGCTTGTTCCATTCGCTCTCGCCGTGGCGAACGAGCACCAGTACGTTTTCCATCTCCAATGTCCTTTGCTTCAAGCGCCGATGCAAACTCCAAGTGTCATGGCCGGGCTTGACCCGGCCATCCAGGGCAATACGCTACGGTTTCAGTATGTTCGCTGGATGGCCGGGTCAAGCCCGGCCATGACAACTGAGTAGGATTGCAGGCTTGCGCGAGGTTGACAGCGCATGGGCTTAGCCAATTCCGAGCACGTCGCGCATGGAGAAGAGCCCCGGCCCGCGGCCTTGCGCCCAGAGTGCTGCGGCGACGGCGCCGCGGGCGAAAATCTGGCGGTCCTGCGCGCGATGCGTCAGTTCCAGGCGCTCGCCGGCGCCTGCAAAAATCGCCGTGTGGTCGCCAACCACGCTCCCGCCCCTGAGCGTCGCGAAGCCGATGGCGCCAGCCGGCCGCTCGCCAGTGTGCCCGTCCCTGCTTCTGACGCTGTTCCCGGCAAGCGCTAGCCCGCGTCCCTTCGCCGCTGCCTCGCCCAACAGCAGCGCGGTGCCCGAGGGCGCATCCACCTTGTGTTTGTGATGCATTTCCAGGATTTCGATGTCGAAGTCCGGCCCAAGCGCTCGCGCCGCCTGCTCCACGAGTGCTGCGAGCAGGTTCACGCCCAGGCTCATATTGCCGGACTTGACAATGGTCGCATGGCGCGCCGCCGCTTCGAGCTTGGGCAGATCTTCCGCCGCAAATCCGGTCGTCCCGATGACATGCACGATGCGCGCCTGCGCGGACAGCGCGGCGGCCTCAAGGCTCGCGGCAGGCGTGGTAAAATCGAGCACGCCTTCGATATGCGCGAACAGCGGCAGCGCCTCCGCCACGATAGGCACGCCCAGATGCCCCACGCCCGCGACCTCGCCCGCGTCCTTGCCGATTACGGCTGAGCCCGCCCGCTCGACCGCGCCCGCGACCTCGCATCCTTGCGTTTCATGCACTGTACGGATAAGCTCACGCCCCATCCGGCCGGCTGCGCCCATGATCGCTAACAGCATCGCTTTTCCTCGACTGCCTCGTGCGGCGGATATAGCAAACTTCGCCGGTTTTTAAATCCAAATCTGCTCGCGCGCAGGTTTTGCCGCGGCAAAGCCAGCCCGCATCGCGTGCAAGACTCGCAGGGGGAAAGTCATGGCAGATCGAACGGCGGGCTGGCAGACGGCGATTTTCATTCTTGCGGGCGTGCTGGCATTGCTGCAGGGGTGTGGGGGATTAGGGGCACCGCAGACCGCGGTTCAGGAAAACGCCCCGGTAAAAATCTGGTACAAACTCTGCACCGCCGCCCCGGTCACCCCAACCAGCGTTAATGTGCAGGAAGGCGGCGTATGCCAAACCATGGTCGATGTACGCGATAATGCGATTGGGCTCCTAAGAGGACGGCTCGCCATTTGGAACGCGGGCCAAGGCCAATACCGGCTTCAGGCCATACTCCCTCTTGGGTCCAGCTTGCCGGCGGGGGCGCTTGTCAAAATCGACGATCGTGAACCCATTAGGCTTTCTTACAAAAAGTGCGAATTCGGCCGGGTGTTATGCGGAGGCAGCGGCCGGTGAGGGTCTGGTCAGCCAGATGAAGAGCGGGAGCCAAATCGCCTATCTCGGTATCGACGTATCGGGCAAGACGCTAAGCATCCCGCTCCCGCTGCCGGGATTTGCTGCCGCATTCGACGGCCCTCCGATGCCGGTTAGCAAATATAAGGAAGACGTGGAGAAAATCGCAGGCGTCATCAAGGACCGTCTGAAACAAGTTCCGGCTACGGATCAGAATCAAGCGCTGGATAGAGACGGGCATTTTCTTAAAACTAAATTCTGGAATCAGCACACCACCACCCCCTCGAAGTGGTACAAACTGTGCCTGGACGCGCCCGAAAATCCCCAGGCGCAACCGGCGAAGATAGTAAATCTTTGCCTCACTCAGATCGACATCCGGGATAATGCGACCTCGATTCTGGCTGGCAAATTTGCAGTGCGGCAAATTCACGGAAAGGAGAAACCGCAGCTCTTGGTCATGCTCCCGCTCGGGGTCTCCTTGCCCGATGGGGCATCGGTCACAATCGGCAGTGGCGAACCCATAAAGCTGAGCTATTCAGCTTGCGACAAGGCTGGCTGTTACGCCGAAGCCACCGTCGAACCGTCCATTGCCGATGTGCTGAAAGCGAACACTCAAATCGCCTATGCCGGCAAGGATGAAAAGGGCACTAAGGTGACTGTGCCGCTGAAGCTTTCGGGTTTCGCGAGCGCGTTCGATGGGCCGCCGGTCCCAATCGAAACCTACAACGCCGAGCAAAGGAAGCTCGCCGAGTTCATTCGCGCCAAACTTGAAAAGCAGCCGGCGCAGCAAGGAAATTAGCGTGCCGGGCCGGACGGGGCGCTCCCCTCCCGCTCCGCTCTTCATATGTCGAGTTTGACTTCGTAATAGCCGGGGCCTGCTTCGCGAAGGGCGTTCTCAAGGTTCAGCGCGAGCGCTTCCCGAAGTGCGTCCCGCAGGCTTTCAAGCAGCTCCTCGCGGCTGCGCTCCTGACAGTTGACGCCGGGCACCTCCGCGATCGAGCCGATCCACCAATCGCCGTCCTGTCTCACGAGAGCGGTGTATTCGCCGCGCATGGCTCCTCCGACGTGTAAGGTTGCATCTTAGCACTTGAACGCCAGGGCAGAAAGCGGCGGCTGCCGGGCAGGCCCTTGGAAAAATCCGGATTTTGTATATAATGGATAAGGAGGAGGCTACGGCATGCAAAACACCCGCGTTAGCGCCAGCGAATTTCAGCAAGCCTTCGGCGCGCTTAGCGACAAGGCGCGGCACGAGCCCGTTATTATCACAAAACATGGGCGGGATTCGCTCGTCATAATGTCCGCCGAAGAATGGGAGCGCCTGAAGCGCCCCGGCCGCCGCGTTGGCCTGACCGCCGAACTCCCGGAAGAGTGGGTGGAGGCCGTGCGTAGCGCCAAGGTGCCCGCCGCCGCCTGGTTCGCCGAACTCGACCGTTTTGCCGCTATTCCCTTCATGGAAGAAGGGCGCAAGCAGCCGGAGATGCCTGAACCGGCGGATCTCTTCGAGTGATCTACCACCTCGATACAAATGTAGTGATCGCGGTCCTCAACAACCGGCCGCCTGCCGTCCGCGACAAGCTGCAGCACGCTTTGGAGGTTCAAAAAGCGCAAGCGGCCTGTCCTCGATTGTGCTTTACGAGCTTTGGTATGGCATTGCCCGCAGCGCGCACCGGGCTGAAAATAGCGAGCGCATCCGCATTTTTCTTTCGGGAGCGGTTGACGTCGCGGCGTTCGATGAAAATGACGCGGCCGAGGCTGGCGCGATCCGGGGCATGCTCGAAGCGAACGGTACTCCAATCGGCCCATACGATCTTCTCATTGCAGGGCAAGCGTTGCGGGCCAAAGCCACGCTGGTGACAGCGAACGGCTCGGAACTCGCCCGCGTCCCCGGCCTTGCGTGGGAAGATTGGACCGCTTAACCGGACCGGCATAGGCGGAGACGGCGTCCGCCACGTCGTGGTATATTCCACGCACGGAATGGGGCCTTGACTATATTCCATCCAAGGAATATCTATATGACAAGCTGGAGCGTCGAATTCACGGACGAGTTCGGTAAATGGTGGGCGGAGCTGACCGAAGCCGATCAGGAAGAGATCAGCGCGACGGCCGAATTGCTGATGGAGCATGGGCCAGACTTGCCGTTTCCATATTCGTCGGGGGTCGAAGGATCGCGGCATACGCACATGCGCGAACTGCGCGTACAGAGCAGCGGCAAGCCGCTGCGGATCTTCTACGCTTTCGATCCCAGGCGCGCGGCTATCTTGCTTATCGGCGGAGACAAAACCGGCGACAAACGGTTCTATAAGCGGATGATCCCCATCGCAGACCGGCTCTATGACGAGCATATCGAAGAGTTGAGAAAAGAAGGTTCGATCCCATGAGCGGCCATCGCCCTTTCAGCGAACTGACCGGCAAATTCTCACCCGCACGCAGGGCGCGGGTGGCGGCGCGCGTGGCCGAGCTCAAGGCCGAAATGGCGCTTGCCGAGCTACGCCAGGCGCGGGAGCTTTCGCAGGAAGAACTCGCCCGGCTCCTCAAGGTCAATCAGCCCGCCGTCGCCAAGCTCGAAAAGCGCACGGACATGTATGTGAGCAACCTGCGGCGTTATGTCGAGGCGCTTGGCGGCGCGCTGGAGATTACCGCGAAGTTCCCCGGCGCAACGGTGACGATCACCAATTTCGCTGGCATCGGCAAGGCGGGCGCTAAGCCGCGCGGCGCAAAACAGGATTGATTTCGCCTGCACGGGGCTGGCCCGTCACCGCCGCCCGAACATCCGCGCGAACAGCCCCCGGCGCGGCGCCGTTACCCTCTCCTGCGCAAGCTCGCCTTGGCGAGCTTGCTTCCCGGAGTGTCCGCATTCGCTTGCAGACGCGGATGGGACAGGGTGGCCGCTTTGCGGCGAATACGCATCCCTCTCTCCCCCTCCGCCTTCGCTCGCGAATGCGGACGCGTCAGGAGGCAAGCTCGCCAAGCCGGGCTCGTGGGAGAGGGCTGGGGTGAGGGGACCTCCCGGCGCCTCCCGCTTCGCCGCTTCGATGGCCTCAAGCAGCGCCTTGAGGTTTTCCCGCACGCCCTGCACCCATGGGTGATGGTCCGGCAAACTCGCTTCCACGATGGCGAGCGCGCGGCATCGTGGGCTCGGCTTCGGCAAGCCGGTTCGTGTCCTGAAGCAGCTGCGCCAGATTGTTCAGGCGGATGGCCACATCGGGATGACCGGGCCGAAGCTGGAAGCCGCGGCCTTCCTATGTTAACCTGACATAAGCAATAACCGCGTGGGTCCGCTCACTATGACATCGCTTACCGCAAGCCTGGAACTCGACGCTGCCACCGAAGAGCGCCTCCGCCGCCTCGCCGCTGCGCGCAAGCTGCCGGCGCAAGGGCTCATGCGGGAGGCCATCGAACAATATGTCGAGCGTGAAGAAGCAAACGAACTTTTAAACGAGGATACATTGGCCGCGTGGGCCGCATACCAGGCGACCGGCGACCATATCACTGGAGAAGAAGCGGATGCATGGCTGGCGCGGCTGGAAGCGGGTGAGGACGTTCCGCCTCCCGCTCCGCATAAGTAGCCCGTGGCCCGGCTGGTCTGGACGCCGCCCTGCGCGCGGTGACGCCATTGTTGGTCTCCGGGGTTGCCTTGTAACACAATTCTGTTGTAACATATTTGTATGATTGCGCGGTTCGAATGGGACCCAGCCAAGGCGGCTGACAACCGCCGCAAACACGGGGTGAGCTTCGAAACGGCCATCCGCGCTTTCGCCGATCCCTTCGCCTTCTCCGAACTGGATCGTATCGAGGGCGGCGAAGAGCGCTGGCAAACCATCGCCGTTGTAGAAGGCTACCTCCTATTGTTGGTTGCCCACACGATCCGCGAGGAAGACGAGGATGGCGAACCGGTTGAAGTCATCCGTATTATCTCGGCCCGCCCCGCGGACCGGAAAGAAAGACGGCGCTATGAGCAAGAAACTCGTTAGACACGAAGTCGATCTCGCCAATCTGCCCCCTCTGACCGAAGAGCAGGAGGCCGAGCTGGCAGCACTGGGCGCGCGGCAAGATCACGAAATCGACTACAGCGACATTCCGCCTCTAACAGAGGAGTTCTGGAAAAACGCGGTGCGCGGCCGGTTCTACAAACCCACCAAGACCTCAACGACCGTACGCATCGATTCCGATGTGCTGGCTTGGCTGCGGGCGCAGGGAAAGGGCTACCAGTCCCGCATCAACGCCATCCTCCGCCGCGAAATGCTGGCTTCGCTCAAGCGTTGATGGCTTTTCCGGTAGATCTAACGGCGCGTCTGAGGGCTCCTGCACTGGGCCTCGGAATTGCGAAGTGACGGCGCGCGGCCCTGCCGTCACCGCCGCCCGAACATCCGCGCAAACAGCCCCCGGCGCGGCGCCGTTACCCTCTCCTGCGCAAGCTCGCCTTGGCGGCCTTGCTCCCCGGAGTGTCCGCCTTCGCTTGCAGATGCGGATGGGACAGGGTGGCCGCTTTGCGGCGCATACGCATCCCCCTCTCCCCCTCCGCATTCGCTCGCGAATGCGGACGCGTCAGGCAAGCTGGCCAAGCCGGGCTTGTGGGAGAGGGTTGGGGCGAGGGGGTCTCACGGGGCCTCCCGCTTCGCCGCTTCGATGGCCGCAAGCAGCGCCTTGAGGTTTTCCCGCACGCCCTGCACCCACGGGTGATGATCCGGCAAACTCGCTTCCAAGATGGCGAGCGCGCGGCGCATCGAGGGCTCAGCCTCAGCAAGCCGGTTCGTGTCCTGAAGCAGCGCCGCTAGGCAGGACTGGACCCTTACGGCGTCAAATCCCGCCGCGTCACCACTCGACGGCTGAAGAGTCGAGGCGGCGGCGGTCTGCGCGTTGGTGGATGATGAACAGCACGCGCAACTCCGCATCGTCGTACTCGTAGACGACGGTGAACGGCGTGCCGGAGACGGGATAGTGGTGGAACTTGCGGCGCGGGTCGCGGAAGCCGCATTGCGGGTTCTCAGCGAGATAGGTGCCGGGACGCGATCGAGGATTTGCTGTTTTTCGGCAATAACGCGGAAGCCAAACTTCGGCAGCCCCTGGGCAAGCAACCTTTGCAAGCCATCGATGGCGGTCCGCGAACGGCGGACGCGCCTCATGACCCGGCTTGGGCGGCCAGGCGCTGCATGAAGGCTGACATCCCGGCATGGTACTCATCGGCGTCGAGCGCACGGCCATGCTTGAAGTCGTCGCGAGCCTGCACAAGCAACCGCTCCTCCTCGTCTGAGAGGCCGAGCGGCATGTCTTTGCCGGCGCCCGCTTCTGCGATCCCCGCGATCTGCCGGCGCGCCTCCGGAGAGAGGCTCGGCCACAGTTCAACGATGCGGTCTAGGGTGATCGTGCTCATATTTGATATATAGCACGGATGGGGCCGGATTGTATATCGGGCGGATGGTGCGCGCGGCCCTGCCGTCACCGCCGCCCGAACATCCGCGCGAACAGCCCCCGGCGCGCGGGCGGCTCGCTGCGGCCCCGCAATTCCTTCCCCGGCGTCTCCCCATCCACGCCCTTGAGCGCGGCTGCAATGCCGCGATAATTCTCGATCCCCGTTTGCGTGTTGGGATGATCGGGGCCGAGGCTCGCGGTCCATATTTCCACGGCGCGCCGCATCAAGGGCTCGGCCTCGGCAAGCCGGTTCGTGGCCTGAAGCAGCAGTGCCAGATTGTTGAGGTCTATGGCCACATCGGGATGACCGGGGCCGAAGCTTTCCTCGTCGATGGCCAGCGCGCGCCGCACCGCGTGCGCAAATCCCGGTACACACGTCACGCCTTCAATTCTTCCGGCACCAGGCTGATCTTAAGCCGGGTCCCTGTGGCTTCGGCAAGACGGGCCAGCGTGCGCGTAGACGGCATGATACGGCCGCTTTCAAGCCGCGCAATCACGGTGCGGGTTGTCTTCATTTTGCCGGCCAGCTCTTCCTGAGTCAGGCCGGCCCGGCTCCTGGCTTCGATCATCTCGGAAGCAATCTGGAATTCCGCCTCCATTCCAGCATAGGCCTCGGCATAACCGGGGCGTTCCTTGAGCCACCGCTTGTGCAGATCGTCGACACGGGTACGCTTAGTCATTCTACCTCCTCCGCCCGTTTCCGGGCTAACGCGATTTCATGCCGCGGTGTTTTCTGTGTCTTCTTGACGAACACGCGCACCACGACGATTCTCTTGCCGCGGGCGGTGACATAGATGGCGCGGGCAATGCCGTCCCTGCCCTTCATCCTCAGTTCCCATAACGAACCTTCGAGGTGAGCGGCATGGGGACCGCGCACATTCTCAAGCCCATGATTCTGGATCAACTCGACGAGCCGGCGGAAGCGGGCCAGCATATCGTCCGGCAGCGCTTCAAGCTCCGCGTCCACGGCAGCGTTGAGAGTTTCGACGATCCACATGGGGGGAGTGTAGCAAAATTGCTACGTGCCGGCAAGAAGAGGCTTAGCCACCCCCCGGCGTGCCGGCGCGCGGACCAGCCCCTACCGCCGTCCGAACATCCGCGCGAGCAGCCCCCGGCGCGCGGGCGGCTCGCTGCGGCCCTGCAATTCCTTCACCAGCGTCTCCACATCCACGCCCCTCAGCGCGGCTACGATGCCGAGATAATTGCGCATCCCCGTTTGCGTGTTGGGATGATCGGGGCCGAGGCTCGCGGTCCATATTTCCACCGCCCGCCGCGCCAACGGCTCGGCCTCCGCGAGACGGTTCGTGGCCTGAAGCAGCTGCGCCAGATTGTTCAGGCTCGCGGCCACCTCGGGATGACCGGGGCCGAAGCTTTCCTCGTCGATGGCAAGCGCGCGACGCATCAAGGGCTCCGCCTCCGCGAGACGGTTCGTGTCCTGAAGCAGCCCCGCCAGATTGTTCAGGTCTCTGGCCACATTGGGATGACCGGGGCCGAAGCTTTCCTCGTCGGTGGCCAGCGCGCGCCGCATCAAGGGCTCGGCCTCTGCAAGACTGTTCGTGGCCTGAAGCAGCGCCGCCAGATTGTTCAGGTCTGTGGCCACATTGGGATGACCGGGGCCGAAGCTTTCCTCGTCGATGGCCAGCGCGCGCCGCATCAAGGGCTCCGCCTCCGCAAGACGGTTCGTGGCCTGAAGCAGCTGCGCCAGATTGTTCAGGGCGCTGGCCACATTGGGATGACCGGGGCCGAAGCTTTCCTCGTCGATGGCCAGCGCGCGCCGCATCAAAGGCTCGGCCTCCGCAAGACGGTTCGTGTCCTGAAGCAGCGCCGCCAGATTGTTCAGACGGATGGCCACATTGGGATGACCGGGGCCGAAGCTTTCCTCGTCGATGGCCAGCGCGCGGCGCATCAAGGGCTCGGCCTCGGCAAGCCGGTTCGTGTCCTGAAGCAGCGACGCCAGATTGTTCAGGTCTCTGGCCACCTTGGGGTGACCGGGGCCGAAGCTTTCCTCGTCGATGGCCAGCGCGCGCCGCATCAAGGGCTCCGCCTCCGCAAGCCGGTTCGTGGCCTGAAGCAGTGCCGCCAGATTGTTCAGGTCTCTGGCCACATTGGGATGACCGGGGCCGAAGCTTTCCTCGTCGATGGCCAGCGCGCGCCGCATCGAGGGCTCGGCCTCCGCAAGACGGTTCGTGGCCTGAAGCAGCTGCGCCAGATTGTTCAGGCGGATGGCCACCTTGGGATGACCGGGGCCGAAGCTTGTCTCGGCGATGGCAAGCGCGCGGCTGTAAAGCTGCTCGGCCTCGCCATATTCGGCGCGGGCGCTCAAGTAGACGGCAAGCTGGCCGGAAAGAAATGATATCCATAGAGCGGCCTCTCCTTGTTCCGGAACGCTCGCCAGCGCGGAAAGTGCGTGGGGGCGCAGAGAAGCGCAGGCCGGCCAAGAGCGGACGTCACCAGGATTATCGCCGGAGGGGAAAGCATTGGCGACGAGAGTTAGCGCTCGCGTGGCTGCCTCCTCCGCTTCGCCGCGTGCAGCGAGCCGGTCGCGCACGACCATCTGCACGAGCCGGTGCACGCTGACCGTGGGTTTGCCATCGCCGCCGCTCTTGATGTCGAGCAGCGAGACTTCGTGCAGCGCTGCTGTGGCCTCGCCGCGTTCGATTTCGCTCATCGCCGTCGCGCCGATGACATCGAGCGGGATATCGTCCGGGGCGAAATAGGCGAGCAGGCACATGAGTTGCTCGGCCTCCGCGCAGTCCGCCGCCGCGCGCTCGATGGCGAGGCTGAAGGTGGCGTAGACATCAGCGGGGTAATCGGCGTCCTTGGGCGCGCGCTTGATGAGATCGGGCAGCAGCGCGCGATAGGTCTCGAACGCCACGCCCGTGCGCCGGCAATAGGCTGCCGCGTGGTCGAGGGCGAGCGGCAGATGGCCGAGGTCGCGGGCGAGCGCAGCCGCGCCTTGGGCATCGCTGCGGCCGGTGCGGGCGAGCAGGAAGGCCACGGCCTCGTCCGGCGCGAACACGCCGAGCGGCACCGCCGCCGCGCGCCCCTGCCAATCCGGCCAGCGCGTGGTGACGAGCACATGCGCGCCCGCGCGGGGCAGGAGGCCTTCCAGCGCCTTGGGCTGGGGCACGTTGTCGTAGAGGAGGAGCCAGGGTTTTTCGAAGCCGCCATCGGCGAGGAAGGCCAGCGTCCAGCGCGCGGCTTCGGCGCGGTCTTGCACCTCGGCCAGCGCGGGGTTGAACTGCGCGCCGAGCGCCACGAGCCCGTCCACGATGCCGGCGGGGCTGTCCGCGCCGAGCCACCACACGCCGGCATAGCGGTCGCGGTTCTCCCACGCATATTGGATGGCGAGCGTGGATTTGCCGACGCCGCCGAGGCCTTGCACCGCGGCTTGGGTGATGGCGACGGGCCTCGCGCCGACGGAGTAAGACCCCCTCACCCCAACCCTCTCCCGCGAGGGGAGAGGGAGTCCGGCTGTGCCCGCTGAGAGGGCGTGCCCCTCTCCCCTCGCGGGAGAGGGGACAGGGGTGAGGGGGCCTTCCGCTCCGCGCCCATCCCCCCAGAGTGCCTTATCTAGCGCATCCAAATCCTCGCGCCGCCCGGTGAAGTTCGGCACCGCGCCAATGCGGGGATGCAGCACCGTCCGCGCCGGGCGAAAATAGTGCGCCGCTGCGTCTGCGACAGTCCTGGGCCTGTTCTTATCAACCGCCGCAAGCGCAACATCGCGCAGCATTTCCGGCTTTTCGCGCAGCCCCAGCAGATCCCAATGGGCCAAGCCTTTCAGCATGCCTTCCGGTGCGCATTCCTGAACGCGAAGCAGGATCAGGCGGCGGCTCTTGTTGAGCGGATCGCCGGCCATGGCGTTGACCCACTCGGCAGTGCAGTAGGGGCTTGTAAGATACTCGGGGGACAGCAGAAGGATCGCGCGCTGCGCCCGGATCAGGGCATCGTGCATGCGCTCGACGAAGTTCCGGTCCGCGAAATCCCAGTCCTGCAGGATGACGCTATAGCCGGCGGCTTGCAGGATTTGGCCGATTTGGGCCGCAATGGCCTTGTCCGCGCCCGCCCGCGAGATGAAAAAATCCACTTTCGCCGCATCTGCCATGGCCGCCGCCCCGTGCATGCCTGAAATGGCGCCAGCTTAACAGCCCGCCAACTGCAAGACCACCTAATTTCCGGCCGTCGCTCCCCTCACCCCAGCCCTCTCCCCATGGGAGAGGGAGTTCGCTCGCTGCCGTTGAGAAGGCGTCCCTTCTCCCATGGGGAGAAGGACAGGATGAGGGGAGCGACGATTTTTGCGGATCACTGACTCGCGCCACACATGCCGGTTTATTAACAGACGGTTTCTATTGCGTAAGGCGCTATCATGGTAAATGCAGGATTGGTAAACGGCCGGCTCTCATATTTTCCGCCGCCGTCTTTCTGCGAATTTTTTCGCTCTTTAGGTCGATTTCTGCGACTCCAAAATACTATTAAATATACGCGCAGTTTTAATCTTAACCATAAAACGATGCATGTGTCTCAGAGGCTGCGTGCCGGCCACGCAAAATGCTTCGTATAATCAATGCGTTAGCTGTGTAACTTTTCATTAAAGCGCATTTGCCTATAATTGCGCCTTGAAGGAGAGCCCGGCAGTTGCGGCGAATTGGCCAGACTTCCGGCAAGTTGAGGTAAACAGACCGTTACCGGTGCCAAGTCCGTTATGTGAGACAAAAGTAAATGCTAAAGTTCAAGCCGGAAGCCTGCGCGAATAAGCGCGCAGCCTTCCGATTGCCCGCGGGCGCTGCGTTCAATCCTCCGACGCCTCTTCGGCATCGATGGCGGCACGGACGGCGCCGTGCAGCTTGCGAATGTGCTCCGGACATGCCTCCAGCATCGTGTTGAAGGCACCCTCCATGCGCTTTTCAAGTTCCATAAGCCGGGCATCTTGCTCCGGGCTTTTTGGCGCCGTCTCTTCCAGCAGGGCCTCGGCATATGCTTCATATTCCTCGGCGAGCGCAAAGTATGCCTCCCGTTCTTGCGCGCTTCCCAAGCTGAGGACGATGGCCTCGACGCCATCGGCGATATCGTCGAGAGCCTCAAGCGTGGAAAGGAATTCGGCGGCGGCGTCTTCCGTAATAGACAGATCTTCGCTCAACATATGCGCTCCCTTGGGCTACGATTGAAACGGCTGTGAGGTAAGGCATCGCTAAGAAATAAGTGAGCGATATGGCGCCGGGATTTTGGCTGCCAGCAAGGCGCAAAAAGGGGCGCATATCCATTCCCGCTCAAGTAGCGCGTCGTGCGGTAGCGCGCCGCTAGGGATATGTAACCCTTTTTGCGCTGCAGCAGGCGGGCAAAAGAACAAGTCGGATGGCTCACTTATTTCTTAGCGATGCCTAAGCACGGAGTGACCGGGGAGGCGGCTCCACGCCGCCCCTGGTCAGCCTAAATTGCCTCGCTGAGGTCCTTCGCCGCGCGAAACGCGACCTTTTTGCTGGCCTTGATTTCGATCGGTTCGCCCGTTGCGGGGTTGCGCCCCGTGCGGGCCGCGCGTTTGCGCACCTCGAGCGTTCCAAGCCCCGCGATGCGGATGCGCGCGCCCTTCTTGAGGTGTTCGCCGATCAAGGCAACGGTGCCCGAAAGCACTTCGTTCGCTTGCTTTTGCGAGAGGCCGTGCTCTTCGCCGATCGTAACTGCGAGCTGGCGAAGGGTGACAAGCTCCACCTTTGCTGGTTTAGCGGCGGCCGGCGCTTTTGCCGGGGCCGCGTTTTTGGCTGCGGCTACCGGTTTGGCCGAAGGGGCTGCTTTGGAGTTTGCTGCTGCTGCTGGTTTGGCTTTCGCCATTGGTGCTTTCCCTCTTCATCTATCGAAGCCGCCCGGAACCACAAGGCGCCGGATCGTGTTTTCAGGCGCTAGCCGATTCCGTGGTGTTTTGAAACATACCGCCTTCTATTGGATTTAGGAACATCTAACACTTGTGTCCTGGGCGGCACATAATCTTAGCCGGAGATGCGCCCAGCCACGCCTTCGCCTTATTGCGTATGCCCCTAGCCGGCGGATTGCTGTTGAAGCCGTTGCTGCGCTGCGGTAAACAAACGTTAAACCAAACTACACCCAGCATTAAGAGGGATTAAATAATGGTGAACGCGAAGCAAAGCGCGGCGGGCCCTGGCGCCCGGCCCATGGCGCGGCCTCTTTCTCCCCACCTATCGATTTTCCGCCCCTACGTCAACATGACGATGTCGATCCTGCATCGTATTACAGGGGCCGCGAACTATTTCGGCACGCTGCTGCTAGCGGCCTGGCTCATCGCGGCGGCCACCAGCGACGCCTGGTTCGACTGGGTCAGCGCAGCTCTAGCCAGCCCCATCGGCCTGATCGTGCTGTTCGGTTTTAGCTGGTCTGTTATACATCACATGCTGGGCGGCATCCGGCACTTCATCTGGGACACGATCCACGGCTTCAGCCTGGGCAACGTGCGCCTGCTTTCCTGGCTGACCATTCTCCTTTCGCTTGCGCTTACGGGCGCGATCTGGATGCTGGCCGTTTCGTACTGGGGGAAACTCATATGACAGCTTTCCGCACGCCCCTCAAAAAGGTCCGCGGCCTGGGCGCGGCCAAAGGCGGGACGGAGCACTTTGTCGTGCAGCGCGTAACCGCGGCGGCGAACATCGTTCTAATCGCCTTCCTGATCTACGCCGCGCTTAACCTCGTTGGCGCTTCCCGCGCCGAGGTCAAAGCGTTCTTCTCGCAGCCTTGGGCCGCCGTTTTCGGTATCCTGCTTGCGATTTCTGCCAGCATTCATATGCGGATTGGCATGCAGGTGATCATCGAAGACTACGTGCATGGCGGCAGGAAAGTGCTGCTGCTGCTCCTGAACACGTTCTTCTCCCTTTTCGTGGGCGCGGCCATGTTCCTCGCCTTTACCAAGCTTTATCTCGGGGTGTAACCGATGCCTGACCGTGCAAAGCCAAAGCATAATGGCGCTGGAGTGCTGCCCGTATATAACGTCAACGGCAGGGCTTATCCCTTCATCGATCACATCTTCGACGTTATTGTGGTCGGGGCCGGCGGCGCGGGCTTACGCGCGACGCTTGGCTGCGCCGAGGCCGGGCTCAAGACGGCCTGCATTACCAAGGTCTTTCCAACCCGCTCGCACACGGTAGCGGCGCAGGGCGGCATCGCGGCAGCGCTCGGCAACATGGGCCGCGACGATTGGCGCTGGCATATGTACGACACCGTGAAGGGTTCGGACTGGCTCGGCGATCAGGACGCCATCGAATATCTCTGCCGGAACGCGCCCGCCGCTGTGTACGAGCTCGAGCATTACGGCATGCCCTTCAGCCGCACCGAGGACGGCAGAATCTATCAGCGCCCGTTCGGCGGCATGACCACTGATTTCGGCGATGGCCCGCCCGCTCAGCGCACCTGCGCCGCGGCGGACCGCACCGGGCACGCCATGCTGCACACGCTGTACGGCCAGTCGCTGCGCCATTCGGCCGAGTTCTTCATCGAATATTTCGCGCTCGATCTCATCATGGACGACGGCGTATGCCGCGGCGTTGTGGCCTTGTGCCTCGACGACGGTAGCATCCACCGTTTCCGCGCCAAGAAGACGATTGTCGCAACCGGCGGCTATGGGCGCATCTATTTCTCTTGCACCGGAGCGCACACGTGCACCGGCGACGGCAATGCGCTTGTGCTGCGGGCGGGCCTGCCCCTTCAGGATATGGAGTTCGTGCAATTCCATCCCACCGGCGTTTACGGCGCCGGCGTGCTCATTACGGAGGGCGCGCGCGGCGAAGGCGGCTATCTCACCAATTCGCAAGGCGAGCGCTTCATGGAGCGCTACGCGCCGCACGCCAAGGACCTCGCCAGCCGCGACGTGGTTTCCCGCGCCATTACGGTCGAGATCCGCGAGGGCCGCGGCGTCGGACCGAAGAAAGATCACATCTATCTTCACCTCGACCATCTGGACCCGAAGATCCTGGCCGAGCGCCTGCCCGGTATTACCGAGAGCGCGCACATTTTCGCCGGCGTCGACCTGCGCCGCCAGCCCATCCCGATCCTGCCCACGGTTCATTACAACATGGGCGGCGTCCCCACGAACTATATGAGCGAGGCGCTGAACCCCCGGCCGGGCGATTTCGACGCCACAGTGCCAGGCTTGATGGCGCTCGGGGAGGCGTCCTGCGCCAGCGTGCACGGCGCGAACCGGCTCGGCTCGAACTCGCTCATCGATTTGATCGTGTTCGGCCGGGCGGCGGGCCAGCGCTGCACGGAAACGATCGAATCCGGTGGGTCCCAGGCCGACCTTCCGGCAAGTGCCGGCGAGCAGGCCGTCGCCCGTCTCGACCGCTTGCGCCACGCGAACGGAAGCACGTCCACGGCGGAGCTGCGCAGCCGCATGCAGCACGCCATGCAAAACAACTGCGCGGTGTTCCGCAACGCGCAGGTGCTTGAGGAGGGCTGCCAGCTCATTCAGCAGGTCTGGGAGGCCGCGAGCGATATCCGGGTCACCGACCGCTCGTTGATCTGGAACAGCGACCTTGTAGAGTCGCTGGAGTTCGACAATATGATCGCGCTTGCGGCGGTGACAATCAACGGCGCCTATGCGCGGCAGGAGAGCCGCGGTGCGCATGCGCGCGAAGACTTCCCCAGCCGCGACGACGCGAACTGGATGAAGCACACGCTCTCCTACGCCGATGTTGAGCGAAAAGCCGTTTACCTCGATTACCGGCCCGTCCATACGCATACGCTGACGAACGAGGTGCAGTACATCGAACCGAAGGCGCGGGTTTATTAGGGGGCTTAAGGCCTCGACGTTCGTCATCCCGGAAACGCCAACGGCGTTATCCGGGATCGTTACAAATGCCGGCGCCCTTTAATACCAACGGTCATAAGTTTTGACCGCTCGCCGTCATTGCGAGCGAAGCGAAGCAATCCAGGTCCAAGTCACGGATGTTGCTTATGGATCGCCACGGCGGCCTCGCGATGACGGGGAGTGTTCCGGAGCGATCAGGACTTTTGACGGTTGGTATAAGATCCCGGATACCGCACAAGTGCCGTTCCGGGATGACCATTGGAACGAGTGCGGCGAAGTATCCGCCCTTTCGATGCGCGTGCGCCCCAATGCTACTTGCGGCAGTGTATTAATCCCGTAATATTCTTGTGGCTGATGGCGAGACCCATGTCTTAAGAATTGGTAGGGCCTCAGGGGCCGCCATGGCAGCTCGAAGGGCGGACGCCATGGCTAAGGATTAGAGGTTGCATGCGCTTACGTTTGAAAAGACCCGCAGGCGGATTTAAGTCTTTGCGGGCAACGCCGATGGCACTCTTGCGGGCTGCGGCGAAAACCGCGGGGAGAAGGCGGCGCTTCCCGCTCTTTCCGCTCCGCAAGCAAGCAAAAGTGTACGGCCGGATCGGCAGCCTCGAAGTCCGCCTTGCGCATTCGGTTGCCGATATCAAGAAGGCTCAGCGCCTGCGCTTCGAGGTCTTCTATCGTGAGATGGCCGCCGTCCCCGACGCGCGAACCTGGCACAAAAAGCGCGACGAGGACAAATACGACGCCATTTGCGATCATCTCCTGGTTATCGATAAGTCCGTGGAGCGTTCGGGAAGGCGCCCCTGGCTGAAGCGGTCCAAGGTGGTTGGCACCTATCGCGTGCTGCTTCAGGACGTCGCCGAGAAAAATCAAGGCTTTTACACGCAAGGCGAATACGACATCGCCCCACTCATCGCGGCCAAACGCAGCGCACATCGCTTTCTGGAGCTTGGACGCTCTTGCGTCTTGAAGCCCTACCGGAACCGCCGCACCGTCGAACTCCTCTGGCAGGGTCTGTGGACATACATCCGCGAGCATGGCGCCGACGTTATGCTCGGCTGCGCGAGCTTCCCGGGCACGGACCCCAAGGAGCACGCACTGGCCTTGAGTTTCTTGTATCATTACGCGCGTGCGCCCGATGAATGGCTCGTGTCCGCGCACCCGCACCTCAAGGTAGACATGAACATGCTGCCCAAGGAAGAGGTAAACCCCAAGGAGGCGCTGAAGGTCATACCCCCACTCATCAAAGGCTATCTGCGAGTTGGGGCCCGTACGGGCGATGGCGCTGTTATCGATAAGCAGTTTGGGACGACGGACGTGTTCATCGTCCTGCCGGTGTCGGCGATCGACAGCCGTTATTTCTCGCATTTTGGAGCGCCGGACGAGGTGCTACCGCATACAGCAGCAGCACGCGGCCGGAAGGGAAGGTAGGGCAGCCCGGCGCCGCCGAAGCGGGGAGGCGAACCGATGAAGATATTTTCATCCTTGACAGCAGTGATGGCGCTCTCGGCTGGGCGTCAGCTTCCTGCTTTGGCTGTTATACAGGATTTTCCGCCGCCGCGACGGTTCGAGGCAAGAGCGGCTGCTCAACGATGCGGCTGGCCTTATCGATGAGGCCGGCCCGGTCTTCGCAACCATCAGAACGCGGGCTTCCCTCCGCCCTACAGCCGAGGGCAATTACCGTTCCAATCGGGGCCACCCCGAGGAAACGTTGCGGGCGGATGTGCGCAGCCTCTTGAACGCGATCGAGGCTCAGAGCAGCTATTTCGAACGTGTCAACGCGACCAAGAAAAAGCTCCAGCAGACTTTCGGCGTGCCAGACATGCTGGCGCTTTCGGAAATCCTTCAAATCCGGCGGGATTTCTGGGCAGCGTCGGAAATCTTTCTGATGGACGGCATCCAGGAGCTTGGGCCGGAATTCGCGGACGCCAAAGCTTTCGAGGTATTTCAGGCGGAAGCGCGCGCGCTCCTGTTCGGGGACGGCGGGGAGCCCGCCAGCAGCGATCCCGTCGAGTTGCGGCTCGCCATCGCGCACGAGGATGCGCTCACCTTCAAGGCCGAAGCCGGGCGTGCCATCGCCGCCGAGCTTGAAATGAGCCGCTTCCCCACGGCCCGCGAGTTTGTCGAAATCCCTCTGGGCTTGCTCAAGGGCACCGCCATGGGCTTGCGCGAAATCCGCAGCCTGCTTGGCGACGCAGTGGCGACCGCTCAAAACTTGGCCCGGGTCGTGACTTCGAAGGGTCTGAAGGCTGCCGCAGAAGAGCTGCGCCGCGCCCGCGCCACCATGCCGGGCCAGTTCGCCACGGCTTTCGAGCGCGCGGGCGGCCTTGCCCGGCAGGGCGGCCAAAGCCTGAAGCGCCATTACGAGTTTGTGCTGGAAGCGCAGGAGCTTCGCGCCCGCTATGCCGAGCTGCTCGCGCGCGCGCCCGAACTATCCGAAAAGGGCAGGCAATTCCTGGCGCGGCTTGAGCTGGAGCGCCGGGCCGAACAGTTCCGCGAAACTTCGAGCGGCGTTGTGCATTGGGCGCGGCAAGCGCTCGTCGTCTGTATCGCGTACTTGATCGCAGGCCTTCAATTTGTGCAGGCCAAGATCACCCCGCCGGAACATAAGCAGCTTGCCCCGCTCCGTGCCGGTCCAAGCGCCGCCGCGGCGGAAAGCGAGCCCGAAGAGCCGTTGCGGGCTTTGCTGCTGCCGGCCTCGGCCTATTCCGGCGGCAATTATGGTCAGGCAAGCCCAACCTCCTCGCGCAGGCGAAAAGCTGCAAGCCAGGATGCACGGCCAAAGGAGCGCGAAATGCGGCTGCGCGATCTCGTTACCGGCGCGGCAACGCTCGCGGAGGAGGACCCGCCGCAGAAGCCGGCTGCGGCGGCAAAAGCGCGCAAGAAGGCCTTGCCGCGTGCCGATGAAGGCGCCCGAGGGATCAGCCGGACGCAAAACAGCGCGAGAGGAGCGGCTCGCTTCTCGATAGGCTTGCGAGCCTCGAAGCAGCGAAGCAAGGCAGCCCGGCGCAGACGGCCCCCGGAGACCGAAAAGCCCAAAGCCAAAGGGCTCGTGGCTGCCGTTCGGGCCTAGGCGAAAGTAGAGTTCCATGTTCCTCAACTTTTTCTACGAGCTGAAAAAGTCCGGCATCCCGGTGAGCGTGAAGGAATATCTCACCTTCCTGAACGCGATCGATGTTGGGATAGCCGGCCAGCGCATCGACGATTTCTATTATCTTTCCCGCGCCTCGCTCGTGAAGGACGAGCGCCATCTCGACAAGTTCGACCGTGTTTTCGGCAATGTCTTCAAGGGCCTCGAAAGCGCGATCGAAGGGATTTCGGCCGATATCCCTGAGGAATGGCTGCGTGTGCTGGCCGAGCGTCTTCTTCACCGAGGAGGAGAAGGCGCAGATCGAGGCGCTGGGCGGCTGGAACAAGATCATGGAGGAGCTGAAGAAGCGCCTCGCCGGGCAGCAAGGCCGGCACGAGGGCGGATCGAAATGGATCGGCACCGGCGGCACTTCGCCCTACGGCGCTTATGGCTATAACCCGGAAGGCGTGCGCATCGGGCAGGACGGGAACCGCAATTTCCGCGCCGTGAAAGTCTGGGACCGGCGCGATTACAAAGACCTCGACGGCGAGGTGGAGCTTGGCACGCGCAACATCAAACTCGCGCTGCGCCGCCTGCGCAAATTCGCGCGGGCTGGCGCCGCCGAGGAACTCGACCTCGAAAACACCATCAAGGGCACCGCTCACAAAGGCTACCTCGACATCGCGTTCCGCCCCGAGCGGCGCAACACGGTGAAGGTGCTGCTGTTCTTCGATGTGGGCGGCTCGATGGACTACCACATCCGCGAATGCGAAGAGCTGTTCTCGGCCGCGCGCTCCGAATTCAAGCACATGGATTATTATTACTTCCATAACTGCCTCTACGAGGCCGTATGGCGGAAGAACCGGCGGCGCTTTGAGGAGCGCGTCCCGACTTACGAGGTGCTGAACACCTATCCAGCGGATTATAAAGTGATTTTCGTCGGCGACGCCGCCATGAGCCCCTACGAGATCATGATCCCCGGCGGCTCCGTGGAGCATTGGAACGAGGAGGCGGGCCAGGTCTGGCTCGCGCGCGTGCTCAATATCTATAAGCACGCCGTCTGGCTCAATCCGCTAGCGGAGCGCTATTGGGACCATACGCAGTCTGTGAAGCTCATCCAGCAGATCGTGGGCCAGCGCATGTTCCCGCTCACGCTCGACGGCATCGACGCGGCCATCGGCGAACTGCTGCGCTAGCTGGAATGCTCCTCGCCGGCCCGGGTTAGACCGTGAAATGCTCGAAGCCCTTAGCCGGAAAACTAAGCTCCGATCCATCGGTGGCCTTGAACCTTGGCGCGCCCGCTGCGGCGGCCATGGCTCCGATGCGCGTCACCGGCACGCCCGCCGCAAGGCACGCGGCTTCGAACGCAGGCGCCCGCTCAGGCGGGACCGCGGCCAAAATCTCGTAGTCGTCGCCGCCGGTCAAAATGGTTTTCATGGCATCGCCGTCGTTCGCCGCGATGGCGCGGGCAGCCTCCGAAAGCGGGATTGCCCCGGCCAAAACCTCGGCAGAGACCTGCGACGCCTGGCACATTCGGGAAAGGTCGAGCGCCAGCCCATCGGATATATCCATCGCCGCCGAAGCTTCGCCAGCGAGCGCCGCCGCCAGCTCCAGCCGCGGCTCCGGATAGAGGTAGCGCGCGAGCAAAAACTCCCGCTGCGCTGGCAGGAGATGCGCCCCGAACGCCCCTTCATGCAATCGCACCTGAAGGCCGAGCGCCGCGTCGCCCAGCGTGCCGCTCACATAGAGAGCGTCCCCAGCCTTGGCGCCGCCGCGCGGAACGAGGCCGCGAAAGCTTGCCTCGCCGAAAGCCGTGATGGAAATCCACCATGCGCCCCGCGCGGTGACGGTGTCGCCGCCGATGAGCGCAATGCCGAACTTGTCCTGCGCGCGGGCGAGGCCGGTGGTGAAACGCTGCGCCCAGTCCTCCGTGGGCGCTTCGCCCAGCGCCAGCGTCATGGTGTAGGCGATGGGCCGCGCGGCCTTCGCGGCAAGGTCGGAAACGTTGACCGCCAGCGCCTTATAGGCGGCGTCGCCCGGATCGTCGTCCTCGAAGAAATGCACGCCGGCAACCAGCCCATCGGCGGTGACCACGAGCCCGGCCGGCGGTAGCCCCGTTAAGAGCGCGGCGTCATCCTTCAGGCCGAAAGCGCCCGGATGAGTTGCCAGCGGCGCCAGATATTCGGCGATCAGCGCGATTTCCCCGAGGTGGCGCATGGTCATAAACTTCTTGGCGTTCCGCCCCTCATCCTGTCCTTCTCCCCATGGGAGAAGGGACGCCTGAAATACCCGCAGCGTAAGTTCGAGGGTCCCCTCTCCCATGGGGAGAGGGACAGGGTGAGGGGCGTTGCGGTCAAATGTGATGCAGTGACTGTCAATTCCACTCCGGGCCTTAGACCGGCCCTTTTGCCGCCTTCCGCCCGAATTCATCGGGCCGGCATTTGCGGGCGATCCGGTCCAGCACACCGTTCACGACGCCCGGCTCTTCGCCGCCGAAGAAATCGCGGGCGATCTCGACATATTCGTTGAGGATTGCGCGCGCGGGCACGTCCCTCTTCTCAAGAAGCTCGTAGACGCCTGAGCGCAAAATCGCACGCATGATGCTGTCGATGCGCGATAGGCGCCAGCCTTCGGCCAAGTGCCCGGCAATCTCGCTGTCGATTTTGGCTTGGCTGTGCGCAACGCCCGACGCGACATCGCGGAAAAAGCTCCGGTCGGCGCCCTCGTAAATCTCGGCCGTATTGAAGCGATGCGAAATAAACTCGTCGAGAACCTGGCTCAGATCGCGCTGGGTCAGGTCCATTTGATAAAGCGCCTGCACGGCGGCCAGCCGCGCACGCGTCCGGGACGGAACCTGTGGCGCGCAGGTCTCTGGGCCAGTTGCGCCCTCATTCTTACAATCCATGACCAGGCTTTCAGATCTCAACCCGGCACATGCCGGCGCGATAAGTATACTCACAGTGCCCGTTTGGCGAAGTCGCGTTTGTGACGCAGGACTTCGAGGCAAGCCTCGACAGCATCGCGGCCCTTATTCTTGCCTGTCACGGACGCGCGCGCAACAGCTTGCTCCTCGTTCTCGACAGTCAAAATCCCGTTCCCCAGCGGAATGCTGTAGGTGGTTGCAAGCGTCATGAGCGCGCGTGCGGACTCGCCCGCGACGATGTCGTAATGGGAGGTCTCGCCGCGAATGACGCAGCCAAGCGCCACGAACCCGTGGAAGGGCGTGGCCGCCGCATCGCTGAACAGTCCGGCGTCGACAGCCGCCGCCAGCACTTGCGGGATTTCGAGCGCTCCGGGCACCATGACGACTTCCCAGGTCGCGCCCTGCTCCCTGAGCGCCATTTCCGCGCCGGCAATGAGCTGGTTGGAGATGTGGTGATAGAAGCGGCCCTCTACGACGAGGATGTGAATTGGGTTTTTCATTGGTCGTCAATCGCCCGGCGTGCGACGAGGTTGAGGCCGTAGCCTTCGAGGCCAACGATCTTTGGAGTCGGCGAGTTCGAAAGCAGGACCATGTTCTTGATGCCAAGATCGAGCAGAATCTGCGCGCCAATGCCGTAGTCGATCAAGCGTTTTTCTCCGGCACCGCCATCGGCTGAGGCTGGCGCGGCTTCGGCGAGCCTCGCCTGGATCACCCCTTCGCGCACGTCTCGGATTACCACCATGACGCCGCGGCCCTCCTTGCCGATACGGCGCATCGCACGCTCGACAAGCGACCTGCGGCCGCTGTTGCGCCCAATCCCGAACAGGTCTTCGAGAATATTGACGGCGTGCATACGTACGAGCACCGGCTCCGGCGTGCTGACGTCGCCCTTAATGAGCGCGAGGTGCTCGGTGTTATCCACGGCGTTAACATAGACCCTTAGCTTGAACGGGCCACCATAAGGCGTCTCGACGATCTTTTCATCCACAACACGCACGAAGCTTTCGTGGCGGCGCCGGTAAGCGATCAAATCGGCGATGGTGCCGATCTTGAGGCCGTGCCGCTGTGCGAAGGCCAGGAGATCCGGCATCCGGGCCATAGTGCCGTCGTCGTTCATGATCTCGCAGATCACGCCCGCGGGCAAGAGCCCGGCAAGGCGCGCGATGTCTACCGCGGCCTCCGTGTGGCCGGCGCGGACCAGCACGCCGCCGTCGCGAGCCACCAGCGGGAAAATATGGCCTGGGCTGACAACATCGCGGAAATCCTTCTCCGGATTGATCGCCACGGCGATGGTGTGCGAGCGGTCGTAAGCGGAAATGCCGGTCGTGATGCCTTCCCTGGCCTCGATGGAGACGGTGAAGGCGGTGGTATGCCGGGATTGGTTCGACCGGGCCATCGCGTGGAGATGCAGCGTGTCCGCCCGCTCCGGCGTGATGGAAAGGCAGATCAGGCCGCGGCCGAAGCGCGCCATGAAATTGATCGCGTCCGGGGTCGCCATCTGTGCCGGGATGACGAGATCGCCTTCGTTTTCCCGGTCCTCGGCGTCCACGAGAACGAACATCCGGCCCTGCCGGGCGTCCTCGAGGATTTCCTCGGTGGACGACAATTGCCGGTGGATTTCGTCCTTGTCGATGATGCGCAACTTATCGCTCTGCATGGATCTTCTGCTTATTGCCCTGTTCCAGCCACATTACCCCTCACCCCAGCCCTCTCCCAATGGGAGAGGGAGTCCGGTCGCGACCGTTGAGAAGGCGTTCCCTCTCCCATTGGGAGAGGGACAGGGTGAGGGGTAATGCGCTTTGTGCAGTTCGCTGTCAAATGCGTCTTGCCCAACCTATTGCCCCAACAGCCTTGCCACATAGCGGGCAATCAAGTCCACTTCCATGTTCATGGTATCGCCCGGCTTGCGTCCGCCAAAAGTCGTAACTTCAAGCGTCGTTGGAATGATGTTGATGGTGAAGACAGGGCCCGAAACCTCGTTGACCGTCAGCGACACGCCGTCGAGCGCCACCGAGCCTTTGGGCGCGATATATTTTGCGAGGGCGTCCGGCACGCGCACCTCGAAAATCCTGGAGAAGCCCGAGGGCGTCATGCTGAGCACGGTGGCGACGCCATCTACGTGCCCGGAGACGATATGGCCGCCCATCTCATCGCCTGCCTTAAGCGAGCGCTCAAGATTGATCTCGCGGCCTTCCCGCCAACCCCCGAGCGTGGTCTTGCTGAGCGTTTCGTTCGATACGTCGAGCTTGAACTGCGCGCCGCCCGGAACCGGCTGTACCTCTGTCGCGGTAAGGCAGCAGCCATCGCAGCAGATGGATGCGCCAAGCGCTATCGACGCCGGGTCCCAGGGGCAAGCGATGGCGAAGCGGCCGTTTTCGGCTGCGGTGACAATTCCCTTAGCTTGTACAAGACCGGTGAACATCGTGGATTATGCCTGCCAATGAGCGGTGGAACGGTAGGTGTGGACGGTATCGGACCCAGCCTTCGAGCGAGCTGCCAATATATAGGAATTCGAGAATGTTACCAGCTCTAAACCCTGGCCGGCAAAGGCAGGAAGGGATGAGCCGGCGCCGAGCAGCACCTCGCTTTGCATGATAATGACTTCATCGGCAAGGCCGGCATCGAGGAAGGCGCTAGCTGTGGTTGGGCCGCCTTCGACGAGAAGGCGCGTGACGCCTTCCGCGGCAAGCCGCATAAGGACGAGGGCAAGGTTGAGGCTTCCGCTGGTTGAAGCTCCCACGTCGAAGACCCTGACTCCCGGCATCCCGATAAGCCCGCCGCATTTCGAAGAGTCGCCGCACACGATCCAAACCGGTGGCTGCTCACGGGGGCTAACATAACGGGGGTCGCTCCCCAAGAGGGAGTCCCGTCGCAATCGTTGAGGGGACGTCCCCTCTCCCATGGGGAGAGGGACAGGGTGAGGGGAGATTCGCTCGTTCGTTACACCATCCGCTAATTTTAGCGCCCATGGGCGGCGGCGGACGCTGAAACAGCCGCGCCTGCGCCGGAATGCCGCACCGCGGCGCCAGCACCACGCGGACCGGCGAGCGGTCTTCCAGGCCGGGCAGCCGGCAGGTCAGTTCTGGGTCATCGCTTTCGATTGTTTTCCTGCCAACGAGGATCGCGTCGGCTCTCGCCCTGAGCAGATGGGCGTGCGCCCGCGCGGCCTCGCCGGTAACCCAGACCGGGCGCCCGCCCCCGCCAGCCGGCACACGGCCGTTTGCGTCCACGGCAAGCTTGATCTGGACGAAGGGCCGCCGCTCGGTGACGCGCAGCGTGTGGCCGAGATTGAGCCAGTCCGCTTCCTTGGCGAAATCGCCGCGCAAGACCTGCACGCCGTGCGCTTCAAGCCAGGCCAAGCCGCGCCCGGCGACCCGCATATCCGGATCGAGCGAGCCATAGACCACGGTCGCGACCCCGGCCCCGGCAACGGAATGCGCGCATGGCGGCGTCGCCCCGAAATGGCTGCACGGCTCAAGCGTGGTGAATAGGACCGAGCCGCGCGCCCGTTCGCCCGCCTGCCCAAGCGCCTGCGCTTCGGCATGCGGCCTGCCGCCCGGCGCGGTGACGGCGCTGGCAACGATCTCGCCTGTGGCCGCATCGGCGATGACCGCGCCGACGGATGGGTTGGGCGAGGTCGCGCCAAGATTTCCTTCCGCGAGGAACAGCGCGCGCCGCATGAGGCTGGCCATGCGTGCGGGCGGAAACGGCATGCCCGTGCCCGCGCCGCTCGCGGAACTCAAGGAATGTGCGGGCGCGTCCTTCATATCGTTCTCTGCCATTTGCGCAGATGAGGAATTTTATAGTGAACAGCACAATGACCACGCGCAACGCCCCTCACCCTGTCCCTCTCCCCATGGGAGAGGGGACCCCTGAACGACCCGCAGCGGTGTTTCTGGCGTCCCCTCTCCCATGGGGAGAGGGACAGGGTGAGGGGCGTGACGCTAGAATTTTGGTTGGACATCGAAAGGTGCACGCGCTCGATATGGCTCATGTGTCTTCGGCGGCGCGAGGGAAGGTATCGCCCAGCTCACCCAGCACGCGTTGAAAATCCTTGGCCTCGCGAAAGTCGCGATAGACGCTCGCATAGCGGATGTAGGCAACGCCGTCGAGAGCCTTGAGCGTGTCCAGGGCGAGACTGCCTATGTCTTGCGAGCCGATCTCGGCCTCATTGCGGTTCTCAAGCGTGCGCACGATGGTGCTGACAAGCTGCTCGATCCGCTCCTGGCTGACCGGGCGCTTCCTGAGTGCTACGCCAATCGAGCGGGAGAGCTTGTCGCGGTCGAACGGCACGCGGCGGCCGTCTCTTTTTACAACGGTCAGCTCGCGAAGCTGCACGCGCTCGAAGGTCGTAAATCGCGCGCCGCAATCGGGACAGGACCGCCGCCGCCGGATCGCCGAGTGATCTTCGGATGGCCGGCTGTCGCGCACCTGCGTATCGAGAGCGCCGCAATGGGGGCACCGCATCCTATTAGCCTGATTTTTCCCGGCACCGATTGCCGCTTGGTCTACGCCCTGCTGCTTGCATAGATCGGGAAGCGGTTGCACAGGGCAAGCGCCTCCGCCTTTACGGCCTCTTCGGCGCTGGGCGCCTTGTCGCCAGCCTCTTTCAGCCCGTCGAGGACCGTGACGATCATGCTGCCGATTGCGGAGAATTCCTTCAAGCCAAATCCGCGCGTTGTGCCTGCCGGCGAGCCGACGCGGATGCCGGAGGTAATGGTGGGCTTCTCGGGATCGAACGGAACGCCGTTCTTATTGACGGTGATGTGAGCGCGGCCGAGCGCTGTCTCCGCCGCCTTGCCGGTCAGGCCCTTCGGCCGCAAATCGACGAGGAGCAAGTGTGTGTCCGTGCCGCCGGATACGAGGTCGAGGCCCCCGGCCTTGAGGCTTTCGCCCAGCGTCTTTGCGTTGTCCACCACGGCTTGCGCGTAGGCCTTGAACTCAGGGCGCAGAGCCTCGCCGAAGGCGACGGCCTTGGCGGCAACGATATGCATCAAGGGCCCGCCTTGCAGGCCAGGGAAGATCGCGGAGTTGATCTTCTTCGCCAGGTCGCCGTCATTCGTGAGGATCGTCGCGCCGCGCGGGCCCGCGCAGCGTCTTATGCGTGGTGGTGGTGGCGATATGCGCGTGCGGGAACGGGCTCGGATGTATACCGCCCGCAACGAGCCCGGCGAAATGCGCCATATCGACGAGAAGCAGCGCGCCGACGCTATCGGCAATCTCGCGGAAGCGCTTGAAATCGATAATGCGCGCGTATGCCGAGCCGCCCGCGATAATGAGCTTCGGCTTATGCTCGTTCGCCAGCCGCTCCACCTGCTCGTAATCGATATGCCCGTTGTCGCGGCGCACGCCATAATGGATGGCGTTGAACCATTTGCCTGACATGTTGGGCGCCGCACCGTGGGTGAGGTGGCCGCCCATGTCGATGCCCATGCCGAGAATGGTATCGCCAGGCTTCAGCACGGCCAGAAAAACGCCCTGATTGGCCTGGCTGCCGGAATGGGGCTGCACATTGGCGAATTCGCAGTCGAAGAGCTGTTTCGCGCGTTCGATGGCAAGCTCTTCCGCCACATCGACAACCTGGCAGCCGCCGTAATAGCGCTTGCCAGGGTAGCCCTCCGCATATTTGTTGGTAAGGACGGACCCCGCAGCTTCGAGCACGGCGCGCGACACATAGTTCTCGGACGCGATCAGCTCGATCTCTTCCTGCTGCCGGAGAAGCTCGCCGTCCAGGACGCCGGCGATCTCCGGATCGGCCTGAGCGAGCGGCGCTGTGAAAAACTTGGCCAGGGCGGTATGCGGTTCGTGCTGTGACTGCGGCTTCGCGGATGCAGGGGACATCGTGCCTCTATTCGGTCAAACGGATCGACGGCGCAGTATAGAAATTTCGCGCACGATTGCAATCGGTGGCGCCGCCGCTGTCCACGCCGCTTCAGATTCCCCGGGCCGCCAGGCTTGCAAGCGTAGTTTCCGGCGGCAGCTCCTGCCGCAAAGCAAGCCATTTTCGATAAGGCTCCGACGCGGCGATCAGCACCCAATCCTCCTGTGAGCAGATAAGGGCCAGGATCTCGACGGCGGTGGCATCTTGCTCTTCGGGCGGCAGCTTCAATAGCCGTGAGATTGCCTCGGCAAGCAACTGCGAATGGATTTGACCCATACAACATCCCCACCACTGTGTGCGAGCCGAAGCCCCGTTTCGTTTGCACTTGGTGCGGCGCCCTCCAGTTGCCTAGCCTTGCGGCTAGGCTCCCATAGACATAAGCGGCCGACGAAGCGCGATCCGGAGGGGGACACCAGCTAGTAAGTGAGCACTTTACAGATAAACGGAATTTTGCGCAATTTGTAATAGATGTTGTAAACAATATCCACAAGTCCAGCGTTTGTTGGAAACGATTTTGCGCGTCAGCCGTGCGTCTTGGTTTTTGCCCGCGCCCAATGTTAGATTCACATCATGCCTGGGGCGCCTAAAGCACTTATGACGGTCGATGAGTTCTTAGCGTGGGCGGAGGCGCACCAGAATATTCGTATCCAATCCGATCATTTCCGCCCGGCTCCGCGCGCCGCGGTGACTTCATTCATCTGCTCGATGCTGACCGTGGTGCGCGGCTTCCGCAGCATACCTTTCAAGGATTGAACCTCATCGGTGGCGGCCCTTAATGGCTTACGCCCGCTGTCCCGAAATCTCTCATAATGAACCAATTTCCTGACTCCGGCGATCTTGATAAGCCCAGACCGTTCGCGTTTTTTCTAACCCAAGAGCCACTTGCAAAATAGCAGCGGCGCGCGGGATTTTTCGCTCTGATGGGGGATGAAGCGAGGCGTCCGCGCCGCGAGTTCAGGCATGGTGCTTTTGCAACAAACCACCTGCCGAATCGGGACGCGAACATGCCTCTGCACGGGATGCTAACCAGCACTTGGGATCACATTCAAGGTTTTCTTTTCCCGATGCTGCGGGAAGAGGTGGGTCCGCTGACCGCGCAGCACGAACGGCTGGTGGCGGTACTCGGCATGGCTCGCATCGAGGCCTTCGTGCGGATGTGGCCAAGTCTGCCGGGGCGTCCGCAGGATGACCGGCATGCGCTGGCGCGTGCGTTCGTGGCGAAGGCCGTGCTCAACCTGGCCACGACCTCGGGTCTGATCGAGCGGCTGGCTGTCGATGCCACGCTGCGCCGGCTGTGCGGCTGGGAGCGGGCGAGCGCGGTTCCGAGCGAGAGCACCTTCTCGCGCGCCTTCGCCGAGTTTGCTGCGAGCGGTTTACCGGGCCGGGTTCACGAGGCCTTGATCAAGAGAACCCACAAGGAACGCCTTGTGGGGCACATCTCGCGCGACGCCACCGCCATCGAGGCACGCGAAAAGCCGGTCAAGTGGCCAAATAGCACGTCGTGCAGTAGCGCGCCGCTAAAGGCACTGCCAGCTCCCAAGGCACCGAAGCGCAAACGCGGGCGCCCGAAAAAGGGCGAGCCGGCCGCGAAGAAGGAGCCGCGGCGGCTTGAGCGCCAAGCTGGCATGACGCTGCCCCAGATGCTGGCCGATCTGCCAACGGCTTGTTCTGTTGGCACAAAACGCAATGCAAAAGGCCATACCAGCAGCTGGATCGGCTACAAATTGCACATCGATACCGCCGATGGCGATATCCCGGTCTCCTGCCTGCTGACTTCGGCGTCCGTCCACGACAGCCAGGCCGCCATCCCCTTGGCCACCATAACGGCGGGCCGTGTCGCCAATCTCTACGACCTCATGGACAGCGCTTACGACGCGCCGGAAATCTGGGCCAAGAGCCGCGCGCTCGGGCATGTGCCCATCATCGATGCCAATCCGCGGCGGGGCGGCAAGGCCGAAGCCGAGGCGGAAGCGCTGGCCAAGCGGTGTGCCGGTTATAAGCCCGCCGAGGAGATCCGCTATCGCGAGCGCAGCTCAGCCGAGCGCGTCAACAGCGCGCTCAAGGATAGCTACGGCGGCCAGCTCCGTGCGGGTGCGTAGTCACGCCAAGGTCCTGTGCCATCTCATGTTCGGCATCCTGGCGCTGACCGTCGAACAGCTGATGCGGCTTGTAGCCTGAGCGGCACGGCGGCAGCTCAAGTTCAACCTGAACGAGGTCAAGCCACGGGAAAATTGCGCCCAAAATCCTTGCGGAAGCGCCCAAAACTACAAAAGCCGCCAGAACTGTCCCCCCTTAAGCCCAAAGCCGCTTCCCAGCCTCCAAAACGGCTAACGTTTTGCAATTGGCTCATAGGCAAATGAATTCCTTGTAATGATCGACTACAGCGTTACCGTTTGCGAAGGAATTCCTGAGGATATCAGCAGACTTGCGGCCAATTCGTCACTGTCAAGCGCATAATCACAGATTTTTGCTTTGCATCCGCCGCTACTCGTGCTATGTTTTGGTTATTGAGAGGTTGGTGCCAGTCACCATCGGTAGTGCCCCCCCGTCTAGCCGAAGGCCCAACCTTTCAGCGCCGGCTTCCCTCCCGGCGCAGCGTGAAAACGCAAAGCGCCCAACCTTCGCCGGAGTTGGGCGCTTTTTTCATGCCCAAATGCTGAAAATCGCCACTTGGAACATCAATAGCGTCCGGCTGCGTGCCGGGCTCGTTGCGCGCTTTCTGAAACAGGCTCGGCCTGACATCCTTTGCTTGCAGGAAATCAAATGCGTGGAGGAGGCGTTTCCGCGCGAAGTCTTCCTGGAGCTTGGCTATCCGCACATCGCGATCAGCGGCCAGCCCGGCTATCACGGCGTCGCGACACTTTCCAGGCTGCCGCTTGGGGCTTTGCCGAGGGAGAGTTTCTGCGGCACAGCCGAAGCCAGGCACCTGGGCTGCGCTGTGCAACTTTCGAGCGGCGAGGCGCTGGCACTTCACAATATCTACGTGCCTGCGGGCGGCGATATTCCGGACCCCGCGGTCAATCCCAAGTTCAAGCAGAAACTCAGCTACCTGAAATCACTGGCTGCGTGGCGGCCGGGCAATGGTGGCGGCCATGCCATTCTGCTTGGCGATTTCAACGTGGCCCCCTTAGAAACCGATGTCTGGTCGCACAAGCAGCTCTTGAAGGTCGTGAGCCACACACCTGTCGAGGTGGAGGCGCTGACCAAAGTGCACAGCTGCGGCGCGTGGTCGGACCTCGTGCGCCACTTCATCCCGCCGGAACGCAAGCTCTACACTTGGTGGAGCTACCGGGCGCAGGATTGGGCGGCATCGGATCGCGGCCGCCGCCTCGACCACATCTGGGCAAGCGCCTCGCTCGCGGGCGCAGCGCGGAGTGCCTCGGTGCTCAAAGAGGCGCGCGGCTGGGAAAGGCCATCGGATCATGTGCCCGTGGTGGTGGAGCTCGATTTGTAATGGCCAAGCCCGCGTCATTTGGTCCCGGCGCTTGCCCATACGCGCTAACATAAGGCTTTTCGCTAACATAATTCTTGCCATGTGGAATCGAGTCAGATTCTAGCATGGCATGACTCACGAATCGCTTCTGAACGAACTTTGGCAAACAACGGTGTCGCGGCTTGGCGGCGTGGCTGCGATTGACGCCTCTGCACGCGAGTGGCGGGCCTTTCTCCGGCCACGGGAGGTCAAGTCCGCCACCGATCTGCTCCGGCTGATCCTGGCCTATTGTCTCGGCGGCATGGGTCTCAGGTCCACGAGTGCCTGGGCTGCTTCCGCGGGCCTTGCGGACCTTTCCAATGTGGCTTTGCTGCAGCGCCTGCGCAACAGCAGTGCCTGGATGGAACACCTCGTGGGCCAGTTGCTTGGAGGCGGCGCCGTGCCTGCGGCAGCGGGCAGGCGCATCCGGCTTCTCGATGGGACAACGGTGCCAAAAGCCGGAAAGGAAGCTAGGGAAAACAATGGCCTATGGCGGCTTCATTGCACCTTCGACCTTCCTGCCGAGCGCTTTAGCTTCGTCGAGCTGACCGATGAAAAAGGCGGTGAGCGGCTTGACCGCACGCCTGTTGCAAAAGGAGATATCCTCATCGCGGATCGCGGATTCTTGCATCCCGATCCTTTGGCGCACGTCTTGGAGCAGGGCGCCGATGTCATTGTGCGCGCTGGCTGGAAAGGGGCGCGCTGGCTCGGCGAGGACGGCAAGCCGCTCGATATCCTGGCTGTTCTCAAAGGGGCGGAAAGCACTGGCGTTCTCGATAGGCTCATCGGGATCGGGCGCAAAAAAGCCCCGGCCTTGGCGCTGCGGCTCGTTGCCTTCCGCAAGCCGCCGGAGGCGGCTGAAAAGTCACGAGCCCAAGCGCGGCGTGCCGCGCAACGGGAAGGCAATGTCATTTCCGAGGGCACGCTGGCTGCCGCCGAATGGGTTATCCTCGTCACCTCACTCGACGCAAAAACCTTCTCAACCAGCGATATCGGCGAGCTCTACCGCGCCCGCTGGCGCATCGAAATGGCATTCAAGCGCTTGAAAAGCCTCATCGGTCTTTCGGCGCCGCCAGGCGAAGACCCAGCTGTAGCCAAGACCTGGATTTTGGCGCATCTCCTGATGGTCCTGCTCATCGAGCCGCAAGTCAGCGCGCCCGAAATCTCTCTCCGCATGGCCGCCTAATATCGCCAGCGCTTCTGGCGGCTAACCTGCCTCGCAGCCAAGGCGCTGCTTGCGGCGATCATGCCCGTGCTCATGCCGCATCTTCAAATCCCGGCCGCCCTCAATCGCCATCTCCTCGAACCGCCGCGAAAACGATGTTACCAAGCAATTCCAGCCTTATGTTAGCGCGTATGGGCGCTTGCCGGGTTCCAGGGGTGTAAAGTCAATTCCCTCATTTCCGGGACATGGGGCTATCGATAATTAATGTAAAAATAAATATATTTGCTTGAGTCTGCCATAAACATTGCGTTAAGTTCATTTTTTCAGGGTCACGATTAAAAGCAGGCGTGGAGGGTGCCATCCCGGCAAAGGATAAGGCGTTCGGGGGAGCGGGCGGCGTAGGGCCTAGCGATACCCGCAGTCAAAAGCAAAACCCTAGCGGCGTGCGCGGTTTGGGCGAGCTGTATCCGCGCTTCCGCGATCCAGGTACGCAAGCACCAGCCGCGCCCGGCCCAGCGACTGGCCAGCGGCCCATCCCGAGGTCCCCGGTCCAAGCCGGGGCAGAGGCGCCGGCGCAGAAGTTCAGCGCGCCTGCTCGTGAGATCGCCGCCCTGTTATCCATCCAAGCCACGGAAGAGGCCGAAGTATCCACTGGCAAGAAGCTGGCTGCGAGATTTGTCCGGCGCGAGCGGGATGACGAGGCCAGCGCCCCCGCCAGCCGGCCGCTGACGCCTTATCTGGCCGCGGGCGCGCTTATCCTGCTCGCGGGAGCCGGGGCGGCGTACTATTACTCGAGGCAGGAGGGTTCCGGCATGGCGGTGGCCGGAAACGCTTTTGTGGGGGCCAATTTTGCCACCCCGGAGGCGCACCGGCAGCCTGAGGCTGCACAGGGTTCTGCCTCCAGTAGCTGGGCCGAGACTGTGGAGACTTTCAGGAAGCTCGCCGGATCGGAGGACTCTCCACAGGAGAAGGTGGCCGAGCCGCAGCCGGGCGCGGACGGCAACGCCGTTGGGGCGAAGTAGTTGCGTTGCCGCCGGCGCGGCCTGTTGAAAGACAAGCATCGGGCCTCGCGAAGCTGGCCGGGCAAATGCTAGCCTTGCGGTCAAGATAACATTCTTTCAATCCCATTCCTTACCGCCGCGCTTGCGCTGGGATCGAGATTGCATATCTGTTGTGCGTCGCGGTAATAATGGTGCGCCGCACAAAACGCGTTTTCCGGTGTTGCGTTATGCATGCACCCGCACTCAATGGAACAGCACTGAATGGCAGACAAGCCACGCCTGCGCCGCTTTCAAAGCCTCGGCCCCCACGGATTTCACGAAATAGCCTACACCGAATGGGGCGATCCCAACGCCCCCCGGCTCGTGTTCTGCGTGCACGGCTTCACCCGCAATTCCCGCGATTTCGACGCGCTGGCGGAGGCCCTCGCCGATGACTGCCATGTCGTGTGCATGGATGTGGCGGGCCGGGGCCAGAGCGAATGGCTGCCGCATAAGGGCGATTATTCCTTCGGGCTCTATCTCGCGGATGCCGCGGCGCTACTTGCCCGCGTGACCGCGCCTGGGCAAGCCTCGCGCTTGCGCCGCATGTTCGGCGGCGGCGGCCGGCGGCGAGACGGCATGTCGATTGGGTCGGCACCTCGATGGGCGGGCTCATGGGAATGATGCTCGCGGCGAAGCACCATTCGCCGATCCGCCGGCTGGTGCTCAACGACGTCGGGCCGCTGGTGCCGTGGCCCGCGCTCTTGAACATGAAGCAGGCGCATTCCGGTGTGCACGTCAGCTTCGCCACCGTCAAAGATGCCGAGGGCTACCTTCGGGAGGCGTGCAAGCCGTTCGGGCCGCTGACCGGTGCGCAGTGGCGGCACGTGGCGGAACACAGCACGCTGCGCAAGGGCGGGGTCTTGGTGCTGGCGTTCGATCCGGCCATCATCACGCATATGCGCGGCGGCTCGGTGGCGGGCGTCGAGTTCGGCAGCAAGTTCCTGTACGGCGTGGATCTTTGGCCGACCTACAATGCCGTGCGCTGCCCAACGCTCGTGCTGCGCGGGGCGGAGTCCAATATGCTGCTGAAGTCGACCGCGGCCGATATGAAGCGGCGCGGCCCCATGGCGGAGGTGGTGGAGTTCGAAGGCATAGGCCACGCGCCCTGGCTCGTGGCGGAGGAGCAGATCAAGGCGGTGCGCGATTTTTTGCTCGCTGAGCAGGCGATGGCGCCCGCGGCTAACGCGGCTTAGAGTGCGTCCGGAAAAGCATGCCTTCGGGCTTGACCCGGGAGGTGCGAAGCGGTTTTCCGGTAAGACGCACGGCAAAACAACAAGCTAGAGCCCGCTTTCGATTCCATCGAAAGCGGATAGGCTCTAAAGCCGCGAGAGAGAAGACGCCATCATGCGTTCGAGATGGCGTGTCTCCAGCCATGACCGGAACCGGCCGTCAACCGTGGCACCTGGCAATACCGAAAACTTGGCATCATACCTTGCGTATCGGGCCGGGATACTGTGCAACTTGCGGATCGGCGGTCAAAAGCATGATGCCCTCAACCATCGATTGAGCAACGAGGATGCGGTCGAATGGGTCTTTATGAATTGGCGGTAGCCCCCCAATCGCGACGGCGTGTTCTCCTTTAATCTCAAGCTCTCGATAGCCATTTTCTAACAGTCCGCGGCGCAGCAAGCGGGCGTCCACTTGAAAGTCCTTCCGGTCGAGGCTGCGCTTGATTGCGATCTCCCAGAGACTTGCCACGCTAAAAACCAGTTCGTTTTGCGGCTCTTCGAGCAATTCCCGTATTGCTGGCGGCAGCCGGTCCGGTTGCCCGGCGGCCCAAAGCAAAACATGCGTGTCGAGTAGGAGCTTCATGGATCGCCGAAGAGACGCTCGATCTCGGTCTGGCCCATCCGGTCGAAATCGGCAGGTACGGCGATATGCCCGGACATGAAGCCTAAGCGGCGCCTCGCCTCCGGCAAAGGCGCATCGAGTGCCGTCACCTTCACCAAGGGCTTGCCCGCCTTGGCAATGATAAACGGCTCGCCTTTGGCCGCCTGCTCGACGAGGCGCGACAGATGGGTCTTGGCTTCGTGAATGTTAACAATTTCCATGGCGGCCACCAGCCTAAACCAATCGAACTTAGTCTAGTGAGCCGTTCAGCTTGACGCAAGAACTCATGCCGGGATTGCCTGGCGAATTTGCGAAACGGCAGCGTCTGAAGGATTAGCGCCGGCACACGGACCTTAGGCCAGCTCGCGGGGCTCAATCGCGTCGATTTCATCCCGCAACGAGCGGCGCGCGACCTCCAGATCGTAGCGCGCCTGTATGCCAAGCCAGAACTCGGCCGAGCCGCCGAAATAGCGCGCCAGCCGCAGCGCGGTCGCTGCCCGTCAGATAAAGCATAGCCGGAACTGGCTGTTGATCCGGATGGAATATTGGCCCTCGCGATCGGCCTTCAGCGGCTCAAGCCGGTTGGCCGGCGGGCTTCGCAAATCGGCCAGAACGCGAGCCTCGGCCAGCGTAATCAGTTTAACCCCATTGCTTTCTATAACGCAAGGCACTATAATGCAAAGCATGGGGTCACATGAGAGTATTCAAACTGCGCACCTTTGCGCGTTTCGCCCGGCAGGAATCCATACAGGATGCCGCGTTGGCGCGGGCCATTCGCCAGGCGGAAAGCGGTCTTATCGCTGCTGACCTGGGTGGTGGCTTGATCAAATTGAGGATTGCGCGGCCAGGAAGCGGCAAACGGGGCGGATACCGCACTATCGTTGCTTACAAAGCGGCCAGCCGCGCAATTTTTCTTTTTGGGTTTGCGAAGAGCGATTTGGATAACATTACGCCGGATCGCCTCGAAGATCTGAAGGTGTTAAGCGCAGATTTCCTCGCATGCTGCGATGCGGAAATGGACGAAGCCGTCGCAGCAGGCGCAGTGCAGGAGGTGGAGTATGGCGAAGAAGACTGATCCCAATGCACGGCTCGACGCCGAGCTTCTGGCGACGGCGCAGGATTTGCGCGGCACGCTCCTGCGCAAGGAAACGGCGGATAAAGTCACCATGCGCGTTCTCGGCAGAATGAAGCCGCGCAAGCCGGACCCGCTGGAACCGGAAGAAGTCAGGGCGATCCGCGAAAATGCCGGCCTCAGTCAGGCTGTGTTTGCGGCCTTGCTTAACCTCACCACCGGCTATCTGTCGGAACTGGAACGGGGAGCCAAACGTCCCACGGGGACAACGCTTACGTTGCTGCAAATCATCCGGCGCAAGGGCATTGAGGCCGTGCTCTAAGCGCTCTGTGCATGGAGTGGAGAAGGCTCCGTGGAGATTTCTGAGGCCAAGTTCACGCGTGCCACAATGTACCGCGAAAAGCGGAAGTTGATCAAATAGGGCTAGCCACGCTTATCGCCGCCATTTGGTCACCATCGGCTTATGCACACGTGAGTATCGCTCCTGCCCCGACATGTTATGATCCGAGCATGGGATCGATGATACACCTCACAGTCGGCAGGCTTCAACTGGATTGGGGCAAGAACTCCGGATTCGCTGATCATAGCCCACTATTTCTTTGGAATAACCTCACGGAGGTGCCCTACTATTACGCGGGTGATACGGATGATCCGGAATGCAGCCAACTCCCGCTCATTAATCGCGATGAAAATTTCAGTTACCGCCTTATTACAGAGATGAAGGCTGGGTTGGCAGCACCGCTTTGGAAAGTTGCAGAACGATTAAGTCTTCTTGGGTACACTCGAGAATATTGCCAGCAGGGGTATCAGGCCATTTCAGAGAGTATCGGCGATTTCGATCATGATTTCGATTTCAACGAGCTTGCGACAATGCTGTCTCAAGCAGATCTTAGCACGCTGGCCACTGAACCAGAACGAGGCGATGACGTTTTCGGCTACGCCTTCTTCCACGAGATCTTGCCTGCCCTCGGCATGAGCGAACCCGAAAAATCTCGGTTTCCCCGCTGCGACCAGGACATTGATGGATTGAGTTCCTATTCCATAATGCAGCTGCTCTCCACAAATCCGACCGCGCGCAATCTTCCGGTGACCTGGAAATTTGCGGATGTCGAAGAAGGTGGCTGGGCGAAACGAGAAATCTTTGTCCGTCCCTTATCGCAAGCTGATCGATTTCTAATCGTCACTGAAGGGACGACCGACGCAAAGATTATTAAGCATGCGGTTGGGATGTTACGGCCGCACATTGCCGACTTCTTCGATTTCGTTGATATGCAAGAGGGCTATCCGTTCTCGGGCACCGGCAGTCTATTCAATTTTGTGAAAGGCCTTATCAGCATCAGAATACAAAACAACGTGGTAGTTCTTTATGACAATAACGCTGAAGGTGTTTTCAATTGGTGTCGCTCAACAAAGCTGCGCGTGCTCGATAACATGAGGATTCTTAAGTTACCTGATCGAGAAGCATTCCGTGATTTCCAGACAGTCGGCCCAAGCGGCCTTCACAAATCGGACATCAACGGCAAAGCAGCGGCTATCGAATGCTACTTAGACACAGGTCCAGATCCCGTTGTGCGATGGAGCAACTTCCACACCAATGCAGGTTGCTACCAGGGACAGATTGAAAATAAGGATCGATATACGCAAGCGTTCCTTGCGCAGAATGCCCGCGTTGACGGCTATGATTACAGCGGGATTGCTAGCGTTCTGGATTTGCTCGTTGCACAATGTGTCTCCATACGTAAGGCTTCACGCTCAAAGGAGCTCGATTTTAAGCTTTGGGAGAATTAATCCCCCCGCTTCGGTAACGGATCGAGGGCTACCGTCGTGGCTACCCCTGACCATCAAACCTGGGCCACTAGCTCGCGTTCGTCCGCACCGCATGCCCCGCGAGGGCCCTGCCGAGCGACCACACCGCGCCCGGCACCTTATGCGCCTCGGCGATGGCCGCCTCGAAGGCGCTCTCGATCCAGGCGCAGTCCTCGCTCGTGATGGTCAGCGCTGGCAGCAGCTTGATGGTATGGCTCGCATGCCCCGCGACCTGCACCAGGATTTTGTGCTCCTTGAACAGCGGGATGATGACGATCTGGCAGAACAGCCCCTTGTTGGCGGCCTCGACCGCGCTCCAGGCCATCTTGAGCCCCATGGACTTGGGCGCCCCGAACTCGACGCCGATCATGAGGCCCTTGCCGCGCACGTCCTTGACCAGCTCGTAGCGCTCCTGCATGCGGCGGAAGGCGGCGAGCAGGCGCTCGCCCTGCACGGCGGCGTTCTCGATGACGCGCTCCTCGTCCAGCACGTCGAGCGTGGCGAGGCCGGCGGCCATGGCCATGTCGTTCTTGGAGAAGGTCGAGCCGTGCACGACCGAGCGGTCCATGCGATTGAAAAGCTTATCGAAAATCCATTTGCGGGTGAGCACCACGCCGACGGGGATGTGGCCGCCCGAGAGCGCCTTGGCCAGCAGCACCACGTCCGGCTCCACGCCCCAATGCTCGACCGCGAGGAACTTGCCGGTGCGCCCCACCCCGGTCTGGATCTCGTCGGCGATGAACAGCGTGCCGTATTTGTTGCAAAGCTCCGCCACGCCCTTGAGATAGCCGTCATCGGGAATGTTCACGCCCTTGCCCTGGATGGGCTCGACGAAAAAGCCGCCGATTTTCTTGGTTTTCAGCACGTCTTCCAGCGCACTGAGATCGTTGAACGGCACCTCGACGGCATCGGTTAGGAAGCCCTCGAAACCCTTGCGGAACATCGTGTCGCCGTTCAGCGACAGCGCGCCGTAGGTCAGGCCGTGGAACGCATGGCTGCAATGCGCGATGCCGGGCCGGCCGGTCGCGGCGCGCGCGAATTTGATCGCCGCTTCGACGCTTTCGGTGCCGGAATTGGCGAAGAACACCTTTTCGAGATGGGGCACGCGCGCGAGCAGCCGCTCGGCCAGGATGCCCGCCAGCGGCGAGACATCCATTTGAATGAGATTGGGAAATTCGCTGTCGAGCACTTGGCGCAGCGCATCGTGCACGCGCGGATGGCTGCGCCCGATGGCGAACACGCCGAAGCCGCTCAAGAGGTCGAGATATTTCGCGCCCTCCCGGTCCCACAAATATTGGCCCTTGCCGCGCACGAAGCCTGTGTCGAAGCCGATGGTCTTGAGCACGCGCACCGTCTGCTCGTTCAAATGCCGCGTGTGCAGATCGTAACGCTCGGCCTCGCGCCCGGCGAACAAAGCTTTGATGTCGATGCTCATTTCCAGTCTCCCTCCGGGGCGGCAGGGAACCGATCCGCCCCTCATGCCCTTCTAAATGCAATCGCTGGACATGTCATGCCATAGCGGAAAGTGGGCGGCAATCCGGCGCAGCACCTAAGAAATTCCACATTTGCAGTGAAAAGACGCTGGCAACAGGGCGCAAGCTGGAGTTCGCAATGAAACGCATCGTAGCCGCAGGAATCGTTTGCCTCATACCCGCCACCGCGGCGCTGGCGCAGGCACCGTCGCCCACCGGAGAGTGGCGGGTCAAGGATGGGACCGCCGACATTCGCGTCGTCGACTGCGGCGGCGCGATGTGGGGCGTCATCGCCTGGACCCAGGGACCTACCCCCAACACCGATACGGATAAGAACAACCCCGATCCAGCTCTTCGCAACCGCCCGATCGTGGGCCTGCCGATCCTCATCAACATGAGGCCCGCGCAAGGCCGCTGGGAAGGCGAGGTTTATAACGCCGAGAACGGCAAGACCTACGATGCCAATATAAGCCTCGTGAGCAAAGATGTGCTTCAGATCGAGGGCTGCATCTTGGGTTTCTTGTGCGGCGGCGAGAACTGGACCCGCGTGCCCTTCCCGAAGGGCAGCCCCAACGATAAAGCTATCTGCTCAAAGCTTGCCCAACAATAGAGCCTATCCGCTTTTGATTCCATCAAAAGCGAATAGGCTCTATTGTTGTTTTGCCGTGCGTCTTACCGGAAAACCGCTTCGCACCTCCGGGTCAAGCCCGAAGGCATGCTTTTCCGGACGCACTCTAGCGATCCGTTTTCCGTCGTTGCAAGGGGCTTCAGCTCCGAAGCAATCCAGCGGCCGGATGCGCCAAGTGGCGTGCTAACGGGCTCTGGATCGCCACGGCGGCATTGCCGCCTCGCGATGACGATGGCGGAAGTATTCTAGCGGATCTGGTGTTATTTGGATCCCGTATAAGCGGGCTCTTTTGTCGTGTCTTCGGGGTTCTCCTTCCCGCGCGGCGGCCCCATCAACAGCGGTTGGAACAAAACGGCGGCGGCCATCGTGCTCACCAGCGATAGGGCGAGCAATTGCCCCATGCTGGCCGTGCCGGGGTGGTTGGAGAGCATCAGGCTGCCGAAGGCCACGGCGGTCGTCATGCCGCTGAAGAAAACGGCACGGGTGAGCGGCGAGGCCAATAGCCCGCTCCGGCCTTCCCGCCATGCCACGATATAGTAGATTTTGAACGCGACGCCGACGCCGAGCAGGACCGGCAGCGCGATGATGTTCGCATAATTGAGCGGCATGCCGATGATCACGGTGGTTTCCAGCGTGACGAGGCCGGCCAGGATCAGCGGGAAGAGCGTAAGCGCTACGTCCCTGATGCGCCTCAGCGTCAGCCACAGCAAAATCGCAATCGACCCCAGCGCCCAGCCCGCAGCTTCCACGAACGCCCTGACGATCGTCTTACCGGCTTCGACAATGCCAACGTCCTGCCCTGTGGCATTCGGGGCGATCTTGGTGACGGCTTCCACGAATTTCGCAAGCACCAGGTTGTTGTTGATATCGCCCCTCGGCAACACGGATACGCGTGCGCCGCCATTGGCAGACACCCAGTCTGAAGCAAGGTTGGGCGGCAAGTCGCTAAGCGTAATCTTCTGGGGGTGCAGGCTTTCGCGAAGGTCGTTCAGGGTGACCTTGAGCGGTTCGGTGAGTGCGGTTTCTGCTTTCGCACGCACATCCGGGGCGGCCTTAGCCAAACTTGCGAGCGCGTTCGACAGCCGCCCGGCCGCCTTGCCTCCTGGCGTGTCCGGCGCCTTCGCGGCGGCGGCATGCAAAGCGGCCGATGCCGGCTCGAGGCTTGCCACCGTCTCCGCGTCCGTAGGCGCAGGCTTGACCTCCTTCGGATTGAGCGCGGGATCGAGCGTTTGAGCCGCCTCGGCAATAAGGGCAAGCTTGGCGTCTTGGTCTTCCGGCACCAAAGTGCTCAAGGTTATCGTCTTCGACACCTCCGGCAAGGCGCTGAGTTTTTTGGCCAAAGCGTTGGCATCGTCTAGCGACGGCTCCAGAACTTCAATGGTCTGCCCCGACATCTCGGGGTCTTTTCGCAGATCGAGATAGGTGGCGACGGACTCGACGTGCGGGTTCCGCAGGTCCATCGGGTTGAAATCGAAGTGCAGCCAATAGAGCAAGGGCGAGGCCCCAAGGACCGCGCAAAGCGTGATGACGAGCACGGGCACGCGATTACGCTCAAGAAAGCGGTCGGCCGGCGACAGGAACGCATATCCAAGCGGATGCGGCTCGGCGGGCGGTTTGAGCAGCCGGAGCATCGCGGGCAGGACCGTTATGCTCATGATAAAGGCCAGGATCATTCCGAGCCCGGCGATTTCGCCAAGCTCCGAAAGCCCCTGGTACGCCGTCGGTGTAAACGACAGGAAGCCGGCTGCGGTGGCGGCGGAGGCCAGAGCTAGGCGGCCTCCGGTGTTGGACGCGGTTGCGACCAGCGCGCCAAATAGGTCTTCGCCTTCGAAACGTTCGGCGCGGTAGCTGACGCTGAATTGCAGGCCAAAATCGACCCCGATCCCCACGAAAAGCACGAAGAAGGCAATCGAGATGGGATTGAAGGCGCCAACCAGGGCGAGCCCGGCCGCTGCCGTTACGAAGAGCCCTACAAAAAGGCTGACGAATACCGCGAAGATGATGCGCGCCGAGTGCAAGGCAAGCCAGAGGATGATGAGGACCGCAAACACGGTGAGCGCACCATTCTGAGCCGATCCCTCCTTCAAGGTCGCAAACTCGTCGTCGGAAATCGGAATGGTGCCCGTAAGCCTGACGGTCACGCCCATTTCGCCGAGCTTAAGGCTGGCGGCCGTTTCCCGGATGGCATCCGTCGTATCTTCGCCCGGTTCGAGCGAATTGTAATCCAGTACGGGATCGATCTCGACGAATTGCCTCTTCTCGCGTTCGGAGGGGGGCTGCCCGCTCAAAAGCTCCCGCCAGCTGAAATAGGCGGGGCGGCCTGCCAAGGCGTTCTCGATGGGCACGGACAAGGCATTGAACTCAGGGGCGAGGCTATCGAGTGAAATCCGCCGGAGTTGGACGCCGCGCAGGGGCAGGGCCAACGCGCTCACGATGCCCCGCAGGGCCGGGTCGGCGGCGAGCGGGTCGAGGAACGAGCTGGACTTGGTTAGTTGAGTCAAGGTCTCCTTGAGGTCGTCCGGCTCAAGAAACAAGAGGCCGTTACGCTTAAAGAATGGCCCGCCCTGGATTTCCTGCGCGCTACGGACGACGTTTGTTTCCTGGCGAAGTCGCTGAGCGAGCTTTTGGGCTGCGTCCTCCGCCAGCTCCGGCGTAGGCGCGTCGATAACCGCAAGGATTGTGGTCGCCTGCCCAGGAAACGCTTTTAAGTATTGGATCTCGCGCTGCCGCCACTCAAGCTTCGGCGAGATCAGCGTGGTAATATCGGTGTTGAGCGCGAAATTGTCCGCGACAAAAATTGCGGAAGCAATGGCAAGGACGGTTGCCGTTAACAGAACCGGCCACGGATAACTGGCGCTGAGCCGGATCGTCGTTACAATCAGCTTCTTGATCATCGATTACCGTTGGAGAGGATGTTTGCCGGCCGTGCTTCGCATGCCGGGAGGTATTTCGGGCTCCGGCGCAAGAGAATCAACTGGCAGTTAATGGCCATGTTCCGGTACACGCCCGCCGCTGGCACTGCAATACCGTGAGCGGACTTTTACTCGCTAGTACGCCCCGCGGGAAGTCCTGCCCCATATGCGGCTGGCTCAGACAGGACTTCCCGCGGATCAGGCGTACTAGCAACTTCTTTGATCCTAGTACAGCTTATCGGAGGCAAGTTCGCTTACGAGCGTGCGGCAAATGGGGTGCGAACTTGCCTCCGGCTGTACTAGTCACCTGGAGAGTGCAAACTCCTGATCCATCGTAAGCGGGCCTGGTTTCAGCATAATGACGGTCCCCTTTTCGGCCATGAATTCGAGCTGCGCGAACACGGCCAAGGCGGCGGCTCCCATCAGCGAAGGCTCGATCCCGTTATACATGCGCGGCACCATCCGGGCGATTGAGGCGAGCCCGGCGCGAAGGCATTCGGCGATCTCGCTCTCGCGCCAGCGCCTATGGAAAAGCAGCGCCTTCACATAGCGCCGCGGTTCCTCGATGGGTCCGCCATGGGCGGGAAAATAAACCGCGTCGTCCCGCTCCATCAAAAGCTCAAGCGAGCGCATATAGCTCCCCATATGCCCCTCGGGCGGGGCGATCACGCTGGTGTTCCAGCCCATGACATGATCGCCAGAAAGCAGCATATTCGTGGCCGGGATATGGAAGCAGAGGTGATCCGGCGCGTGGCCGGGCGTATGCACCGCCTCGATCTCGAAGCCCGGTCCAGCAAGCTTGCTGCCGTGCTGCAGGGGTATGTCGAAATCCACAGGCATAATGAAACTGCCGCCGTTCGGGCCTATGGCATCTTCGCCTGGATGGGCCGCGTGGCGCGGCATGCCGCAGACGGGCGCGCCTGTAAGCCGGTGCAGCGCGGCAACGGCGCCGCTATGGTCGGCATGGCAATGCGTGACGAGGATGTGGGTTATGCGCTCGCCCGCTAGCGCCTCCATCAGCACATCGAGCTGGCCGGCAGCAGCAGGCCCAGGATCGGCGACGGCAACCTCGCCTTGCCCAATCACATAAAGGTTGGTCCCCTTGAAGGTGAACGGGCCAGGATTGCGGCACACGACCCGCCGCAAGCCGGGCGCCAATTGCTCAAGCGCGCCATATTGGAAAGCCATTTCCCGGTAAAATGGCGGCGGGTTCGGTTCGCCTGTGCTCAATGCGGCCTCTTCGCTCTCGTTAATCTCCCGCTCAAAGCTTTGGCCGGGCCGCGGGATTTGTCAACGCAAAACCGGTTTTTCCGCTCGCGATGGAGGCAAGCTTGACGATAATGTCAGCGCCGGATTTTTGACTGCAACGCATGGTCACCCAGCCGTCATCCCGGAACGGCGCTTGCGCCGTATCCGGGATCGTACAGAGCGCCTGGCATTTGTAACGATCCCGGATTGTATGTTTCTGCCGGTTGACCTTTCCGGCCTCGAATCGGTGAAGGTCAGCCCATGAGGGAGGGTGGCCACCCTCCCTCATGGGCGGCGCGCGGCCGTATCCCGGATAGACTGCACAGTCCAGCCTTATCTTTGACCCGCGCCGCTTCTGTTCCGCGTCCATCCGAACGGTAGAAAGGCCTGTCACGGCCGCATACAATCCAGGAACACGGAATCGCACCATGACTATGAGCGCAGCTCAGAAGACATTCAACCACATCGTCGCGTTCGACGTTGGCAAGGAGAGCCTTGCCGTCCACATCCTGCCCGGCGATGAACGCCACACCATCGCCAACAAACCGAAGGCGATCCGCAAGCTGCTTATCGCGCAGATGCACCGCAACGCCAATTTGAGCATTGGCCCTCTCCTCGTTGTCTGCGAGGCGACCGGCGGCTACGAGCGGGATCTGCTTGAGATCTGTGTTGAACTCGGGATCGCAGCCCACAAGGCCCATGGCTCGCGGGTCCGGCACTTCGCCAACTATCTTGGCCTTATCGCAAAGAACGATCCGCTCGACGCTCGCGTGCTTGCCCTCTACGGCTCGAAGACCGACGATCTGCATCTTTACGCCCCCCGCACACCCGAGCAGGAGGCTCTGATCGATTTGAGGGGGCGGCGGGACCAAGTCCAAGCTATGCTGCGTGCCGAAACGAACCGGCTCGAGCATGTCCGTCACGCCGCCGTCACCCGGAGCCTCAAGCAGCACATCGCGGTGCTGTGCAAAGCCCTGGCGGCGCTCGAGGCCAGGATCGCAGCGCACATTCAAGCCAGCAAGGAGCTTGCCCGCAAAGCAGACCTTATGCGCACCCTGAAGTCCATCGGCCCTGGAACCGCTACGGTTCTGCTCGCCTATATGCCGGAGCTTGGCACATTCAGCAGGGCCGGGGCAGCCAGCATGGCTGGCGTTGCCCCCTTCGACGATGACAGCGGCAAAAAGCACCTCCCCCGCCATATCGAGGCAGGCCGCGCCACCGTCCGCAAGGCGCTTTACATGGCGGCCCTGACCGCGATCCGGTATAACCCCATCATGAAAAGCTTCGCGGAAAGGCTCAAACGTGACGGCAAACCTGCCAAAGTGGTTATCACAGCCGTTATGCGGAAACTCATCGTCACGCTCAACGCCATCCTCCGCTCCGGCGAGCCCTGGCGCCACGCCCAAACCGCTTGACAGCCAAGACGGTAGATAACGCCGTTGGCGTTTCCGGGATGACGGCTGCGGAAGCAATCGAGCGGACCCGGTATCACGGGTGAATGTGTTGACCCAGCCGGCCATCTATCGATAGTGGTAGCCTGTAAGCATAGCGGCCGGAAAGATACTTTGCGATCGCGCAGCCGGAGCTTTTTTCCGTGGTTTAGAACTAGAGGAGTGGGTTAACGTGCGAGGCGTTCTGATAACTGGCGCCGCTAAAAGGATAGGTGCCCATGTCGCAAAAGGTTTAGCGAAAGAGAGGTGGCATGTGATCTTGCACTACTGGACCAGCAAAGACTTAGCGGAAGCCGTGGCTGCAGAAATTAACAGCCAGGGTGGGGCAGTCACTTTGTTGAGGGCGGATCTAACTAAGGATGAGGACTGCGCTCAACTAATCGGCGCTGCATTTGAGGCTTGCCCTGGTATCGAGGCACTGATTAACAATGCATCGATATTTGAATACGATAGTTTTAAAGACGTAACCCCCTCTAACCTCCGCAAATCGCTGCAGTTAAATGGCGCAGTACCAATCCTTCTGACCAAGGAGTTCTCGGAAAAATACACTGGCGATGCTGGGTGCGTGATTAATATGTTGGATAATAAGGTGTTCGGTCTTAACCCAGACTACTTTTCTTATACCGTAGGGAAGTACGCCCTATTTGGCGCTACTTCCATGATGGCGATGGCTCTAATGCCTCGGATAAGGGTTGCCGCATCGCTCCTGGTATTACGCTTGTCAGCGGAAAGCAGTCGGAAGCCAACTTCGCTGCGGGACATAAGATGAACCCTTTGGGCGTGGGGTGCACTCCCGATCAGATCCTCGATGCGGTGAAGTTCATATTTGGAGCACGGTCTTATAACGGGCAAGTGATCGCAATCGATGGCGGGGAGTCTCTAAACCCACACGGCAGAGATGTCGCTTTTCTAAACCCGGAGTGAAAAATGAGAATTTCTGAAGTAACTTTGTTTATTGAAGATTTCGAAGTATATGCGGACATAGGTATACATGAATTCGAAATTGGCAATCGGCAGAAGTTGCTAATAAACGTCGAAATGGTTATCCCTGGCGATATCGAATTTTCTTCGGATCGCCTCTCGGATACGATCGATTACGATTTTATTCGCTTAGGGATCGCCAGGCTATGCGGCGAACGCAGATATAAGACGCAAGAGGCTCTTTGCCACGATATTTTGGCATTGTTGTTCGAGAAACCGGGCGTGTTAAGAGCTTGCGTGACAACCCGGAAGGTCGAAGTATACCCCGATGCCAGATCGGCCGGTTGCCGCATGTCGGCATCGTCAAATTAGCTAGTGGTCGAAGTCCAACGCTTGGTGCCCGCTTCGTGGGCCAGCCAGAGGCCCGCACTTGACCCAATCCCGACAGTTCCCACGCACCAGGGTCTGGTTCCGCCAAATGCCTGGCTTCTCCCGGCGTCTTCTCAGAACTGCACAAAGCAAAATTTACACGCTTTGCCGCCAAGCCATGAGACGGTTGTCGAGAAGAGCTGCGATTTGATCAAAGTTTTCCCATGTGTCTGCGACGTGGTAGAGCGTTGGCAGGTTCTTTCCGAACGTGGCTTCATAGTCTGCCAGGTAGCCCTTTTGTGGCTCGTAGTAAGAAGCAGCGAATGCGTTTCCCTCCTCATTCAAATCTTCATCTGTGAACTTGCCATCGCACGAGGCGAGGAAGAACGCGCCTGGCGTAACGCTGCGGTCCCGTAGCTTCTGCGCGTCGCCGGGGAACTCAACAATAAGAAGATCGCCGGACAATCCCGCGAGAATCGCCCGAACCAACAAACATCCCAATGTGGGTCGCTCCGGCTTCAGGCGGAAGATCATCAGGGAAATCTCCGCCACTGTGCCAAGACCCGTCATCGTACTTCATTCCTAGCTTCCCTCACCTGCGATTCCAATAGAAACATTTTGCATTGCCGATACTCTTCCGTATCATCATCCTTTTTTGGGGGGATGGCACGCGACAATATCAGCACGAAGCACAATTCTTCTTGCAAGGGGCACAGCATCGATGGGAACTAGGAAAGAGTTCCTACAGCATCTTTGGACCGGCGTGATCAATGCAAACCTGCGTCAGGACGGATTGGACAACCTTGTCATGCTCTTTGAGGAGCTTCTAATGGCGGACCCAAGCGGAATGGAGTGCCGGCCTGGCCCGGCGGAGAAATCTGGCCTCTAGCCAGCATGCGCTCTGGGGCGGTAACGTCTCCTCATCCTCATGGCCCGCAGCGGCCTAACATAGCGGGTACTAAACGATAGATTTTGACCACAAGAGCGCGATCCGCAAAAGTGGATTGGAGCGCAATCCCGATTTTTTGGTTTATCCTTGCAGTGTGCAACCGGTTCAAAATCGAATAGGGATTGGCCAAGGCAGCGATGGAACAGGACATCTTTAGCGCGGTGGACGGCTATATCGGCGGCTTGTTCGCAAACGAGGACGAGGCGCTGACGGCGGCGCTCCGGGAAATGCGCGAGGCAGGGCTGCCGGAAATCAGCGTTTCGCCCGTCCTGGGCAAATTCCTATATTTGCTCGCAAAGCTCCGCGGTGCGCGCCGCATACTCGAAATAGGTACGCTTGGCGCCTACAGCACAATCTGGCTGGCCCGCGCGCTGCCAGAGGACGGACGGTTGCTTACGCTCGAAATCGATCCGCTGCATGTCAAGGTGGCCCGGCGCAACCTTGCGAGGGCCATGCTGCTCGGCTTGGCGGAGGTGCGCGAAGGCCCCGCGGCCAGCCTGCTGCGGGAGCTTATTGCCGCGGGCGAACCGCCGTTCGATATGATCTTTATCGATGCCGATAAGGAATCCTATACGGAATATTTCGAGCTTTCGCTAAAATTGTCGCGGCCGGGCACGCTGATCGCCGCCGATAACGTCATCCGGGCAGGCCGCGTGCTCGATCCAGATGCCTGGGCTTCCGATCCGATGGTTGCCGGCGTTGTGCGGTTTGCGGATGCGCTTGCAAAGTGCCCCGCCGCCGAGGGCACCATCGTGCAGTGGGTTGGAACGAAAGGCCATGACGGTGTGGCGCTTGCCATCGTAAAGGGGCGCGGCTGAAGGCTTGGGCTAAGCAGAGTTCGCAAAAGTGGCCTTCCCGGTTTTGCGAAAAAACTCTGCGAAAACAAAAGAACCTAAGCGGGCATTCGTTGGGTAACCAACGAAAGTCTGCTTAGCTGGAAAAAACAAATGCCGGCGGCGTGCTAGGCTTGACTTTGCTTTGCGCCCCGGCCTAAGAAACAGACCGAAATTCAAACGCATTTTCGCGAACGGATTGTCATGACCTCTTCTGGCGGCGGCGAACTTCTGACGAACACACGAGGAGCGAACGCCTGAAGGAGCGCCTCCACGAGCTTGAGCGGAAGCTCGAAACGCGGGACGGTGAGCGCGGGGGCCTATCGGATGAGGAGAGCGCAAAGCGGAGCAGCGCGCTCGGCAAGGCGTTTCAGCTCGCCACGGAGCTGGTCGCTGGGGTGTTCGTAGGGGGCTAATGGGCTGGCTGTTTGACCGCTGGCTCGGAACGGCGCCCTGGCTCTTTTTGACGTTCCTCTTCTGCTCGGTATCGCTACCGGGTTTTATAATGTGATCCGCGCCGCGCGCAGGATGAGTGAGAAATAGAGAAGGCCAGGCGTCCGCCTGGCGGGGATTGCAATGATCGACGGGTTGTTCATAAGCGCGGCGCACGCCGCGGCGGCGGATGAGGGCGGCCATGGCGGGGGCGGTTTCAACCCCATGGAGCAGTTCGAAATCCAACGTTACCTGCATCTAAATCTGTTCGGCTACGACGCATCCTTCACCAACTCGGCGCTGTATATGGTGATGGGAACGTGGCCGAAATGAAAGTCCCTGGGCCGTACAGCATGCGGGAGGGCAGCTACGTCCCGAGCCGCATGCAGTCGGTGAGCGAGCTTACCTACGAGTTCGTCGCGAACATGGTCCGCCAGAACGCGGGCAGCGCCGGATGGGATTTCCCGATCGTGTTCACGATCTTCGCCTATGTGCTGGCGATGAACCTCTTGGGTATGATCCCGGTGCCGGGCCTCGGAAACTTCGCCGTGACGAGCCATATCATCATCACCTTCGCGCTCGCCATGTTTGTGTGGGGGCCTGGTGCGTTACGGTCATTGGCATCTTCAAGCACGGCATCAAGTTCTTCAAGCTCTTCGTGCCGTCGGGCGTGCCCGTCTTGCTTTTGCCAATCATCAGCGTCATCGAGGTGATTTCCTACTTCACCCGGCCCGTCAGCCTCTCCGTCCTGTTCGTTCGCCAACATGATGGCCGGGCACACGATGCTTGTTGTGTTCGGCAGCTTCGTCGTGGGGCTCAGCATCTGGGGCGGGTGGGTTCCCTTAACCTTCATGGTGGTGCTGATGGGGCTTGAAATCCTTATCGCCTTCCTTCAGGCCTACGTCTTCGCCGTTCTCACCTGCATCTACTTGAACGACGCACTGCACGCAGGCTCGCACTAGCCCTTTCGCAACCTCTTAAACCTACAGATCAAACAGGAGAACGTATCATGGATCCAGCAGCAGCAAAGCTCATCGGCGCTGGCCTGGCTTGCTCGGCCCTCATCG
>CAWAVJ010000032.1:0-19813 GCA_963785355.1 uncultured Alphaproteobacteria bacterium
CCTTCAACACAGATATACTGACCGGCGCACGGCTCTGATTTTCGAAAACATGAGTGATCTAACCGCCAATAATACATACCGAGGTATTAGATGAACAGCGATTACACTGCGTTATGCGCTCCTGGCACCGGGACGCCCCTTGTCCCAGACGGCGGCTGCCTGGTAGACACCGCGAGCGGTAAGAAACATCCAATTGTCGCTGGCATTCCCCGGTTCGTGCCCAAGGAGAATTATGCGGCGGATTTTGGCTTGCAGTGGATCAAGTTTCAGAAAACGCAATTGGATTCATACACAAAGACATCGCTGACCAGAGATCGTCTTGCCCGCTGCTTCAATGGGCATTTGTCCAGCCTGCGTGGCAAGCTGGTGCTGGAGGCAGGTTCCGGGGCCGGCCGGTTTAGCGAGATCCTTCTTGCGGAAGGCGCAAAGCTTCATAGCTGCGATTTATCTTCTGCTGTCGAGGCAAACGCCGCCAATAACGGCCATTCCGATGACCTCTTACTAGTCCAAGGCGATATCACCAAACTTCCTTTTCACAAGAATACCTATGATTACGTGATGTGCCTTGGTGTATTGCAGCACACGCCAAGTCCTGAGGAAAGCATCGCATGCCTCTATGAGATGGCCAAACCCGGCGGGTATCTCATCCTCGACCATTATATTTACGCTTTAAGGCACGTGTTACCACCACCAATCGGCAATGCCACACTCATATACAGAAAGATAATTTCCTCGCTCGCGCAGGAAAAGCGCTTAAACGCGGTGAAGAAAATCGTCGATTTTTGGTTTCCTATTCATTGGTGGTTCAAGGATTCGCTGCTTGTTCAAAGGCTGCTCAGAAGAATATCGCCAGTCCATTTTTACTATCCTCATATGGCACTTCCCTCTAAAGAGCTTTACTATGAGTGGGCATTTCTAGATACACACGACGCGACAACCGACTACTACAAACATTTGCGTACTGCATTGCAGATCGAGCGATACTTAAAGTCGCTCGGCGCGGTAGAGGTTAAGGTTTGGAAGGGGGGCAATGGTGTCGAAGCCTTCTGCAGGAAACCTCTATAACGAAGTAAACATCTGAATCAACAGCGGCGGTGCAGCGAAGGGCGCCTGGGCGCCGTGTGCAGGCGTTTGCCCAGATGGGGCGCAGCGAGCAGCTGCAATTTCCAGTGCATAGCGCTACTTTCAACATAATAGAAATTGAATTTTTCCAAAACGATACATATCCTTCTTCGTGAAGGGAGTTGGTTGCCTATATGTGCGGAATTTGCGGATCATATGCCTACGGAAGCCGTGACGCGCCCGACATCGGGGCGTTGAGAGGCATGCGCGATGCCATGGCTGTCCGCGGGCCCGATGCTTACGGCGAGTGGATGGATGAGAGCGGGCGCGCTTGGCTCGGCCACCGCCGCCTCGCCATTATCGACCTATCGGAGCGCGGCGCTCAGCCGATGACGAACGCTGCCGGCAAGATCGCCATCACCTTTAACGGCGAGATCTACAATTACCGGGCGTTGCGCCACGAACTTGAGGCCAAAGGTCACACATTCCGAAGCGAAAGCGATACGGAAGTTTTGATCGAGGCCTATTGGGCTTATGGGCCTGCGTTCGTTTCGCGGTTGCGCGGCATGTTTGCCTTCGCGCTTTGGGATGCCGGACGTGAGCAGCTTCTTCTTGCCCGCGATCCCTACGGCATTAAACCGCTTTATTATGCAGATCGCGCCCGGCAATTTCTGTTCGCTTCAAGCGTGAAGGCGCTGACGGCTCATCCTCTTTTGCGGCCGCCCCCCGGAACCTGCCGGCGTTGCGGGTTTCTTCGTATTTGGGGAGCGTACCGGAGCCGTGGACGATCTATCAGGGCGCGCACCTTCTATCGGCAGGCAGCTATTTGGTGATCGACCGCCACGGGCCCCGTCCCCCGGTCTGCTATCATTCCATCGCAGGCGCCCTCGCCGAAGCCGAAATCGAGGCTTCGCACGGGAGTAGTTCGAGCCCTCAGGATGCTTTGCGCGAAGCGCTTCTGGATAGCGTCCGTCATCACCTTGCCGCGGACGTGCCGGTGGGGGCCTTCCTCTCGGCAGGCGTCGAGCGAACTCGAGCTCCCTCGTTGGCCTGATGCGCGATGCCGGCCAGGAAGACATCCAAACCATCACGCTGTCTTACGCGGAGTTCAAGGATACGCCTCAAGACGAGGCGCCGCTCGCGGAAATCGTCGCCCGCCACTACGGCACCCATCACGCGACCCGGTGCGTTGATGCCCGCGAATTCGCCGCCGATCTGCGAAGATCCTCGATGCGATGGATCAACCGACCATCGACGGCGTCAATACCTGGTTCGTGAGCAAGGCCGCGCGCGAATTCGGGTTAAAAGACGGTATCTCCGGCGTCGGCGGCGACGAACTTCTCGGCGGCTACAGCACCTTCCGCCTCTCGCCCCGGCTAGCCAGATGGCTCCGCATACCCTCGAAGCTCCCGGCCTTGCCTGCGATTTTCGAAAAGCTTGTCCAGACGTCGCGCGCCTTGGGCATCGGCCTCCATCCGAAAGCCGCGGGATTGATGCGCTACGGCGGGAGCCTATTCGGAGCCTATATTTTGCAGCGCGCCTTGTTCCTGCCGGCCGAACTCCATGCGGTGATCGAGGATGCGGAATTTCTTCGCACCGGCCTGACACGCCTAAATCCCCTCGGCATGCTCGAAGGCTCGCTCAAAGGCGAGGCGGGATCGGCGTTCGGCCAGCTCGCCATGCTTGAATCGTGCTTTTACCTTAGGAATTCAGCTGCTCAGGGACACCGACTGGACGGGCATGGCCCATTCGCTCGAAATTCGCACGCCCCTTGTCGACCATGTCTTGTTGAGCCGCGCGGCCCCCTTGCTGATGCGGCCGGGACATCCGGGAGGCAAGCATTTGCTAGCGAACGCGCCAGCGAAACCGCTGCCCAGCGCGATCCTGAATCGCAAGAAGACTTGGCTTCGGCATCCCCGTCGAGTCCTGGTTCGGCCGGGTGCTGAACAAAGCTCCACCGATCGCTGCCGATGCGCAGATTTTCAGCCGGCGCTGGGCGCGCCAAATCGCAGGTATCCAACTCGCGGCTTAAGGCAAACGCGGATTTGACCGATGCCAGGAATAGCCCCGGCCACTTGCGCGCTTGAGACGGCAAATAGGGCAGATCGAGCTTTCCATACGTGAGGAAGAGCACAGGAAACGAGGAAGGCGATGGCGAATTCCGCACCTTGGATGATCGATTGCGTGGTGGGCGCCAGGCCCAACTTCGTGAAGATCGCTCCAATTCTGCGGGCCCTTAATGCGCATGGGCATTTCACCGCGCGGCTCATCCATCCCGGACAGCATTACGACGTCGCCACGAACGCCGTGTTCTTCGAGGAACTCGCCATACCCGAGCGGCACATCAATCTAGAAATCGGCTCGGACACAAATACCGGCCAGACGGCCCAGATCATGATGGGTATGGAGAAGGTGTTCAACGAGAACCGCCCCAGCATGCTGGTGGTGGCCGGCGATGTGAACTCCACGCTGGCGGCGACGAAGTTCTCGGCGGCTACAGCACCTTCCGCTGAGAGAATCGCCAACTTCAAATCTCTACATACGTACATGCGATATAATGATAGGGGTGTTGTTGATTATGGCAAGTAGTTCGACTCGGGTTGCTGTGCTAGGGGCGTCAGGAATGCTGGGTAATGCGGTATTCAGGTTTTTTTCTCTGAAACCAGGATACGAAACGTTTGGCTCCGCACGCTCCGAAAAAGCCCAGCGATTTTTTCCAGAAACAGTGCGCGAAAACATTGTCACCGGCATCGATGTGGAAAATATCGACGGGTTGCTTCGCCTGTTTTCTGTGTCTCGCCCTGATGTTGTTATCAATTGCATTGGACTTGTCAAGCAACTCGCGGAAGCTGATGATCCGGTGGCCGCTATTCCTGTCAATTCAATCCTGCCGCATCGGCTAGCCCGGTTGTGCGAATTCATTGGAGCGCGCTTTATTCACATCAGCACGGATTGTGTTTTCTCAGGTGTGAAGGGTGGTTATACTGAGGAGGATGCGGCGGATGCAAAAGATATCTATGGTCGCACTAAATATCTCGGCGAGGTTGACTATCCACATGCGATTACATTGCGCACATCAATTATTGGTCATGAGCTAGAAGGCGCAAGGAGCCTTGTTGGATGGTTTCTGGCGCAGCAAGGCTGCGTTAGTGGATTTGAGCGAGCCATATTCTCTGGTTTGCCAGCAGTCGAACTCGCGCAGATTATAAGCGATTATGTCATTCCCTACCCGAGGCTTCACGGCCTATACCACGTGTCGGCCGACCCGATAAATAAGTTTGACCTGCTGACGCTAATCGCCCGCGAGTATAAGAAAGATATCGAAATTCTGCCTGACAATCAATTCGCAATTGATCGTTCGCTGGATTCCACGCGCTTCCGGGCTGCCACAGGTTTTCAACCGCGTCCATGGGTTGAATTGTTGCGCACGATGCGTGAATTCGGTTGAATGAGTTCGAAATATGGGTGGCTTAGGAAATGCGCAAGGATGTTTTGGAGATGTTTAGTGATAAAGTACTTTTGATTACGGGTGGGACGGGGTCGTTCGGCAATGCCGTGCTGCAGCGATTCTTATGGTCTGAATTCAAGGAGATCCGCGTATTTAGCCGGGACGAAAAAAGCAGGAGGACATGCGGATCGCCCTAAAGAACGACAAGGTAAAGTTCTATATCGGCGACGTTCGCAATTATGACAGCGTGCATGATGCGCTGCGCGGGGTTGATTTTGTATTTCATGCGGCTGCTCTTAAGCAGGTTCCCTCTTGCGAGTTTTATCCCATGGAGGCAGTGCGCACCAACGTCCTTGGTGCCGAAAATGTAATGCGCGCGGCGATTGCCAATGAAGTCAAGCGTTGTGTACTGCTGAGCACCGACAAAGCGGTATATCCCATCAATGCCATGGGGATATCCAAGGCGCTGATGGAGAAGGTGATGGTCGCCAAGTCCTGCTTGTGCGACCCGGGAAAATCGGTGTTGTGCGCTACCCGCTATGGCAACGTAATGGCATCGCGAGGATCTGTGATTCCTCTGTTTCTCAGCCAGTTACAGTCGGGGACACCCCTGACGGTCACCGATCCAGCCATGACGCGCTTTCTCATGTCGCTCGAACAGTCGGTGGACTTGGTGATTTACGCGTTTGCCAACGCCCGTCCTGGTGACATCTTCGTCCAGAAGGCGCCAGCAGCCACAGTTGGCGATCTTGCGCAATCTATGAAGGAATTGCTTCGCAAGAACGCCGGGATTAGAATTATCGGCACCCGGCACGGCGAAAAGCTCTATGAATCTCTGTTGTCCCGAGAGGAAATGGCCAGGGCCGATGACCTTGGTGGCTACTATCGAATTCCCGCGAATCCCGCGATTTGAACTACGATAAATATTTCGTCGAGGGCGAAACTGGTGTTTCTAATATAGACGATTACACTTCACACAATACGCACCGCCTCGATATTCCAGGGATCAAGCAGACCCTGATGAAGCTCGACATCATTCGGGAAGCGCTGAATGGCTAAGCTCAAAGTGATGACCATTCTGGGCACGCGCCCCGAGATCATTCGTCTTTCCCGGGTAATAGCCAAACTTGATAGGCATTGCGACCACATCTTGGTTCATACCGGACAGAACTTTGACTATGAATTGAATCAGGTGTTCTTCGGCGATCTAGGCATTCGCGAGCCAGATGTATTCCTCGGTGCGGCGGCGCTAATGCCGCCGAGACTATCGGCCAGGTAATCATTGCGGCAGACAAAACATTGCAGGAGCACGAGCCGGAAGCCCTGCTTTTGCTTGGCGATACCAATAGTTCCCTCGCCGCGATTTCCGCGAAGCGGCGCAAGGTGCCCATCTTCCACATGGAGGCGGGGAACCGTTGCTTTGATTTTCGCGTCCCAGAGGAAATTAACCGGCGCATCGTGGATCATACCGCAGACATTAATCTAACCTACAGCGAGATTGCGCGGGAATATCTATTGAGAGAGGGCCTTCCCGCCGATCAGGTTATCAAAACCGGCAGTCCAATGCGGGAAGTCATAGAACACCACGCCAAAGGGATCGAAAATTCCGATGTCCTGAGTAGAATTAGCTTGGAAGCGGGACGCTATTTCGTGGTCAGCTCGCATCGAGAAGAGAATGTCAACTCCCCGGAAAATTTGACAGGCCTGTTCGCAATCCTTGACCAGCTCGCAGAAAAATATCAGGAACCGGTGATCGTTTCCACGCACCCGCGCACTCGCAAGCGCATGAATGCGCTTGGTCTGTCCGCTCATCCGCTGGTGCAATTCGTGAAACCTTTTGGTTTCCTGGATTATATCAAACTCCAGACCCAGGCGCGGGCGGTTCTGTCCGATAGCGGAACGATTACTGAGGGAATCGTCCATCTTGAACTTCCCTGCGCTGAACCTTCGCGAAGTCCACGAGCGGCCCGAGGGCTTCGAGGAGGCAGCGGTTATTTTTACTGGGCTCAGCGTCGAGCGGGTCATGCAGGGGCTTGGCATTCTTGACACGCAGCCACGCGGGGAATTTCGTGGCCTGCGAATGGTGAATGACTACACCCCTATCAACGTTTCCGACAAGGTGTTGCGCATCATTCAAAGCTACACGGATTTCGTGAACCGGAAGATTTGGAAGAAGGTTTAATCTTTAATCTTTTACTGGATGTTTGCCCGATGCATATTGCCATAATCTCAGATGCTTTTCCGCCGTTACGTACTTTCCGGAGCCGTCCAGATCCGCGATCTGTCGATTGAGTTCGTCAGGCAGGGTCATCAGGTAACGGTCATGATCCCGTCTCCCGATATCCCTGTGCCATGGGCCCTGGATAAGCTGCAAGGGGTTGAGGTCCTCCGGTTGCAGGCGCCGCGCACGAAGGACATCGGTTACGTCCGCCGCACCCTCGCCGAATTTCTTATGCCTATCGCGATGTTGTACAACCTTAGCAAGAGTCGCGCTCGCGGACGTGCACTGGGATGGTGTCGTATGGTATTCTCCGACTATCTTCCTTGGCCCGGTTGCAAAGGCGATCAAGGAACGCTGCGGGTGCCGGAGCTACCTGGTGCTCAGGGACATTTTTTCCCGGGTGGGCCGTTGATGTTGGAATGCTGAGCAAGGGGTTGCCCTATCGAGTTTTCAAATTAATCGAACATTATCAGTATTCTGTCGCGAATGTAATCGGCGTACAGACCCCTGCTAATTTGGGATATTTTGAAAAATGGGCGGCGCGCCCGTGCCGCAGAGTCGAGGTGCTGCAAAACTGGCTCTCCGAGGGAAAAAACGCCGGTTGCAGTATTTCAATTGCGGATAGCCGCTTGGCCTGCCGGAAGGTCTTTCTATATGCCGGCAATATGGGGGTAGCCCAGGGTATGGACATCCTAATCGATCTTGTCGAACGTTTGCGCGATCGCCAAGATATTGGGTTCTTGTTCGTCGGGCGTGGAAGCGAGGGGCCAAGGCTAAGGGAAGAGGCCAGGACCCGCGGGCTGGATAATCTCATTTTTCACGACGAGGTGGGATCCGTCGGAAATCCCCGGCTTATACGCGCAATGCAAGGCTGGGATCGTCGCACTGGATCCTCGTCATAAAACGCATAATATTCCAGGGAAATTCATCTCGTATATGCAAGGCGGATTGCCCGTTCTGGCGAGCATCAATCCGGGGAACGATCTTGCAAATCTAATCAATGCAGAGGGGGTTGGGAGGGTTTGTTCAGATCAGTCGGTGGATACGCTGCAACGCCTGACCGATGAATTGGTGGCAGAAATTAATTCCGGCTCGGATATTGCCCCTCGCTGCCGCGCGCTGTCCGCCCGGCTCTTCTCTGTGGATGCGGCTGTCAGGCAAATCACAAAATCTCTTTCGGGCCCCGCCGGGCCCGGGATGGCCGCGTGGTGGGGACAGCGTACTCATGACGGCAAGGAATTTTTCAGCAGATTTCCTGGATCGGCTTGTACAGGATGCGACAGCTGTCTCCAAGGAATATATCGAGGTGTTCGCGCCGGGCCGGGTGATCCAGCTTGACGATTTCCGGGAACTGACAATCGCGGCGGGCGGAAAGACGCGCACAATCCGCGGCGCCCAAGACAAAGGGCAAGCGGCGCTCGTCCAAGCTTTCGTCGCGGCATCGCGCGGCCAGACGCCAGCACCGATCCCGCTTGCGGAGCTTGCGGCCGTGACCGACGCGACGTTTGCCATCGAGGACTCCTTGCGGCTCGGCGCCGTTGTCGCTTTGGAGACGAAATCATGAAACAAGACGTTCGCGCTAAAGGCCGGCCTCTCATCGCCGCCGCTTATGGCGTCTCCAACGTCGCCATCACCGCCGAAACAGGCCCCGTCACCAGCCTTAGAGGAATCATGGCCGGACTCGATGGGGATTTCGCCTTTGCGGTCTTGGCGAGGCCATGCTTCGGGCTACCTCACCGGGCGGATGTGGGCAGCGGTTTGAAGGGGCTTCGTAACTGGCTTTGCCAGAACGAATACGATCTCTTGTATCTCAATAGCTTTTTTGACCGCGAATATACGCTGCCAATCTTGGCGCTCCGGCGGGCCAGGCCTTATTCCGCCCCGTCCAACCGTCATCGCTCCGCGCGGCGAATTTTCTCCAGGCGCGTTGAATTTCAAATCGGGCAAGAAGCGCGCATATATTAGCTTGGCCAAGCATTCGGGCCTGCTTTCGAAGGTCTGGTTTCATGCCACCGGGCCCCAAGAAGCAGAGGGCATCCGCCGTACTCTTCCTTTCGCGCATCGCATAACCACCGTTCCAAATATACGCGTTTTGCGGCCGCTTCCAGCACACGCCGCAGCACCCAATCCCGGCCGCACCCGGCTTGTTTTCTTGAGCCGCATCGACCGCATGAAAAACCTCGATTTTGCCATAAGCGTGTTGGCGGCCACACGCAATCCAGTGAGTATGGACATTTACGGCCCGGTTACGCATGAAGATTACTGGCTCGAATGCCAGCAGGCCATCGCTGTCCTGCCCCCCCATGTCGAGGTGCGCTATTGCGGCGTAATTCCCAACAGTGAGGTTATGAACACGCTGGCCGGCTACGATCTGTTCTTTTTTCCCACGCATGGGGAGAACTTCGGTCATGCGATCTTCGATGCGCTTGAAGCGGGCTTGCCACTCTTGATAAGCGACACCACGCCCTGGACCGGTCTCGATGCTTCTCAAGCAGGCTGGTCGCTGCCGCTAAAGAATCCAGCGGCGTTTACCGCTGCCGTCGATGAATGGGCCTCGAAGAGCGAGGCCGAACGCGCGATCCTAAGGCAGGGCGCGCGAAAACTTGCCGAACGCTATGCGGAGAATAGCGGCGCCACAGACCTTTACCGGCAAATGTTCCAGGACGCGATCGCAGAGCAGCGCGCCGCGAGCCGGCTTTTCCTATCGGAAAGGCGAAGCGCTTGAGTGATGCCTGATCCGATTGACTGGTTCACTCGGGCGTCATCCCGGAAATGCCGGAGGCATTATACCGTATCCGATTGAGTAATTCACGTCCGTCATTGCGAGGGGCGAAGCCCCGAAGCAATCCAGAAGCCGCAAATGCAAGCGTAAACAGCAAGTCGCACTGGATCGCCATGGCGGCTTTGCCGCCTCGCAATGACGATTCCGGGATTGCCGCGGAAGCATTCAACCGGATTTGGTATTAATCCGGGATCGTTGTAATCGCCAGCGCCTGCTGCGATCCCGGATAGCCGCTAAGCGGCTTCCGGGATTCAGCCGGATCTCGTATGCGGCTGCCAACGCGACTAGCGGCCTCCGGGCAGCGATAGCCGCAGCGCTGGCGTTCTCAGCTTCGAAGGACGCGTCCCAATCGAGCTCGACAGTCCTTCCCTCTTCGATGGCTTCGCGCATGGCCAAGAAAAACCGGGCGGTATTCACAATATGGCCTGGGTCTTCGCCGGCACCACCTTCGCAAACTCTTCCTGTAGGCTGTTGGCAATGTTGGCCCCATGCCCGTGGTCGCGCAGGGAAGCTTAAATCTGAATGTCTTCTCCATCTTGTCTGATTCTTAATACTCTGAAAGTCGGTGAGGCTTGCGACGATATTGCCCCTTATGAAGATTGAGGATTTCGCGCACGCCCACGAATGTTTGCCCTTGGCCGAAAAGGTGATCGCCGCGCACGAGCCATCGGCAAACACCACGGAAGCGGCGTAGTCCGATTGGCATTCTTGAGCGTCGCGGGCACGATTGTGCAAGGAAATGCTTTGCGCATACCAGCAAGGTGGAGGGTAAGGTCGGTCCAATGGCACAAATTGCCAAGAATGCGTCCGCCCTCTGCCCGGTCGTAATACCAGTGACCGGCCTCGATGTGGTGGCCCACGACAAACCAATTGATCATGAGCGGGCCTGTTTCGCTCGCGAGAAACTGCGCTAGTTTCCGGAATAATTCGCTTCTCGGCCGGTTGAACCCCAGGAATACCTTGGCTTGCGGGTGCTGGCGCATGGCGGCGGCAAGCCGGGCTAGTTGATCCTGCGACACCACATGCGGCTTCTCGATGTGCACGTGCTTGCCCGCTTCAATCGCCGCTATCGCATATTCGGCATGGGAGGCGTGATTAGAGGCGACGAACACGAGCTTGATCGAGGGATCGGCCAAAATCTCGCGCCAATCGCCGGCGGCATAGGCTCCGCGAAACTCCCGGCACAGCGAGACCGCCTTGCCTCTGTCGATATCGTATGTGGCCTTGAGGAAATTCCGCTGCTCCCTAGCCAGATAATAGCCAATATTGGAGAAGGCATAATTACCGCAGCCGATGATTCCGGCGTTCCGGTTTGGCGCATCCGGGGTCTTGCAAGCCGGGTTCACCCAGCGCGGACCTTCAAAACCGCCGGCCAACTTGGAATGATACTGCCCCTTAATCTTGATCAGCGTCCGGCGCAGGCCATAGAGGCGAACATAGCGCACTGCCTTATTTATCTTGAAGGACAGTTTCGCCGAAGTGTAGTCCATAACTGCCAGGCCTCTGTTACATTCGCGGGTGGCTCGCGCGCAAGGCCACCGTAATAGGAACCGGAAGCGGCGCGAGGGCGCTTTGGCGATAATAGACAATCTGTTTATAGATTATAGAAAAGGTTTGCGGCAATCCACGGTTGCATTTAGCGTCATATGGGACCCGCTTGATTGCTTCCGCAGCCGTCATCCTGGAAACGCCAACGGCGTTATCCGGGATCGTTACATGCGGCGCCCTTTTACGAATCCCGGATACGGCGTAAGCGCCGTTCCGGGATGGTGGGCGCGGAACTACTCAACGGGATCCGGTATCGATGCGCGGCGCGGCGATTCTTGGCCGCGGCTGGTGCGGCATGCGAAGGCCGTAGGGGGCGGACCTTGTAAAGCTCTCTCCCTACCTGAGGTGCGAAGTTAAAGGGCTGTTTTTGCGATGATTTCTCAAACCCTCAAGGAAAAGTACTACGCGGACACCAAATATGATGGCACCTCGTTATTCGGTGGTTGGCTCCGCTCTTTCGCTTCACCGGAAGCAAAAGTTCTGAATCTTGGCGGCCCGGCCACGAACTCAAACACGTGCTCGCTCAAAGGAGAGGTTGCCGAAGTCGTGGGGGCCGACATCGATCCGGCCGTTTTATTCAATAGCGGCCTCGATCGCGCAGCCGTCATATCAGGGGGCAAACTGGACTTCGATTCCGGCTATTTCGACATCGTCTATAGCGACTATGTTCTTGAACATGTCGAGAAGCCGCTGGAGTTTCTTTCCGAAGTGCACCGGGTTTTAAAACCGGGATGCAGCTTTTTCTTCCGAACCCCAAACGTCTTTCATTATGTAGGCATTATTTCCGCCGTGACGCCGCATGGGTTCCATGAGGCGCTGGCGAATCTGGTTCGCGGCTACGATGAAGGGGCCCATGAGCCATGGCCCGCCTTTTATCGCATGAATTCCCGCCCGGTACTCAAGCGGTTAGCGAAAGCAACAGGCTTTCATGAGGTTGAACTTCGCATGATCGAGTGCAACCCCGCCTATCTCGAATTTCATGCTCTTCCATTTTACCTCGGCGTCGGTTATGAACGTCTTGTGAACAGTCACAGGATATTCAGTGGGATGCGCGCCAATATTCTGGGACGGTTCACGAAACCTGCCTGATCGCGCGCACAAGTCTAGGGCGTGACCGGATTTGATCGAAACGCCGCCGCGCCGGATCGCAACGTAGGGCTCCCCAGGTTGCCGCAACCTGGCCATTGTTTTTGGCCGGATGCAGGTATGAACGAAGTGCAAAGCCCGCGTAGCGCCCTACTATGGTTAATGCAAGCGTAGTTAACGGCACCGGAGCATATTTTCCGCCGCCGTCTTTCTGCGAATCTTTTCGCCCTTTGGGTCGATTTCTGCGACTCCAAAACCCTATTAAATATAGCGGCAAATTGAAAGTTAACGGGAAGCGCAACCCAAGGTGGCTGCGCATTATTGCTGCGCGAAGCCAAAATGGCAATGATATCAATGTCGCATATTGGATGGCGCCTTCTTAACGGTTTAATAATGGACTCGTGCTATATTGTCTCAAATCCCGGAAGACGCTCCCTCAGCCCAAAAGCATGCCGGATGGCGTTAACGGAATACTACCGGAGCGAACGAAACGGCGGTGAACCGCAGAGCATCGTCAGTACAGCACCACCTAATCCTCGCGCGGCCGGCGGGGTACCCGGGCTTGTGCCCGGCGCGCAAAGCGGTCGCGATAAACTTTGCGGCTCCTTCAGCGAAGCTGCGAGGACTCGCTTGTTGACCTTTTGCGAAAGCTCGCTCTAATGGAGGCCGTGTCCTCGTAGCTCAGCAGGATAGAGCACCAGATTCCTAATCTGGGGGTCACAGGTTCGAATCCTGTCGGGGACGCCATCCCATGCCATGTCCGGCCCGCAGACAGGCGGCGGCCCGCTGCCGCTGAGCTGCCCGCTACGGCAATTCCCGGAAATTTGGATCATCATCGCATTGAATCGCCTCGCTAATCTTGAATGCAACAGAACCAGGCACATAAATTCTGCGTCGCGCCCATGATGGAGTGGACGGGCACGCCATTGCCGGTACTTCCACCGGCAATTGAGCAAGCGCGCGCGCCTTTATACGGAAATGGTTACGTCCGCAGCCATCGCGCATGGCGACCGGCAGCGGCTTTTGGCCTTCGATCCCTTGGAGCACCCGGTGGCGCTGCAGCTCGGCGGCTCGGACCCGGACGAACTCGCACGCGCGGCTGAAACCGGCGCCGCCTTCGGCTACGGCGAACTCAACCTCAATTGCGGCTGCCCGTCGGACCGGGTGCAATCCGGCCGCTTCGGCGCTTGCCTCATGGCGGAGCCCGTACTCGCCGGCGCATGCGTTTCGGCCATGCTGAGCGCGGTGGGCGGCAGCGTGCCCGTAACCGTGAAATGCCGGATCGGCATCGACGATCAGGACAGCGAGGCCGATCTTTCCAGGTTCATCGAAACCGTGGCCGGCGCGGGCTGCGGTATCTTCATCGTGCATGCCCGCAAGGCTTGGCTTCAGGGGCTCAGCCCCAAGGAAAATCGCGACGTCCCACCGCTCGACTACGAGCGCGTTTACAGGCTCAAGGCGGCTTTCCCCGAGCTTACCATCGTGCTCAACGGAGGCATCGGGACGCTTGAAGAGGCGCTCGCCCATCTCGATGCGGTAGACGGTGTCATGCTCGGCCGGGCGGCCTACAAAACGCCGGGGATCCTCGCCGATGTGGACCGCGTCATATTCGGCGGCGACGAGCCGGCCATGAGCGCCGATGCCGTATTGGAGCGGATGCTCGCCTACGCCGCTCGCGAACTGGAACGCGGCACCAAACTTTCCTGCATAACACGCCACATGACCGGGCTCATAAACGGTAAGCCTGGCGCACGCGGCTTCCGCCGGCTGCTGACGGAAGAGAGCGTCAAGCCCGGCGCTGGGCTTGAGGTTCTGGAGGCAGCAATTGCCGCCGCGCGCGATGCGGCCGCAAGAAAAGCGGCGAGGGATGCCCCCGCACCCGGCGCGGCGGAGGCTATGCCCATGCTTTTCTTGGAATAGATCAAGCAACGATAGGCGGCGAGCAAGGAGAAAAAAGGCGATGAAGAAACCCAAGATCGGCATAGCGCTGGGCAGCGGCGGGGCGCGCGGGTGGTGTCATATCGGCGCCTTGCGCGCCCTCGCTGAAGAAGGCATCGAGCCGGATATAGTGGCGGGCTGCTCAATGGGCTCGCTTGTTGGCGCGGCCTACGTCGCCGGGGAGCTCGATGCGCTCGAACAATGGGCCTATACCGTGAATTGGCTGAAAGTGGCGAGCTTCTTCGACGTCAATCTCGCAAGCGGCGGCCTGATCGAAGGCAAACGTATCGTCGCCTTGCTCAACTCGAGCAACAAAGATGCGCCCATCGAGAGCTTCGCAAAGCCGTATATGGCCATCGCGAGCGATCTGCAAACGGGCCGCGAGGTGTGGCTGAACAGGGGTTCGATCGTCGACGCGGTGAGGGCTTCCATCGCCATGCCGGGCATTATCAGTCCCGTAAAGCTGGACGGAAAATGGCTGCTCGACGGCGGCATGACCAACCCCGTTCCCGTTTCGGCGTGCCGCGCCATGGGGGCGGAGATCGTTATAGCGATCAATCCTAATGCCCATAGCATGGAACCGCATGCACGGCGGGATATCACGAAGGCAGCTTCAAATGACTCCGTCGCGCCCAGCCGCGATTTTCTGGACAAGCTGCTCGATAGCGTTCCCGATGGGATCAAGCAGAGCCTGAACACGGTCACGCTCAACCTGTTCGGATCGAAGAGCGGCGCGCCCGGCTATTTCGACGTTCTTTCCACCTCCCTCGACATCATGACGAGCCAGATATTGCGGAGCCGGATGGCAGGCGAGCCGCCGCATGTCATGGTGAGACCGCGGCTGGCCTATATGGCGGTTCTCGAATTCAACCGCGCCAAGGAAGCGGTGGATGAAGGGCGGCGCGCCATGCAAGAAATGATGCCGATGCTGCGAGAATATTTGCCGTGAGCGTGCCCTGGGCTCGCGCCCAGGGCTCCGCAGGACCATTCAGGCAAAGGACTTTGCAATCGAATTGACGATCGTTTTGATCGACCTGTCGTGCTGGGTGATTGGCGGAATATTCCGCTTGATATCGAGGAGCTGATAAACCGCCATTTGCGCGGCCCTTACGGAAAACTCCACCGTAAACACAACGTCATCGGGGATTTCGACGAACTGGCTCACGAAGGCGAGGTTCTTCGAATTCGCCGGCACCGGCAGCGGGCGATCCGTCTTGGACCGCGGCATGAACATGCTCGTGATGTAGGGCATCCGGCAGGGTATGCAGGTGGCACCATCGAAGATGCTGCGGTCGAAATTGAGATGGCCGCACAGCTCCGTAAGAATCTCCGCGCCGGTGCAGTCCGTCATCGATTTGGCGACGAAATCGCCGATCCGGTCTGGGTGCAGGGCATATCCCCAGAACACTTGCACGTCTTTGGGCTGGCCCACGAAATGGGGCTGATGATAGAGCACTACCGACATAAGCCAGTTCGAAATCCTTGAACGTCACCAATCCCCCCGTTCCCGCTTCGTTGCCGGAGAATTCCTCCATCTTGTCGAAGTAGGCAGGCGCGCGGCAGGTCACGGTGAAGGATTCCCAATAGGATTCCGGGATGCTCGAATTGAATGCGGCCGGGTTGCCGAATTCCGGGCGGCCTTCCGCAACCTTCTCCCAGAGCTTCCAGCCTTCGCTTTCAACCTTGGTTAGGTGCGGCGGCGCGGCTGTCATGGAGCCGAGGCTCGAAGCGTCGGTCATCGAGCCGTTCTGCAAGAAGACGAGATCGTCCTCGCCAACGGAGACAATTTCGGTCTCGCCGCCGCTTTTCTTGAGGCTGAGCCCGGTCACGCGGACCTTTCCGGCCTCATCGGCGAGCTGCATATCGGTGACCTGCGTGCCGCCGACGACCTTTACACCTTGACTTGCGAGCCAGCTGGCTACGGGGCGGGTGATCGAGTCGTATTGATTGTAGACCGTCCGGCGCACGCCTGCGAGCGTCTCGATGCGCGGGAATTCGCTCATGAACCGGTGCAGGTAGCGTTTGAACTCCACAGCGCTGTGCCAGGCCTGGAAGGCAAAAGTGGTTTGCCACATGTACCAGAAGTTGTTGTTGAAGAAAGCCGGGGAGAGCCAATCGGTGATGCGGCTCAGCCCAAGTTTTTCTTCTGATGTCTCGGCGAGCCTTACGAGCTCCAACCGGTCCGCCATGCTGAATCCCATGGTCGAAACGTCGATCTTGTGCCGGTTCTTATCGACGAGGCGGGCTTGCGAATGCGCTTTGTACAGCTCGTTGAAGGCTTCGGTTTCGTCGCGGACCGATTGGCCGGAGTGTTCGAGGGATGGGATCGTGCGCAACAGGTCCCAGGTGCATTCATAGTGGTCGAAGGTCAGCATCCGGCCGCCGCGAACCGAGTAGGAGCCATCGGGCAAACGGGCGCCATCGAGACAGCCGCCCAGAACGCCTAAGCGCTCATAGATGGTGATATCGCTGCCAGGAACGCCGCCATCCCGGATCATGAATGCCGCGGCGGCCAGAGAGCCGATGCCGCTTCCGATCATGTATGCTTTCATCGCCTTCGCTCCCCGGCCTGTCCACGCATCCGCCGGAAATATCTGCGCAATTTCGCACAAGCGAAATACCGGCTCCGGCACGCCCGAACGTGCGGGGAACGCCGGTCTTCCCGGGCGAGGGCATGCTGCAATGCGGCATTTAGCTCAGACCGCTGGGCATCGGTTTGATTTAGCGCAAAGAGGGACAGGCAGGGCGGTGCGGCATCATGTATCCTTTTCGACCTTAGGATACTGGCATTTCCAGCGCTGGACGAACCATTCCCGATGCTGATCGGCCCACCGGGCTACGAATGGCGGCGCGCTCATCATGCACTGCCGGGGCGTGTTATCCGAGTCGAACAACAGATGCTGGTCCAGGCAGAGGTTAGGTTGTGCCACTGCGCAAACGGTCAATACAAGTTCAATCATTGCCATTCCGGCCTTCGATTGGGTGCCCCCTTCAAAACCCCGAACACAAGATCGCTTTAGCGAGTTCCTGAGTAGCGCAGTCTGGAATTCGGTTCGGGGCAGTACCGTCACCCTGCGGCCAATTGCAAAAGCGCGAGCGGCCCGATAGTGTGCGGCGGCATTCACACCACCCTCCGTTGGACGCTCCCATGATCTCCGGCCTGCCTTTAAGCGAAATCGCAACGCTTGCTGCCGCGCTCGCGGTGGGCGGCCTGCTCATGGGTTTTCTTGCGGGGCTGCTGGGCATCGGCGGCGGGGCCATCGTCGTGCCCATTCTTTATGAGCTCTTCGGCATCGCGGGCGTGAGCGACAGCATCCGCATGCAGGTTTGCGTCGCGACCTCGCTTGCGATCATCATTCCGACCTCGATCCGCTCGGCGCAGTCGCATTGGCGGCACGGAGCGATGGATTTTGCGGTGATTCGCACCCTCGGGCCTTGGATCGCGGCCGGAGCCGCTGCCGGCGTCATCGCGGCCGCGCACGCGCCATCGAGCTTCCTCAAGGGCGTGTTCGTGGCCTCGACGCTGTTCATGGCCTGGCGCATCGGCTTTGGCAACGGGGGCGCCATTGCCGCGGAAAAGCTCCCAGGGCAGCCTTGGGATGCGCTCGCTGGCGCAGGCATAGGGCTGATCTCGACGCTGATCGGGATCGGCGGCGGCGTTTATATCACCACCTATATGAAGCTTTATGGCTGGCCGATCCATAAAGCGGTCGGAACAGCATCTGGCTTCGGCCCCATCATCGCCATCCCCGCCGTTACCGGCTATATCGTGGAGGGCTGGAACGTGCCCGTGGGCATGCCACTTTCGCTTGGCTATGTGAGCCTCGCGGGAGCCATCGTGGTCGCCCCCTTGAGCGTGCTTGCCGCCCCGCTCGGGGTGAAGATTGCTCACAAGCTTTCCCGGCGCACGCTCGAATATGTGTTTGTCGCATTTCTGGTCATCGTCGCGGCGCGGTTTATCGTAAGCCTCATTTTCCACGTGTAAGCCCGGCTGCGCGCAAGCGAATGTGATGGCGGCGTAACGCAAGCCCCCATTTGCGATGTAACGGATCGCGTACAACCGGCGTATTCCTGCCTAGAGCCGGAGAAAGCCTATGACCCTCAAGCTAAAGCCAATCCCTTCCTCTGAGATCACGCCGCGCGAGATCTATCTGCGGCGCCGCGAGTTCCTGGGCGGCGCGCTGGCTACCGCGGTCTTCGGGGGCGTAACGGCGGGAGCCGCTGCGGCGCCGCTGGCGTTCTCGAAAAGCGCCTTCTCCACGAACGAGCCGCTTACCCCGAAAACGGACGTAACGAGCTATAACAACTTCTATGAGTTCGGCACGGACAAGGGAGATCCTGCGAGGTATGCGGCTTCGCTGAAAACGAACCCCTGGTCCGTAAAGATCGACGGAATGGTGTCTAAGCCAGCCACCTTTGCGCTGGAAGATATCCTGAAACCCGTGAGCCTCGAAGAGCGCATCTACCGCCTACGCTGCGTCGAGGGCTGGTCCATGGTCATCCCGTGGATCGGCTTCCCGCTGAGCGCGCTCCTGGCCCGCGTGGAGCCGCTCGGGTCCGCCAAATACGTGGCTTTCGAGACGCTGGTGCGGCCTTCGGAGATGCGCGGCCAGAATGGGTGGTTCCAACCGCTGACGTGGCCTTACGTCGAAGGCTTGCGGCTGGATGAGGCCATGCACCCTCTCACCATCCTGGCCGTTGGGCTTTACGGGCAGACGCTGCCGAACCAGGATGGCGCGCCCATCCGGCTTGTGGTGCCCTGGAAGTACGGCTTCAAGAGCATCAAATCGATTGTGCGGATCAGCCTCGTGGAGAAGCAGCCGGCGACGTCCTGGAACATGGAAGCGCCAAGCGAATATGGCTTTTATTCCAACGTTAACCCGGAAGTCGATCATCCCCGCTGGAGCCAGAAAACCGAACGGCGGATCGGCGATGGCAACGGCCTGTTCGCCAACCGCCGGCCGACGCTTATGTTCAACGGTTACGGAGATCAAGTCGCGAGCCTCTACACCGGCATGAACCTGACAGCCTATTTTTAAGATTGTGCAGGCACCAAGTCCCCCCTCATCCTGTCCTTCTCCCCAAGGGGAGAAGGGACGCCTGAATTCTCCTCGCGGGTAATTCGAGGGTCCTCTCTCCCCTTGGGGAGAGAGACAGAGTGAGGGGGTCTTGAGCCAGTTCGGATCGAGAAAACCTGAAAGCTCAACTACATGGCAGCATTAGCGTTTCCGGCCAAGCGAAGCATCCAGCGCCGGCGCCACAATGCGGCGCCGCGCTGGCCGCTCTATCTTGCGGGCGCTGTTCCGGGCGTTTGGGTGTTCTGGCTCGCGCTCAACAATCAGCTCGGGGCCGATCCAGTCAAGACGCTGGAGCACCTGCTAGGACTTTGGGCGCTGCGTTTCCTCATTGCGGCGCTAGCGGTGACGCCAATACGGCGTTTCGGCGGCCCGAGCTTCATCTGCTTCCGGCGCGCGCTTGGGCTGCTCGCCTTCTACTACGCCTGCGCGCACCTCTCGGCTTACCTGCTGTTCGATCAGGGCTTCGACACGCACGCCATCGTCAAAGACATCCTGAAGCGGCCCTATATCACCATCGGCATGTTCGCGTTTGCTATCCTTGTGCCGCTGGCGATCACCTCGAATGCCACGATGATCAAGCGCATGGGCGGCGCGGCAGGGCGCAAGCTGCATCGCTGGGTCTACGTGGCGGCAATCGCGGCGGCGGCGCA
>CAWAVJ010000033.1:0-69194 GCA_963785355.1 uncultured Alphaproteobacteria bacterium
TTGCCAATTGATGAGGACAGTGAGCAACTCCAGTTGCCCCCTCGAAAAGAGCAGGATCGGAGCCAACGATGTCCATATGGCGATTGCTCGGTGAATGCCCTCAAGGCCGTAACCGAGAGGAAATTCGGGCCGTCTCAATTGATGGTTGGAACCCGTGGAGTGTTCCTTGGATCAGGTTGAGAGAAGCTGACATCGTCGTTCCCGATCCAAGAGACCCGTCGCGGCAATACCACGTACACACTTATGAGGCAGAGCGCGAAGCCAGCACGATGAAGTTCGCCGCTGCCATCTTGCCGGACGATATCTGGCGCTTTTGGGTTCCCGCAACAAAATGGACGGAAGGGGCCTTTGAGGCAGGCTATGCTAGGTACGAAGGGCACTGGCGAGCGTCGTTTGAGGAAGAGAGCGAATTGCCGTGGCCGAAGCCGGAACCAAATTGGGCCGGTCGAGTGGCGTTCGTAGACTGCTTGAATCGGGTTGAAAAGGACGCTGAGAAGATCGCGTATCGCGGATTTTCGCGCTGCCGGATATGCAGCGAAGTGAACGGACACGAAGGACTTCGGCTAGGGGAATGGGAGTGGCCCGCGGGCTTCCTGCACTACGTCTTCGACCATGATATTCGGCCTTCGCCAGAATTCGAGAGGTTCGTCTTGGAATGCGGCCGGTCGCCCAAACCGGATGACCACCTTACGGCCTCAACCATAAAATACACTGCCCTTCCACCCGCAATGCGGGCGCCCTCCGAAAGCAAGCGCCCTGATAGTTTGAGCTGCGCACAACTTACGGAGGGGGGCTTTCAGGGTTTCAGCGAAAACCGGGTTCTCGCCGCTGCCGGCTCTCCCGCTGGAAACCGGGGCGGGGAGCTTGGGAAAGCGCCCCTGGGCCAAGGCTAGACAGGATAACGCCCAAGCCACATTTTACAGATTGGGAAAGGGGTGTTACACCCCCAGAAAATCCGCCACGACCGCGCGTGCTCACGCTGCCCAAGGGAATTCGAAATGGCCATTATCCGGCAAAAGACGGGGCTTACCTTCGACGATGTGCTTTTGCAGCCCAGCCTTTCGGATGTGCTGCCCTCCGAGGTGGACGTCACCACGAACCTCACAAAAAGCATACGGCTGAACATTCCGATTATCTCCGCTGCCATGGATACCGTCACCGAAGGTCCGCTGGCGATCGCCATGGCGCAGGCGGGCGGCATCGGCGTGATCCATCGCAACCTTGAGCCCGAGGTGCAGGCCCAACACGTCCAGAAGGTCAAGAAGTTCGAATCCGGCATGGTCGTCAACCCGGTGACGATTGCGCCCGGCGCCACGCTCAAGGATGCGCTGGCGCTTATGAAATTCCACAAGATCTCAGGGATTCCCGTGGTCGAGCAGGCGGCGGCCGGCGGGCAGGGCAGGCTCGTGGGCATCCTGACCAACCGCGACGTGCGCTTTGCGACCAATCACAGCCAGCCCGTCTTCGAGCTGATGACCAAGGAAAACCTCATCACGGTCCGCGAGAACATCGACCGCGAGGAGGCGAAGCGGCTTCTGCATAAATACCGGATCGAAAAGCTTGTGGTGGTCGACGAGGACTACGCTTGCGTGGGCCTCATCACGGTCAAGGATATCGAGAAGGCGGCGCAGCACCCGCTCGCCTGCAAGGACGAGCAGGGCCGGCTGCGCGTGGCCGCGGCAACCTCCGTCGGCAACGACGGTTTCCGGCGCAGCGAGCATCTCATCGACGCGGGCGTGGACCTGATAGTGGTCGATACCGCGCACGGCCATTCCCAGCGCGTGCTCGAAGCCGTGCGGCGCATCAAGCGCGCATCCAACTTGGTTCAGGTGATCGCGGGCAATGTCGCAACGGCGGATGGGACGAAGGCGCTCATCGATGCCGGCGCCGATGCCGTGAAGGTCGGGATTGGGCCGGGCTCGATCTGCACAACCCGCGTAGTGGCGGGCATCGGCGTGCCTCAACTCACCGCCGTGACCGAGGCTGCGGAGGCCGCTTCGAGCCAAGGCGTGCCCGTCATCGCCGATGGCGGCGTCAAATATTCGGGCGACATCGCCAAGGCGATTGCCGGCGGCGCGTCCTGCGTCATGATCGGCTCGCTGCTGGCGGGCACCGACGAGAGCCCCGGCGAGGTTTACCTATATCAGGGCCGCTCCTACAAAACCTATCGCGGCATGGGCTCGCTCGCCGCGATGGCGCGCGGCTCCGCGGATCGCTATTTTCAGGGCGAGGTCGCCGACCCGCTCAAGCTCGTGCCGGAAGGCGTCGAGGGGCAGGTGCCTTACAAAGGCCCGGTCTCCGGCGTACTACATCAGCTCGTGGGCGGCCTGCGTGCGGCGATGGGCTACACGGGGTCGCACACCATTGCGGAGCTGCATGAGAAGGCCGAATTCATCCAGATCACGAACGCCGGCCTTCGCGAAAGCCACACGCACGACGTCACGATCACCCGCGAGTTGCCGAACTATCCGACGCACAACAGCTAACAGCGCCGCGGTATAACATGCAGCCCGGCGCGAGGCTTCAAGCGGCCATCGAGGTTCTTGGCGAGATTAGCTCGCGCGGGCGCGCGGCCTCGGTGGCGCTTGCGGACTGGGGGCGCGCGCACCGCTTCGCGGGCTCGGCGGATCGCGCTTGGATCGGCAACCTCGTCTTCGACAGCCTGCGTCGCGAGCGATCCTTGGCTTACCTCATGGATAGCGAGGAGCCGCGCCCGATCGCGCTTGCGGCGCTGCGCCATTCGTGGGACATGGCACCCGCTGAAATTGCGGCCCTTTGCTCAGGCGAGCGGTTCTGCCCGGAACCGCTCACTCCCGCTGAGGAGAAAGGGCTTGCGAACGCTGACCTTTCCGGTGCGCCGCCTTGGGTGCAGGGCGATTATCCCGAATGGCTGCAGGAGTCCTTTGCCGCCGCTTTCGGCGAGGACGCGGTCCACGAGGGCCAGGCGCTGACCCAGCGTGCGCCCACGGATCTGCGCGTCAACACTTTGAAGGCAACACGCCAGAAGGTCTTGAAAGCGCTCGAGCGCCATGGCGCAGCGGAAACGCCTTATTCGCCGCTCGGCGTGCGGCTTCCCCCGCGTGAAGGCGGCGCGCGCAGCCCAAATGTGGAAGCCGAACTTGGCCATGGCCGCGGCTGGTTCGAGGTCCAGGACGAGGGCAGCCAAATCGCGGCGCTGCTCGCCGGCGCCGGGCCGCGCATGCAGGTCGCCGATATCTGCGCCGGCGCTGGCGGCAAAACGTTGGCCATGGCCGCGCAGATGCAGAACACCGGGCAAATCTACGCCTACGACGCGGACCCGATCCGGTTCCGGCCCATTTTCGAGCGGCTGAAACGGGCGGGCGCGCGGAATGTGCAGACGCTTCCACCGGGAGATGCCGATACGCTCGCCGGGTTCGAAGGCCGGATGGACCTCGTTCTCATCGATGCTCCCTGCAGCGGGACCGGCGTTTGGCGGCGGCGGCCGGATGCGAAATGGCGGCTTACCCCGGTGCAGCTCCTTGAGCGGCAGGCCCAGCAGCGCGCGCTCTTGGCCGCCGCGGCGCCGCTGGTAAAGCCGGGCGGCATTCTGGCCTACGTTACCTGCTCGCTGTTGCCGCAGGAAAACGATCGGCAGGTCGAAGACTTTTTCGAAACCGGCGCCGGCTGTCACGCCGCTCGACGCGACCGCGCGCGCTGCGGGCGCGCTTTCGCGACCCATTGAGAACCGGCTCCGCGCGGGTAAGCCCGGCCTGCTCCTGACCCCAGCCAAGCATGGAACCGACGGGTTCTACATCGCACTCTTGGCCCGGCAGCCGGCATAAATTGGCGGCGAGCTGTTTGGACAAAATTAGTTAAAGAAAAACTTAAAGTAGCTTGCTAAAATTACCTACATCCCTATAGTCACGCGGGTCTGCAGCCGGTCCAGTGGGGTCCAGCATGGGATTTATCCGCGCCTTAGCTTCCTTTGTTATTTTGGTACTGGCAGGTTCCGTCTCTGCAGAGGAGGCGAACAACAAGGTCGCGCTCGTTATCGGAAATTCCGCTTACCGGCAGTCTTCGCTGGCCAGCCCTGCAAAAGACGCGCGGCTGATGGCTGAAACGCTAAAAGCGGCCGGCTTCGAGGTTTTCGACTTCTACGACGTTGGTCAGCGCAAGATGAAGCAAGCATTGCTGGACTTTGCGGACACGGTGCGCGAGCGCGGGAAGGACGCTGTGGCCTTCGTCTACTACGCAGGCTACGGCGTGCAAGTAAACGGACAGAATTACCTCGTCCCCGTGGACGAACAGATCGAGAGCGAGGCCGGCGTCGAAATCGATGCGGTGAGCCTCGCTACGATGATGAACGTGCTGCAGAATACCGAGACGCGGGCTTTCATCGTGGTGCTGGACGCTTGCCGCGTTAATCCCTTCGGCTTTGCGCGCGGTGCCGGTGGCGGACTTGCAAAAGTGGAAGCGCCGGGCGGCAGTCTGATCGCGTTCTCCGCCTCGCCCGGAACGGTGGCGCCGGAGGTGCCCGCGGGCGATAACAGCCCTTACACCGCGGCGCTGGCGCGGGCGATAGCCGAGCGGGGACTGAAGTTCGAAGAGGTGTTCAAGAAGGTGCGCACCGCGGTTGGCGAAAAAACGCGCGGCGGACAGACACCCTGGGAGTCGGCATCGCTGACCGGCGATTTATATCCGGCTGGCGTTCGATAAACAAACCACCCCGTTCCGCGAAAGCGAGCGCTGGCGGCCAAAAATTAGCGCTTAGCGCCGGGCTCCGGATGCGGCAGGAGCGATTGCCCTTGAAAATTGTGCGCTGCAATATATATTGGTGCAATGCGGTACGCGATTTTGCGCGTATCGCTGCCCTCCTTGGGCGTTTCCTCCCTAGACTTGGGGCCGTTCAATCATTTTGGATGGCCCTTTTTTTTCGCCTGAAATCGGCCAGGCGCTAGCCCGCAGCAACCGCTTGCGGTGACCGGGCAGGTGGACCTCTCCGCTTCCGGGCTTCCACATAGTAAAGCTTGAGCTGCGTGTCCTAGTGAGCCGCGATTTGAGGGCCGGCCGTTTCGCTTTCAAGTTTAAGTCTACTTTCTGCATCGGCTAATCTTGTTTCAATCTTTCTTGTCACGCCCGCTTGCTCCGCAAGTTTCCGGGCCTCCTCCGCAGCCCTGTTTGCCGCCTTGTCATGTGCCCGCTCGGCTGTTTCGCGGGCCTTGCTTTCCTGCGCCAGCTTTTCGCTCAAAGCCTTTGCCGCGCCGATCTGCTCCGCAAGTTTCCGGCCAGCCTCCGCAGCCCTGTTTGCCGCCTTGTCATGTGCCCGCTCGGCTGTTTCGCGGGCCCTGCTTTCCTGCGCCAGCTTTTCGCTCAAAGCTTTTGCGGCGCCGATCTGCTCCGCAAGTTTCTGGCCAGCCTCCGCAGCCCTATTTGCCGCCTTGTCATGTGCCTGCTCGGCTGTTTCGCGGGCCTTGCTTTCCAGCGCCAGCTTTTCGCTCAAGGCTTTTGCCGCGCCGACCTGCTCCGCAAGTTTCCGGCCAGCCCCCGCAGCCCTGTTTGCCGCCTTGTCGTGTGCCTGCTTTTCCAGCGCCAGCTTTTCGGTCAAAGCTTTTGCGTCCGCTTCCGCGGCCAATTGTGCCACCGATGCCATATGGGCAGCTTCCATTTGATGGCCGATTTCGGTGCTGGCACGCCAGTAGGCTGCCGCAAAACCCAATGTAAGCGCGAACAATGCAATGACGATATACTTACTGCGCATGACGGGTCCCCTTGAAGTTTAGCTAATGCCTGCTTCGATCCACTTTTGCATTGGAGTGATCATAAAGCTTTTATTGCGCCGGCGCCAATGAACCGTTTGTTGAAAGCGTCTGATTCTGACCGCTAGGATGTAGCCCGCGCCAATGCGGCGCCTCGGGTCCGGGCAAGGCGCGGCACGATGAATGTCAGCGCCAAGGCGGTGGCGGTGGCGGTGGCGATGCCAATGGCCGCGACGATCTGCCACCACTTGTCAGGCCGCACCACGCCGCAATAAACGATGACCAAGAATAGCGGAATATCGAGGAAGTGAGCGAGCTGGCCGATTAAGGTTCGCGCGTGGCTTCGCTTGTCCTCCGTCAAAGGCTCATCCTCAGACAAAGCTCGCGAAAGCCGGAGCGTCCGCCGGAATTGCACGCGGGTGACGGTGTTCCCTTCGATGAATTCGTACAGAAACAGGCCCCACATGCCAGCCAGCCAAGGGGCGTCGAAGTATCCAAGGCCAAGCTGGCGAACTAACAGAGGGCCGCTTACCAAAATTGCCAGCGCCCCCGGCAAGACGAGAAAATCGTAGAGGATGGCCGTATAGGAGGCCGCTTCCGCGAAGATCACGGAGCGCGTGGCGCTGTAGGCCCGCCATTCGGAAACGAATACCGCCAGCAAGCCGCCGCCGAGGAAAATGAAGCCTGCGAAGTGCAGGAACCGCAGCAACTGATGGGCATCCATAATTGCCTCCTAGAGTGCGTCCGGAAAAGTGTGAAGCGGTTTTCCGAAAAGACGCACGGCAAAACAAAAAGCTAGAGCCCGCTTTTGATTCCATCAAAAGCGGATAGGCTCTAGGACTGTCCCCGGCGCAGATGTGGCTTTGCGACACCAAGCACAATTGCGGCAAGTGCAAGGAGGATATTGACTGCGCCGAACAGGTGCTCGCGCATTGCCGAGGCCGCAAAGGCTTCCGGCGTCATTGTTCCAGCCACCACGGCGTTTGCCGCGGCCACAAGGCTGTGCCCGGCGGGAAGCATCACGATCACGGTTATGGCGGCGATCGCAGCAACAGCCGCCATGTGCACCACCAGCCACCGCCGCTTGAAGAATCCGGAATAGCCACTCGCAATCATCGACGCGCCGCTGACGATAGCGATGACCAATCCGGGAACCGTAACGTACCGTGTTGCAAGTTCGATGGCTTGGCGGGCGAACAGCATCGCCGGCGGATTACCGGTGGCGCCGGGTACGAGACCGGTTGCGATGTGCGCGAAGATGCTGCCCAAGAACATCGCCACGCCGATGATATGGATTACCTTGAAGAACTTGAACATGCCGCTACTCCTTGCTGCCAAAATCCGGGGATGTAAGCCTGTGGCGGAGCGTTTCCGCTAGAGCCGCCGCTGCATCGATCGAAGCCGGGCCGAGCCCTTCCACTATCCTGTTTGCCCAAGCCGCCTGCCGCCGGCTCACCTCATCCAGCGATGACCGTCCCTTCGCGGTAAGGCCCGCGAGCTTGGCCCGGCGGTGATGCGGGTTATCCGCAAAGGCGATTAAACCCTCGCGGGCCAGCTCATCGGCAACGCGCTGCACCGCCTGCCGGGTGAGGCCCATGTTGCGCGCGATGTGAGCGACGGGCAGAGGACCGTCGTCGATGGCCCCCATCACCTGCCAGCGCGCGCTCGTTAGTCCGAGGTCCGCGCAGAGTTTGTCGCCCGTCGCGAGCAACGCGCCGTTGAGCCGGAACGTCTCAATAATCAGCTTGGTGAAGGCCGAACCGGCAGGGGAGTGCGAAGCTTCATTCATGAGTGCAGCTTGTTTAGTGACTGCACATTGTCATATTGACAATATATTGTCAATATTGAACTCTGCGGCCTTAAGAGTTTTGCCTTTGTGCCGGTGCTAGAGCTATAGCTTGGCCGGTTGCACGCGCCCGCACGGTCAGGAGAGAGAGTCGATGACAGCCCAAGAACGCATGATCCGCCTTTACGACCGTGCGCTGCTCAGCGAGGACTACCGGCACTATTTCGAGGACAGCGGCTTTTATAATTTCGGCTATTGGGACAGCCAAGCGAGGACGCAGCGCGAAGCCAGCGAAGCGCTGATCGACGAGCTGACGGGCAGGATCAAGCATAAGGGCGGGCGCATCCTGGACGTGGCCTGCGGGCCTGGCGCGACCACCCGGCATCTCATGCGCAGCTACGAGCCTGCGAACATTACCGCGATCAACATATCGGAAAAGCAGCTCGACGCTGCGGCCAAGCGCGCGCCAGGCTGCGCTTTCCTGCGCATGGACGCGACGAAGCTCGCCTTTCCGGATGCGCATTTCGACGCGATAATGTGCGTCGAGGCGGCGTTCCACTTCAATACGCGCAGCACTTTCTTGAAGGAGGCGCTGCGGGTTCTCAAGCCCGGCGGCTCGCTGGTGCTGACCGATATGCTGTTCCGGGCTTTCATGAAGCCGATTGGAGAGTTCGGCCAGGTGCCGCGCGCGAACTTTGCGCCCGACATCGCGAGCTACCGGATCGAATTGAGGCCGCCGGCTTCGAAAGCGTCGACGTTCAGGACGCGACACAAGCCTGCCTGCGCGGGTTTGAGAAACACCTGATGCGCTGGCCCTTGTCCGAGCGCAGGCATGGGCGCATGGGGCTCGCCAAGACCATCGCCGCAACGGCCGTTAGCCGCGGCATAGCGCAATATTTCCGCATTGTCTGCAAGGCGTATTTGATCGCCTCGGCTATGAAGCCCGCACACTCGCGCGTTGCTCCAGGGGGCCGTCAGAGCGAAACGCCGGGAGCTGCGGCGAGCGGTCCTGTGATAGATTGACGCGCAAACCGCCGGCGCGGCTTTAAGCCAAAACGCCCATGGCGTATAGGAATATGCTGGATTGAGCGTGGTGTTACGTTATAACATTACACGAAGCAGAGTTTCCCAAAAGTGGCCACCGGTTTTGGGACAAAAACTCTGCGAAAACAAAGGACACTAAGCAAACATTCGTTGGGCAGCCAACGAATGTTTGCTTAGCTCAAACCGCATACCGGCGAAAGGGTCGAAACCATTGCTGATAGATTGGGAACGCGCAGGCCCGGCACGAGCGTTTGAAATCCAGGTGCCCGACGTGATCGCGGCCAAGGCATTCTACCGGAACGTTTTCGGAGCGCGTGAGACATCCCGGCAGGAAACCGCCGGTGGCGAGCCCGTCCGGCTGGGATTGGCAATCGGCGGCATACAGTTCACGATTTCCTCGGAAAAGTGCGAAATGGCGGGCCGGCCGTTGCTCTCCTTGCTCGCAGCCGATCTCGGAGTTCCTTACGTGGCGATCATGCTTCGGGTCGAGGACCTGGATCGCGTGGCGTACCAGGCGGAGAAAAGCGGCGCCCTGGTCAGCGCACCGCATGAATCGGGAGACATCGTGATTTTCACCGATCCCTACGGTAGCCATTGGGTTTTGAAAAGGCGCGCGCCGGGCGAGGAGCCCGAGTTTCCGCTCCCCCGCCATCCGGGCAACCCCAAAACCCGCCACTGACCTATTCGCGCCGCCGGCTGTTCAGCACGAGAAAAAATCGCCGGCAACCGCTGCTGTCATGGCCGGGCTTTACTGGCTTTACTCGGCCATTGCCTTTAACCCTGGATGGCCGGGTCAAGCCGGACCTTGAAATTAGTGGTCTGCGGCGGAAGTTCGATTGAGGCGCGCAAATGTTGCGCGCGTGCGACAGTCCGCGCCTTTTCGCCTTCATAGCCTTGCCCAATTCTAAACAACTGATGTAATGTTATAACATACCGGGCAAGGATTGGGTGGGCAAAAATGCGTTTGTGTTTGTGCTGCGTCTTATCGATTTTGGGGTTGGCATCGCCGGGCCTAGCCCAGCAAGCGCCCGCCCCAACTGGCCCGGAGGCCATACAAAGGAGGGGCAGGCACCCTCGCCAACCCAGGGTGGCATGGGAAACGAGGGCCAGCGCCGGGGCCGCGACCGAGTTGCCGCCCGTCAAGGTTATCGTCAAGCCGCCGAAGCCCAAGAAAAAGCGGCCTGCCGTCACCGCCGGAGGCGCTGCAAAAGGCAAGTCCCCGGCCGCCAATGCCGTCTCCACGGGCCAAACGCCGGCAGAGGCAGCGAGCAACGCCGCGGTTGTTTCAAGGCGGCAATCGCTGAATGCCGCGCGCGAAAACATCCTGCCCAAGATCGGGGTCAACAGCTACGAGGTGAGCCAGCAGGATATCCAGGCGCTGCCGCAAGGCGATAACGTTCCGATCGACAAGCTGCTTCTGCAAACGCCGGGCGTCTACCAGGATTCCGCGGTAAACGGCGGAATTCACATCCGGGACGAGCACGCAAACGTTCAATATCGAATCGACGGAATTCAGCTACCCGATGGCGTATCGGGTTTCGGCCAGGTCCTCGAAACGAGCCTGATCGGCAACATGGCGGTCGTGACCGGCGCGCTGCCCGCGCAATATGGGCTTCGCACAGCCGGGCTTGTCGATATTCAAACGCGCACGGGCACGGCCGAACCCTCGGGCGAGTGGAGCGTCTATGGCGGCAGCCACGACACGATCAGCACGAACCTCCAATATGGCGGGGTGAGCGGCAATACGCAGTATTTCTTCACCGGCCGCTGGCTTGAGAACAGCTTGGGGATCGAAAATCCAACCAGCAGCGTCAACGCCATTCACGACGAGACCGAGCAGGAGAAGTTTTTCACCTACGTTTCGACAGTGCTTCCCAATAATGCGCGCTGGACCGTGATCACCGGCGCTGCCGATGGCACTTACCAGATCCCGAACAATCCAGGGCAGCCGGTTCAATATTACTACAGCCCAACTCCCGGCACCCCAACTTTAACCGCTTTCGATTCTTCGAAGCTCAACGAGAACCAGATCGAACAGAACTATTATGGCGTGCTTGCTTTTCAGCAATCCACCGCGTTCGTGGATTATCAGCTCTCTTACTTCACGCGCTATAGCAGCCTGCACTACACGCCGGATTTGATCGGCGATCTCATGTTCAACGGAATTGCCACGGACCTTGAGCCGCACCAGTTTCCTGAACGGTATTCAGGCGGACAGCGCGTTCCGAGTTGCGCCGGACCATACGTTGCGCGCGGGCTTCGTGGTCAGCGGCGAGCAGAGCAATGTGACGGACGATGCGACGGTTTTTCTTTGGGACGGCGCAATTAACGGCGCCCGGCAGGCGCAAAAAATACCGCTATGTCAGCGCAGCTCGGCACCTATGTCGGCACCGCGGATCGTCACGGGTGCCGACGCGCAGGTGGTGGACAAGGAGGACGAGCTCGGCTGGATCGCGGGGGTCTACATTCAGGATGAATGGAAAATCACCGATAAGCTGACGCTCAACTCGGGCCTGCGCTTCGATCAGATGTGGCAATACGTCGATGCGAACCAGCTCAGCCCCCGCATCGCGGCGGTCTACAAGCCGCTCGACGGCACGGTTTTCCATGCGGGCTATGCCCGGTATTTCACGCCGCCGCCGCAAGCGGTCGGGCGCGCCCGAAAATTACGCGCTCTTTAACGCCACGGTCGCCGCGGCGCAGGTGATACCCACGACGCCCTGCTGGATTGGTAATCTCGCCATCGCTTCCCGAACGCTCTCATTACTTCGACGCGGGCGTCACGCAGGTGATCGCGCCTGGTTTCGAAGCCGGTTTGACCGCTATTATAAGATCGCCCAGGATCTGCTTGACGATGGCCAATTTGGGCAAGCACCTACCCTTACCTCTTTCAATTACGCCAAGGGCGAGAACGAAGGGCTCGAATCAAAGCTGAAGTACTACCAAGGACGGCGTCGTGGTGTATGGAAACTTCGCCTTTGCGAGGCAGGTCGGGACGCAATTCGCTACCAATCAGTATTTGGTAGGGCTACGACGAATACGTCTATGCGCTCGACACACTTCATACCGACCGACGATTCTCAAGCCTCACCGCTTCGGCGGGAATATCTTACCCCGTGTGGGATCATACGAAGGCCAGCCTGGACATGATCTATGGCAGCGGCCTTCGGAACGGCTTCGACAATTCTGACGAGCCTGCCACCCTACAGCGCAATTCAACCTTGGGCTTTCGCACGAGTTCGTTCTGCCGGATTGGAAGCCATTCACCGTACGCTTCGACGTGGTCAACCTCTTCGACCATGTTTATGAGCTGCGCGACGGGAGCGGCATTGGAATGTTCGCGCCGCAATGGGGCCCGAGGCGCGGCTTCTTCGTGGGCTTTTCGCAGAAGTTCTGAACGAGGCATTAGCCAGCATCTAAAAAGGCGGTTGCTACGCAGCTTCGCAGCAAGCGCCGGCGGTCAGATTATCTCTGAATTGGGTGTTCGTGCCGCTGACGGGGCATTGCGGCTCCGGCAAGATTGTGGGCGGTGTTCACAAGCGCAACATGCGAAAAGGCTTGAGGGAAGTTTCCAAGCATCCGCCCCTCATCCGGATCGTACTCCTCCGAAAGGAGGCCGGCATCGTTGCGCAGCGAAAGCAGATGCTCGAACAGCTCCTCTGCCTCCTGCCTGCGGCCGAGCAAAAGGAGATTGTCCGCGTACCAGAAGCTGCAGGCGAGAAACGCGCCTTCACCCCCGCCAACCCCATCGGCTCCCGAACTTAAATCGTAACGCCGGATAAGCCGGCCGCGTTTGAGCTTGGACCCGATAGCTTCCACGGTTGACCGGACCCGCGGATCGCCGGGCGGCAGGAAACCCACAAGCGGTATAAGAAGCGCACTCGCATCCAGCTCTTCCGAGCCATAGCTCTGGACGAAAGCCCCGGCCTTGCGATTGAAGCCCCGTTCGCACACCTGATCGTGTATGTGCTCGCGCAAGCGCCGCCATTCATCGGCAGGACCGTCCACGCCAAATCGCTCGACCGATTTGATCGCCCGGTCCACCGCAACCCAAGCCATCACCTTGGAATGCGTGAAGTGGCGCGGTTTACCGCGCACTTCCCACACGCCTTCGTCCACTTGCTGCCAAATCTGTTCAAGATGATCGACAAGCGTGCGCTGCAAGGGCCAGGCTTCGAGATAGTGGTCGAGGCCGGCAACGCTGCCCTGATAGAGAGCATCCATCACCTCGCCGTACACATCCATCTGCAACTGGTTCGCGGCGGCATTGCCTATTCGCACAGGTTTCGAATTCGCGAAGCCCGCCAGCCACGGGATTTCGCGCTCGTCCAAACGGCGCTCGCCGGCGAGGCCATAGACGATCTGCAATTGCTCAGGACTGCCTGCAGCGGCGCGCTGAAGCCATAGCCGCCACTCGGCAGCCTCACGGCGGAAGCCAGAATTCAACAAGGCGAGCAGCGTGAAAGTCGCATCGCGAAGCCAGCAAAAGCGATAATCCCAATTGCGCGCCCCGCCTATTTCCTCCGGCAGGGACGTTGTCGGCGCCGCGGCGACGCCTCCCGTCGTCCGGAAAGTCAATGCCTTCAAAGTGATGAGCGAGCGCAGGACCGCTTCGGAATAGGGTCCCGCCGGATCGCAGGCTTCGCACCATTCCCGCCAAGCCCGCTCCGTTTCGTGCAACGCTTTTTGCGGATCGATAGGTTCGGGGATGCGGCGGTAGGATCTGCCATAGCTCAGTACGAAAGGAACGGTCTCGCCCGCAGCGACGGTGAATGCGCCAGCGTGCTTGTATCCCTCGGCCTGCAAAGAAGCCGGCGTCCGCAGAATAACCATGTCAGGTCCGGCAATCGCCTTGAAGCAGCCCTCGCCGAGCCGGGTAATCCAAGGCACGATCAGGCCGTAATCGAAGCGAAAGGTGAGCTCCGTCACCATTTCCACCTTGCCGGCGCGCCCCTCGACGAGCCTGACGATGTGGGATTTCCCCTCGGCCCCAAGCGGCATGAAATCGATGACAGCGGCCGTCCCAGTGTCCGTGGCGATTTCTGTCTCAAGGATTAGCGTGTTCTGCCGGTATTGGCGCGATATGGTTGCGTGGCTGTCAGCCGCGGTCAGGCGCCAGCGCCCGTTTTGCTCGTCGCCAAGTAGCGCTGCAAACAAAGCGCCTAAATCGAAACGCGGCCAGCAGAGCCAGTCTATCGAGCCGTTCTTGCCTACCAGAGCGGCGCTCTGAAAGTCGCCGATCAGGCCGTAGTCTTCTATGCGCGGTGTCATGTTTGAAACAACACGCCAGCTGGCGCTTGCGTTCTTCCCGGCAACGAGGTCTCGTTACGAAAGTCCCCCGAGGCCGGCGCGAGGCGGCAGCCTACCGCATGGAGACGCGCTCACAGGCTGATTTTCTTGGCCGCGCCCAGTCCCAGCACGAGCGAGGCGACGTGGGTCGACTGCATTATGGCGCCGCTGAAGGCAAGGTTCAGGGCCTCGCGATAGGGTACGCGTTCCACTTCGAGCACTTCGACTGCGTCGTAGCAAGGCTCGCCCAAGACCTGCGTGGCGAGCACGGTGTGGATGAGGTTGCAGTGACTTGCCGTGTTCGGGGAAAGGCTCGAGACGAGCGTCAGCTCGCGCGCTTTTCCGTAGCCTGTCTCTTCGGCGAGCTCGCGGGCAGCCGCCTCAAGCACAAGCTCGCCTGCATCGATACAGCCGGCGGGCAGTTCAAGCGAGATGCGCCCGAGCCCATGGCGGTATTGGCGCACCAGGAGTACGTTATCGGCGGCATCCAGCGCGACGACGTTCACCCAATCCGGCGTTTCGAGCACGTAGTAGGGGGAGACCTCCACGCCCTCCGCCGTCACGCAATCGTCGGCGCGCACCGAAATCCAGCGGTCGCAAAGCACGCGCTTCGAGCTTCTTATCTTCCACGGCTGTACCCTGCTGCTCACGATCCTCACCCCCGCTCAACAATCCAGTCCAGTCTGCCGCCGCACCAAGTCGTACCAGACGCCGAAAGACTTGGCCGTTCCGTGGCAACGCCCGTTATCGCGAGGCGGTCCTTCCGCCTTGGTAAGCAGAGTTTCTTGGCTTCCGCAACGCATGGCCATCCCGGGCGTTAGCGGCCATCGTGCCCGCAACGGCCAGTATGGTGAATTTTGACGCATAAGGCCGTGAGCTGACTTACGGGCCGTTCGCGGCAGCGTCTCTATATCTGGAGTTAAGCGCTCCTCTCGAATTGGTGTTTCATGTCCCCGGCCGTACTGCGGTGTGGAGGACGGCACTCGCGTAAACGCCAGCTTATCCGTCATTCGATCGTGAAGCGGTTCCTCGCTGTGGGCGGGGACAGAACGGCGGCGCCGGCGTCCCGGCGCGGCCGAAGACGATCGCGTACATCTAAGTCTCCACTACACGGCTACTTTTCAAAGAACTCCGCGGGCGTGCCGCCACTATGCCTGGCGATACGAAAGTGAATTGCGGATGGCCTAATGATGGTAGCGATCCGGCGTGAACGCAACCAGAACAGGAGGGTTTTTCCACAAGTTTTCCGATAATTCAGGCGGAGCTGCGCGAATAAGTTGTAAGGCTGCGCAGCGGCAAGGTCCACGCAAGCTACATGCGAACAATACGGCAACGAAGATGGGCGCGCCCCGGAGGCATGCGGCGCGAGTTTTGCCAGTGCGGAGCAGGATGAAGTTATGAAACTTGGCCATGCGTGTACATTTCCCAACAAGCCGCGCGGCGAAACGCCCGCGCCGCCGGCGGAAAATCGAGCCCCGGCATTGCCGCGCCCGCTGGCCCGCCGCGCGCTATCCAGCCAGATAGCCGGGCGCGCTTGTCACGCTGTGCTTGCCGTCCTTCGCGCGATGGACGCCGCCAGCATCTTGCGTCTGCCGGGCTCGGTCTTAGCCCAGGCGCTCCACGCTTGGCGGCCCGGCCAAGCCAGCGCAACCGTCCCGCGTCATACCCGCCGGCCTGGCGCCGGGCCGCCTCACCCCAGCTGGCCCGTTTCCGCTTATCAGGGGCCTTCAGACTACGGTTCGGATATCTTGAACGGCAGGAATCGACCCATAATAGCCTGCTGGGCATTCGTTGGGCAAGCCAGGAACGTATGCTTAGCCGGAGGCCACTTCGGCGGAGTAGGCTTGGCAGCATAGCAATCCCGTAGCGCCGTAACATGGTTACTTTTGGGTTGGTTAATGAGCACCCGCCATCTTTTCCGCCGCCGTCTTTCTGCGAATCTTTTGCCACTTTAGGTCGAATTCTGCGATTCCAAAATACCCGTTAATATTAGAATCTTGCGCGGGTTAACCACGAATCCCAATCTGCGGTTGCAGCATTAGTTAACGTCTAGTAATGCTTCGCGCTGTAAATTCAATAACTTATTCGTCCGTATTAAGCCTATGTGCTGCCGGAACCGCTTTTTCTTGGCGGCGCGCCGGAGGAGGAAGAAAGTCAAGCCAGCGGCGATGTATAAGCAGAATATATTGGTTTGCGGGTATTTAAAAAACGGCGCATCCACAGCATGCAACGAAGACTATGTGCAGGGCAATGCCTGCGCCGCTGGCTTTAACGGCCAGCGCGAGCCGGAGGTGGCAAATATAAGCCGGCCATTTGCGGGGGTTTGCTTGGGCGCAGCCGCTTCGTTTCTTCCTCCAGGCACCGGCCGCGTTTCCGCAACGCCATTCCCGAGCAGGGGCAGACTCCGCAGCGTCATTCCCGGCCCCGTCTCCGCGAGGTTAAACTCCGGCGGGAATCCATTTCAGGCGCTGGAACAAGACCTTAGCGTGGGTCCCCGCCTTCGCGGGGACGACGCTGCGGCCCTGCGATCCGGCGTTAGCGCATCGGTAAGGAGCTATGGGGCACCATTGCGCCGTGGGAAAGCGCAGGCGCAGTCAGGAGGCTTGCCATGGCGTTATTTGCGGGACTAGGGCGGGGCGGGGCAACGCGGGCCGGTGCAGCTTCCGGCGGGCGTGGCTTGCGCGAAAAGGTAAACGCGCGGCGCGGCGCTCAGACGCCGGAAACGGAGGGATTTGGAGGCCCAACCTACCGGGGATGGCTAACAAACCGCTAAAAACTTAATGGCGGCCTTAGCGGCTATGAGGTGCCCTGAACGCAAGCGAGCAATGCGGCGTGCAGCTCCTTTGCCGAAAACGGCTTTTGCAGCGAGGGCCTGCCCGCCCAGCGCTCCTCTACCCCTTTGGCCCCATAACCGCTTGCGAAAATGAACGGGATGTCCCGCTGATCGAGAACCTCCGCGATGGGAGATACGCTTTCGCCCGCGACATTCACGTCAAGCACCGCCGCGTCCACCTCAAGGTTCGTCAAGACCTGAAGGCCCTTAGCAACGCGCTGGGCCGAGAAGGCGACGACGCAGCCGAAGCTGGCGAGATACTCCTCGATCAGCATGGCGACGAGCGTTTCGTCTTCGACCACGAGCACGCGCAAGCCTTGCAATGCCACAGCCGATGGGATGCTTGACGCTGCCAAAACCAACCTCCGGAAAAGCGCAAAGGGGCCTAGGTTTTTCAAGCCGGCACCCGCCGAATCGGCCCAGCTTGTCTGCAACCATTATAATATCTTGCGGGCGGCCGGCGCGCCATAATCCCCGCATGTTTGACGCCAGTCAACGGTTTAGCGCGGGCAAGCCTATGTGCCGCGGCGCTTGCGCCCAGCAAACCTTGCGCCGCGGGCCCCGTGCCGCTATGAATACCGGGCCGGACAAGGAAGGATCATGGTTTTTCTTCGAATTTTGGGCAAATCGCTTCTGTTCCTAGCGTTCATCGCCCTGGCCTACGATGGGGCGCACAACCTGGCTACGCCCGGCCAGGGCTTGCTTCTCGCATCGATTTCCACGCATCTGAAAACTTACCTCCCCGATGCCGGCGCGGACTTGGAGCGGTTTTTGCTGGCCCACGGCCCGTCCTGGATTTGGAACGGTATTGTTGGACCTCTATTCGGGATGCCGGTTTCGCTTGTTTTGGGAGTATTTGGCACCCTGTCGTACCTGGCCGGATACCGGAAGCCGCCGCCCGTAATCTACGGCGATTAGCAGCTAGCCGGGCGTTTGCGGAAAACGCATCCTCAACCCAATTACTGGGCGCAAGGAGGTTTGGGGACGCCATGTCCTATGGTAACGTGCGTAAATGAACATGATAAAAAGTGAACCCGAAGGCACTGCAGCCGCCGCCAAACCGGCCTCCTCCCCTGAGGAACGCTTGCTTGAGCGCAAGGTCCGCGCGGCCAGCCTGACGCTGCTGTTCGAAAAGCTTTGGCCGCGCGTCTGGCTGCCCGCCGCCGTTGCTGGGGTTTTCGTCCTCCTGTCCGTTTTCGAAATCTGGCCGCTGCTGCCGCCGCGCGTCCATCTGGGTTTGCTCTGGGCTTTCGGGGCCGCCTTCGCCCTTTCCTTCCTGCCCCTGTTGCTATGGCGGCGTCCGGCGCGCGAGGCGTCCTTCGCCCGTCTTGAAAAGGCCTCCGCGCTCGAACACAGGCCGCTCACCGCATTCAACGACACGCTGTTGCAGGAGAACCCCACTCCAGAAACGCAGGCCCTTTGGCAGGCGCACCGCGCGCGCGCCGCCCACGCGCTGAAGCACCTGACGGCCGGCGCTCCGCACGCGCGCATCGACAAGTACGATCCTTTCGCACTCCGGGCAGCACTGCTGCTGATGCTCGTTGTTGCCGGCAGCTGGGCATGGGGCGACCTAGGCGCCCGCCTGCGTGCTGCCCTCACCGTGCCGGAAGTGCCGCAGGCTCAGGATTTCGCATCGATGCCTGGATCTCGCCGCCTCCCTACACCAGGAAAGAGCCGTTCGTGCTGCCGGATGCGGCGTCCAAGGGTAATGAGGCCATTGCGGTGCCGGCGGGCTCGCAGCTTACGGTGAAAATCAACGGCCCGGACGCCGCCGGCTACAGCGTCGCCGTTCAGGAAGGCAGCAGCACGCAAGCCCTGCGCCGGCCAGCCAGGCGGGCGGCACTTACGCCGAATACACGCGAAAGATCGAGAAGTCCGCAACGTTATCGATCCACCGCAGCTTTGGCGCGAGCCGCACCTGGATGCTGAACGCTATCCCCGACCTGCCCCCGAAAATTGCCTTCACGGGACCGGTGGAGCTGTCGCCGCGCGGCGTAATGCTTTTCAAATATAGGGTCGAAGACGATTACGGCGCCGTCTCCGCCGAAGCGCGCATCGAGCGCGTTCCCACGCGGGCGCCGGGCGCTGGCGGAGCGGCACAGCCGGCACCCCAGATCGGGCAGCCGCCCGTTTTTCCGCTATCGCTGCCAAGGCCGCCGGTAAAATCCGCGGAGGCCAAAACCTATCGAGACCTTACCGCGCATCCCTGGGCCGGGCTTCCGGTGGTAGTCACGCTCGTTGCCAGGGATGAAGCCGGCCATGAAGGCCTCAGCGCACCCCGCGGCGTGATCCTGCCCGAGCGCAAGTTCATGAAGCCGCTCGCGAAAGCGATCGCCGCCCAAAGGCGCTCGCTCGTAGAGGACCCGGGTGAGAGGTTCCGGATCGCCGGCAGCCTTAACGCGCTCGCGCTAAACGGCGCGGACGAAGGCATCCCCGCCGAGATCTATTTGAACCTGCGCTCGGCTTATTGGCGGCTAAGGGGGCGGCTTTCCGGCGAGGACGTCGAAGCCGTTGCCGATCAGCTGTGGGATGCGGCTATACGCATCGAGGACGGCAATCTTTCGGCTGCCGAGCGCGAGCTGCGCGCGGCGCAGGAAAGATTGAAGGATGCCCTCGAACGCGGCGCGTCCCAGGAAGAAATTCAAAAGCTCATGGCCGAGTTGCGCCAGGCGCTGAACCGCTATCTGGAAGCGTTAATGCAGCAGCGGAGCCCTGGCAAAGGTAACCAGGCCGCCCTTTCGCCCGACGCAAAGGTGATTTCGCCGCAGGATCTGGCAAGAATGCTGCAGAAGATTGAGAATCTTGCCAGGACAGGTTCGCCCGAAGCGGCCGCGCAAATGCTGAACGAACTGCGGGACATACTAAAGTCGGTGCAGGCGAACTCGCAGGAACGCGGTGCCTCGGAGCGCGAAAACGCCGAAAAGCTTAAGCAGCTCGACCGCCTCACCGCCATCATGCGCCAGCAGCAGCAGCTTCTCGACAAGACCTTCCGTGCCCAGCAAGGCGGCGATGGCGGGCAAGACGGCACACCGGGCCAGCAGCAGGAAGGCAGCGGAGATACCAAGTTCGCGGCCGGCCTCAAAAAGCGTCAAGAGGATGTGCGCAAGCAGCTTCAGGAGTTGCTCCAGGCCATAAAGGCTGGAGAGGGCGATGCTGTCCGGCAGAAACTCAAGGAAGCGGAAGCTGCCATGGGCGAGGCAGCGAGCGCGCTCGATCAAAACGACCTCGGCGAGGCCGGCGATCAGGAAGGCCGCGCGCTCGAGTCCATGCGTCAGGGGACCCGTTCCATGGCTCAGCAAATGGCCAGGCGCCCCAGGCCAGGGCAACGGTTTCAATCAGGGTAATCGCGATCCTTTCGGCCGCACTCAGCCGGACAGCGAAATGGGCGACTCCGGCGAGACTGCACTTCCGAATGACTTTGACGTGCAGCGCGCGCGGACAATCCTGGACGAGCTTAGGAAGAGGCTCGGCGAGCCCGCGCGTCCCCCCATGGAGCTCGACTACCTGGAACGGTTGGTAAAGCCTTATTAGCCTTTCCTAAGGCATACAGCCGGCAGAAACCGCGAACTATACTAAAAATTTACAGATTGGCCCCGATACTGCCCCCTGGGTAAAATCCGTTAAGAGTAGAGGGCAGTATGAAGTCTTCGCAGTTTTCGTGTTTCTTTTGCTGAGCGGCGCTACCGTCCAAGCGCAGTCACGCAATCCGCTCTATGGCGAGCCAACCGACTTTTACGGGACGTGGAACAACGTGGAGGTGCAGCGGAACATCGTTGTGCGCATCGAGATCCGGCCCGATTACGGCCATCGCGTCCGGGTAACCGTCTTCGGTCTTCGCAATGGCGAGCCATGCGTTTTCGGCGAATATAGAGGCCATTTCTACTTCGCCAAATATCCCAAGGACCGCGAGCAGGACAATTCCGCGATCCTCGTCAAGATCGACCGGGATTTCGTGCAAGGGCATGTGCTGCTCCGGTTCAACGGCCGGGGCGAGATCGTGAGCCACGCCCTGCTTAACTATGGCGACAACGGCCCCGTTTACAGTGTCGACCGCTTCGCCGCCGCTTATCGCCGCTACAGCCAGGAAGGCTATCCTCCGAGCGGCGAGGAAGGCTATCCGCGCCCCGGCTATCCCTACCGCGGCTACGGAAACTAGCGCTGAATGTCGATTCAGCCTAGTACAGCCCGAGGCAAGTTCGCACCCATTTGCCGCACGCGCCGTCACGCGAACTTGCCTCGGATAAGCTGTACTAGATTCAAGAGTCTGCTAGTACGCCTCATCCGCGGGAAATCCTGTTGGTGCCAGCCGCAAATGGGTCGGGATTTCCCGCGGGGCGTACTAGTGTGGCCGGAAAACTCACTCCCATGGCGGGGGCGTGAGCCCGCCTTTCGAGGCATCCATCCCGCGCACGATTCCTGCGGCAAGCCCCGGGATCGTGCGCGCGGAACTTAGAAAGGTCCGCACAAGATTGCATCGCTAGAGTTTCACGTATCCGAACGTGGACTGGAGATGCAAAAGTGAATTTTGACGAGGCCATCCAGGCTCATGCGGCCTGGAAGATAAAATTGGCCGTTTATCTCAAAAAGCCTGACGGCACGCTCCGGCCCAGCGAGATCGGTGCCGATAACCGCTGCGCGCTCGGTCAATGGCTGTACGGCGAAGCCAAAAAGTTCTCCTCCCTGCCGGAATACCAAACCTTGATTGCAGAACACGCGCGGTTTCACCGTGCCGCAGCTAAGGTTGCCGAGCAAGCAAACGCAGGCCAGGAGGTTCTGGCAGACGTGGCGCTCGGCGGCGACAGTGAATTCGCCACAGCCTCGCGAAATGTTGTGAAGGCGATTACGAATGTACAGGGCAAAACGCGCTAGGCGCGTCTTGCGATTGACGAAACTTGCCTTTTGCATAGGATAAAGGTATGCCATTCGAGGCAATATCGCCCACATTATTGCTGCGTTCGCCCACTAATTCCGGCTCGGAGGAACGATTAGAACTATTTGGAAAAAGATGTTGACAAATATCACTGTTAGTTAAAGCGAAGGTGAAGACTTTGATATTCGTAGTTCCAACGGCTTGCCGAAGGTCTACAGCGACCGAGGCGCGCCCCGCTAAAGGAGTGAACGATGTCTGGTGACGCACTATCCGGTACGGTCACGCTTCGTGCGCGCTACGAGCCAGCAGAGTGGGCTCACGGTCCCGGCTTTATTGGCGATAGACCGGACGCGCCGCCCTGCCGGACGGAGTTGAGATAATGCAGCACGCTTTGGGCAAGGGTGCGAAAACCGTAATCCCCGTCAGCGCTATCGAGGCGCTCATCGGCGCTCTCTCGGCGCGCGCCTATCGCGTACTTGGGCCAACCGTGCGCGACGGCGCGATCGACTATGGCGAAATCGCAAGTGCCGGGGACCTGCCCGCAGGTTGGAGGGACCGGCAGGAGCCTGGACGCTACCGGCTGGAGCCGCGCGAAGACGGCGCCCTATTCGGTTTTGCGGTTGGGCCGCAATCCTGGAAGCGCTTCCTGCATCCGGCCGCCGAAACGCTCTGGACAGCGCATAAGACCGGCGACGGCTTCACCATTGCGCCCGCCCAGGAGCCCGCTCCGAAGCTCGCCTTCCTTGGCGCGCGGGCCTGCGAACTCAACGCAATTGCGGTCCAGGATCGCGTTCTCTGCGATGGGCCGTACCACGATGCAGCATACGCCGCGCGCCGGGCGAATGTGTTCATCGTCGCTTTAAATTGCAGCCACGCGGGGGGGAGCTGCTTCTGCGTTTCCATGGACTCAGGCCCCAAGGCCGAGGCCGGGTTCGATTTGAGCCTCACCGAGCTGTTGGATGGGAAGCATCATCAGTTTCTAGCGGAGGCCGGCAGCGAGGCCGGCGCCGCCCTGCTCGCGGAACTGCCGCACGAGCCTGTTACGGCGGCGCACCTTGCGGCCGCCGAAGCGATTGTCGCGAACACCGCAAGACAGATGGGCCGCAGCCTCGATACCGATGGTCTCAAGGAGCTGCTTCAGGCCAATCCGAACCATCCCCGCTGGGAGGAGACTGCGGCGCGCTGCCTTGCTTGCGGCAATTGCACCATGGTCTGCCCCACCTGTTTTTGCGTGACGGTTGAGGACCGGAGCAGCCTCGATGGCGCCAGCGCCGAACGCGTGAAGAAGTGGGACTCCTGCTTCACCTTGGACTTTTCCTACGTTCACGGCGGCAGCGTCCGCAACTCCGGCAGTTCGCGCTACCGGCAGTGGATGACCCACAAGCTCGCCAATTGGATCGATCAATTCGGCACCCTCGGCTGCGTCGGCTGCGGCCGCTGCATCACCTGGTGCCCCGTAGGCATCGACATTACCGAAGAGGCTGCCGCCATCCGGGCGGCCCAGAGCCAAAAGGAGGAGCGCAATGGAGGGGCTTGACCGAATAGTGAAGGAGCACCCGTTCTTTGCTGCCTTCGAACCGGCGCACATCCAGCTTTTGGCCGGCTGCGCGCGCAACCACCGTTTTGCCGCGGGCGAATACCTATTCCGCGAGGGCGATCCCGCGGACGAGTTTTTTCTGATCCGGCAAGGCAAGGTCGCGCTTGAGATCGCTGCGCCAGGAAAGCCGCCAATCGTTTTCGAAACGTTGGGCGATGGCGAGGTCGCCGGCCTTCATGGCTCGTGCCGCCCTACCGCTGGATGTTCGACGCGCGCGCCCAAACCCTTACACGGGCGATTGGCATGGACGCCAAGTGCCTTCGCGGCAAATGCGATACCGATCATCATCTAGGCTACGAGATGATGAGGAGCGTTCTCTCCGTCCTCGTGAAGCGGCTCGACCACACGAGGCTGCAGATTGTCGACGTCTATGGGAGAGGCTGACGTGGATTTGGCGCCGCTTTCCGATCCGTTCGTGCCGGAGCTTTACCGGGCCGTCCGGGTAACGCGCGAGCTTCACGATACCGTGACGCTTGAGCTAGTACCACTATCGGGGAAACGGCCGGCCTTCGAGCCCGGGCAGTTCAACATGCTCTACGCGTTCGGCGTGGGCGAGGCCGCGATCAGCATTAGCGGCGACCCGGCGGATGACGGGACGTTCGTCCATACGGTGCGCAACGTTGGCGCGGCCAGTAAAGCGCTAAGCGCGCTCGAAGCGGGCGCGGTTGCGGGCTTGCGCGGCCCGTTCGGAACCGGCTGGCCCGTCGAAGGGGCGGAAGGCTGCGACGTTGTGCTTGTGGCCGGGGGCCTTGGCCTGGCGCCGCTGCGTCCCGCGATCTATCACATCCTCGCCAACCGAAACCGCTATGGCCGCGTCTCCATCCTCTTCGGCTGCCGCAATCCCAGCGACATGCTTTACCGCCATGAGCTGGAGGAGTGGCGCCAGCGGCTCGATGTGGATGTCACGGTAACGGTCGATCACGCGGACGCAAGCTGGCACGGCAATGTAGGCGTGGTGCCAGCCTTGATCCCGCGTACCGCTTTCGAAGCGCACAACGCCGTCGCTATGGTCTGCGGACCCGAGGTGATGATGCGATATACAATGAGCGCGCTCCGTGGCGCCGGGGTTAGCGAAAAGCGGATTTACCTTTCCATGGAGCGCAACATGAAGTGCGCCATCGGCCTGTGCGGCCATTGCCAGTTCGGCCCCGAATTCGTCTGCAAGGATGGGCCGGTAATGCCTTACAGCAAGGTCGCGCGCATATTCGCGATCCGGGAGATTTGAGATGACGGAACGCCCGCGCCCCAGGCTTGCGGTCTGGAAGTTCGCTTCCTGCGACGGATGCCAGCTTTCCTTGCTCGATTGCGAGGACGAGCTGCTGGCGGTCGCAGGCGCGGTCGAAATCGCGAACTTCCCTGAAGCATCGAGCGCCGTCTCCGGCGGGCCCTACGATCTTTCGCTGGTCGAAGGCTCGATTACGACTGAGCACGATGCCGAGCGCATCCTCGATGTGCGCAAGCAATCGAAATTTCTTGTCGCCATCGGCGCGTGCGCGACGGCGGGCGGCATCCAGGCGCTGCGCAATTTCGCCGATGTGAACGAGTTCGTGTCCGCCGTCTACGCGAGACCGGACTATATCAAAACGCTCGCCACTTCGACGCCCATCTCGGCTCATATCCCCGTCGATTTCGAGCTCCGCGGCTGCCCCATCGACAAAGGCCAGCTCACAGAGGTGCTCACTGCATTTCTGGCCGGGCGCAAGCCTGCGATTGCGGCGCACAGCGTCTGCATCGAATGCAAACGGCGCGGCACCGTTTGCGTGATGGTCCAAGGCACGCCCTGCCTCGGGCCGGTCACGCATGCGGGATGCGGCGCGATCTGTCCCTCGTTCCGGCGCGGCTGCTATGGCTGCTTCGGCCCGATGGAGACGCCGAACACGGCCGCGCTTGCCCGCGAATGGGAATTGCTCGGCGCCAGCCCAAAGGAAATCTCCCGGTCTTTCCGTACCTTCAACGCTGCCGCAGAAGCCTTCCGCAAAGAAAGCGAAGCCCATGGCATCTAAGACGATCAAGGTCGATTATCTTGCCCGGGTTGAGGGCGAAGGCGCGCTCGACCTCGAAATCGCGGACGGCCGCGTGACCTCGGCACAGCTCAGGATTTTCGAGCCGCCGCGCTTTTTCGAAGCCTTCCTGCGCGGCAGGAGCTACACCGAGGTGCCCGACATCGTGGCGCGCATCTGCGGCATTTGCCCTATCGCCTATCAGATGGGCGCGGTTCACGCCATCGAGGGCGCGTTCGGCGCCAGCGTGGGCGGCCAGCTCCGGGCGCTCCGGCGGCTCATCTATTGCGGCGAGTGGATATCGAGCCATACGCTCCACGTCGCGATGCTGCACGCGCCGGATTTTCTCGGGCTGCCCGACGCGATCCAGATGGCGCGCGATCACGGCGATCTCGTCCGCAACGCGCTTGCGCTGAAAAAGGCCGGCAATGAGTTGATGCGCGTGCTGGGCGGGCGCGAAATCCATCCCGTAAGCGTCAAGCCCGGCGGCTTCCACCACGTGCCCACGCGCGCCGAATTCGTGCCCATGGCTGAAACGCTGAAACGGGCCAGGGACATTGCGGTGGGCCTCGTGCAATGGACGGCGGGGCTGCCCTTCCCGGATTTCGAGCAGGATTACGAGTTCGTGGCACTGCGCCATCCGCACGAATACCCGTTGAACGAGGGCCGCCTCGTCTCAAGCCGCGGCATCAATATCGCCATCGCGGATTACGAGACCGAGTTCGAAGAGCGGCATGTTGCGCATTCGACGGCGCTGCATTCTATGGTAAAGCGGCGCGGTGCCTATCACGTGGGGCCGCTCGCGCGCTACGCCCTGAACTCTGACCGGCTGCCTTCGCACATTCAGGGGCTTGCCCGCGAAGCCGGCCTCGGTGAGGTTTGCAAGAACCCGTTCAAGAGCATCGTGGTGCGCGCCGTCGAGATCGTATATGCCTGCGAGGAGGCCCTGCGGATCATCGCGGATTACGAGCCGCCCGCGGCTGCCGCGGTTGCGCTGGAGCCTCGCGCGGGCACAGGCTTCGGCTGCACGGAGGCGCCGCGCGGCATCTGCTGGCATCGCTACGAGTTCGAGGCCGATGGCACGATCCGCCACGCCCGCATCGTCCCGCCCACATCGCAGAACCAGCCTAGCATCGAGGCCGATCTTGCCGCTGTGGCGAACACCATTGCGGACCAGCCCGACGACGACATCCGCCACCGGTGCGAGCAAACCATCCGCAACTACGATCCGTGCATCTCCTGCTCGACCCACTTCCTGAAGCTCTCCATCCGGCGCTCATGACGGAGCCTGCGGCGGCGCACAAAGTTCTTGTGGCCTGCATCGGCAATCAGGATCGCGCCGACGACGGGATAGGGGCTCTTGTAGCTGAAATGCTCAAAAAGCGGCTCCCCACCTATGCCTCGCTCATCCTGCGGCGCGGCGACATGCTTTCTCTAATCGACGACTTCGCCGGCTGCGGCGCGCTGGTCTGCGTGGATGCCGCGGCACCGATGGGCTCGCCCGGACGCATTCACCGGATCGATTTGGCGGCCGGAGAACTGCCGCGCGAGCTTCTGGCCGCTTCCACCCACGGCTTTGGCCTCGCCGATGCGATTGAACTCGCCCGCGCGCTTAACCGCGCGCCGCCAATCATCGTCATTTATGCGATCGAGGGTTCCTGCTTCGATGCCGGCGCGGCCATGACGCGTGCGGTCCAGGACGCCGCGGAGGAAGCAGCCCGCCTCGCCGCCGCCGAGGTTGCCCGGCTGTCCGCTTCTGAAGCGGCGACGAGTTCCTCAAAGGTCTCTATCGGGGTGATCGCAAAGCTCGGATCAAGGCGTCGCGGCATAGCAATTCCGTAGCATCCTACCATGGTAAATTTTCGGTTGGTTAATGCGCACCCGCCATCTTTTCCGCCGCCGTCTTTCTGCGAATTTTTTGCCACTTTAGGTCGAATTCCACGATTCCAAAATACCCGTTAATATTAGATTGTTGCGCGCGTTAACCTTAAATCCAAACCTGCGGTTGCATAAATAGTTAACGGCAAGCACGGGTTATTTGTGTTATTTCAATGGCTTAGTCGTCCGTATTGAGCTTATACGCTGCCGGAATTGCTTTTTCTTGGCAGCGAGCCTGCGGAGGAAGAAAATTAAGCGCGTGGTGATGTATTGGCAGAAAATATGGGTTTGCGAGTATTTAAAAAATGCAGGCTCCACAGTATGAAAGAAAGAATATTTGCAATGGAATACCATCGCCATGGACCCTGAGGGCCAGGGTGAGCCGGGCAGGGCAAATAGAGAGTGTCCTCTTGCAAAAATTTGCCTGGGCGCAACCGCTTTGTTTCTTCCTCCAGGTGCTTGCCGGTAATGGCGGAAAGCCTCATCCGGCTGGGCAAGCGATTGCCCTGGGCTGCGTTAGCATATTGGAAAGGAGCATTGGTCCACCATTGGGTCATGGAAACGTGCGGACGCGGCCGGGAGGCGTTGAATGGCTTTATTTACAGGATTGGGAGCGGTGCCGGGGCGGCTGCCGGGAGACGGGGGGCGCGGCCGGGCAGCGCGGGCTGGAGGAGCATCCGGCGAGCTGTGCTCGCGCCAGAAGGTAAACGCATGGCGTTGCGCTCAGCCGCTGAAAAACGCAAGGTTTGGGAGGCCCACCCTATCGAACATGGCTAACAAATCGCTAAAAACCTATGGCGGACGGCATCACTCCGCAGCATCGATCAGCGCTTCGGCCGGCTCCTTCCCGCTCCTCAATTTCAAGTCCGTCTATGCGAGCGGCGCGGCCGGCGATCTTATCGGTGGATGCCAGTATTTTCTCCACATCGGGGCCGAGCTGAGAAAAGTGGCGCTGCAAATCGTGAACGCGCGCCTTCAGCTGCGAAACATCCTTGAGCATGAATCCCACCTCGCGCTGGATGACATCGGCCTGCTCGCGCATCCGCACGTCCTTGAGGATCGCCATCATGGTCTGCACCGCGAGCATGAGCATATTGGGCGAGACGATCACGATGCGCGCCCGGTGCGCCGTCTGGATGAGGCCGGGAAAGTTTTCGTGCAGCTCCGCATACACGGACTCGGAAGGCACAAACATCATGGCCGTATCCTGGGTCTCGCCGGGAATAAAATATTTCTCCGCGATGTCCTCGACGTGCTTGCCAACGTCGCGCCGGATGCGCCCTTGCGCCTCGCGCAGCTCAGCTTCGCCCTGGGCTTGGCGCAGCGCTTCGAAAGCTTCCAAAGGAAACTTGGCGTCGATGACGATGCCGGCGTGTGCATAGGGGAGATGAATCAGGCAGTCCGGCCGCCGGCCGTTCGATAGCGTTGGCTGGAAGCTGTAGGCTCCTTTCGGCAGCCCGTCCTCGACAATCGCCTCCATGCGGATTTGCCCGAAAGCGCCGCGCGCCTGTTTGTTGGAGAGCACATCCTGGAGGGAGACGACTTGGCCCGAAAGCTCGGTGATGGTCCGCTGCGCGGTGTCGATTGCCGCCAGCCGCTCATAAAGCTTCGTCAGATTGTCGGAGGTGCGCCGGCCGGTTTCCTCAACGCTCGTGCCGAGATGCTGCGCGGTGCGGTCGAGCCGCTCGTTCAAGCTGCGCGCCAGCTCCTCCTGGCGAAGCGCGGTGATCTCGGTTATCTGCGTGACACCTGCGCCAAAGTGCTGGGTAGCGCGGTCAAGCCGGTCGTTCAAGGTGCGGGTAAACTCTTCTTGCCGGAGCGATGTAGTCTCCGTCATTTGCGCGAGCCGGCCTTTGAGCTCCGCGAGTTCGAACTCCGCGGCGCGCGCCTGATCCGCCCGAAGCCGCTCCTCCCTTGCGCGAAGCATACCCTGGCGGATCGTAAGGGCGATCAGCAGCAAAAGAGCGAAGACCGCGGCTCCGGCAAGCACCGCTAGAAGCGCGAAAGGATCGTCCCTGAACCATCCCGAAAAAGTCACATTTGCCATACTCGCGGCCCTCCTGCGAGGGACCGTAGCTGAATTCGTTCCTCTGAACGGAACCGGAACGCATCCTCTCTCCCCAAAGCGAAAAGAGAGGATCGATTTGTGCCAGCCTAAGCGTGGATCGACTCGCCATGCTGCGTGATATCGAGGCCCTCCATCTCGCAGGCAGGCGGCACCCTGAGCGGCACGAACAGCTCGATGAGCTTCAAGAGGCCGAAAGTGACCGCGCCGCACCAAAGGACGGTGACCACAACGCCGTACGCTTGAATGAGCAACTGGCTGGGATTGCCTTCGAGAAGTCCCGGAAGTCCGGCAGGGGTATCGGCGCTTACCGAAACGCTCGCAGCCGCGAACACGCCGGTTAGAAGCGTTCCCAAGACGCCCCCTACACCGTGCACGCCGAACACGTCGAGCGAGTCGTCATAGCCGAGCATCCGCTTGATTTCGGTCGAGGCGTAGAAGCAGACCCCGCCCGCGAGAACGCCGATCAGGGCGCCGTGCCAGGGCAGAATGTAGCCGGAAGCCGCCGTAACCGTGCCAAGGCCCGCCACCGCGCCAGAGATCAGGCCGAGCACAGAGGGTCTGCCGCGGAAGTACCATTCGAGCCCCATCCAGGTAAGCGCGCCGGCGCTCGCTGCAAGATGCGTGGCAACGATGGCAAACGCCGCGCGCGCGCCCGCGCCATAGGCGGACCCGCCGTTGAAGCCGAACCAGCCGACCCAGAGCAGGCCGGTGCCGATCACCGCCATCGACAGATCGTAGGGCGCCAAATTGTCGGTGCCGTAGCCGCGCCGCTTGCCGAGCACAAGCGCCGCCACAAGCCCGGCGACGCCGGCATTGATGTGCACCACCGTGCCGCCGGCGAAGTCGAGCAAGCCCGCCTTGGCGAGGAAGCCGCCGCCCCAAACCCAATGCGCTATCGGCACGTAGACGAAGATGAGCCACAGGGCGGAGAACAACAGAAACGCCGCAAAGCTCATGCGCTCGGCCGCCGATCCCGCCACCAGCGCCACCGTTATGACCGCGAAGGTCATCTGATAGATCATGAACAGGATTTCCGGGATGGTGCTGGCGAAGGGGCTGACCGAATTCATGCCGATGCCGGTCAGAAACCATTTGCCGAAGGAGCCGATATAGGCCCCGTCGCCGGTGAAGGCGAGGTTGTAGCCGAATGCCAGCCAGATGAGCGAGCCGAGCGCCACGGCTGCAAAGCTTTGCGCCATGGTCGCAAGAATGTTCTTCTTGCGGACCATGCCGCAATAGAACAGCGCAAGTCCCGGTATGGTCATCATCAGCACGATGCCGGTTGCCACGAGCATCCATGCCGTGTCCGCGCCGTCGATCTTTGCCGGCCCGGCAAATACTGGAGTAGCGCTCAATGTGAACGCTGCCGCAGTTGTGGCGGCGCGCGGCCCAAGGCGCGGTAAAGCCGGTAGTTTCATTTTCTCCCCCTGCCCGGATTGGAATTCCTTAGCTGCGCTACCGCGCTTCGCGCTACTTGAGCGCAAATGGACGCAGTCTAGAGCGCGTCGCTGTCGCTCTCGCCGGTTCTGATGCGCACCGCATGATCGAGTGGCGTCACGAAGATCTTGCCGTCGCCGATTTCGCCCGTGCGCGCGGCCTCCGAGATGATCTCGATCATCCGGGCCACGAGGTCTTCCGGCACGGCAACCTCGATCTTGAGCTTCGGCACGAAGGAAATCTGGTATTCGGCGCCCCGGTAGATTTCCTTGTGCCCTTTTTGGCGGCCGTAGCCTTTGACCTCGGACACGGTCATGCCGGAGCGCCAGCCTCCGTCAGCGCCTCGCGTACCTCGTCGAGCTTGAACGGCTTTATGACGGCTGTGATGAGCTTCATGGGAGGGCCCTCATTGACGCTTCTTTTGATGCATGTGCTTCCAGTTTAGGCGTTTGCCTTAAGCTTGTGCTGAAGCAGCACATCTAATGCACAAAATATAGCCTGAATGCCAGAAAATTGCACTTGCAGCCAGTGCCGCACCCCGCCCCGTCGAGGAGCGCCGCCCAGGAGAGAACAGCCATTATCGAGTGTCAGCGATCCACAATGCGCGCGTTCCCTCTCCCCATGGAGCCCATGGAAGAGGGGTAATGCCCTGCGGCTAGGACTTATCCCTCAGCGATAGCGGGCTGCGCCAGCGCTAGCTTAGCATTGTTCCAATTTTGCCAAAAATGCGGGCCGCCTCCACGCGCGGCATTAAGCAGATCGTGCCTAGAACGGAGCAGTATTCAACAGGCCGTTAGCAGCAGGTCAGCCCCAGTACGGCTTTGCTTCGCAACATCATCGCCGGGGGTGCATTCATGCGCGCGCTACTTATACCACTTGCGATCTGCCTGCCGTTGCACGTTGCTTCCGCAGGTTCCACGCTTTCGTTCACCAACTCGCAGCAGGACGTTCTGAACGGCGCCTCGGCCGTAATGGCCACCGCCAACTATGGGAAGGGCGTCGTCTTCGGCGATATCGATACCGGCATTGTATCGCAATGGATAGGTTTCACCCCGGCTTACAACGGCGTGGGCCTGCCGAACATCAATACGTCTCAAAGCGCGGTGTGCATCGGTGCCTGTCCCACCGGAGCCTTTCCAACCGACGGCAACGGCCACGGCACGTTTACCGCGAGCGAAATGGTTGGCGGCGTCCCTGGCGCGGGCATCCTCGGCATGGCGCCGGCCGCGACCTTGATCGCGGTGCAAGTGTTGAACGCGCAAGGATCGGGCAATGCGAGCGATGCCGCCAACGGCATCGTCTACGCCGCCAATCACGGCGCGCAGGTCCTGAACCTCAGCCTTGGGCCCAGCGGGAGCGCGGCTCAGCAGGCGGCCTTTTACGAAAGCCTCGCTCCGGCGATCAATTACGCCGCCTCGAAAGGCGTCTACGTCGTGTTTGCAGGGGGAAACAGCAGCCAAGCCTTTGCTGGCGGCACGGCCGTCACCGGGTTCACCAACACGGCCTTGCAGCACATGCTGTTCATGGGCTCGACCAACGCAAGCGAGAGGTTGAGCTCATTCAGCAACACGCCCGGCAGCGGCTATTTCCTTTCGACGTCCGGCACGAAATATAGCTACAGCAGCATGTGGATGATGGCGGACGGCGAGAATATCTGGGGCGCCAGCAATTACTACTCCAAGCAATACGGCTATTCCTACATCACTCAAATGTCCGGCACATCGATGGCTGCGCCGCAAGGTGCCGGCGCGATTGGCCTTCTGCTCGCGGAATGGCCGGTCTTATACAAAAACGGCACGGCGGCGCAGGTACTTGAAGCAAGCGGAACCTATCTAGGCGCCAGCACTACTTACGGCGACGGCTATCTCAACCTGGCAAAAGCGTTTTCGCCCATCGGCCCCATGTCGGTGCTGCAGTCGAATGGCGTAGATATTCCAATCCGGGGGACAAGCATCGCCGGCGGCGGAGCGCTCGGCTCATTGCCAGGTCTGGCCGCGAGCCTGAGCAACTACACCGCATTCGACTCCTTCCAGCGCAATTTCGCTCTGAATCTGTCGGGGCTGATCCAGGTCAGGCCATCCCCAGCGGCCATTGTGGGCCTATCCTCCGCGGCCCAAGCCTTCACAAACACGGTGCATTTTGCCGACGGCAGCGCCCTGGACTTCACCGGCGGTTCCCCAAACGCAGGCGCGGGCGGCGAGGTTAGCGCTTCCGCTCCGGCACAGTGGGCGAGCACGCTGACCACGCCCTCCGGCACGACAGTGGCGGCGGGCAATGGCTTGCCCGCTTCCGCTGCCTTCGCCGGAGCGCTGTGGGGCGGCGGCAGCGTGGCGGCGGCGCAGACACCGGCGGCCGGCGCCTCCAACGCCTTGCTGGACCTGGCGCAGGGCGGCGCGTTCGCCGCTTACGGCACTGAGACCGGCAGCAGCGTGCGCTTCGCTTTCGCTTGGTCGTCGACGCCGGAGGTTCAACCGGGCCTGCTTGGCAGCAACTGGGCGGTGCCGAATGCCAGCGCGGCCAGCACAGGTGCGAGCTGGACCATGACGGACGGTTGGAAGGCAGGGCTGACGTTCGGCACACTCGGCGAGCATAACGGGCTACTCGGCTCGGCTTACGCTCCCGATGGGCCGCTTAATTTCGGCAGCCAGAACCGCAGCTTGTCTATTGGCGCGTCGTCGGTCGCCGATCTGGGCGGCAATTTCAGCCTCCTGGTTGACGCCGGCCTGGCGCGCGCCGATGGATCGAATCCCGCCAGCGGTATCGTTTCCGGCGTTTCACCCCTCTATGCCCGCAGCTTCGGCACAACACTCACCGAGGCCAGCATCTTCACCGGCGGCGACGCTCTATCGCTGATGGCGCGCGCACCTTTGCGGGTCTTTTCCGGCTCGGCGGAGTTGACGGCCGCTTCCGTGGACGCGCAGGGCAACCCGGTTCTTTCCGGGCAGCGCATCGGTCTGTCGCCAACCGGGATCGAGATGGATTTCACCGCCGGCTATCGCGCTCCGCTTGGCGAGGCTTCAACCTGGAACGTCTCGCTTGAAGGCCGGCTCGATCCAAACAACGTCGCGGGCACCTACGACGTTACCGCAGTGATTGGCGCCAAGTTCAGGTTCTAACTCTGGCTACCGGCTCCGCGTTCCGCGCCGGGAATATGGTGCCGGCCGTGATCCGTGGAGCGCTCATGGACGCCGGGTTCGGGGTTAAACGGCGCCTCCAATTCCGTCAGATGTGCGCCGGCGCGGATCAGCATCTCCGCAACGGCAGGGTCCGGCCGGACGCGGAGCGTAGCGGGCCAGATTTCGGCCGGCACGCGCCGGTTACCGAGATGCCAGGCGAGCCGCACGAGCTGGTGCGGATCGTGGTGGCGCACCTCCACCACCGGCTCCTCCGCCGCCCGCACGAGAACCCAGCGCCCGTCTCCGAGCCTTAGGCCATCGCCATCCGACATGACATCTGGATGCGGCAAATCGAGCAAAATCTGCTCGCCATGGTCCGTCATCAGCTCCTTGCGGGCGCTGTGGCGCGCTTCGAAATCGAGCGTCACACTCGCTTCGGCTTCAGACTCCGGCCATAGCCCTTTCCGGCGGTGGGCAAGCGCGCTATGCATCGAGGAATTCCTTAAAACTATCTCCCACGCAATTTTACCCGTAAACGGAGGCGGCTCAAAGCGGCAATTGGCACCGCACCCGGACGAAATAGAATTTGCAGCGCACGCTTGGCCGCACTACTTGTTGGGCGGGTGCAATGTTCCGCGGAGGCCCTTATGCCAACTCGCTTATCCAGCCGATCGATCGCATTTATCGCCGTCCTCGCTTCGGCGCTTTTTTTGTCAGGATGCGGAATAAACACCATCCCGACATTGGAACAGGACGCCAAGGCCAAATGGTCCGAGGTGCTGAACCAATATAAGCGCCGCGCGGATCTAATCCCGAACCTGGTCGAATCCGTGCGCGGCTTCGCGGATCAGGAGAAGTCGGTGCTTGTGGGCGTCACCGAGGCGCGCGCCAAGGCGACCCAGGTGCAGGTAACGCTGCCGCCGGATATCCTCACCAATCCCGATGCAATGAAGAAATTCGGCGAAGCGCAAGGGGCGCTGTCGAGCGCGCTTGGGAGGCTGCTCGCCGTGTCCGAGAAGTACCCCGACATCAAGTCCGGCGCGAATTTCATGGCCTTGCAGAACCAGATCGAGGGAACGGAGAACCGTATCGCTATCGCAAGGCGGGACTACATCCAAGCCGTGCAGCAATACAATACGGAGCTGAACACCTTCCCCGGCCGCATCTGGAAATCGATCCTCTACTCGTCCGCCAAAGACATGGCCACCTTCGACATAACCCCGCAAGAGACGCAGGTGCCCAAGGTCGATTTCGGACCGCGTAAGCCGCAATAACATGGCGCAGCAAATGTTGCCCCCCCTCACCCCAACCCTCTCCCGCGAGGGGAGAGGGGGCAGGCTGTGCCCGTTGAGGGGACGTTCCCTCTCCCCATCCGCATCCGCTCGCGGATGCGGGCACTTCGAATTACAAGCTCGCCTTGGCGAGCTTGCGTGGGAGAGGGACAGGGTGAGGGGGCTTTTCCTTCTGCTTCCGCTTGTGCTGGCCGCTTTTCTCCTCATCGCCACGAGCGCGTATGCCGATCCCAAATTCCCGCCGCTGACGGGCCGGATCGTCGATGACGCGCATCTGCTCACCCCGGCGGACAAGGCGGCCATCGAAGCCGATCTCAAGGCGTTGGAAGCGAAGTCCAGCGACCAGCTCGTCGTCTACACCACGAATTCGCTGCAGGGCTACCCAATCGAGGAGTACGGCTACCAGCTCGGGCGCGCCTGGGGCATCGGCCAGAAGGGCACGAACAACGGCGTGATCCTGATTGTGGCTCCGAACGAGCGCAAGGTCCGCATCGAAGTCGGCCGCGGGCTTGAGCCGCAGCTTACCGACCTCCTCACATCGCTGATTATACAGAACAGAATCCTGCCCGAGTTCCGGCGCGGCAGCTTTCCGGCCGGTATCGAGGCGGGCGTCCACGACATCAAGGATGTGCTGCTCGGCGACGCCGGGGCCGTGAAGGAACGCGCCGCCAAAAGGCCCGCCATGGCCCGGAAAGGGCAAAGTTGGAGCGAATTCATCCCGCTCCTCTTTATCGTTGGCATTTTCATCTTCGTGTTCTGGGCTCAAACCTGGCAAGGGGGACAGCCGCTTTCTGGCGGAAGATACGGCAGGCCGGGAAGGCCCGGCTATAGCCCGCCGATCTTCTTCCCCGGCGGCTGGGGCGGCGGCGGTGGCGGCGGCTCAGGGGGAGGCGGCGGAGACGGTGGCGGTTTTTCCGGCGGCGGCGGCGATTTCGGCGGCGGCGGCGCATCGGGCGATTGGTAGGGAGGCCCAACTATGATCTCGGAAGTGAACAAGCTTGAAATCGAGAAGGCTATCGGCGAGGCCGAGAAAAGCACCTCCGGCGAAATCGTGGCGGTCGTCGCCCGCGCCAGCGGCGGCTATTATTACGTCCCCTATCTTTGGGGCGCGCTCGTAGCGCTGATCGTGCCCTGGCCGCTCATCTACTGGACGTGGATGCCGGTGCAGGAGATTTATCTCATCCAGCTCGCCGTGTTCGCAAGCCTGGCGTTCGTGCTCCACTATGAGCCCCTGCGCTTTGCGCTCGTGCCGCGCTCCGTCATGCGCCAGCGCGCCCACCGCCGCGCCATGCAGCAGTTCGTCGCGCAAAATATCTACACAACGCCAGGACATACAGGCGTGCTGCTGTTCGTCTCGGTGGCAGAGCGTTACGCCGAGATCGTGACCGATGCCGGCATCCACGCCAAAGTCCCCGATACGGAGTGGAAGGATATTATCGCCAAGCTGACCGCCGAGATCGGCGGCGGCAATGCCTGCAGCGGTCTGGTCCAGGCGATCCGGCGCGTGGGCGAGCATCTGGCGGCCCATTTCCCGGCGCCCGCCAACAAACCGAACGCCCTGCCGAACCACCTCGTGATGCTCAATGCCGAGTAGCGCCTAATTAGTGCGGCCGCGCGCCGGGCGGCAAAGACAATGTGCCTCTTGAAAAGCTGCGCAAAGCCTGCAAGGTGAGCGGGAGATCCCGCTGGCGCGGGCCGAGCAGGTTTTCCAATGACATCCCCAAAGACAAAATCGAAGCCGCCGAAGGCAAGCATCGCCTATCAGGGCGAGCCGGGAGCCAACTCCCACATCGCTTCCATCAATTTCGCCAAGGAGCTTCAAGCCGCTGGCCTGCGCAACCTTCGAGGACGCCATCGCCGCCGTCCGCAGCGGCGCGGCGCGCTATGGGATGATCCCGGTCGAGAATTCGGTCGCGGGCCGTGTCGCCGATGTGCATCACCTGCTGCCCAATTCCGGCCTGCATATCGTTGGCGAGCATTTCGAGCGGATTTGCCACCAGCTCATGGCTTTGCCGGAAGCCACGCTTGAGACGATCAAGACGGCGCACAGCCACACGCACGCGCTAGGCCAGTGCCGCACCGCGATCCGCGCGCTGGGGCTGACGCCGGTGGTCGAGGCTGACACCGCCGGCGCCGCGCGGATGGTGGCGGAGGAGGGCGATGTCACCAAGGCAGCAATCGCGTCGAAGCTCGCCGCCGAAATTTACGGCCTCAAGATTTTAAAAAGCGATATCGAAGACGCGGTGCATAACACCACCCGCTTCCTGGTGCTCGCGAAGAAGCCCGAAGTGCCGCCCGCCGGCAACGGCCCGGTGCTGACCACGTTCATCTTCCGGGTGCGCAACGTGCCGGCCGCGCTCTACAAGGCGCTGGGCGGGTTTGCGACCAACGGCGTGAACATGACCAAGCTCGAATCCTATCAGCTCGAAGGCAGCTTCAACGCCACCATGTTCTACGCCGACGTCGAGGGCCATCCGGACGACCGGCCGCTGCAGCTCGCGCTCGAAGAGCTGGAGTTCCACACGGCGGAGCTGATCCTGCTCGGCACCTACCCCGCGAGCCCGTTCCGGCAGACACTCAAACAGCGCAACGGCGATGCGGACGGGGAGCCCCGTGCACGGAGCGCTTAACACCCCGGCAGCCATCCGGCGCACAGCGTGTTCACTTATAATTTATCCGAGCCGGCAAGTGCTTACCGCTGCTCGCTATGCATGAGCCGTGCCCGGACGAACTGCCAAGTTGCCCCATTTTTGCCGCAAATTTTTCTCAATCGCTCCACAACCTCAGGCGCTCAAGAAAGCGCCCATAAGGAGGCATTATATGAAAACGCTTGCAACGCTATGCTTTGGTTTCGCGCTGGCGGGGACGGCATTCGGGCTGGCAGCCATGCCGGCATCGGCCGTCGAGGCTCCCGCGCTGGTTTCGAAAGCGCCAAGCAATATCGTCAGGGTCGAAGATCACGAACATGAGCGCTGCGAGCGCGTGCGCCGCGAATGCCGCGAGCGTCACCACGAGCACGAACATGAATACCGCGATTGCGTCAAAGCGGAACACTGCGAGCCATAAGGCAACGCGCCGGTTTAGCCTTAGCCGCAGCGTCGTACCCGCGAAGGCGGGTACCCATATCAGAGCTTGTTCCAGCTTGATAAATAGGTTCCCGCCTTCGCGGGAATGACGCTGCGGAGTCTTCTCCAAGCCCGCAATTTCGATGTTTGACTCGCTCTTTGCCGGGCATGGGCGCGGCGGAAGCGATCAACGCGAATTCCGCCGCCGCCGGCGCCAGCGTAATCGGGAGGAGCATAAGCGCTGAACGCCAAGGGCCAGCCGGGCAAGGCAATCCTCAGTAGACCACAGTAAGTATCTTATCCCATGTCGGGATATAATCGAGCGGCGTGTTCTTAAGCAACTGTTTTGGAATAAGGAAAAGCAGAGATAACATAAATGCCGCGATGATACTGGCTCTTCTTTGCGGGTAAGCGGACAGCACTCTCCCCAAGAGATAGGTTAGCCCAACCAATAGCATCAGCGGCCAAACAAGCCCGCCGAAGGATTGCGCGTGCGCAGACCTGACACTTTCGAAGAAGCCCCACATATACCAGCCAAAGCCGTAGATAAATCCCCACAGCAGATTGACCGGCTCGCGAAAGCTCCCCCCAAAATCGAGGCCGGCTGAAAACATCCCGATGAATGCGGAAGCCAGGGATAAAATGAACCCTGTGGCGTAGTTTTTCATTCCCTCGCTCCTGTTGAATGCAGCGCACGGCCAGAGCGGCCTGAAACTGGCCGCCAGAACACAAACAGTTTTTTATTTTTTGGCAGATTCTATGACCGCGAAATCCGGCAAGAAGCGGCAGGGGAATGCGGGTTGCAGGCCTATCTCTGCGCGCATAAATTTGTTACCTTCATCGCGAGCGGAGCCGCACGCGAATGAGGGGCACATGGGCCGCAGGGTCATCGACGTTTTCCTAAGCTCGACCGCGGTGGACCTGGCGGACTACCGCAAGGCCGTCCACGAGCGGTTGATGCGCACGGGCCTGTTCCATTGCGTGCGGCAGGAGGATTTCGGCGCGCAAAACGCGGGCGCGGTGGATTTCTGCTGACAAAAGGCGCAGGAAGCCGGGCATGTTCGTTGGGCTGATCGGGCTGCAGCGTGCATTATGCTCGAAACCGCCCGAAGGAGTTAACGCCCTCGTAAGGCGGCCTCTTGGCGACAACGCCTAGATTAGCTATTATAGCTAAAAACGAGGAGGCCGGTTATGCGCGTGACGGCTACGGAATTTCAAAATGCGGTCGGCCGGTTCAGCGACAAGGCGCTGAGCGAGCCCGTGACCATCACCAAGCAGGGGCGCGACCATTTGGTGCTGCTGTCGGCGGAGGAATATGCGCGTTTGCGGGGCAAAGACCGTACCGTTGGCCTCGCGGGCGACATTGCGGACGATATGCTGGCCGCGGTGCTGGCCGCGAAGGCGCCCGAGGCCGCTTCGGCGTTCGACCACGAAGTGAAATAGGCCGGCGGTGTTTCCCGAGCCCGCGCCGGCGCTGGTTGTTCGATACAGCTACCTTTGGCACAGCGAATTCGTTGCGGGACGGGAGGAAGGCGTCAAGGACCGCCCGTGCGTTATCGTCGCCGCAGTGAAGCGCGACGCCGGCCGGGTGCGGGTGGTGGTGTTGCCCGTGACGCATAGCCCGCCGGACGATCCAGCGGCCGCCATCGAAATTCCGCTGGAGACGAAAACGCGCCTCGGGCTCGACAGCGAGCGGTCTTGGATCGTTGTGTCCGAGTGGAACGAATTCACATGGCCGGGGCCGGATCTGCGCATGTCGCGGGATGGTGGCGAGGGTTCCGCCGCTTATGGCTTCCTGCCCGCGAAACTGTTCGCGAAGGTCCAGGCCGCGTTCGCTGAGCGGGTCAAAGCGGACCGCGCTCTGCGTGTCACGCGAACAGAGTGAGCGCAGACAGCAAGGGCCAAAGCTAAACGAAAGGGGTCCGCGACTATCAATCGTCCACAGAGGGCGGATTTAATCATGAGTGGCACTCCGCACTCGTCCCAACTTTTCTTTTAATTGTTCTTTGGACAGGGACTTCAGGTGCGCTTTGACATCTTCAGACGAACGCGCAATCAAATACGCATTTTCAGATTCTATCGAAAGGCGCTTTAGGGCTAGGTCAAACCCGAGCTCTCGAATATCTCTAGCGCATTGTTTGTCGAAACGACGGGTATCAAGATATAGCATTCGGCCAAATCTTTCATCGACCTTATCTGCAATTTCCAGAAACTCTTTACGGAAACGCTCAAGTGCAGCTTGTGCTTTGTCTGCGGCCCGCAGGTCAGTTTGGCGCTCGATGGACTCAAGCACTTGTTCGATATCCTTAAGCACATTGACCAATTGGTTATGCCGTCGAATAGCAAACACCTCGAACCATATCCCGATGACGACAATACCGATTAACAGCGGCAAATAACCCATCTGAGCCCCCAACCTGATGCCAGCCTAGAGCTGTCCCATCCAACGCTTCCGGTCCAGGAAGAAAGCAATTATAATGCACGCGGACAAGCGTCAACGGCGCAGCTTTGCGCGCCATGGGCCTTGAGGACAAGGCGGCGGAGAAGTGGCTGCGGCAGAACGGCTGCGGGGAGGGTGGCCTCCGTCCTCAAACGCTGGTGATCAGAAAATCGATTGCCGCGACGATCTCGTCGCGCTGCGCCTCAAGCGACGCCATCTTCGCTCCCAGCGATTTCACGCGCAGGGCCGACATTTCCTGAATTGCCAGGAGATACCGTTGCCCCTCGATCTCGACCACCGGGTTCAGCCTCAGGAGCGGCTTATCCTTGGCGTCCACGGGGTAAAGAGGTGCAACCACCCGCGTTGCCAGCCCATCGAACAGCTTGTTCTGCAAGTCCACAACGAGGATGGAACCGGCCCCGCGCGGCAAACGGTAGACGTCGAACTGCGCCATCAAAATGGCCGCTCCAGATCGCTGAGAATGGCCCCTTCCGCAACGCGCTCATTGTAGGCTTCGATGGCGGCGGCATTTTCGGCCAGCCATTTCTGGCGCTCCGCGGCGGCAACCAGCTCGGCGAGCCTCGTCTCAAGCGCCTCGGAAAGATTGACGCCCAGCGCCTTCGCTTTTGCGGCAAGATCGGCGTTGACGCTGACATTGACGGCGCGCTTCGGAGCGCCCGTATCGTAGACCGAGGAATTCATCCCGCCTCTCCGCATATCGAGTGCGCACAATCATTGCGCACAACCGGGCCGATGGCAAGCGAACGGTCATGCCAATACGGCGGTTGGGTCCCGCAGCAGCGTCGTACCCGCGAAGGCGGGTACCCATATCTGAGCTTGTTCCAGCTTGATAGATGGATTCCCGCCTTCGCGGGAATGACGCTGCGGAATGCAGCACCGCCAAGTTCATCCCTTGCGGAAGTGTAAATTTTCGTAAGCGCTCTACTATGGTAAATGCGGACGAGGTTAACGCGCCTCCGGCATATTTTCCGCCGCCGTCTTTCTGCGAATTCTTTTCCCGCTTTAGGTCGATTTCTGCGACTCCAAAACCCTATAAAATATATTTGCAAGTCGCGAATTAACTATAACCGGTTTGGGTACGGATGAATATTATTGCGATATATCAGCGTGTTAGACTGACCTGTGCCATTAACTCGCCTTTAAAGCGCATTCGACTATAATTGCATCCAATCGAAGGCGGGGCCAAAGCGCCCAAAATGGGCCTTTTCCCTTAACCCCCGCCTCCAGGAAGGCTCGCCGCGTCCGGGTCCGTTTTCCCGCCGAGGCTGCCGTCCACGAAGCTTTGGATGAGCGTATGCGCGATCGAAATCGCCGGCGGCACTTCGAGCCCTTCCGGGTGGCACTTGGCGAGCATGCTGGCCGCCTCCTCGCGGCTGAACCAGCGCGCGTCCGCGATCTCCACCTCGCTCAACACAAGCGCCTCGCTCAGCGCCTCGCCCCAGCAACCGATCATCAGCGAATGCGGGAACGGCCAAGGCTGGCTGCCCACATAGCGCACCTGGCCGACATCGATGCCGGTCTCCTCCTTGACCTCGCGCCTAACCGCATGCTCGATATCGTCGCCGGGCTCCACATAGCCCGCCAGCGTCGAATAGAGCTTATCGGGGAAGCGGTGCTCGCGCCCCAAGAGGCACCGGCCGCCTCGCGTGATGAGCATAATCACGGCGGGGTCCATGCGCGGATAGGTGTCGAGCCCGCAGGCGCCGCAATGCCGCCGCCAGCCGCCATCGTGGGAGCGGATATGGGCGCCGCAGCGCGAGCAGCAGCGATGCACCGCGTGCCAGGCCAGCAGCGCGCGCGCCTGCGACGCAACCAGAAGCTCGGCCTCGCTCAACACGCCCTGCATCGCGAGCGAGCGCAAATCCACGAGCGGCTCCATCTCTTCGAGCGCGGCCACGGCGTGGATCGTCTGAACCGGCTGAAAATTGCAGGTGAAGACCGGCGCCCCGCCTTCCTCCTCGCCCAGGAAGACGAATTCGCTGGGCTTGGCGATTGCCAGCACATCGTGAACGGAAAGCCAGCGCAGGCCGGCCGTGGCCTTATCCGCGGAAGGCACAATCGGAATACGCAGGTCGAACAGTGGCAGCACTTTGGCGTGCCGGTGTGCACGGGCCGCAGCCATGGAAGCGGGATCGGTGCGCTTGTCGCTGTGCCGCTCAAGGCCGGTCTGCGCGCTAAGCTTGGGAGGTGTTGATGGCTTGTGCATGAAGGCTGCCCCGCCGGAAAACCCGGCGCCGCAAGCCTAGAACAAATCAAAGCTTCCGCAAAGACACAGTTTCAACGCGGTGACCTTCGCCTTTGCTTAGGATCAAGTTCGCGCGCTGGCGCGTGGGCAGGATGTTCTTCCTCAAATTTACGAGGTTGATCGCCCGCCACAGCTCTAGCGCCTGGGCCTTGGCTTGCTCCTTGGTGAGCTTGGAATAGCGGTAGAAATAGGCGCTCTTGTCGCGGAAGGAGGTCTGCCAGAGGCGCAGGAAGCGGGTGACGTACCATTTCTCGATAATGGCCGGCTCCGCGTCGATATAGATCGAGAAATCGAAGAAATCGGAGACGAACGGAACAGCTTCGCCGTGCCGCGGCAGCTTGGCGGGCTGCAGCACGTTCAGCCCCTCCACGATCAGGATGTCGGGGCGGTCGACGACGATCTTTTCGCCGGGGACGATATCGTAGGAATTGTGCGAATAGACCGGCGCCTCGACATTGGCTTTGCCCGCCTTCACGTCCGCGACGAACCGCAGCAGCGCCGCCTGATCGAAGCTTTCAGGGAAGCCCTTCCTTTGCATAAGGCCGCGCCGCTCCAGCTCCACGTTCGGCAGCAAGAAGCCGTCCGTGGGCACCAGGTCCACCCGCTGATGCGACGGCCAGCGCGCCAACAGCTCGCGCAGCACGCGCGCCGAGGTGCTCTTGCCAACGGCCACGCTGCCCGCGATGCCCACGACGAACGGCGTCTTCTCGACGCCCTTCTTGAAGAACTTGGCCGTGACGCGGTGAAGCTCCTGGGCCGCGCTCACGTGATAGTTCACGAGCTTGGCTACCGGCAGGTAGATGTCCGTCACTTCGTCGCGGCTGATGCGCTCGATAAGGCCTGAGAGCCTTTCGAGATCCGCGTCGCTCAGCGTTATCTCGACGCCATTGCGCAGCTCGGACCATTCCCTGCGGGAGAATATGCGGAAGGGCGATGCCTCCAACACGGGGGCCCGCTCTAATTCCAGCGCCTCTTGTAGGCTCATGACGCACTCCCGCTTTCTGGCCGCGAAGCTTTCTCGGCGTGCCCGGATTGCGCTGCCCTCAGGTCCAGCTCGCTCAACACGGACTGGAAAGAAACATTGCGCGCCTCAAGCACCACCAGCAGATGATAGATAAGATCGGCCGCTTCGCTTCGCAGCCTCTCATCGCTCTCGCTTACGGCGGCGATCGCAGTCTCCACCGCCTCCTCGCCAAGCTTCTTGGCGCAGGCGGCGATGCCCTTATCCAAAAGCGATTTTGTGTAGGATGTGCTGGCAGTAGCAGTCCGGCGCGACGCGATGGCCGCAGCAAGCCGTGCCAAAGTGTCTTCACTCATGCGATAGCCCCCTCGGGCACTTCGAAGCTGCCGCCATTTTTAGCGGCGGCCGGTTTTGGATCAAGGCCAATATCCCATTCTTGAGCAGGAGAATAGTCTAAGAAGGGTTGTGTAGCGCTTACCGTGGTTTAGATCGAAAAACCGTGCAAGGGGCTTGCATGGCATATCATAGCGGCCAATGCCATTGGCAACGGAGGCAGGGAACGGGTTCATGTCAGCAGGGGTGGAAACGAACCGCACGATTCTGTTTGTGAATTGGGCACATGCGCTCGATCATTTCGTGCTCTTAATTTTCCCGACCGCCGTTATCGCCATCGCCGCCGATCTGCACCGGGACTACAGCGAGCTGATTTCGCTCTCGACCGGAGCATTCCTGGCCTTCGGACTGTTCGCGCTGCCGGTGGGCTGGCTGGCCGATCGCTTCGGCCGGCGCGCGTTGCTTGCCGCCTACTTTTTCGGATATGGCGCGTCCTGCCTTCTCGTGGCGGCTTCCGGAAGCGTTGCCACGCTGGCGGCCTCGCTCTTCCTGCTGGGCACCTTCAGCGCGATCTACCACCCTATCGGATCGGCGATGATCGTCGCAAATGCCAGCCAGCTCGGCCGCGCCCTGGGCGTCAACGGCGTCTGGGGCAACATGGGCACCGCGCTGGCTTCGGGTATCAGCGCGGCATTGGCCGGCGCTTTCGGCTGGCGTGCGGCATTTTACGTGCCGGGCGCGGTGCTGATCGCCTCAGGGATAGCATTCGTCTTGCTGGTCAAGGAGGGCGAGCCGCCGCGTGCCAGGCAGACGGCAACCCACAAATTTCAGGCCGGCCGCCATCGCGTGGCCGCGCTCCTCGCTGTGTTCCTAATCGCTCTCCTTGCGGGCGGCCTCACCTTCAATATTGTCTCCATTGCGCTGCCCAAGATCGTCGATGAGCGCCTTGGGCTCGCGTTGCCGCTCACCACGACGGGTTGGATCACGACAGCGATTTTCGTTTGCGGGGCGATTACGCAAATCGCAATCGGGCGCCTTATCGACCGCTTCGACTTGACCGTCTTGTTCGTCTGGCTTGCGGTGCTGCAACCCGTTGGCCTGCTGCTTGCGGCAACAGCTAAGGGCGTGCCAATGGTGCTTGGCCTTATGCTGGTGACGGCGGCGATATACGGCCAAATCGTTGTCAACGACGCCATGATAGGCCGCTACGTACCCGCCGGGTACCGCAACCGCGTTTATTCCGTGCGCTTTTTCCTGTCCTTCACCGTGGGCGGCCTTGCCGTTCCGGTTATCGCGGCCTTGCATAGCTACGGAGGCTTTCAGGCGGTACTCTATGTCGCGGGTACAATCGGCGCGGTGATTCTCCTATGCGCCGCCGCAACGCGGGCGCTTACTCGCGGCTGGCTGCACGCGGTGCCCATGCCTGCGGAGTAAAGATACGCCCGGAACGCGAAATTTGCGGCTTTGTGGCAAAAACAGCACTGGCAGTACCAAGTCAGGTTAGCCCCGTAAGGCTTCGAACTTGCGAGTTATTTTCGTCCAATCGTGCTTGCCGGCGGCGCCGGAGGCATTCCGGCGGAGCCCCAGGCCACGGATTGCGATGCGCTCGGAAGCTGCTACTATTCGCCAGGGCAATTAGCCGCAGGGGGAATCTCTCAATGAAAAAACTTTGTGCCTGCCTTATCGGCTTGACGGCGGTAAGCGCGCTCGCCCTTCCGGCCGATGCCGCCGACCTGTATGCACCCGGCGGTTACAAGGATTTCGCTCCAGTCACGTCTTGGTCGGGCTTCTACGCGGGCGTCAACCTGGGCTATGGCTGGGATACCGCGAGCGATCAGCTTGCCTGCGACGCTGCATGCACCGCGGGAGGCTCGTTCGGCGGAGTATCCCCTTCAGGCGTGCTCGGGGGCGCACAGTTTGGCTATAATTGGCAGGGCTTCGGTTACAGGCCGCTCGTTCTTGGCATCGAAACCGATGTTCAAGCTTCCTCAGCCTATGGCCAAGGCTCGGATCTAGCTGGCAACTTTTACCGCTCAAGGCTTGAAGCGCTGGGAACCGTGCGCGGCCGTGCCTGGCTGACGCGATGGATCGCACCCTTCTGTACTTCACGGGCGGTCTAGCCTGGGGCACGGTGCTGAATGAAGGGGTCATGGCTTCTGGCGCTGACTTTGTCACAAATTCTAACGCCGTGGGTTATGTTCTGGGGGGTGGCATAGAGTACAAGTTCTGGCGCGACTTGTCCGTCAAGTTCGAATATCAATACGTCAATCTTGGCAAGAACGACCCATCCGATACCATTATTCCACTTGGCTCATATAGCGGCAACGGCGGCTCGGTTCGCGACGATGCGTACAATACCGTGCGCGTTGGCCTGAACTGGTTCCCATTTGCCGCGCGCGAGTCCCTAAAATAAGACGCGCTATTTCGCTTTTCAGACGGCGCTTCCGGGCGCCGACTTTCCTGCATACAATTTTATTCCGGTAAGGCTGCAACCGGTCCGGGCAGGCGGCTTGCAACCGTTGCTGGCGGCGCCCGAAAACGGCAGCCTTGCCATCCTATGGTCACGGGTTCGTCCCGTATTGTCACGGCTCCGTCCCTTTGTGAACACTGAGTGGGCCTAGTTAGTTTCGCGCGATAAGTATCCAGTCTAACGAAAGATTCTCGCGTGAAACCCAGTTATTTGTCTTTGCCGCTCGCGCTCTTTCTCGCTGGTTGTTCTACCTGCTCGCCGCCCAAGCCTATCGACAGCGCTCAATCGCTGGCCGGGGAGCAGCAGAGCGGATGCGCCAGGAAAGCTGGAGAGCAGCTAGGCCCTCAGTACCGTTTGAGCGATCTGGCTAGCGAAACCGTGTTCGATAAAGCAGGCAATCAGGTCGCCCGGCTGGACGACATGACTATGAGTGGCAGTGGCCGCATCGTTGCGGTAACTTTGGTGCCCGTTAGCGGCGGCGGTGCCCGGTTCACAATTCCCTTCGAAAAACTGAGGTTCAAGAAGGAGCGCAACGGAACGCTCTCACTTGAGACGGACGTTGTGCTCAAGCCCTCCGGGGACGGCACGCCGGCTTCTCCGCCCCACCGCTGGTTCCGATCATGGCAAAGAGGGACGTGAGCTTCGCTTACCACCGGTCAAAATCTGACGCTTGGTAGCCGGTACTGCGGCGCTTGCGCCTGCGGCCGGCTTTGAGCGCACCCCCTCATCATCACCCGTTCGTCAGTCTGAGCTCGATCCGCCGGTTGTGGCGCAGGATCTCTTCCGAGTCGCCCTCCTGCAACGGCTGATTTTCGCCACGCCCGGCGGGGACCAGCCGTTTGGCCGGGACGCCCTGCGAGATGAGGTAGCGCACGACCGAGGTCGCACGCGCCAGCGACAGTTCCAAGTTGGAGGGGAATTTCGAGCTCGAGATCGGGCGTTTGTCGGTGTGGCCATCGACCTGCACGACCCAATTGATACGGGGTGCCGATTCTCCGATCTCCTGGTCGAGTTCCTTGATGGCAGTTGCAAGCTGGTCTATGGCGGCCCGCCCATCGGCTGTCATGTCCGCTTGGCCTGAGTCGAACAGCACCTCCGACTGGAAGATGAAACGGTCGCCCACGACGCGGATGTCGTTCCGGTTCTTCAAAAGCTCGCGCAGGCGGCCAAAAAATTCCGAGCGGTAGCGTTCAAGCTCCGCCAGGCGGCGTTTGTCTTCATCGTTTCCGTTTAGGAGGTTATTCAGCGCCTCCCGCATTCCGTCTACGGTGAAAAGACCCGGATTTTCCCGGTAGGCATAGGCTGCGCCAAATAACAATCCGCCAAGGATAACCAATAATCCAAGCCAGCCTCCTGTCCGGCCGGATGAACTCCTCGATTGCCCTTTGGACTGGGCGGCAGCGTTAGAGACGGCTTGCGGCTCACTCAAAAACTGTTCCGTCAACTCCCTATCGAGGGAATCGGAGCGCGGCTGCATCTGGATTGACAATAGGTGATCTCCGATTTCGAGGATCTCATCTGCCCTCCAGAACTCTCGCTTGGTGGGGCGCCCCCCCACCTTGATACCGTTCTTGCTACCTAAATCCTCGGCCAAGACACCATGCGCGCCCAGCTCGATTCTGGCGTGTCTTCTCGAAACCAAAGGATCTGTAAGAACGATATCGCAATCCGCATCCCTTCCAACCAGGACGGCGTTGCCCCAATCGATTTTCAGCCAATCCGGTTTTTCCTGCCGGTCTGCGCCTCTGCGCTGCCAAACGATCCACACATCCGGGCGCTGCGTCACCTGAACATCTCCCATTGGTGGCTAGTACGACCCGCGGGAAATCCTGACCCGTTTGCGGCTGGCGCTGACAGGATTTCCCGCGGATAAGGCGTACTAGCAGACTATTGGATTTAGTACAGCTTACCGGCCGGAAGTTCGCTTGCGAGCGAGCGGCATGCGGGTGCGAACTTCCGGCCGGCTGTACTAGGCGCCGGCCTGCTCAGCCGGCGTCATGGCATAATTGACAAAAAAGCTATATGTTAAGACAACTTTCCACGCAAGGCAGAGCCTGCACCAAGCGTTGGATTTCGATCGCTAGCCTTTCGGGCGATTGCGAGCAAACAGCTTTCTTGCGGCAAGGTCCATCCGGCCCCATGGAAGACGTTGCAGTTGCACCTCCGCCGTGGTAGCTCGCTTGGCGAAAGCGCGGCGTGCGCGGCCGCTGGCATTTGCACCCCAATCGTAAGCATGGCGGAGATCGAGACGATGGCCGAAAACAATGGAAATAATGGCGGCGCCCCCCACCCGGCGGATAGCTCGCTTCAGCCGCAGGTCAATGTGATGGGGCAGTATATCAAGGACCTTTCCTTCGAATCCCCGGATATGCAGCGCTTCTTCCGCGGGCCTGGCAAAAACCCCAACCTGCAGCTCAATTTCAATGTGCAGGTCGGCAGGCTGCAAGAGAACGCCTTTGAGGTCACACTTTCCCTTGAGGGCGAGGCCAAGAGCGACGAAGGCGTGCTGTACAATATCGAGCTGGTTTATGCGGGCGCCTTCATGCTGAGGAACCTGCCCGAGGAAGCCATTCAGCCGCTGCTGTTCGTCGAATGCCCGGCGCTTCTCTTCCCGTTCGCGAGGCGCCTTGTCGCCGATCTCACCCGCGAGGGCGGCTTCCCGCCGCTGCTGCTCGACCCAATAGACTTTGGCGGGCTTTACAGGCGCCGTATGGAATCGGGCCAGCAGCCCACCATCACCGACTAAAAACGCGCATTACCCCTCACCCTGTCCCTCTCGGCAAGCTCGCCTTGGCGAGCTTGCCGCTTAGAGCCTCCGCATTCGCAAGCGAATGCGGAGGGGGGAGAGGGGACGCCTTCTCAACGGCTGCGACCTGCCCCCTCTCCCTGTGGGAGAGGGCTGGGGTGAGGGGGGGTACGACGATAGCGACATGACTTATCCCTGAGTGGCAGGGGTACCCTCCAGAGCCGTTGACGCGCGAGCTTCGCAAATCTATTGTTCTTGATAAAGAGTACCTCCACCATACTTGCACGCCGGGAGGGCACATGACCGCGAGCCCCGTCAGATACGAGAACAAAGACGGCGTTGGCATTATCACGGTCGATAATCCACCGCTGAACGTGCTCTCGCGCGCCGTCCGCGACGGGCTCATGGCGGCGCTGCGCCAGGCTGCGGCCGATAGCGCGGCCACCGCAGTGGTCCTCACGGGCGCGGGCCGCAGCTTCACGGCCGGCGCCGACATCACCGAGTTCGGCGCTGCGTTCACCGGCAGCGACATCAACGATATCTGCGCCGCCATAGAGAGCATGCCGAAGCCCGTGGTGGCCGCGCTGCACGGCACCCTGCTCGGCGGCGGCGTCGAGTTCGCGCTTGCCTGCCATTACCGCATCGCGGCGAAGGATGCCCGGCTGGGCATGCCGGAAGTTAAGCTCGGGCTCCTGCCTTACGGCGGCGGCACACAGCGCTTGCCCCGGCTTACCGGCGCCAAGCCTGCGCTCGACATGATCGTGTCCGGAGAGCCGGTCCCCGCGCCGCTGGCCAAGCAGGCCGGCTTCGTCGACGAACTCGCCGATGGCGATCATCTCGCAGGCGCTATCGCATTTGCCAAGTCCAAAATAGGCGCCCCGCTCCCGCCCAAGACCCGCGACCGCACCGAAAGAATCGAAGCTGAGCGTGGCTCGCGCGCGTTCGACGAGAAGCGCGCCGAAATCAAGCAGCGCCAGCGCGGCCAGCACGCCCCGCTCCGCTGCGTGGAGTCGGTTGAGAACGCCTTCAACATGCCATTCGAAGAGGGCCTCAGGCGCGAACGCGAGCTATTCAGTGAGGCGCTTGCGGACGCGCAAGGCCAGTCGCTCATACATGTGTTCTTTGCCGAGCGCGAGGCGGCCAAGTTTCCGGGCCTCCCCGCCGGTGTGAGGCCGCGCGAGATCGAAAGCGTGGGCATAATAGGTGCGGGCACGATGGGCGGCGGCATCGCCATGTCCTTCGCCAACGCCGGCATCCCCGTGGTAATCGCCGACCGCGATCAGGCTTCGCTGAGCCGGGGCTTAAGCGTCGTCGCCAAGAACTACGAAGGTATGGTGCAGCGCGGGCGCATCGATCGGCCGGCCATGCAGCAGCGCATGAGCTCGATTTCCGGCGCCGTGGATTTTAAGGCGCTCTCGGACGCGGACCTCGTGATCGAGGCGGTTTTCGAGGATATGGACGTGAAGGAGCGGGTGTTCCGCGAGCTCGATAAGGTGTGCCGGAAGGGCGCCGTCCTCGCCACCAACACCTCGTCCCTCGATATCGACAAGATCGCGGCCTTCACCTCGCGGCCCTCCGATGTGCTCGGCATGCACTTCTTCTCGCCCGCAAATGTGATGCGGCTCATCGAGATCGTCCGGGGCACGGAGACGGCGCCGGATGCGCTCGTTACCGCCATGGCAGTGGCGCGTAAGCTCGGCAAGATCGGCGTCGCCGTCGGCAATTGCGATGGCTTTGCGGGCAACCGCATGCTGGAAAAATACGTCACCGAAGCGATCCTTATGGTCGAGGAAGGCGCCGCCCCCGCCGATGTGGACGCCGCACTCACGCGCTGGGGAATGGCGATGGGGCCGTTCGCGATGCTGGATCTGGCGGGCATCGACGTGAACTGGCACATCCGCCAGCGGCGTGTAAAGGAAGGCAAGCCCTATGGCTCGGCCCTGCTGGACCGGTTTTACGAGGCGGGGCGCCATGGGCAGAAAACAAACGCAGGCTTCTACCGCTACGAGCCCGGAAACCGCACGCCGCTTCCGGACCCGGAAGCCGATGCCATCATCGAAGCCCATCGCGCGGAGCTGGGCCACAGAATCGTGCCGGTGCCCGACCAGGAGATCGTCAACCGCGCCATTTATTCGCTGGTCAATGAAGGCGCCACGATCCTCGACGAGGGCATCGTCTACCGCTCCGGCGACATCGACGTGATCTATATCTACGGCTATGGCTTCCCGGCCTGGCGCGGCGGCCCGATGAAATATGCCGAGTTGCGCGGGCTCGCCGATGTGCTGGCGGACATCGATATGTTCCACCACCGATTCGGCAGCCGATGGAAACCGGCGCCGCTTCTCGTTTCGCTCGTCACAGCGCGCAAGTGGAAGTGGCCGAAGCAGCAAGCTGGCTGACCGCAGCTTTTTGCCCCAGTGCATAGCCCCAAGACGGACTGCGATTGACTACCCAAGCCGTATGGCATTCTACTCTATAAGGAATAGCGGCGCCGCTTCAGCGGAAGACCCCCTCACTCTGTCTCTCTCCCCAAGGGGAGAGAGGACCCTCGAAATACCGCTGCGGGCAATTCGGGCGTTCCTTCTCCCCTCGGGGAGAAGGACAGGATGAGGGGGGACTTTCCGAAGCGATCAGCGGTGTTTGGAACGAGGATGCCATGAGCCTATTCGACCTTTCGGGCCGCGTTGCGGTCATAACCGGCGCCTCCAGGGGCATCGGGCGCGCCATCGCACTGGAATGCGCAAAGATGGGTGCTACCGTCGTGGTTTCCTCGCGCAAGATTGCTGCCTGCGAGGCCGTCGTGGCCGAAATCCAGGCGGCGGGCGGCAAAGCGAGCGCTTTTGCCTGCAATATCGGCTCGAAGCCGGACCTCGAAGCCCTCGCTGGCTACGCGATAAAAGAGTATGGCCGCATCGACATCCTGATCCCGAACGCGGCGGTCAACCCGGTTTACGGTCCATCCTCCGAGGTCTCCGACGAAATCTGGAACAAGGTGCTGACCGCGAACCTTACCGCCACACACTGGCTTTGCCAGATGGTGCTGCCGGGCATGGCGGAGCGTGGCGGCGGCTCGGTGATCCTGCTTTCTTCCATCGTTGCAACGGTTGGCGCTGCCAAAATCGGCATCTACGCGATCTCGAAGGCCGCCGAAGCGCAACTCGCGCGCAACCTCGCGGTGGAATGGGGCGCGCGCGGCATCCGGGTGAACTCCATCGCACCGGGCGTGATCAAGACAGACTTCGCCAAGGCGCTTTACGAAGACCCCAAAACCGCTGCCATTATTGCCAATCTGACCTGCCTGAAGCGGCTGGGCGAGCCGGAAGATATCGCGGGCGTCGCGGTGTTCCTCGCCTCGGACGCCGCACGCTATATCACCGGCCAGCTCATCCTCGCCGATGGCGGCACCTCCATCTTTTCACCGATTGGATAAGCGATGCGCACTTCTCTAAAGGCATTACCCCTCATCCTGTCCTTCTCCCAATGGGAGAAGGGACGCCTGAATGATGCTCGGAGCGCGCCACACCGTCCCCTCTCCCATGGGGAGAGGGACAGGGTGAGGGGTTGTACGGTCTATGGTTGAACTCATCGAAGTCGCCCCTGGCCATCGCTTCAACGAAAAGAAGCTCTGGCATTATTTGCGGCAGCATCTCGAAGACTTTGGCGTTCAGCCCTCGGTGCGGCAATTCCAGGGCGGCCAATCGAACCCGACCTTCCTGCTCACCACCCCGGCCGGCAAATATGTGCTGCGCAAGCAGCCGCCGGGCAAGCTCCTGCCCAGCGCCCACGCCGTCGACCGCGAATACCGGGTGCAATCAGCGCTGAAGGGCAGCCCCGTCCCCGTCGTGCCGATGCGGCTGTTCTGCGAGGACCCCTCCATCATCGGCACGCCCTTCTATCTGATGGATTACATTCCCGGCCGCATCTTCATGAAGCCGGAGCTGCCCGAACTCGATCACATGCAGCGCAAGACTGCCTACCACGTGTTTGCCGAGACGCTGGCGGCCCTGCACGAGGTCGATTTCCGCTCTGCCGGGCTTGGCGACTACGGCCGCACCGAGGGCTATGCCGCGCGCCAGCTCAAGCGCTGGTCGGAGCAGTACGAAGCCTCCAAAACCGCCGGGATCGAAGCCATGGACCGGCTCATCGCCTGGCTCAAGGCAAGCCTGCCGCTTGAGGACGGCGCGGCGATCACGCATGGCGATTATCGCATCGGCAACATCATGTTCGAGCTGGACACCCCGCACATCATCGCGGTGCTCGACTGGGAGCTTTCGACGCTCGGCCATCCGCTCGCCGATCTCGGCTATGTGTGCATGACCTACCGCATTCCCGCGCATATGACCCTGCTCAGCGGGCTACGCGGCCTCGACCTGCCCGCGCTCGGCATCCCAACCGAGGAGGAACTGGTGGCCACCTATTGCCACCGCGCGGGCCGCGACAGCGTGCCGGACCTCACCTTCTTCATCGCGCTGTCGTTCTTCCGCTATGCGTCCATCGCGCAGGGCGTCTACGCGCGCTCGCTGCAGGGCAACGCCGCGAACCGGAACGCAAACCTCGCAGGCGAGGCCGCCATCGCGCTGGCCCAGGAAGGCTGGCGCATCGCCGAAGCCGCGGGTTAGGCGAGCCTTCCGCGCCGGCAGGCGGAACTCACCGGAGCCCCTCAAGTTTCTCGCGCGCGGCACTGGCGAGGAAAGCCGAGCGTGTCAGGCCCCGGCGGTTTGCCTCGCCGTCGATTGCGGCGAGCAATCCCGCATCGAAGGTCAGATTTGCGCGAACGGTCCGACCCGCATCAAGCACGAGGGGGACCAGAACGGCCGTTTCGCCGGGACCGATTGCGCCGGCCGCGAGCACCTCGGACACGGTGCTGGCTTTGGGCAGATCGAAACGCCCAGCGCGCTTATGAGCCATGACATCGCGCAGCGCCGCCCCCGCCGCTTCTATCGCCTCGTCGGGGCTCTCGCCCGCGCCAACGCATCCGGGAACGTCGGGAAAACGAACACCCCAAACTTTGCCGGAGCCGTCTAGAATTCCAACATAGTGAATCATCGCGGCCTCCTAAATCCAGCCTGCCGCCTTGGCGATGGACCGGGCAACACCCGGCGAAAGCTCTTTATGCCGCGGAACCGTGATCATGACCTCGGGGTGTGCATCGTTGACGAAGCAATCATGACTGCCGCCACCGGTGTTGAGCCACCCGTCTTTCTTTAGCCGGGCAACGATTTTGCGGGTGTTGGTCTCGATTTTCGGCACATCGCATTTCCGGCAGGTGCATTATTATGCACGCGCAAGGCGATTTGATCAAGCGAATACGCATACTTAAATGCGCACATGTTTGGGCTGCGGCCAAATCCGCTTCGGCGGCTCGAGCGTAGCGGACCTTCACCCGCGCTGCCGCTGGCGAAGTTCCGCGATGACCTCGGCTGCGTCGCGCGCCGGCATCTCGCCGGTATCGACGAGTTGAACGCGCCGTTCCGCCTCTTCGGCCCACAACGCATCGAGCCGGGCATCAGGCGCGTCCAGGCTCGCGAGCAGATCCTCGATCAGCTCGGCGCGCTAGGCAAGCGGCACGAGCCAAATTTGGAGGCATCTGGTTACGATGCGGGGGCAAGGCGCGGGAGCTATTCGAGCGTCCTCGCCACGCGGAAGCCAATGTAAAGGGCCGGGTAGCCCGTCTAGTACCACTGGCGGAAGGCCGAGCGGAGCAACTGAGGGGGTAATACCGGATCCGCTTGAACAGCTCGTCATCGCGAGGCGCTTTAGCGCCGCGGCGACCCAGGGCAATATGCTGCAGGCGTTTGCTTTTCTGACTCCTGGATTGCTTCGCTTCGCTCGCAATGACGGGAACTAATCAACCGGATTTCGTATAACCCAACTGCCGCCGCGGACAACTCGGCGAGTGTTATCCCCCGGTGGTGCGCGCCGAACCATCGGTTGATGCATCTTGGTGGCTATCGTTCCACCAATCCGCGGTCCAGGTCGCGACATTGCCGCGTGCGCCCGCCTGGCCGTCATCGCAAGGCCGCCCTGGCGGCCGTGGCGATCCAGAAACTAGCTAATATCAGTTCGCCTTGGCGGCGATTTCGAGCGCCTGCTTGGCGTCAAGCCTGCCGTCGTAGAGCGCGCGCCCGGCTATCGCGCCCGCGATCATCGCATATCGGGGCGAGACCAGGCGTTTGATGTCGTCGATACTGGCGAGGCCCCCCGAAGCGATCACCGGGATTTTAACCGCGCGCGCAATCTCGGCCGTGGCATCGAGATTGAGGCCCGTGAGCATGCCGTCGCGGCCGATGTCGGTGTAGACGATCGCGGACACGCCGGTATCCTCAAAGCGGCGCGCAAGCTCGACCGCCGAAAGCTCCGAAGTCTCAGCCCAGCCTTGCACGGCCACATGGCCATCCTTCGCGTCGATGCCAACCGCGATCTTGCCCGGAAACCGCGCGCAGGCCTGGCGGACGAGTGCCGGATCGCGCACCGCGGCGGTGCCGAGGATCACGCGGGCAACGCCGCGCTCGATCCACATCGAGATCGAATCGAGGGTGCGGATGCCGCCGCCGAGCTGGACCGGGATTTGGACAGCGGCTAAAATCTCCGAAACCGCCTCCGCGTTCACCGGGCGGCCTTCGAAGGCGCCGTTCAAATCCACCGCATGGATGGAGTTGAACCCCTGGGCCGCGAACGCGCGCGCCTGATCGGCCGGGCTCAGATTGAAGACGGTGGCCTTGTCCATGAGCCCCTGTTCGAGGCGCACGCAACGGCCGTCTTTTAAGTCTATGGCGGGATAGAGGATCATATAACTTTTCCCCAACGGTTAGCCGGTTGCCGAACAATTGTCTGGACGCCGGCGCTTTTCTTTGGCGATATAGAGGCGCTCCCTCTCGTAGCAGCGTCCGGAGCCAAGTTTAAACCACAGGCACGAAAGATTCTAACGTGCACCGCTACGTCATTGCATGCGAAATCAGCCGCGCCAAAGGCGCAACCGAGGTGGCCGACGCCATTAGAAGGCTGTCGAGCCAATGGGAGCATCCGCTTGCGGGGCTCTGGGTCGTCGAAACCGCATTTAACTCGCGGGACATCCGCTCCGCGCTGCTCGCGCATATGGACTCCAGGGACCGCCTCTATATAACCGAGGCGGGCCGCGATAAGGCTGAAGTCAACGTTATACGGGCCGGCGGGGAGAAGGTCACGCCAATCGGCCCGGTCGTGCAGCTCAACGAAGTGCGGGGGATGAACCGCATGCTGACCGCCATCTTCAGCCGCACCGGCAAGAGGTCGCGCCATCTTATGGCCGCCACTGCAGAAAATTTGAAATCAGCCTGAGCCCGAGCTTCTGGCTCTTCTCCGGGTGGAACTGAGTGCCGGCGATGTTGCCGCGCGCAATTGCTGCCGTGACCGGCCCGCCGTAGTCCGCAACGGCCACAACGTCGCTCTGGTCCTTGGCCTTGAACTGATAGGAATGCACGAAATAGGCGTGCCAGCCCTGCGCGCTGCCGGGGATGCCTTCGAACAGCGGGTGCTCACGCAAATAAGAAAGCGTGTTCCAGCCCATGTGCGGAACTTTCAGCGCCTTATCCGCGGGCTCGATGAGGCTCACCTCGCCGCCGATCCAGCCCAGCCCCTGGTGCGTGCCATGTTCCAAGCCGCGATCCGCAAGGAGCTGCATGCCGACGCAAATGCCGAAGAATGGGCGCCCGCGCTCCAGCACCGCTTCCTTGAGCGCTTCGATCATTCCGGGCGCGTTCTCAAGCCCCCGGTAGCAATCGCCAAAAGCTCCGACGCCTGGCAGCACGATGCGATCTGCGCGGGCGACGGCACCCGGATCGGAGGTAACGGCAATTTCCGCCGCAATCCCGCTCTCCCTGGCCGCGCGCTCGAAAGCCTTCTGGGCGGAATGCAGATTGCCCGACTGATAATCGATAATTGCGACGAGCATGATGGCTATGCAACCTCACCCGGGAAGGTGCCCACCACACCCGGTCCTGGCCACCCCCCAAAGGAGCCAGCCGGCTTGGGCTCCTGCTCTGCAGTCCGGCCAGCCACGGTAGGAAGCCACGCCTCGAAAAAGCGCCGCTCGCACTCCTCCAAACTGCTCCCCGCCACAGAAGCGAGATAGGCATAGCCTTTCCGCTCCAGGCGCCATCTCCGCAGGCCGTTGCCCTCGAAGCCAACGATCAGCATCAGCAGGAACTGCGCGATGCCTTCAGCTTGATCCTTCAGCCCAAGCTGCGTCAACCCATAACTGGCCACTGCGGCAAGGAGTACCGCCCCTGCGAACTCGAACCAGAGCGCATTGAAAAGCAGCCAGAGGGGCCCGAACAGAAAGCCCCACCAGGTGAAGCCTTCCCTGATGAAGACTACCTCATCGCTGCGCTCGTCGAGCGATTTTGCCGGGATGCCCGGTTCGTGAACGGTATAGACAATCATTGGCGCACGCGGCCCAGGCTCAATCCCCAAGCCGCCCTTTCGTCGATGGTATCTCGCCCTCGGCCTTCTCATCGATGACGATGGCGGACCCTAAGGCCCGCGCCACGCCCTTGAAGCAGCTTTCCGCGATGTGATGAGAGTTTTCGCCGTAAAGCAGCTCGATGTGAAGCGTAATCCCGGCGTTTTGGGCAAATGCCTGGAAAAACTCGCGGAAAAGCTCGGTATCCATGCCGCCGATTTTTTGCGTGGGCAAGGTCACGCGCCAGATGAGGTAGGGGCGCCCCGATATGTCGAGCGCGGTTCGCGTCAGCGTCTCGTCCATCGGCAGGTAGGCATGCGCATAGCGCGCAATGCCGCGCTTATCGCCCAGCGCCTTCGCGACCGCCTGGCCCAAAGCGATGCCGCAATCCTCAACGGTGTGATGCTGATCGACATGCAGATCGCCCTTAGCGTTCAGCGAAATATCGATGCGCGAATGGCGCGAGAGCTGCTCCAGCATATGATCGAAAAAGCCAGCGCCGGTGGATATAGAATAGGCGCCCGTCCCATCCAGGTTGACCTCGGCGAGAATTTCGGTCTCTTTGGTTTTGCGTTCGATCCGCGCTTTTCTCAAGGTTCTGTCCCCAAATGCTGGCGGCACGGCATCTTGACCGTTCGGTGGCCCGCGCCATATCCCACGCCATGAAGCAGGTACAATAAATGACGCTTTCCGGGCAATCTATGCAAGGCGAATCGCTTTGGCATGGCACAACAATCCTCACCGTCCGCAAGGCCGGCCGAGTGGTGGTGGCGGGCGACGGCCAGGTTTCCATGGGCCAAACCGTCATCAAGGCGAATGCAAAAAAGGTGCGCACGCTGGGCAAGGGCTACGTGATCACGGGCTTTGCGGGCGCCACCGCCGACGCCTTCACCCTGTTCGAGCGTCTTGAGGCCAAGCTCGAAATGTATCCCGAGCAGCTCGTCCGCGCTTGCGTGGACCTTGCCAAGGATTGGCGCACCGACCGTTACTTGCGCCGGCTGGAAGCGATGATGCTCGTGGCCGACAAAACCAGCACGCTCGTGCTCACCGGCACTGGCGACGTTCTGGAACCCGAGCACCATGTCATGGGCATCGGCTCGGGCGGGAACTATGCGCTGGCCGCCGCGCGCGCCCTCATGGAAACGGACCTCTCCGCCGAGGAAATCGCACGCAAATCGATGGCCATCGCGGCCGATATCTGCGTTTATACCAATAACAACATCGTCTTAGAGAGCCTGCCATCCGCGGCTTGACCCGGCTGGCGTACAACACAGGACTGGTTGATTGCTTTGCATCGGCGTCACGCAAGCCCCCTCACCCCTGTCCCCTCTCCCGCGAGGGGAGAGGGGCAACGGACACGCCCAGACTCCCCTCTCCCCTCGCGGGAGAGGGGCTGGGGGTGAGGGGGCCTTCGCAAAGCAATCGGCAGGATTTGGGATAATAGGATAACGGTATGACAAACTTCTCGCCGAGGGAAATCGTCTCGGAGCTGGACCGCTTCATCATAGGCCAGGGGGACGCGAAACGCGCCGTGGCAATCGCGCTGCGCAACCGCTGGCGCAGGCAGCAGCTCGACGAGGACATGCGCGAGGAGGTTCTGCCGAAGAACATCCTCATGATCGGCCCGACCGGCGTCGGCAAGACCGAGATTTCGCGCCGCCTCGCCAAGCTTGCCAACGCACCCTTCCTCAAGGTCGAGGCGACCAAATTCACCGAGGTCGGCTATGTCGGCCGCGACGTCGACCAAATCGTGCGCGACCTGGTGGAGATAGGCATCGCGCTCGTGCGCGCTAGCAAGCGCAAGGAAGTCCGCGCCAAGGCGCATTTGCTGGCCGAAGAGCGCGTGTTGAGTGCGCTGGTCGGCGCCGGCGCGAGCCCCGCCACCAAGGACGCCTTCCGCAAGCGGCTTCGCGACGGCGAGCTCGACGATAAGGAGATCGAAGTTCAGGTCTCCGACTCGGGCGGCGGCTTCCCCGGCTTCGAAATCCCCGGCATGCCCGGCGCCCATATCGGCATGATCAATATCAACGACATGCTGGGCAAGGCTTTCGGCGGACAGCGGACCAAATCGCGGCGCGTCACCGTGCGCGAATCCTACGCCGTTCTCATCGACGACGAGTCCGACAAGCTGCTCGATAACGACCAGCTCGTGCAAGAGGCGATCAAGGCCGTCGAGAACAACGGCATCGTCTTTCTCGACGAGATCGACAAGATTTGCGCCCGCTCCGAACGCATCGGCGCGGATGTCAGCCGCGAGGGCGTGCAGCGCGACCTGCTGCCGCTCATCGAGGGCACGACGGTTGGCACCAAATACGGGCCGGTAAAGACGGACCACATTCTCTTTATCGCGTCGGGCGCTTTCCATCTGGCCAAACCGTCCGACCTTCTGCCCGAGATGCAAGGGCGGCTGCCCATCCGCGTCGAGCTGCGCGCGCTCACGGGCGACGATTTCCGCCGTATCCTGCGCGAGCCGCAGGCGAGTCTCATCAAGCAGTATATCGCGCTGATGGGGACCGAGGGCGTCGAGCTCGAATTCACCGAGGATGCCATCGACGCCATCGCCGATGTCGCCGTCGAGGTCAATTCGGCGGTCGAGAATATCGGCGCGCGGCGGCTTTCGACCGTGATGGAGCGCGTGCTCGACGAGATCAGCTTCGAGGCCGCGGACAAGGCGCACACCAAGTTCACCATCGACGCGCCCTATGTACAGAAGCACGTCGGCGACCTCGCCAAGAACGCGGATTTGTCGAAGTTTATTCTGTAGCGCCTGCCGGTGCGGATAGGCGGAGGGCGCCTGTCCGCGCGCCCGGCTTGCGCTCACGGGTGAGCACGGCCGTCTGGCTGGCCGCCTGGCCGTCTCTCACAGCAGAGCGCTGAACTCCTGGATAGTCAGCCCCGCGCCGTCGATTACCTTGCTCAGCAGCGTGCGCTTGATGCCGTGGCCGGCATGGACAGGAACCACCGTGCGGCGCGCCGGGCCGTCAGTGTGCTCCAAGATGGGATGGCTGCCCTTGATGCGCACCACGTTGAAGCCGGCCTTCTTGAGGGCGCGAATAACAGCCTCGCCCCGGAGCGAGGGCAGCCGCCCGCTCATGCCGCGACCGTCACCCGCTCGACCTCGGGCGCAATGCCGGCGGGGACAGGCTCGCCTCGGGCCAAGCGGTGTTCGATGACGAGCTCGATTGCCTCGCGCGCGTTGGCCAGCGCCTCTTCGCGGGTATCGCCTTCGGTGCCGGCCTCGGGCAGCGCGGGTACGGTGACGATGAAGCCGCCTTCGTCAGCGGGCTCCATAATGATGGTGTAGGTTCGTGTCATGGCACCGCATGATACGCGCGAACTGCGGAATACGCAAAGAGCACGAGGCTCATTTCCAAGCGGTATAACAAAATATGGCGAAACCCTCATGCCGCGGCGATCTTGTCCTCCCATTCGAGGTTTTCGCCGGTAACACGGCCCTTTTTGTAGGCGTTGGCCAGGAGGTTCTTCCGGCCGGTTTGGAGAACTTTAAGCCGCATGCCCATGGCAGCGAGTTCGTCCTCTATTACATTCCGTTTGACGGGCACCAGATCCCGGCCTCCGCTGGCGCGGAAGGCCTTGTCGCGTTCCGCCTTGAGCCTGTTGAGCTTGGCGCGGATGCCGTGGCCGAGGCCCGCTTGAAACGACGTCGTAGCGCTGCGGCGCTGGGCGGACGGGTGCTGGCCGTAAAGCTCGCTTCGTTTGAACGCGGCCGTTTCGGTTTCGAACGCCTCGTCGATCTTCTCGTACAGATAGCGTGCGCCCGCCACGTCGGCGGGCAGACCGAAAAAGATGTGCCGGATATGCCCCTGGGACGTCAATTCGTACCAAGAGCGGCAATCGCAGAAAACGGCAATCGTGCCCGCGCAGTCGTCAAGGGGCGACCGGCGGCGGCGGGTGGTCTCAATGCCTTCGCCCGCGCAGCGTTGCGCCTTCATCGCGATCTCGCTAAGCGTCAAACCGTACTGGTCGAGCAGTTCGGCGACCTTGCTCGCAGCCAGCAGGGCTTCCGCCTCGGTGCAGCCCTGTTCCACGGTTTTGCCGCGCAGCGCCTGAATGCGGGATAAAACCTTGTCCAGTTCCTCGCGATTGCCCTTGTTGGTCTTGGCGGTCCCGGCAAGCTTCGCGCGGCGGCACATTTCCTCGAAATGCGCGATGGCATCCGCCGGAACTTCCCCGCTTGCCCCGCGTTCCCTGAGTTTTGCGGCGAGACTGTCAAGGGTTTCAAACGACGTGCGGATTCCAACGCTCGCCCGCCGGTGGACGGTTTCGAGCTGAAGGGAGAGAATGCGGTCATAGGCGGCGGCCAGGCGGGCTTTTCCTCCATGATGGGCGTGATACCTGGCGCGGTGCATCTCAAATACGCGATCCTCGTAAGCCTCGGACCGGATCGACTGCAAAACGTCTGCGTCCGGCTCTGGAAGCTGGCCCTGCTGAGCCCATTCCGCCGCCAGGGCGTGAAGCGGGCCGTCCGAGACGTCGAAGGGAAACTCAAGTTCGTCGTCATCGTCATCGTCGAATAAGTCCGGGTCCAGGCCGGTCAAGGGGTCGCCATGCCGGATGAAGTGTTCGTAGAGCGCCTCGGCGCAGCGCAACGGTCTTTTCAGGCCTCGCCCTCTGTCCATGAAGGGGGCTGCCACGGCCAGCATGTCCTCATCGAGCGGCGTTGCCGGGCCAACGGTCACGTGCACGCCCTGGTATAGACAGGTGCGCCGCGCCCACCGCCCGCCACGCGACATAGGCGATTCCGGATCGAAGATCGTCAGGCTTTCGTTGCTGACAAGATCCGTGGCGGCGAGAAGCCCGCCCCCGCTGTCTTTTGCGATTTCAACAAGGCGAAAGGCCGCTTGACGCAGGAGATTTGCCGCTTCCATCTCTGCGCCGCCTATTTTGCCGCTGCGCATGGCGCGATCGATCGCGGTATGCCCGCTCAAGGATGGCGCAAAGAGAAGCACGTCGATCGCGTAGCCCAAAGCTTCGACGGCACGCAAAGGCGCATCGGAGGCGTCCCGCAAGCCACGAAGAAAATCCTTAGCCTTGGCCTGGATCTTTGCCGGAAGCACGTAGTCCACCGCCTTCTCGCCCACGGCGCGAAGATCGCCGTGCAGCTTTCGCAGTTGATCGAGAAAGAGCGAATCCGTTCCGGCGGCCGTTGCCTTACCTTGTTTCACGATGTTTCAATCCCCTGAGATGCTCTCCGTAATGAGCCTGTCCGGAAATTTCTTACCGGCCACGGCAAACATACGTCTGATTCTCGCCGAGGGCATCAGCATCGACGGCGGCCTATTCCTGCCTGTGGATTTCCCTGTCTTCAGGATCGAAAGCGCGCCGGACAGGTTCATGCGCTTTGGGCTGCCGATGGCAGGTCTATGGCCCTGGCGCGCACAAGCATCTCATCCACCCATCTCGCCAGAAATTTCACACATCTTCCTGACTCCGCCAAGCCTATTTCAGCCTTCGCCACCTACCGCGCAAAGGTACGGAATGCCCCTTGCCCCTACAACACAAAATCAACCGTGTTATGTTTAATGCCGGCATGGTAAATGCCAAGGTCTCATATTTTCCGCCGCCGTCTTTCTGCGAATCTTTTGCCACTTTAGGTCGATTTCTGCGAGTCCAAAACCCTATTAAATATACGGACAACTTTCCGGTTAACCTGAATATTTCCTGAAATTGTGCAGCCATCCAGCCCCGCGCCCGAGCGTTGTTTTATATATAACAATGGCTTAGTGTTGCGTTCCTTGCTTAAGTCTTCCGAAACGCGCCTGTGCTATACTTATTCAAGATCGAAATTTACTTCCGAAATGCGGAAACATGCGCAGCTTGGTAATAAACGGGAAACCGTATTCAGGCTCATCGCCGCGCCGGCGGGCCGCCTGGCGTTTTCCGCGTGCGCCAATTGCAATCGGTCCCCGCAGTCCTAATCTAAATAACAAACAAGCCGTTGGGAGGCGCGTCATGGCCATGCTTACGCCGGAGGGTGAAAAGATCGTCGGGGCACTCGCTGAGCAGTACAAGATCGGCGCCGATACCGTGAAAACGATGCTCGACGCCATGGCCAAGGGCGGCGGCAGCGTGGCGCGGTTCGATGCGCCTGAATTCGGCGGCAGCGTCGAATGGATGCGCGGCGGCAGCGCCATGTTCGGCGATATGGCCGGCAACGCGATGAAGGCCACGGTCGATAATCTCTGCAACGACTTGTCGAACCTGCTCGCGTCCCAGGCAAGCCTGGCCGAGGCTAGCCTATCCCAGGCGAGCCTGTTTGCGCCCATGGGCCAGCCGCAGTCCCGTGGCGATGGTGCTGGCTGTGCCGGCAAAGAGGGCGCTGGCGCTTCTCCTACGGCTTCTCCTTACGGCTGGTGGCCCGCAGAGCTCGGAGAGCCGTCCCTAGCCGGATCGCGCAACGCATGCCGCTACGCATATTTCGCCGGCATCCGGCGGCTGGCGGTCGATCTGGCGGGCCACATCGAGGTCTACGACACCACCGGTTTCAACATCGAAGGCATAGCTTTGCAGCAGGGCGGCGCGGGGGCGGCGCCCGTCTTCGCAAGCAATCGCGGGCCTGTGCGCCTCAATAGCTTTCCTCGCGTTTACGGCATCGCGGCAGAGACCCGAACCGCACCTGAGGGCAAGAACGCCGCTGCCAGGACGGCGCCAACTCAAAAGCCTGCCACGGCCGACGCTGGCTCGATCCTGGCGCTGATCGAGCAGCTAGGCGGGCTGAGGGACAAGGGGATACTCACCGAGGAGGAGTTCGCGGCCAAGAAGGCCGAGCTTTTGAACCGGCTTTAGGCCACCGTCATTGCGACGGCGAGCGCCACGGCGGCCTCCTCGCGATGACGCACGAAGGGCTTCCGCTTAGGCGCGGGTTTGCCGGAGATTGGCCGCACCCGCTTAGGTTGCGGCAAAACTCCTGAAAAAACAAGAGATTGCTTCAATTTAAAATGCCGGATTAAACCAGCCTCAACTGTAGGTTGCTATTTAAGGTGCGGCCAACAGGGCCAGTTATCGAAAGAAAGCAAAGAAAATGGCAACCATGTCTCCTTCTGGAATCGAATCTTATCGTCCAATGCCTCGCGAAGGCCGTTGAAGCCGCCCGCGGTCTCGACGCCTCCCGTTCGCAAAACCTCTGTTTTGCGCTGAATATCGCCAACAGCGAAGCCGACCGCGTCGCCAGGACTATGCGCAAGGCCCAGGCGTCGAAAAAGCCAGCAAAGGCAGCGAAAAAGCCCGAAAAGGCTATCCGCACGATTACGCCCGCGAAGCAGCAATCCAAGAGCCCGAGCCGCCGCAGGCCTGCGTCGCTCAATGGCGCCGTGGCTCACTGATCGTGTTGCCGTGAGCCGGTTCGCAGGCGCCGGTCCGTTTCGCGTCTACGCCCCAAGCACCGGCTTTCTCTCCCAATCGTACCGGCAGCCGGGCCGCCCGCACCCTAGAGCCTATCCGCTTTTGATAGAATCAAAAGCGGGCTCTAGCTTGTTGTTTAGCCGTGCGTCTTATCGGAAAAACCGCTCACACTTTTTCCGGACGCACTCTAGAGCCTATCCGCTTTTGATGGAATCAAAAGCGGGGCTCTAAGTCTTTTGTTTTTTAGCCGTGCGTCTTATCGGAAAACCGCTTCGCAATTTTCCGGACGCACTCTAGCGGAGGCCCAGCGCGCCGATGGCAAGCGCCGCCCAGCCTGCAATCAGGAACATACCCCCCGCGGGAACAACCTTTGTGGAAGCGAAGCCGCCCGCCACATGCGCATAAATGCCGCCGGAAAACAGCACAATGCCGATTGTGAACGCAGCGGCAGCGGCTTCAGCGCCCAGCGCGGAGAAGCCAGGCGCCGTGCCCTCGCGAATACAGCATGAGGATCCCGGTTGCCAGGAGCGCAACCGAATGGATCGCGTGGTTATTCTGCGCGGTGCGGTAAGCCTGCTGCAGAGGGCCATCGAGCGAGGCCGTATCGGAGAGCAAATGCGCGCCTACGGCGCGGGCAGGAACCACCGCCAAGCCGCCTGAAAGCGCCGCCAGGAATAGCCAGAACTGCGCGGGCATGAAATTATCTCCCTGCGAAATGGCGCTATGAGTTCTGACCGTTCCGCGGCGACGCCCGCCGCCTCGGGGCTAAAGCCGATCGCGACGGCGGGGAGCAGGTCAAGACTTACTGCGCCTAGTATGAGGATGAAAAAGGCCGCATAAAGCGGCCTTTTTGGCTTGAATTTCCTAAAGCTTACTTCTTCTTCGGATCCGCTGCCGGTGCTGGCGCCGCCGGAACTGCTGCTGCGCCACCGTTCTTCTGGGCCTCCTCCTGCTGCTTGCGGAGTTCGGCTACACGTTGACGGATGAAGTCGGCGATTTTCTTCTGGTCCTCGGTATACTTTTCCATCGGTATCGGCTGACCGTCGTATGCCTTTGCAAAGCTTGCGAGCGGCAGCGGGATGCTCATCGATTGCCCGTTTACGTCGATGCCGAGATAGGCTATCTGCTTGCCTGTCTTCATGAGATCGCACAGCCGGGTTACGCCGCTTCGGCATAGCAGCCGGCCTGATCGCAACTTTGGTATGTAAGCTTGATGGGCTCCTTGTCGTCAATCTTCACGAGCGCTTCCAGAGGCAGTATTTCGCCCAAGGGCAGCATCGCCATCAGCTGAGGCTTCTCCTGACCCGCAGTTTGGCGGATCGCAGACTTCCCGCGGACGCCGATCACGTTGTCGCGCACGTCAACCTGGGTGATGCACATATTAACTTTCTTAATCTCCTCAGGCTTCTGCTGCTTCGGCGGCTCGCTCAGCTTTACTGGCTCGGGGACCGGGCGTTCCATACAGATCTTGTACCAGACGTCTCCCGGTTTCCGAGCCGTGTCCGCCGCTTGGGCTGGCGCTGCGGCGGGTGCTGCGGCACCTGCTGCAGGTTTTTTCGTATCGGCGGCCATGCTCCCGGTTGTACCGAGTGTGAGCGCCAACGTCGCGGCCATACCGATGGAGGCCGCCCTCATAAGCTTTGCGAAAACCATTAATGCGAACCTTTCCCCGAACTGTGCTGGGTATTCTATCCCTTGCCGCGCTTTAGCTTGGATGTCCTCAAGCTTACTTCTTCTTCGGATCCGCCGCCGGTGCTGCTGCCGCACCACCGTTCTTCTGGGCCTCCTCCTGCTTCTTGCGGAGTTCGGCTACACGTTGACGGATGAAGTCGGCAATTTTCTTCTGGTCCTCGGTATACTTTTCCATCGGTATCGGCTTACCGTCGAGTGCCTTTGCAAAGCCTTCGAGCGGCAGCGGGATGTTGAGCGCTTGCCCCGTCACGTCGATGCCGAGATAGGCTATCTGCTTGCCTGTCTTCATCAACTCGACCAGAGCGGGTTCCCGGCCGCTTCGGCGTGGCAGCCGGCCTGATCGCAAGCTTGGTACTGCAGCTTGATGGGCTCCTTGTCGTCAATCTTCACGAGCGCTCCCAGAGGCAGCGAGGACCCCAAGGGCAGCATCGCCAGCAACTGCGGCTTCTCCTGACCCGCAGTTTGGCGGAGCGCGAGCTTGCCACGGAGCGCTCCGATCACGTTGTCGCGAACGTCAACCTGGGTGATGCACATGTACGTTTCTTCATCTCCTCGGGCTTCTGCTGCTTCGGCTGCTCGCCAGGCTTTACTGGCTCGGGAACCGGAACGTCGAAACAGAGCTTGTACCAGATGTCCACTGGCTTCTGAGCCGCATCCGCCGCTTCGGCCGGCGCCGCCGCGGGTGCTGCAGGTTTCTTCGTATCGGCAGCCATACTCCCGGTTGTACCGAGCGTTAGCGCCAATGTCGCGGCCATACCTATCGAGGCCGCCATCATAAGCCGTGCGAAAACCATTAATGCGAACCTTTCCCCGGAACTGTGCTGGGTATCCTATCCTTCGCCCCACATGCGTGGGCTGTTGCTTGAAAACCCGCCAATTGCGGCTTTCCCGTGACAGTCTTACAGTCTATATCGAACTGCATCCTTTTCGCGCCATACCGGTCACACGAACTGCTGCTCTGCCATTTTTTCGAAGTTTTCAATGCCTAAAGCTCGGATTAAATCGGCAGTACACGCAGAGAGAGCTGACATTTTGGCGCATGGAGACATTAAACGCTGGGCTAAATGCCGAAGATTAGCCGGACGGAATTGCATTCTGGCAACAGTGGCCGCTTGCTTCCTGTACGGGGCAGCATGGGCTGCGCCGGAGCCCGCAATCGCGATGCACGGCCGGCCCAAATACGCCGATGCGCTTCCACACTTAAGTTATGTTAATCCGGGTGCGCCCAAGGGCGGTGAGTTGCGGCTGGGCGCTCTTGGCTTCTTCGATAGCCTCAACCCGCTCAATATCAGGGGCGAACCCGCCGCCGGCGTTATCGAATACGTCTACGAGCCGCTGATGGCCCGCAGCTACGACGAACCGTTTTCTTTGTATGGACTTATCACCGAAAGTATCGAAACTCCGGAGGATCGCAGCTCAGTCACGTTTCAAATCCGCCCCGAGGCGCACTTCTCCGATGGCGTGCCCGTCACCCCCGCCGACGTGCTGTTCTCCTGGTCCCTTCTTAAAGAAAAAGGCGGCAAGAACAGTGGGGAATATTACAGAGAAAGATTGGTCGGGCGAAAGTTGGAGACCGCGGCGTGAAATTTACTTTCGCGGGCAGCGGCGACCGCGAGATGCCCCTCATTATGGGGTTGATGCCGATTTTGCCGCAGCACGCCGTCGCGCCTGGAGATTTCGATAAGACTAGCTTTGCGAAGCCGGTCGGGACCGGCGCCTACACCGTTGCAGACGTATCTCCCGGCTCTAGCATTGTTTTTAAGCGAAACCCGGATTACTGGGGGCGGAATCTCCCCGTTAGGCGCGGTCAATTCAATTTCGACACTATCCGGATCGACTACTACCGCGACAGCACAACGATGATGGATGCCTTCCGCAAGGGGCTTTTCGACGTGATGGGCGATAGCGATAGCATCGATCCCGTCAAATGGACGGAGGCTTTCGATTTTCCTGCGGCACGTGCCGGGCTCGTTAAGAAACTGGAATTCAGCGTGGGCGTGCCCGCACGCCATGGCCGCCCTGGTTTTCAATACCAGGCGCCCTGTATTTTTGCAGACCCCCTTGTGCGCCAGGCGCTGACGCGCGCGTTCGACTTCGAGTGGCTGAACAAGACGTTCTTTTCGCGGGCTTTACGCCAGGACGGAAAGCTTTTTCGACCGCTCCGAGCTTTCTTCGCACGGCAGGCCAGCGGACGGGCGCGAGCGCGAACTGCTGGCGCCCTACGCGAACCAGCTCGCTCCCGGCGTCCTAGAAGGCACATTCAGCCAACCGGTCAGCGATGGCACTGGAACCAACCGCGGGGGCCGCAAGAAGCGATCGCGCTTCTGAACGAGGCTGGCTACCAGCTGAAAGACGGCGTCATGACCTCCAAGGCGACGGGGCTTTCTTTTACCTTCGAGATGCTTTGCGGATCGGCGGAACAAGAACGCCTTATGCTCGCTTATTCCGCATCCCTTCGCCAAATCGGCATCGATACGCAAATCCGCCGTGTA